>JBLILH010000025.1:0-42064 GCA_047636495.1 Candidatus Endobugula sp. | reverse complement strand
ATCCACTGACGGCGATGTTCATAATTTTGTTGCGTGTGCTGATCAAAACCACATAGAAACGTTCGCCGAACACAGCGGGAGACAATATGGTAATAGGGGGTATCTGAAATAGAGATTAACTCTTGTCGTGGGCGAGTCATAGTTTAGTCCTTTAAACATGTTGTGAGCTAAATACTAAGAAATGTGTGGGTGTAGGTCAATAGTGGAGTGCCTGACCTGATCTTGGCTATGTAAATAAAGAGGATGATTATCTCATTGTAAGCATACGTTCTAACTGAAAAACACGAGAAAGAGCCATCCTGGATACGCTTTATAGTGCAGGTAGAATGTTCCGCTCAAGTGGCCAAAGGTAAATATTATCAACGAGGCACGGTGTTTACTGGTCAGGCCAAAAGTATGGTTCCCACTGGCAAGAGAGCGTTAAAATGGATTAACGCCTACCAATATCAAGCCAGACTTGAATTAACGCTAGGCCAAGACGATGGCACCTTGTTCGTGACTAAAATGGGCGATGCCTTCCACGCGAACGCCATAAGTAAGTTGGTAAAGGATTATGTTGTGAAAGCAGACAGCGGAAAAAAAGGCTCATGCCACCTGTTCCGTCATACCTGCGCTACGTTGATGCTAGAAGGTGGTGCAGATGTGAGATATATCCAAGCCTTGCTAGGTCATGCCAAATTAGAGGCCACAGGGATATATACCCAAGCGAGCATTAAGCAATTAAAGGATTTTCATACGCTGGCTCACCCTGCAAAGATCAGTAAAACAAACGATGTGTGACAATCGTAGTACGATAGTGACATAAACGTATTATAATCATGGTTAAAGTCGTTTAAGAGGTTTTTACTTATGGCACATGTACATGCAAATTATGACGAACTACTGGCCGCTGAGATTCAACAAATACCCAAAGAGTGCCTACCCGCATTGATTGATGTTGTTCATGCATTCCGTGAAGGTGTTACTGCTTTACCCTCAGCAGAAGATAGCTTCCGAGAAGGCTGGAAGGATGCAATGGAAGGTCGAACCTATCCTATTGAAACGCTCTGGGATGGTATTGATGCTGAATAGGTATTACTTGTGGAGTTAATTTATAGTCGAATGTTCAGGCGGCAATTAAAGTCGTTGGCACGGCGTTACCGTCATATTAAAAGTGACTTAACTCCTCTGCTAGAGAGTCTAGTGTCGGGTGAAACATTAGGTGATCGAATTGTCGGAACAGGGCATACCTTGTATAAAGTTCGAGTAAAAAATAGTGGTAATCAAAAAGGGAAAAGCGGAGGTTATCGCGTAATCTACTATCTTAAAACAGAATCGCGTTGCGTGTTGCTGACTCTGTACTCAAAATCGGATCAAGGTGACATTAAAGCAGAGAAGTTAAAGAGTTTGATTGATGAGGTTAATGATAGCCTTGATGAGTTAAAAGATTAAAAACGTTTATCGGAGGCTGTAGGCTTCTTCCTCCGCTTGTCATAGGGCTTGCTATTACTGCTCCCACACATCCCTGTGTTCCCCAACATTAGTGCTTCCTGCACGTCAAACAAAATAGAGAAACAAAATAGAGAAACAAAATAGAGGGGCACCCACTCCACATTGACATCTTAGTGGCCGATCCTTACCATAAATACTGTTCATCCATACAGAAAAGGAATTTATTATGACGACAGCATTTTGTTCGTCACCAACATGGGCGATGCCTTCCACGCGAACGCCATGAGTAAGTTGGTAAAGGATTATGTGAACCTAGCCTACATTGGCAAAAAAAGCTCATGCCACCGGTTCCGTCAGACTTGTGCAACCTGAATACTGGAAGGTGGTGGGGATGTGAGATATATCCAAGCCCTGTTAGGCCATGCAAAATTAGAGACGACGGGAATCTATACCCAAGTGAGCATTAAGCAATTAAAGGATGTTCATACCTTGGCGCACCCAGCGAAGATTGAACGTGACTCGTCACAATGAGAGGCCTATACTGTATGTACAAATGTCAATACAAGCTAATGCATGAAGTTTGAATGGGATGAATCTAAAAATGAGGTCAATATCCGTAAACACGGTATCGATTTTATGGATGTTAAAGAGATGTTTAATCATCCTATACTGACATTTTTAGATGATAAGGCAGATTATGCGGAAGACCGCTGGATAGGCATGGGGTGGATAAAGTCTTTAGTCGGTGTCGTTGTGTATGTTGAGCGTCACCATGACAGTATCTGCATTACCTCTGCGCGAAAAGCGCTTAAACATGAGGTACGTTTATATGAAAAAAGCATCAAAAACTGATTGGAAACGATTATCTGAAATAGATGATTTCGCGATTGATACTAGTGATATTGCCGCATTGGATGAATCGTTCTTCCAGCAAGCTGAACTACGCACGCCCTCTAATAAGCAGCCAGTGACCTTACGCCTAGATGCAGATGTACTAACGTGGTTTAAAGAAGGCGGCCAAGGCTATCAAACTCGTATTAACCAGCTACTTCGTCGCTATATGGAAAGTCACCAGTCACATCGCTAAAATTAAAAGCGTTTATCGGAAAACATAGAGAAATATAGAGGGACACCCTCTCCACATTGACATCTTAGTGGACGGCCTCTTCTTGTTTTGGGAAGAGCCAGTTCAGCGACCTATTTCTTTTTAAAGCTCTTCTTTTTCCCATTTCCTCGATTATCCCACTGCCCGCCACGCGCCTGCTGAAATTGTCCTTTTTTCGATGGTATGGCTTTGCGCCTGCCGGTTTTATCTACTGCAGGCACTAGGCATTTTTCGCCATCACCAATAAGATCAGTGCGATTCATTTCGGTTAATGATGCACGAATATCATCCCAATTTTTTTCATCGTGATAGCGTAAATAAGATTTGTGTAACCGGCGTTGCTTTAAGTTGCGTGCGGTAAACATTTTCTTAGTTTTGTATGTCAGTTTTTTGAGTGGGTTGCGGCCACTGTGGTACATGGCGGTGGCCAGTGCCATTGGTGATGGATAAAACGTTTGCACTTGGTCGGCGCGAAAATTATTTTTCTTGAGCCATAATGCTAGATTAAGCATGTCTCCGTCTTCACTGCCCGGATGTGCGGCAATAAAGTAAGGGATTAAATACTGTTTCTTGCCCGCTTCTTTTGAGTACTTATCAAACAAGACTTTAAATTTGTCATAAGCGCCCATGCCGGGTTTCATCATCATGGATAATGTTTTGTTTTCGGTATGTTCTGGTGCAATTTTTAGATAGCCACCCACATGATGTGTGACCAGTTCTTTTACGTATTCCTCATCTAAAATAGCGAGGTCGTAACGTAAGCCAGAGGCGATGGAAATACGTTTAATGCCGGGTATGGCTCGTGCTTTGCGATATAAATTGGTGGTCGGGCTATGATCGGTAATTAAGTTTTTACACACACCCGGATACACGCAAGAAAGTCGACGGCAGTTTGCTTGTGTGACATCGTCTTTACAGTTTAAGAAATACATATTGGCGGTGGGGCCGCCAAGGTCAGAAATAGAGCCGGTAAAGTTGGGGACTTGATCGCGGATTTTTTCAATTTCGCGCAATACCGATTCTTCTGAACGGCTTTGAATAATTCGGCCTTCGTGCTCGGTGATCGAGCAGAATGTACAGCCGCCAAAACAGCCGCGCATAATATTCACCGAGGTACTAATCATACTGTACGCAGGGATATTGGCTTCGCCATAACTTGGATGTGGTCGGCGCTGAAACGGTAAGTCAAATACGCCATCCATTTCCTCGGTTTTTAGCGGGATCGGCGGTGGGTTAACCCATACCTCTCGGTCACCGTGTTTTTGCACTAAGGGGCGTGCATTATGTGGGTTGGCTTCTTGGTGCAATACACGAGATGCGTGAGCATATAATGCAGAGTCGGCACGTACTTTTTCAAAAGAGGGTAGGCGCACATAGGTTTTATCTTCATCCAATTTCACTTTGCGCTGTAGCGGCATAGGGACGATTCTAATAGGCTCGGGTGCGACTTTTACCGGCTTTACTGCTATAGGGTCTATGACTATGGGCTGGTCACCCGCTTCGGTGTTTTTAGGGGCGATGCCGAGTTTTTCCTCGGTGCTTTTTTCGGTACAGGAGCTAGGCGATTGGTCGTATTCGTAAGGGTTGGGGATTTTGTCGATATTACCCGGCCAGTCAATACGAGTGGAATCAACCTCGGTCCAGCCAGCAGGTAGCGCTTTGCGTGAAATAGTGGTGCCACGAATGTTCAGTAGTTCGTCGACTTTGCGTCCGTGAGCGAGTTGATGCGCCACTTCTGCAATTGCTCGTTCAGCATTACCGTAAAGTAGTATGTCGGCTGTAGAGTCGATCAGTACCGAGCGACGTACTTCGTCACTCCAGTAATCGTATTGTGCAATGCGACGTAGGCTGGCTTCGATGCCGCCAATCACTACGGGGATATTTTTGTAGGCTTCTTTGCAGCGTTGCGAATACACCGTGACTGCGCGATCAGGGCGTTTGCCTGCCTCGCCATTGGTGGTGTAAGCATCGTCGTTACGCACCTTAAGGTCGGCGGTGTACTTATTGATCATTGAATCCATGTTGCCAGAGGTAACGCCAAAAAATAAATTAGGCTCGCCCAGCACTTTGAAATCAGCGGCGCTTTTCCAGTCGGGCTGAGCAATAATACCTACGCGAAAACCTTGCGATTCAAGAAAGCGCCCCATTACCGCCATACCAAAACTAGGGTGATCCACATAGGCATCACCGGTGACGATGATAATGTCACAGCTGTCCCAGCCCAGTTCATCCATTTCAGCGCGACACATAGGTAAATAAGGGGCTGCACCAAAGCATTCGGCCCAGTATTTAGGGTACTGAAATAAATGAGGTGCTTTTGCTAAGCCAGTTTTAGCCATGATAATGTCGTCTTGTTAAGCGGAAATGAAGGAGTAAAATTACGGCGGCTATTTTCGCACACTTATTGACCATAAGTAAGCGGATTTGAGCGCTTTACACGAATGATCTCTTGTCGCATGTTGCCCTTACCTTTTAAGTCTAGAGCTTGAGAAGAGCCAATCTAAGGGAGATTAAAGTTCCCACCCACAAGTAGCTCAGCAGCCCCTTTACGTAGCGTAAATAGGCTGCATAGGTGCTATTGACTTAAGCAACGAATTCAGGCCGTAAAAGGTGCTTTCTCCTTGGTTGCAGGGTGTGTGGTCACGGTGTATCATCGCCGCCCCTGTCTTCTATCTGTTTATATATAATGCAAATATTTCGTCATATTCATTCCCTTCGCGAGTCGCTGGACGCTGATCGTCAGTCGGGTAAGCGTATTGGCTTTGTGCCGACCATGGGGAATCTACATGATGGCCATTTAGCGCTGGTGAAAACCGCTAAACTCCAGTGTGATGTGGTGGTGGCGAGTATTTTTGTTAACCGCTTACAATTTGGCCTTAACGAAGACTGGGATCAATACCCCCGCACATTTAGTGATGACTGCCAAAAGTTAATAGACACCCAGTGTGATTATTTATTTTTCCCTGAGGAAAAAGAAATTTATCCCAATGGTATGGATGGGCAAACGCGAGTGGTGGTTCCGTCGATGACCGATATGTTGTGTGGTTCAAGTCGCCCGGGGCATTTTGAAGGCGTGACGACGGTCGTCAGTAAATTATTAAATATTATTCAACCGCATGCGGCAGTTTTTGGCTTAAAAGACTATCAGCAAATTGCGGTGATTCGTCGCATGGTGCAAGATTTATGTATTCCTGTTGAGATTGTTGCAGGGGATATTGTGCGTGAACACGATGGCTTGGCCATGAGTTCGCGTAATCATTTTATTAGTGGTGACGAGCGCCCCCAAGCCAATCAGTTGCAGGCGTGTTTGTTGTGGGCAAAACAGCAGGTCATCGATGGTAATCGTGAATATCTCGCTATAGAAGCCGAGGCGCATTCACGTATTATTGCTGCAGGTTTTCGGGTGGACTATTTTCAAATCTGCAGTAGCGATACGCTGATGCCAGCGGCACTTGATGATGGAGATATTACGATCTTGGGCGCTATGTATACACAAGCAGCTCGCCTGATAGATAATATCTCCCTGAAGATATAAGTCTCATAGAGTTCTATATAACCCTACAAAATTTTATAGTGAAAAATTAGATATTATGCAAACTACATTGTTAAAAGGTAAGTTACATATGGCTTGTGTGACGCAGGCCGAATTGTGGTACGACGGTTCTTGCGCGATTGATGCCGATTTAGTTGAGCTGGCGGGTTTTCGCGAGTTTGAACAAATCGATATTTATAATGTGAGCAATGGCGAGCGTTTTACTACTTATGTTATTTTGGCCGAAGCGGGTTCGGGTACTATCTCGCTCAACGGCGCTGCTGCGCGTAAAGTACAGGTGAGTGATCGTATTATTATTGCGGCCTATGGCCAGTTCGACGCGGCTGAACTTAATGCTTTCAAACCACGTTTAATTTATCTCAATGAAGATAATACGGTTGAGCGTACGGCAAATGCCATCCCTATCCAGAAAGATTAACAAACCACACTTTTTCTTATCGCTTTTATCACTGCTGTCCCGCTAAGTTCGGCTTAATTAGCTATAGGATACGTCAATCATAATTAAGCGGTGCCGGATCTAGCCCGGCATGACGAATACGGTAAGTAAGCGACATGAAAATCAAAAAGAAACCCCGTCATTCCGGAAAGCGTTTTTTGCTTATCCGGACAAAATCTGTAGGAACAGATTTGAACCGCATGAGCGTGCCCGGAGGGTGAAAACCAAGGAAGGCTTTCATAATTCAGTGATTTCAATAGCTTGCTGGATACCGGTACCCGATCTAGCCCGGCATGACGACATTACGCTAGCGGGACAGTAGTGAGCTTTAATATAAATGCTCACCACTGTCGGTGAGCGACGCTTCCCTTCCCCTCTATCCTCCTTTTGTCGCCTTATGCCTTGCGCTATCTATAGGTAACGATTATTTAGCAATATATTATAATTTTGTTGTTGAGATATAAGACCGATCTTAGTAGGCTACAGGGTAAAAATAAAGCATACCCACCGACCATCCAAAGGAAATACCATGTCTTCTGTTTATCCTGTTCTTGATAGTGTTAAAGCGAATGCGCATATCACTAAAGAAAGGTACCAAACCTTGTACCAGCAGTCAGTGAATGACCCCGATACTTTTTGGGCAGAGCAAGCGACGCAATTTTTGACGTGGCAAAAGCCGTGGACGAGTGTGTGCGAGTCGGATATGCATAAAGGCGTGGCGCGTTGGTTTGACGGGGGTCAGTTAAATGTGAGTGAAAACTGTATTGATCGCCACTTGCCTGAGCGTGCAAACCAGACAGCGATTATTTGGGAAGGTGACGATCCTGCGGATGATAAAAATATTACTTATGCGGATTTACACGACGCCGTTTGTCGCCTAGCGAATGTATTAAAAGCCCGTGGTGTAAAAAAAGGCGATCGTGTTTGCTTGTATTTACCGATGATTCCCGAAGCCGCTTATGCCATGTTGGCCTGCGCTCGTATCGGTGCGGTGCATTCGATTGTTTTTGGTGGCTTTTCTCCCGAGGCCTTAGGCGACCGCATTATAGACTCTGATTGCCAGGTGGTTATTACTGCTGACCAAGGGCTTCGTGGCGGTAAAGCGGTTCCATTAAAAGCCAATGCTGATAAAGCGCTAGCGCGATGCCCTGATGTGCATACGTGTTTAGTGGTTAAAAGAACCGGTGGTGATATTCAGTGGGACAGTCTTGAGGGTGAGAACGGCCGTGACGTATGGTATGACGAAGCAACCGCTGCTGCCGACAATCAATGTGCGCCAGAACCTATGGAGTCAGAAGACCCGTTATTTATTTTATATACCTCGGGTTCTACCGGTAAGCCAAAAGGCGTATTGCACACAACGGCGGGTTATTTATTACAAGCAGCGATGACACATAAATATGTGTTCGATTACCAAGAGGGCGAAGTGTACTGGTGTACTGCCGATGTAGGTTGGGTGACGGGGCATTCGTATATTGTTTATGGCCCACTAGCCAACGGCGCGACGTCGCTAATGTTCGAAGGTGTGCCAAATTATCCAAGCCCTTCTCGTTGCTGGGATATAGTGGATAAACACAAGGTTGCTATTTTCTACACTGCGCCAACTGCGATTCGAGCCTTAATGGGCGCGGGCGATGACTGGGTGACTAAGACCTCACGTAAGAGCTTACGTATCTTGGGTACGGTGGGCGAGCCCATTAATCCCGAAGCATGGCATTGGTACAACACCGTAGTAGGTGAAGAGCGTTGTCCGATTATGGATACATGGTGGCAAACCGAAACCGGCGCACATATGTTAACGCCGTTACCGGGAGCGACCGACTTAAAGCCAGGCTCTGCGACCTTACCGTTCTTTGGCGTGCAGCCAGCAATTTTGGATGAAAATGCACAAGAGATCGAAGGTGAAGGAGCGGGTAGTTTAGTGATTAAAGCCTCATGGCCTAGCCAAATTCGTAGTGTATATGGTGATCATCAACGATTAATAGATACCTATTTCACTACCTACCCTGGTTATTACTTTACCGGTGACGGCGCACGTCGTGATGCCGATGGCTATTATTGGATTACCGGTCGTATGGATGACGTGCTTAATGTTAGTGGTCACCGCTTAGGGACTGCCGAAATCGAAAGTGCCTTAGTGCTACACGAAAAAGTGGCTGAGTCTGCGATAGTCGGTTATCCCCACGATATTAAAGGCCAAGGTATTTATGCCTACGTGACCTTAATGAATGGCGAGGTTCCTAGCGATGAACTCAAAAAAGAATTAGTGAAATTATGTGTACAGCAAATTGGCCCTATCGCTAAACCGGATTTAATTCAGTGGGCGCCGGGTTTACCAAAAACCCGCTCTGGTAAAATTATGCGCCGTATTTTGCGTAAAATTGCTACCAACGAAATTGATAGTTTAGGTGACATCTCAACCTTGGCAGATCCCTCGGTGGTTGATGACTTAATTGAGAACAGGTTAGTGAAGTAAACTCCTCGCGTTAATCCGAGCGCGGTCTTTATTCTACTTATCGGGTAACGAATAAAGAGATGATAATATGCAAGCGCTCGTGTTAAATACGCAAAAGACCTTGGTCGTTCGTGAAGTGAACGACCCCGTTCCTCTAAAAAATCAGTCATTAGTCACTGTGGTTGCCGCAGGTATAGGGGGTAGCGAATACCTTGGTTTTAATAACCCCGGTATTCGCCCGTTGCCCAATATTATGGGGCACGGTATTGTTGGTACTGTTGGTGACAACCATATCCTTCACAAAAATTCTCTTAATAAAAACGTTCGTAGTAAACAAGTGTTAGGCACAAAAAGTACCACAGAAGATGAAGTGCAGCGTGTTGCAGTTTATCCTTTGTCTGGCTGTGGTGATTGCCAATATTGCCGCAATAAACAAACGCAACTCTGCGAACAATGGTCGCTTATTGGTGTGCAAACCCAGGGTGGTTTCGCCGAAAAAATCATCGCCCCAACGGTAAATCTTTTTCCTATTCCAGATAATATATCGTGGGAGCAAGCAGTATTTATAGAGCCCTTCGCCAATTCAGTTAACGCATGGGAGTTATCTCAAGCGACTGCGCACGATTCTGTGGCGGTTATTGGCGTGGGTGGTTTGGGTTTGGGCCTTGTCGCATGCGCAAGCCGCGCTGGTTGCCAAAACATAACTGTAATAGATCCTTCGGGAAATCGTCGAGCAGCTGCGCGCGCATTGGGTGCAACTGCAGTTAAAGAGCGAACGTCCGAAAATGACATGTTGGCCTTTGACAGCGTTTTTGATACGGTGGGCTCAACCGCTGCAAAAAATACCGCTATAGCGTTAACGAAAAAACTAGGTGTTTGTACTTTTCTTGGTTTCGAAACTCCGTTGCTCGAAGTCAATATATCGGAGGCTATACGCCACCAAAAAACCTTACGTGGTGCATTCGTGTTTTCTAAAGAGCAGTTTCTAGAGGCGATAACAATGGTTGATGCTTGTCATTCTCAATGGGTTGTTATGGTAACAATGGACAGCGTTGAACCAGAACTAAAAAAATTCTTGTCAGGTGATTTTAGTGTTGTTAAAGCTGCTTTGCAGCATAGTTAGTGCCCATCCATAAATAGGGCTCTGCTGCGGAAAAATTAAACCGGCCATCTAGTAGCGCCCATCCTTAAAAAGGAATGACTATTCTCACTCGTGACGAGCTTTTTATGAACAGGCTCCTAGTTAAATAAGAGGCATAGTTTTATGTCAGCAGTGCACAGAAAATAATTATAGGAGAAGATGAAAGTGGATATTTTTTTATCACCAATGCAATACTCGCTTACTCAATTTACATGTTAGGCGAACAAGTCCTGGGCCGAGTAATATCACGATCATGGCATCCGCAATGGGTCAAGGTAGAAGGCCTGCTTTGGTGCTATCGTTAGGTATTATCATTAGGTATTATGTTGGGGTCATTGTTTTGGGGAGCCTTGGCTGTTTTTAGTGAATAGGCTCACTATTCGCCTCAAATGATCGGAAAAATACCCTAGATCTCTCACTGCCTCGCTACGATCCCCTAAGTCCGACAGGTTCCTAGACAGACAAGAAAATATCTCGCTTTAATTATTGTCTATTTATAGCGTTAAATCTTTACAAGTCATCGACTCACTCATATCTTGTGTTAAGCCTAAATCCGGGAGGCCTCATCACTGTTGACTTCCAGAACTTCAGAAAAAGGTTAGCGGGATAGCAGTGAGATGCGATAGTATCTAACCTCACACATATTATTAGCCGCAATCAGCTTGGTATCGTTTTTCGTGGGTTTGCAACGGAAATTATATTGTTACGTGAGCAAATGGTAAGCTATGATCAATGGGGTGATGACAGCACTCCATCCTGTCCGGCACTTAATATCTAATGGAAGTTCTAGTCAGTGTTCAGGGTGAGTTGTGGCACGCGCCTTCCTCATTAACTTCGGAGGGTTTGCTTCACGCGCGCGGTTTTTGTGCCATCTATAAGTTTTTTGGGGCGAATATAGTACAGAGCTAAGCCTGTAACCCTAAATACCTCAACTCCGTAAATATAACTAAAAGTATTATGTTATGAATCTATTGCAACAAATTGTTAAAATATGGTCAAAAACCCCTAGTCTAGAGACAGTAATAAAAGCGCTTGATAAACTGTCTCAGCAGAGCTTGTCCGCTATCGTAGACGGTTCTAGCGATGAAACAAATATGGATGTTCGAGTGGCAGCCGTGATGCGTTTATCCTATGGTTCCGTGTTATTGAATGCGGCAACAGGTGAAAACAAAACATTGGAAAAAGCGGCGCGTTCACGGTTGTCGAATCTCCTCGATGATAAAACCATTGAGGCCACTCAGCTAATGGACGAGGTTGGAAGTAAGGAAACCTTACTAGCGATAGCGATACAGTGCAAAGAGCATGCCTTGCAGAATGCTGTTTTAGAATCTATTGATGATCAACGCCAATTGGCGGATATTTGCTCTCACTCACACTCGGCTATGGTGCGTAAAACATTGGCCGAGCGTATAGAACAACCTGAATTGCTGAGGTACCTGCTAAAGGAGCTAAAAACTAAAGATAAAAGTGCCTATAAAATTATCAAGCAAAAGCTCAGCCAGTTAAAAACAGAGAACGACGCGGTCACTGAATTCCAAAAAACCATACAGCGACTCTGTGATCAAATGCAACAGCATAGTCATCGTTGTTTTGATAAGGATTATACCTTTCGTCTTAACCGGTTATTGGCGCAATGGTCAGATATTGAATCAAACTCTGTTGCCCGCTTGTTGATTGAAGAGCATCAACAGAAAAACTTTAGCGCTAATCGAACGTTATGTCAGCAACGAATAAATGATAACCAACAACAAGTAGATGCTGAGAAAAGGTTGTCAGAAAACCTTTCCTCTGCCGATAACAATCGTCAGACTCTATTAGATGATTTTTGGCTGTATATCAATAATCTCTATGATTTAGATAAAGTAGATGAATCGGTTTTTGATGTACAGGAAAAAGAAAAAGAACAGTTGATGTCTACTTGGGGTGAGTTGCTGCAATATGGAGAAAGCCGAAAAGTTCATAACCAGCAATATCAGTTCTTATGTCACACAGCAGACCACATTTTACAGGCTTATAAGAATAAAGGAATAATAAAAGCATGCCATGAGCGCATTACGCAGACGGAAGATGTTACACAAATAGTAGACGAGGATTTGCAATACTTTCGAATGCTGCTTGAACCTATTTCGGCACAGTCATACTTCTCTCTCGTCCCCCCCTTAACTGATTATGTGATTACGCTGAAAGATATAGCGAAAAAAACAAGCGACTTCGAAAAATCTGAAGAGCAACAGCAGCATCTTATACTTAGGCTTATTCATCAAAGTCATGCGGCTCTAGATAAAGGGCACCTTAAAAAAGCGCTAGCTATTCGACACTCTGTTGATGAGAAAGTGGCAAGCTTAACGTTATTACCTCAGCGACATGCCCGGCAATTAGAGTTGTTAACGGAGGCCTTAGAAAAAATGGTCGATTGGCAGGACTATGTTGTTGAGCCGAAAAAACATCAGCTCATAGAGTCAATGGAAAAGTTGGTTGCCACTTCGGTGCCTGTTGAAGTGTTGTCCGAAAATATTAAGAAGTTACAGGGCGAGTGGAAAATGCTAAAGCAAAGTGGTGATAATAGACAAGAATTTTTGTGGGAAAAGTTTAGTCAGCTGGCTGATGAAGCTTATGCACCATGTAAGGCGCATTATAAAAAATTATCGGATGAGCGTAATGAAAATGTAGAGAAGCGTCAACGGTTGGTAGATCAGTTGGAAGTGTTTTATAAGAATAATGATTGGGAAAACGTACAGTGGGAAAAAGTTGAAAAAATACTCACTGCCGCTAAAAAAGAAATTTATCGTTATTCACCTGTAGAGCGAATACCTAACAAGGCAGTAATGGAATCCTTTGCTCTCATCAAGCAGGCTATCCAAGAAAAAATAGATGTTAAATACGACAGTTATAAAAAAGAAAAAGAACAGCTGGTTGTTCAGGCAAAAAATATTACAGAAATGAACAATGTTGAACAAGCGATTAGTGCTGTTAAACGACTGCAGTCACAATGGAAAAATATTCCGCGCGGTTACTACAAAGAAGATAAGCTGCTGTGGGAGAGTTTTCGCGGTCACTGTGATTCTGTTTACGCTAAAAAGCAGGCGCTTATTGGCGAGAATAACCAACGTCTTAATGATAATCTTGTTCAGGCAAACAATTTGCTAAAAAATGTCGGACAATATTTGGCGCTATCTGGCGCTGATTTTTTATCGAAAAGGAAAGAGTTCTCTGATTGTAAAGTCGAATATCATCAAATAGGCGAATTGCCTGAAAATGCCGCTAACAAAATACAGCACCTATTTTCAAAAGAATGTGAGCAGTATGAAAAAAAGTTAATCCAAGAAATCTCTCAGTTGACAAAGAATTCGTGGCAGGTTTTCTTTGCCTTTATTGTAAAATTGAATATTTACCAACGCGCCCTTGTGGTGGATAGCGCAAGGTCTTGCGAGGTAATGGACGATATTAAACTTGAGCTAGAGCAAGTTATACATTGGCCTGAAGGAGCTAAAAAATCAATTGTTGATAAAATAAAAAATATAATGCCACAAAACAAAAAAAATGAACTGGTCAATAGAGACGCACTGCAGTTGTTATGTATAAAGATCGAGGTGTTAACCGGCACTAGTTCACCTGAAGAAGAACAGCAAAAACGGTTGGAGTACCAGGTCAAACAATTACAAAAAGGTGCTATAGGCACTCTGTCAGTAGAAGAAGAATCAAAAAAATTGGCTTTAGAGTGGGCAGTTGTTGGCGCCGTGGATCCTGAAGGTTACGACGACTTATATAAGCGCTTTAATTTTTGCTGGGAAAATGTGGCCAATAAGTTTTGAATTGATTGGCGTAATATATTAATAGAGTTTTATCTGGTTTTTTCTGGTAGATGAAGTCGTCTTTCTATACTGTGAAAAATCATACTAATTTTTCAGGATATATTTATATGTTAGAACTAACCTCTCTGCAAATTCGTGTATTAGGCGTGTTGCTAGAAAAGTCAATCACTACACCCGATCAATACCCGCTCAGTCTTAATGCGCTAACCAACGGTTGTAATCAAAAAAGTAACCGTGAACCAGTGATGTCACTGACTGAATATGACGTTCAGTCAGTGGTGGATAGTTTAAATGAAAAAAAACTTATTACGCAGGTCATGTTTGGGGGGAGAGTGCCTAAATATAAACAGCGGTTATGCAATACTGAGTTTAGTGTGTTTCATTTTAACCCAGAAGAGTTAGGTGTTATTTGTATTTTATTTTTACGCGGTTCACAAACCCCAGGTGAATTAAGGACGCGTACCAACCGTCTTTGTGCTTTTGCCAATGTTCAGCAAGTTGACAGCGTGATAGCTCGATTAATAGAGCGTGACGACGGAGACTTTGTTGCTAAACTTCCCCCTAGTTCAGGTAAACGAGAGGCGCGTTACGGCCATTTATTCTCGGGCGAGCTTGATATTGTGCAAGAAATACCTGTTTCTTTAGTCAGTGCAGAACCATCTTCTGAGCAAGAGCAGCGCATTGTCTGTTTGGAACGAGAGGTTAATGTATTACGTGAGGAAATGGATGTCTTGAAAAAAGAGCTTGGCTTATAAATCGGTGATCTTAGTGGTAGTGCCAATGTTTGAACAGATGACATTTGTTTCGTCAATGAATTAATGGGTTAAAGAAGGGGGTGCGAATGGATGTTTTTTTTACGACGAATGTAATACTCGCTTACTCTATTTACATTTTAGGCGTGGCAAGTCCTGGGCCGAGTAATCTCGCGATCATGGCAACCGCAATGGAGCAAGGTAGAAAGCCTGCCTTGGTATTATCGTTAGGTATTATGCTGGGCTCATTGTTTTGGGGAGCCTTGGCTGCTTTTGGCTTATCAAGTGTGCTGGCTAATTATTGGTATGTTTTGTCTGTGATGAAAGTACTAGCAGCGCTCTACTTATTGTTCCTCGCATATAAATCATTACGCTCTGCTATAAGCGAAAAGTCACCATCAGTAAAGGGAGTGGATAGCCCGCATATTGTTGGAAAAAACTATACGAAAATATTTTTTAGTGGTTTGTTGTTGCACTTAACTAACCCCAAGGCGATTTTTGTGTGGCTGTCTATTGTCACGTTTGCTATGCAGGAAAATGCACATGGCCAAACGGCATTTGCCGTTGTAATAGGGTGCGGCTTGCTCGGTCTAAGCGTCTTTCTTGCTTATGCTGTATTGTTTTCAACACCCGTTGCGCAGCAATATTATGTAAGGTTGCGAGTGTGGTTTGAGGGTGTGTTAACTCTATTTTTCGGCTATGCCGCATTACGCATGCTGACTACTGATTTTCACTGAAAGGGAATGAAGAAAATGAATCTTTCAATACAAAAAAATCCTGAACACTAATGTGCAGGATTTTCTAAGTCAGGCATAACCGAGAAGCCTAATGAGTTAACCTAAAAGATTTACCTAGATAAGTATTTACTTCGGCAAAATCACGCTGTCAAGCACATGAATAACGCCATTGCTGGTCATTATATCGGTAGCAATCACCTTTGCTCCGTTAACATACACGGTGCCATATTTAACGGTTATAGCAATTTTTTGACCTTGCACGGTGGTTGCTTCTGATAGTTTTACCACATCTTCTGCAGTGACTTTTCCTGATACAACGTGATAAGTCAGTACATTTTTTAGCGCTTCTTTATCTTCTAATAAACCTTCTACAGTGCCTGCAGGTAATTTGCCAAACGCTGCGTCGTTAGGGGCAAAAACAGTAAAGGGACCTTTACTTTTTAATGTCTCGACGAGATCAGCAGCTTTCACTGCCGCGACTAGTGTAGTGAATTCACCTGCTGCTACAGCCGTGTCTACAATATCTTTTTTCTCTCCGTGGTGTCCTGCAATCGCTGAACTAAAAAAACCGAAGGTCATTAATGCTGATAAAAAAAATGTGCTAATCGTTTTCATAATTATTTCCTGTTATTTAAAGTGATGGAGATTGAATTTGTAATTTGATTAATCCAAGCTTATTACGCTGGCAATGTTCGTGTAGATCAAAAAATTAAAATTATTTATTATGTACAAGCCGCAAGCCACCTTTATAACTTCAGGTCGTGGTGACTTGCCGACGAATGCTGATGTTTTGTCAGCGTAGGTGATACTGCTTGGGAAGTCGGATCAGGCTTTGTAATATGCGGAGGATAGATTTGATTTTATTTTGATGTTGAAATATACGGCTTAACGTTAGTAGAAAAATGGATTAGGACGGGCATAATAGATAGCCAGTTATCTTTGTTACAGGTATACAGGACTATGATTATGGGTCGCCATGAGATGAAAGTCTAACCACTATTTAATGATATAAATTCAGCGTAAGGTGACGCTACTCAAAACGAATTAAGTAATAGATAGTCTTATCTTTTTCAGTGTTAAGATTGAAAACACCATCAATTAACGGGTAGGTTTTGCCTGTACGTATGCCGTCATGGTCAAGTACATGAACAGTGCCTTCGCGCTTGAACCGTAGTGTGGCTTTTACAGGCTCTAAAATAACAGGCGCTTCGCCTGCATTCGCAATCAATTCGCCTACAATTTTCATGTTGGTATTGTGCGCCCTAGCAATGGCCAGCACTATAACTTCCCTGTCTGACGCCAGAGTCCCTTGTGGTGATTTGGCGGTGGCAAGAATAACAGAGTAAGGCGACAGAGCTTGTATAGTGAGATCATCCATAACGTAAGGCTTATTTTTGGAAAACCCAACAATACCCTGCGTCCCTTTGCTGTTAATTTCTACAAAGCCTTGCTGCTCTTTATCTGAGTATGTCCACGCTAGTTGCTGAGTAGATGAAGTAATCGTGCTTGATCCGTCGTTATGGATGACTCGATACTTCTCCTCCCAGTCGTCAATCGTCGATAGACCGCGTTCCTGGGTAAACTCTATTAAAACTTTTCCGGCCGCTAGAGCATGATGACTAGGTGTGCCGCTAAATGATTTGATGTCGTGTTGTTGTTCGGTAGCATGAGTGAAGTCATAATTGTTTGTGACGGCTTGTTGTTTACTGAGTCGACGAATAGCAACAGGCTTGGCTTCAGTAATGTCTTGACGTAAAACCATCCGGCTTAATACTGGATACAATCCGACACCTACAGGGGTAAGGTTATTAAATTTGCTAAATGATGGGTTTAGCTGCTCGCTAAAACCTGCTCCATTACTCGAGAAATGATAGCTGATATCCCAGCCCTGAAGGCCAAAGCCGTAAGCTGCAATAATGCTCGTCTCAGCCGCGGCCCATTCTGATGGTACGACGGATAACCACTCACTAAGCATAAAAGCCTTGTTAGCGACCTGCTGCATGCCTGTCGATAGTAAACCGCTTCCCGGGTTGTCTATCATGGTGCTATTAAGCAACGTAAATCCAGACTTCATCGTATACCCTGGATTACCTTTTGCCCCGCCTTGGTAGTTGTGTCTGTCGACGACGCCAGTGTCTGAATCACTTAATAAATTTAAAAAATGCGCGCCTTTGTCGCCCGCCTGCCAATTACTGCTAACAATCAGCCCTTTAAATCCTGTTTTACGGATGGCTCTTGTAGCCTTTACATAATAATCTTGTTGTTTTGCAAATAAAAATTCAGCAGTATCTTGTAGTCGTTTTGCACGATGGCTTCCAGTGACTTGATTGTCGTGAAACCACGGGCTGGTGACAGGAGTAATGTTTTTGAGTCCTAGCTGTTCGTTGGGTAGGCCGCCCTCATTTTTGAAGGTGTCAATGGCCGATGCTCCCCACGCAGTGACTAAGCCGCTATGATCGTTATACTTTTTAATGAGCCATTCGCTAAATTGCTTAGCGAGCATTTTGTGATAAGTGGGCTGTTTTTTAACATTCGACATAAACGTGTAGAAAAAAACATTTTCTTCATTTTGAATTTCTATATAGGTTAGCGCAGGATCATCGGCATAGCGTTTTTGAGTGTAGGCGTTCTTATGGTTCAATAAATTAGTGAGTGTCTCGATATGTAATTTCTGTACATCTTCGGCAAACCAAACTAGGCCAGTGGTGACGGGTTTTTGGGGTTTTGCTTTGACTATTTCATCATAAGCAACTAATGATTTTTTATCGCCTTCGTAGACCCGCAAATCCCAAATAGGCGAAAATCCATAACGAATCCCGCTTTCTTCTAGCAGCGATAACCAGTAGTCAAAGCGTCGCATTTTTTCAGGGTCATACTCGCTTGCTTTGTTGGTGGAGCCTAACCCTTCCCAGTCGCTGTTGCTCAGCTTGTGCAAGCGAACATTGTTTATGCCATATTTAGCAAAAAAAGCAGTACGTTTTTTTGCTGTTTTTCTGTCAGGCGCGACATGGATGAATTCAACATTAGTTCCCCATGCCTTGTAAGGTACGCTGTTGTCGGTAACTTGATCGCCACGTTGCTGTAAAACATGCTTTGGCGTGGTCAGCCAATCTTGCATTCCTATCTCGCCAGCCCTGCCGGTATATTTAGGGCTGAAAGCAAACCATTTGTCATGTTGAGTTTGCTGCGGTAACTCTTCATTATTGTTATAAAAGCGAATGGGCTTCGTAGAAAAAATTTCCATACTGCTTTTTTGTGGTTGTGACGGAGTAATACTATTGCCCGTCAGCTTGATCCGTGAATTTTGATGGTGATGGATATCCATAGGCGATGAAAATCGAATGCCAAATTGTATATTATCATCGCTATCAAAAAACTCCATTTTAGTGATGTTGTCGGTATTCTTTATTGTTAGCGGGATAGCCAGTCGTGTCACGTTTTCTTGCAAACCGCTCACAAGAAGGTAGCCGTTCTTTAGTGCATTATTGGGTTCAATCGCCAGAGCAATATACGTCAGTGGCGTAGTCTGCTTGGTCGTCAGCAGGTTGTTAATAATAATCGAGTCATCTTGGTTTTTTACGCCCAGTTGCCATAGGATATTTTCATTGTCGAGCGTATATTTATACGTTGATTGATAATTGTTAATTGTTGGTTTTTGTTTTTGTTCTACCCCCATCCACTGCCATTTTTCTTTAAAGGCAAGCGTGCTTATTGTCGCGATACTTTGGAAGTGCTCATCAAATAAAATAAACTTACCTTTCGCGGAACTAACCAAGCTGTAGCTAGCGCAAACCGAAGTAGGTAAGACAATGAGAATGAGAAATGAAATGTGCAATAGATGTTTCATAAAAGTTTACGGTGCGTAACACGTAGAGTAAATAAAATGGGCATTCCAGCTAAGTATACCGCTGGAACTTTTAGGGGTATTTCATTGCTGGTTTTTAGGGCTTATCTTTACGGTTAAGCGCTATAGTCAACATTTAGCGGGTGGAGATGATCTAGAGTTGTAAAAAATGTTATTACAGACACTGGGTTAATCTAAAACGGCTACACGTTGTTCAATAGAAAGTGTAATGCCTTCTGTGCTCAAACCAATGCCTTCTAATATTTTCTCTCGTTTACCGTGATCAATGAACGTATCTGGTAAGCCTAAAGGCAATACGGAAACGTTAATTCCGTGTAACGCAATAAATTCACACACCCCGCCACCAGCGCCACCCGCTATAGCATTTTCTTCTAGCGTTACTATTAGTCGATGAGAGGTGGCGAGCTCGGTGATCGCTTTGCTGTCTAGCGGCTTTACCCAGCGCATATCATAAACAGTGGCGTCGAGTATTTCTGCGGCAGCTATGGCTTGTGGCAATAGAGTCCCGAAGTTGAGAATAGCGACTTCTTTGCCTTCTCTAATCACTTTGGCCTTGCCAATACTAATGGCATTGTCTTTATAGGATGACGCTTGCGCAGAGATAGTTGCTCCAGTGCCCTTCCCTCGTGGGTAACGTACGGCAGCTGGGCCATTGTAGTGGTAAGCTGCAGAGAGTAGCTGATAGCACTCGTCTTCGTCACTCGGTGCGGCAATAATCATGTTGGGTATGCAACGCAAAAAGGACAAGTCGAAACTGCCCGCATGCGTAGGCCCGTCCTCACCAACAATGCCTGCGCGATCTATACCAAAAGTGACATCTAGGTTTTGTAGTGCTACGTCATGAATTAATTGGTCGTAACCGCGTTGTAAAAATGTCGAGTAAATAGCCACCACCGGTTTTTGCCCTTCACAAGCAATTCCTGCAGCCACAGTCACCGCATGTTGTTCTGCAATAGCAACATCATAATAGCGTTCGGGGAATTGTTCAGAAAAGCCGGCCATGCCAGAACCTTCACACATTGCCGGGGTGATACCCACTAGCTTCTCGCTAACCGAAGCCATATCGCAGAGCCACTCACCAAATACATCTTGGTATTTTTTAGCGGATGGCGTGGCTTTCTTGGATGTGGGTACGTGGGGTGTTGTCGTTGCAGGTTCAATTTTGTTGAGAGCGTGATAGCCTACAGGGTCAGCTTCGGCAGGCGAGAAGCCTTTACCTTTACGAGTAATAATGTGAAGTAACTTGGGGCCTTTAATCTCTTTCAACTTTTCGAAGTAACTGACCAATTCAGGCAAGTCGTGGCCATCAATGGGGCCTACATAGTTGAAACCCATTTCTTCGAATAGCGTGCCGGGTGATACCAATCCTTTTATGTGTTCCTCGGTACGCCGAGCCATCTCCCATGCTATAGGGAGTTTTGTGAGTACGCGTTTACTATTCTCGCGCAAGGCATTATATGATTTGCTCGCCCAAATTTTAGAAAAATACGTTGCCAAGCCACCCACATTCGGAGAAATTGACATGTTATTATCGTTAAGTATCACCAGCAGATCATTACCGGTATGCGCACTATGATTCAGTGCTTCAAACGCCATACCTGCAGTCATCGAGCCATCACCGATAATAGCGACATGCTTACGCGCTTGGCTATCGGGATCAGGGTTCATTTCACTGCCAATCGCCATTCCCAAGGCCGCGCTGATAGACGTGCTTGAGTGCCCGACTCCAAAGGTATCGTAATCGCTCTCGGAGCGCTTAGGAAACCCGGACAAACCTTGATGTTGACGCATAGTGAGCATTTGCTCACGTCTGCCAGTAAGAATTTTATGAGGATAGGTTTGATGGCCTACATCCCACACCACTCGATCATTGGGCGTGTGGTAGACGTAATGTAGGGCAATGGTGAGTTCAACTACGCCTAGACCTGCCCCGAAGTGGCCGCCAGTTTGGCCCACACAATATAATAAATAAATGCGCAGCTGTTCCGCAACGTCAGCCAATTCATTTTTATTGAGTAGGCGTAAATCTTCCGGCGAATTAATCGAGTCTAGTAGCGGCGTATCTGGACGTAATAAGGGGATTTCACTCGGTATCGACATAAGTTGGTTTGCTGCATTGCTGTTGTGCTGAGAACATGGCAAATATTATCAGCATTAGGTGAAAAAAATGTATTCGATGTGGCGTCGCGCGCTCATTCAAAAAGTGTGCGGTATGTCATAACCAACGACCCACTCACGTTAACAATTTACATGATGTAACCATCAATTTGTAGCTATCAATTCATAGTCACCAATTGTAGTCGCTTGTGAATACCTTTAAAAGCGTTTACGACCTGCGGTTGATGATATACGCAGAGAGATGGCGTAAGTTGTCAGCGCGGTAATCGAATTTATTTAAGGCGTCGAGCGCTTGCTCATGTAATTGCAGGGCTTTTTGTTTGGCGGCATCAACACCTATTAATGATATATACGTAGGTTTACTGAGTGCCGCGTCTGCGCCTTGTTGTTTGCCCAAAGTATGGGTGTTTGAGGTGACATCAAGAATGTCGTCTTGCACTTGAAAGGCGAGGCCAATGGCGTCGGCATAAAGATGTAAGGCATGAAGTTGGGCATCTGACGCTAGGCCAGTGGACATCGCCCCAAGACGCACACACGCACTAATTAACGCACCCGTCTTTAAGCGATGCATCGTTTCAAGCTGGTGAATAGTCAGTGTTTGGTCGACCGCCGCGAGGTCAATCGACTGGCCGCCTACCATACCGTTAGCCCCGCTGGCATGGCTGAGGATGTGCATCATCTCTAACTGGGTGCGCGCATCAATACCTTCATTATTCACATCCGAACTTTCACACAGTGCCTCAAAGGCAAAAGCCTGAAGAGCATCCCCTGCTAGAATGGCAGTGGCTTCATCAAAGGCAATGTGGCAGGTCGGCTGACCACGACGTAAATCATCATCGTCCATTGCGGGTAAATCATCGTGTATCAGACTATAAGCGTGAATAGCCTCAACGGCTATGGCAGCACGGTCACTATAACTATTTGGTTCCGCAAACGCTTCTGCGCTGGCAAACACCAAGATCGGCCGCACGCGTTTTCCCCCATTGAATAAGCTGTACCGCATGGCTTCAAGTAATCGAGGGTGAGCATCAAAGCGACCAATATGTTTATTAAGAGCGCGATCGACGCGTTGACGGGAGTGAGTAATAAATTCGTTGAAAGGCACGCGCAGACTCTTTAACTTTTGTAAGTGGGTTAGGTTACTTAGCCAGCGGGTTAGGCGTCGCTAGCACTATTGATGTCGTGAGCAAACGCAACAGAATCACCTGATGCAGTGAGTAGTGCTATTTTTTGTTCTGCGTTTGCGAGCTGCTGTTGGCATGTTTTCGTTAAACCAATGCCTTTCTCAAAGGTGTTGAGTGACTCTTCAAGTGAAAGGTCACCACCTTCAAGCGCGGTGACTAGGCTTTCGAGCTCACCAATAGATTCCTCAAAGTTAAGCGCTATTTCTGGCGCTGACGCATCGTTGTGTACTTTTTTCGTCATGACATCTGCTCTATTAACAATCATTTTGATTAGGCCGCTACCCTACCAGAGGTAATGAATAATTTACAAGTTTAGCAGGAGAAATGAAAAATAGCAGCTAGACTAAGACAGGGGCAGGTTAAAACGTTCAATATTGATACGAGAGGTTAGCTGTGGATTTAGCAACGCTGATAGGCATCATCGGGGCTTTTGCTTTAATTGCCGTTACCATGATTTTGAGTGGTGATATTTTGATGTTCGTCAACATACCATCATTTGTGATTGTGTTTGGGGGTACATTTTGTGCGGTAATGGCTAAATATGGCTTGTCTCAGTATCTCGGTTTTACCAAAATGATAGGCAAAAGCTTTAAGAATAGTGACATTAATCTAGGTGACTTAATAGATGAGATTGTAGCCCTGGCTGATGAAGCGCGCAAGGGTGGGTTGTTAGCGTTAGAAGGTAAACAGGTCAGTAGTGATTTTCTGGATAAGGGGATCCAGTTACTGGTGGATGGGCACGAGCCAGATGTGGTGAAAGCCATTTTATCCAAAGAAAAAACCGAAGCCGAAAAGCGACACGCGCTAGGCGCATCTATTTTTACTAATATGGCGACCGTGGCGCCAGCCATGGGAATGATTGGCACATTAATTGGTCTGGTGGCGATGTTGGCCAATATGTCGGACCCTAAATCTATTGGTCCTGCGATGGCAGTAGCTTTGTTAACGACGTTATACGGTGCGGTGTTAGCTAATGCGTTTTGCGAGCCGATTGCTGACAAGCTAAAGCTTAAATCAAAAAATGATGTGCAGGTAAAAAACCTGGTTATTGATGCGCTATTAGCCATACAAAATGGTCAGAATCCTCGCATTATCGATAGCATGCTGCGCAATTACCTTCCGGAAGGTAAACGTGATGTGACAGAGTAGTCAGCACAGTGCGGTAGAGATATAGCAGACAAGAAAAAATCAAGAAGAGAGCCATATGGTTGAAGAAGAAGAGTGCGATTGTCCCGACGGCCTGCCGCCATGGATGGCGACCTTTGCCGATTTGATGTCACTGCTAATGTGTTTTTTCGTTTTGTTATTATCATTTTCTGAAATGGACGCAATGAAATTTAAGCGTTTAGCGGGGTCAATGGCGCAAGCATTTGGTGTGCAAACACAACTTAAAGCCACTGAGGTACCTAAGGGAACCAGTATTATTGCACAAGAGTTCAGTCCTGCTATTCCAGAGCCAACGCCTATTAATCAGATTTGGCAAAAAACCGCAGATATTCCGCAAATGAGTTTAGACGTTAAACAAGTTGACCAGTACGACGTGGAGGCTGGAGATATTGACAAAGAAGCCGGTGTTAAATTAAAGATTAAGCAACAGCTGGAGGAGTTAATTAGAGAAACTCAAGAAGACGCGCGTGAGCTCGCTAACGATTTGCGTGAACAAATTGTTACGGGTGAAGTAGAAATAGAAACGGATGGCCGAAAAATTATTGTGCGGATTCGCGAACAAGGCTCATTTCCATCGGGCTCGCACATTATGAATGACGATTATTATGACGTAATGGATGATATTCGAGCCGCAGTGTTGAAAAAGCCAGGAAGAATACAGGTGCAGGGACATACCGATAATGTTCCTATGAGTTCTGCACGCTATCGATCTAACTGGGAGCTGTCGACTGCGCGTGCAGTATCCGTTGCCCAGGTATTAATGAACGGAGATGTTAATCGCAGACGGTTTGAGGTATCCGGTTTCGCGGATACAAAATCCCTTGTCAATAATGATTCTGAAGAAAATAGGTCGCGCAATCGCCGCGTGGAAATCGTCATTCGCCAAGGCTTAGGCGATGAGATTTCAGAAGAAGATAAAGAGATTATTAAAACTGAAGGTAAAGATATCATGAGAGATTTAGATCTTAATCCAGATTATTTGTTTGAGCTACAGCCTGAAGAGA
Source organism: Candidatus Endobugula sp. (assembly GCA_047636495.1). GTDB lineage: Bacteria > Pseudomonadota > Gammaproteobacteria > Pseudomonadales > Cellvibrionaceae > Endobugula. The sequence goes on along the minus strand of JBLILH010000025.1, from coordinate 17,304 downwards.
TATTTTAAGTTTATCGTATCGTTTAGCTGTTTAAGGAGGGTCAAATATGACAAAAGCTAAAGACAACCGTCGTCGATACTTTCGTATTGTCGATTCATTAGGCGTGTCTTATCGAGTAATTATCCCTGAAAAAGAGGGTGAGGATGATCCAGAAAAATGTATCGATACCTTAGAGATACTCAATCATCATAATTCACTTATTCAAGAGCAGCTGAGGGTTGTCGAGGATACGTCACCTGAATTGGCTACGTTAGCCCGTCAGCTCAACAAAAAAATCGATGCCATATTAATGATGCTCGAACTTGATAGTTTAATGACTCAGCATGCTTGTCATCGAATCGATGAGGCGAGTATCAGTGCCAGCGGGATAGCATTCCCTATTGAAGAATCATTAGCCCCAAATACGTCACTTGAATTAGATCTACTATTACGTCCATCATCAAAGCATGTGGTGACCTTAGGGCAAGTTGTCTCGTGTGATAAGGTGACCGACACAAACACGTACTATCTTCGTGTTGATTTTACCGATATGACCGATACTCATCGTGAGACACTTATACAGCACATTGTTCAGAGACAGGGTGTTTTATTACGTACATTAAAAGATCTGGAGGGTGATGGTGAGTTATTGAAATGACATATTGTGAGAGATATCTCACGCAGCGAAGATGAATATGCCTACATTCAATGGTCGCTAATTATTGCATTATAGCCATCGCTGGATGCAGCAATGGATTGGAGCAAGGAAAGAAGGACGTCGCTGATCACGGTTGAAATGACTCAACTCCCTGTAAATGAAACCCACTGTTACATTGTAACGGTGGGTTTTTCGCTTTCAAGGGCTGTTAATATCGTAGTTTACGGCTAGATACTCATGCCTATACAACCCACTTTTTTGACCTTACAGCGCCAGCTTTTCTAACTCTATATTGATCGCTTGAGTCGAAATGTGCACCTCGTAAAGTGAATACATCAACGATACAACCAATAGCAGTAGACTGAGACCAAACAGCAAACTTCCTATGAATTCTGCTTGTAAGAATATGCTCAACATAGACAGCGTGCAAAGCACAAATGATAATACACCAAATGTCTGCATCCACTTAATTAATGACAAGCGTTGGCGTAAGCTATGAATCTGTCGCTTGACCAATTCTGGGCACTGGCCATCAGTGATGGCGCTCAGTTGCCGAATAACATTCGCTAACACAACAAAGCGATTGGTATATGCCAGTAATAATAGCGAAATAGCCGGAAACAAAAGTCCGGGTGTTGTTAAACTCATGTCCATATTTTTTCCTCTCAGATTTTAACGGATTTCGCCAGACGGCCTCTCTATATCATTTGCGTGGATGGCCCCCATAATTGATCATCCATACTACTCTCAATCCAGTCAGTCGAAGCATCCGGCTGCACTTGACCGTACAATGTTAGAATTTATCCACACGCGAGTGATAATAGAGTTTAACGGTATGCTTTGCCAATCCCCTAGAATAAATTAAACGTAAAAACGAAGATAACCTTATCCGATGCCGTGTAGAGCTAACAAAATATGAATAACATTAAACAACCCATTTTATTGTCTGAACTGTCACGCTTCCCCGTGATCGACAAAGTTATTTTAGAGTCGTTAGAACAGGCGCTTTATCGCTTAGTGATAGAGGTGGATCAACAGCAATATTATGTGTTGGAAAAAAAAGGAAAATCGCTCACAAGACGCAGTGTCGTTGCGATTCAGGAGCTGCTGACCCCGTTCGTCATCCGAGGAATGTACTTATCCCACCAAAGCCCCTACGATGAGATGATTGGTCATGAAGTCAACTCTAGTAGTAATGAAATGTTAGTGCCGATAGGCGATTATTTTAAAAATGCTCGTGACTCAACCGTACATTAATATGTATGTTAGGCTTGGAGCCGCCGTCCTGTGTTGGGCAATAGAATAATGACGCACTTATTTTTTAGATGGCCACCTGCATAGCGTTTATCTTATGAGCTAATTAGATGATTATCCCAATAGGTGTTTTTATGTTGGATAATAGAGGCAGTTGATAATTCAGCTTCTGCTCTACAGCGTATTATATTGCTTTTTCCATTACTTAAGACAAGCTTGTTAGGGGCATTAGTCGCTTGTACACCGCGTACGTCTTTACTTTCCATGTGATACAAAAATTCGCCATTAACGGTGTAAAAAACAACGCAGTTACCTTTTGGTACATGGTTTTTTACTTGGGAGTGGGGGGGGAAGTATTACCCACCCAAGGGCACAAAAAACCATAGCAACAATACATCACATGCCATTGAAGTCGAGAGTGTTGGAAACCGATGCGCCGGATATGTCGTTGTATGGTTACCAAGGTCAGATGAACTCACCTCTATCGTCGACAGAAATTGCACATTCGTTAGCGTTAACAAAAGGCGTATCACTAGAGCCGGTGACGAGCATAACCACGCCAAACAGCCGTCGATTGTTTGGCGTATAATGTATGGTTAGATGCTAATAACCTAACACCCCCCTCCTATTATACGAATTAAGTATTGGTATTCCCCTTGCAAAACCCGTAATTTTAACCTTAGGTATAATAATAACCGATGATTAGTGCGTCTTGCTTAAGTGTTATAAGTTAAGCGCCATAAGCGAGACCTATATCAAATGCAAATAATCACTATATGCTAGATGCTATTCTTGATTCCCTAAGCACCCACGTTGTGGTGATCAACCGAAGCGGCTTAATTTGCTATGTAAACGATGCTTGGAAGCAGTTTGCCAATAAAAACGGCATGGCAAACAATGATATTAACTGGTTAGAGTATAACTATTTAGACGTATGTCGACGCGCCGCAGACGACAATGATGATGATGCTACAGCGGTGTTAAATGGCTTAGAATCGGTGATGAAAAGCAGTAAACCTTCATTTGGTTATGAATATCCTTGTCATAGCCTCAAAGAAAAAAGGTGGTATTTTTTCAACGTGGCTCCGTTAAAAGACCAAGCTGATCACTATGTGATTTCACATCATAGCGTGACGGAAAACAAGCTCATTCTACAGCAGGCAGAACGTCTATCTTTGGAAGACCCTTTGACCGGTTTATACAATCGGCGTGGTTTAGAGTCATTAATGACCGAGGAACTCTCTCGTGCCAAGCGAAATAATAGTGAAATGAGCTTTGTGGTATTTGATGTCGATCACTTCAAGTTATTTAATGATTGTTTCGGTCATATTGCCGGAGATCAATGTTTACAAGATATAGCACAACTGATTAAAACTCAGGCTCGCCGCCCTGGGGACATCGCAGCACGTATTGGAGGTGATGAATTTGTATTAGTGTTGACTCAAGTGTCGAGCGCTCAAGCCCAAGTGATCGTAGACAGTGTTTGTCGAAAAGTGGATGAGCTTAACATGACGGTTGATGCCTACGAGCAAGTCGCTATCAGTGCAGGTATTGCTACTTCGGTGCCTAAATGTGATGCCAGTGACTTGACAGCCCTATATCGTCAAGCCGACCAGGCACTATATGTTGCCAAAGGACAGCGACCGTCAGCTAATACGGCATAATAGTTATTCCATTTCTCCCCATTGTCACCTTTTGGGCCTTTGAACCCTCTATTTCTGGTTTGGCTGATTTCTTTGTTGTGTCGCTAGCATCGTATCGGCATAGGTAATGGTGTGAGATAAGTTCGATAAGATAAAAGCATAAAGACCCAAAATACCGTAAAATCCCCATCCTTTTATGTCATCTCTTTCAACGATTGCCTTTGGGTCCACATTTCATGATACGCCTCACCAATATTCAGCTACCACTTGATCATAATGAAGTCGCGATAAAGCAGGCTGTTTTACAGCGCTTGGATATAACCGCAGATCAACTTATAGAGGTCAAGGTATTTCGACGGGGTTATGACGCGCGTAAAAAGACCGCTATTTTATTGATCTATACCTTGGATGTAGATACCCGTATTAATGCCGACTTATTGGAAAAGTTTGCGGATGACCATTTAATTAAAATCGCGCCAGATCTAACGTATCGCCATGTAGCCACGGCACCTAAAGTATTGACTGAGCGTCCGGTAGTGATTGGTTTTGGTCCTTGTGGTTTGTTAACAGCGTTGGTCTTAGCGCAAATGGGCTATAAGCCGATTGTGCTGGAGCGTGGAAAAGAGGTGCGCGAGCGCACAAAAGATACGTTTGGTTTTTGGCGTAAAAAAATTCTCAATACGGAGTCAAATGTGCAATTTGGTGAGGGTGGTGCAGGGACTTTTTCTGACGGGAAGCTTTATAGTCAGGTTAAAGATCCCAAGCAATACGGACGTAAAGTACTAGAAGAGTTTGTGACTGCCGGTGCGCCAGATGAAATTATGTATGTCAGCAAGCCACACATCGGTACCTTTAAACTGGTGTCAATGGTTGAAAAAATGCGCGCGACCATTATTTCACTTGGCGGCGAGATTCGTTTCAGTACTCGCGTTGACAATATTAATATTGATGATGGTCAAGTGACGGGTTTATCGTTGTCTAGTGGCGAAGCGATAGCGACACGTCACGTAGTTTTAGCGATAGGTCATAGTGCGCGTGACACTTTTGAAATGTTACATGGGGCGGGAGTGTATATCGAAGCCAAGCCATTCTCGGTAGGCTTTCGGATTGAACACGAGCAGTCGATGATCGATAAGGCACGTTTTGGTTCCAATGCAGGTAATGATATTTTAGGCTCAGCAGATTATAAGTTGGTACACCACTGTAAAAATGGTCGGTCGGTTTATAGTTTTTGTATGTGTCCCGGCGGCACTGTGGTGGCCGCGACATCTGAAGAACATCGTGTTGTCACTAATGGCATGAGCCAATATTCGCGTAACGAACGCAACGCGAATAGCGCGGTAGTAGTGGGTATAGATCCTTCGGATTACCCGGAGCATCCCTTAGCGGGTATCGAATTTCAGCGTAAGCTTGAAAGCCTTGCCTATGTGATGGGGGGCAGTAATTACGATGCGCCAGCACAAAGGGTGGGTGATTTCTTAAAGAATAAATCATCCGAAAAATTAGGTGCTATTGAGCCGTCGTTTAAGCCGGGTATTAAATTAACGAATTTAGCCGATGCCTTGCCCGATTTTTGTATCGAGGCTATTCGAGAAGCGATTCCCGCGTTTAATAGGAAGATTAAAGGCTTCGCTTTAGAAGATGCATTATTAACGGGAGTAGAAACCAGAACGTCCGCGCCTATTAATATTAAACGTGATGCGCAATATCAAAGCGTGAATACTAAAGGTTTATTTCCAGCGGGTGAGGGGGCAGGTTATGCCGGTGGTATTATGTCGGCAGCGATGGATGGCATTAAAGTGGCCGAGGCGGTAGCGTTAAATATTAATGCAAGCCTTAAGCCTCAAGTATAAAGCAGCACTAAGTGTAAGCTACAATGTAAGTCTTTACGTGTAGCCTGCGGCTATATATAAACTGGTCACTTCTAACATTACCAATCTAAATCATCGGGTATTTCGAACTGCGCATAATAATTATCATCAGACTCTGCAGCGTTCGATTGCTGGCTCGGTAGCGCATTAAACACCACAATAGCATTTTCGTCGCGTTCGCGAATTTTTTCTGCCACAGGGCGGGGTATGATTTCATACTTGTCATTAAGGCGAGCAATACATAAGCGACCGCGCACAATTTCGTCCGATAACTTTTTACTGATGCTTATTTTCTTGATAACTTTTCCATCAGTAAAGTTGTAATCGGTATCACCTTGTACTCGCGTGACACGAAAGTGGCTGATCATTTGGATCACTTGAGCTGCTACCCTTTTTTTCTCGGCTGCGCTGTTGCGCTGCACATTAAGGGCAGTGTCGCGTGCAACTTTTTCTTGCTTGGCTTTTAGTGCAGCAGCTTGTGCTTCAGTCGTGTTGTCTTCTTTGCTACGGCGCTGAACGTTTTTTTCTTTACGATTTTGCTTAGAGATCTTTTTGGCTTTTTTCTCGTCAATTAGCTTTGCACCGAGTAGTTGTTCTTGTAGTGATTTTCTCATAATAGTATGGGCAGTTGTCGTTAGTGAGTGTGATAGCAAAAAGCTGGCGAGTGAAAGGGGACGATAATCATGACGTTAGTCTTCCTGTTTCCATGCAAAGCCACTGGTGTTTATGACTTTAGTGCGCTCGCTTTCATCGCTGTCGTCAATGCGCTCGCCATGACTGTTTTTACTGCTGTCTTCATGGGTGTCTTCATTTTTACGATATTTTATTTGTATGCCGTGTAAAAAGTTGCGCATAAACTGGTCTTTGCATGCTCTATAATGCTTATGCCCCGCTTTACGAAACAATGCGCTGAGTTCGGGCTTGCTGATAGTGAAGCTGGCTAAATCCATAATGGCAATAATGTCTTCAGCCTTTAAATTTAAGGCGATTTTCAGCTTCATTAAAATGATGTTGTTACTGAGTTTTTTCTCAGGTACGGGCTGCTCGCCGTCTTTCTTGCCCCGCTTTTCGTTAATAAAGCCATTTAAAAAGGTAGCGAGTAAAACATCGCTACAATTGACGTAATCCGCATGGTCATCTTTTTTCAACCAATTACTTATCTGCCCTCGTGTGACAGTACTACCTGCCGATAAAAACACCTTTATCATTTTAGTGTCGTTTAAGTCAAAGGTATAACGTAGGCGGCGGAGTACATCATTGTTGGTCATAGTGTATGTCGCTTATAATAAAGTTAGTAACTACTCAGCTCGCAGTCAACATCGCGCTGAACTGCGTTAAAAAATGATTGTTGTCACTGGTAAACTCACATCTTTCGCCTCGCTAAGCACAATGTTGACTGCAATCTGAACAGCTACGGGCAGTGCTGAGTACTAAAGTTGAACATTAAAGTGTTGTTAGTTAAGTGGCTGCTAAGTTAATCAGTCCTTACGAACGAGCAATAAACCACTTGGGTAATTCGAGCTTATAAAAAATAGCACAAGAGCGCATCACAAAAATCATCGCTATACACAAGGGTACGTTAAGCGCAGGGTTGGGTAAGTAATGATTAAGCGTGACAAAAATACTTAGACCAACCAGTACGGGTGTGGCATAGAGTTCTTTACTCAGCAGTAAACAGGGGCTATCAGATAAAATGTCTCGCATAATGCCACCAAAGATAGCGGTAATAATGCCCATCACAACGGCAATAGACGGTGAATAACCTAGGTTAGTGGTTTTTAACGCGGCGGTGATCGAAAACAACGATATCCCTAATGCATCCATATAAAGTAGCAATTGGTAACGATTAGACAAGGCCTTAATAATAAAAAAGGCGGTGAAGGATACCGACACTGATACCCATAAATACCATAGGTCATTCACCCAGTAGATAGGGTAGTTACCTAAAATCATATCGCGAATGGTACCGCCACCTAGCGCGGTAATTGACCCGAGCATCACCACACTTAAAATGTCGAGGTTTTTGTGGCGGGTGGCAATGACACCGGTGACGGCGAATACGCCCATGCTAAACATGCCTAAGATGTATTCCATCTAGCGGACCCTTACTGAATAAGCTGATTATAGCGACACTATTAACGCATGTTTAGTAACGCGTTTAGTAACGCATGTTTAGATACGGCGCGTCTAGCAAGATGATGTCATGCGAATAGAGTGTCACGCCTTAAACAAGCTTAATTTGTAGAGTATCACCATTAAACGTGATGGTGTCACCCGACATGACCTTCTTACGTTTCTGTATTTCGACTTTACCATTAAGTTGCACATGGCCTTGGGCAACGGCTATTTTAGCTTCTGCGCCACTGCTGGCTAAGCCTTCGAACTTGAGTATTTTATACAGTTCGATAGGTTCTTGATTGATTTCAACAATAGTCATATCACTTAGCTCGCATCTGCCAACGGAGTGTCTTTTTTGGCACCAAGGTCAGCTTTAGATCCAAGATCAAGTAGGGTTTTTGCACCATGAATCGCATAGCCTTTGTCTTCGATTTGCTTGATGACATCATCTTGATCAAGCGCTGAATGGGCTTTGCCAGTAACGACTTCTAAGCGTGTTCTAAAAGGTGATAGTGTCAGTAGGTCTGGATCAAGATCGAAAGGAAAGCTAATACTGTCGATCTTAGTGCCTTTAGGGACCGATATGTTTTTGCTGCCGTTCTTTATGCTGGTGTAAATGTCAATTTTCAATGGTGTGGCCTTATAATATAAATGAACTGCACCAGTAGAGTGTAGCTCCAGTAATAGTGTTTCCTTAACGGATAATATCTGTGGGTAGTATTAATCAATAACATCAATGGCTAGTATCAACAGGCAGTATTAACAGACAATATCAATAAATAGCACCAGTAGATAGACTCGTCTTTAAGTCTTTAACGTACATCATTATAGACAGATGTCACGTTTACAGTGATGTGGAGCATGCAATGCAGTCGTTTAGCCGCATTATACGCGTAAACATTAACAGGCGTGAGCGCTAATCTGCTGTTTTACAATACCCCAGCGGCGCTATACACTCCCGTTCTTAAAGATTCGTTGTTTTAGGTTCGATTTTTAGGTTTACACTTCAGGCTCAAATAAGCATATTAAACAGGCACATTAAAATGATAGTAAAAGCGCTCAGAAACGGTGTTGGCATGATCATCGTATTAATTAGTTGGTTGACCAACCCCAAGCCCGTCAAGCGCAGTGACTCCAGTCAGACACATGCACAGACGAACGCCAATGGACTGGCCTTATATCAACTATATGCCTGCCCTTTTTGTGTGAAAACCCGCCGTGCCATACATCGCCTAAACATCTTGATTGAGATCCGCGATATTAAGCATCCGCAACACCGTTCAGCATTAGAGCAGCAAGGTGGACGAGTAAAAGTGCCGTGTTTGCGTATTGAAGACGGTGATAGCGTAAAATGGCTTTACGAGTCGACAGACATCGTTAGCTTTTTAGACAACCGCTTTGCTTAGACGCTAAATATGGGGTGGGCTGTTACTGCTACGGCACACTACAATTATGTTTATGTAAGCCCTACGCTAATTGTAGCAGTCCCTCCCACTTCCCCCGTATGGTAACGTTAACGAAGCAATAGTGAGCAGTCAACCACAAGCCTAAAGTGCAACCGCAAACAAAAATAGCCGCTTATGAATTTTGATGTCGAACAGTTTACAGCGCAATTTCCCTTGTTTTCTCAAGCAGCCAATCAATCGTTAGTCTATCTCGATAATGCGGCAACCACGCAAAAGCCCCAATGCGTTATCGACGCGATCAGTCATTTTTATCTTCACCAAAACGGCAATGCTCAGCGTGCTAGTCATCGCCTAGCGCGAGCGGCCACCGATATGGTGACGCAAACACGGCAGCTTGCGGCTGAATTTTTAGGGGCAAACAGCGCCGCTGAAGTGGTTTTTACCTCTGGTGCCACTGAAGCAATTAATATAGTGGCCTTCGGTCTGGCTAGCATGTGTGGCGTAGGTGACGAAATTATTTTAACTGCTGGCGAGCATCATGCGAATTTATTGCCGTGGCAACGTTTAGCTGAACAGCAGCAATGCACGTTGGTTTTTTTACCCGCAGACACCTCAGGGAGTCCGGATTTCTCGCGCTGGTCAGATGTGGTTAATGGTCGCACACGCATCGTTGCGATATCTGCCGCATCAAATGTGTTAGGTGAGGTCATCGACTTTGCTCTTCTCGCGCAAGTTAAGCAACGCTCTCCCCATGTCATTATTGTGCTAGATGCCTCGCAGATTGCCTGTCATATTCCTTTGCAAGCTGCGCAATGGTCGTGTGATTTTTTAGTCTGTTCGGCACATAAATTTTATGGCCCTACCGGGATTGGCTTACTGTATGCAACATCCACGTTGTTAGAAAGAATGCCACCTTTACAGGTGGGTGGCGAAATGGGCGATCATGTTGCTTTGCAGCACAGTACGTTTGTGGATGGCGTGCAACGGTTCGAGGCAGGTACATCGTCGCTCAGTGCCATAGCCGGTTTGCAAGCGTGCCTGTTATTTTGGCAGCAGCAAAACCGCCCTGCAATGTTCGCTTACGAGCGGTCGTTGGTAGTCTATTTGCATCATCATCTATTAAAAGTGTGTGCCCCCTCAACCGGCCTTAAACTAATAACATCACCAAAAAATAATGTGGGTATCGCTACCTTAGTTAGCGTAGGCGATGCTTTCGCGTTAAGTGATCTCGCATACTGGCTTGATGAAAATGATATTGCGGTACGTGTAGGTCAGCATTGTGCACAAACCTTATGGCAATCTTTAGCGATAACGCAGGGGGCTGATAATGGCTTGCGTATTTCCCTTGCGGCTTATAATACGTATCAAGATATGGATCGTTTAGTGGGCGCTATAGATACCTTCATAAATGAATTGCCGTCTGCGTCATTACCTGTTTCTTCGGTTGTTACACTTGCAGAGGTATCGCTAGAACCTACCCACTCATTGGGCGATGATCTATCACACCTGCAGTGGCAAGATTTGCTAGATGCTCCTTCATGGCAAAAACGCTTTAAAGTCTTGCAGCAATGGGGTGGTGCTATTCAACCTAAGCCACACATTCGAGAGTCGCAATATCTAGTAAAAGGCTGTGAGTCTCTTGTCTGGGTTCAACATCAAGTCATAGACAATAAACATTATTTCCTCATCGATAGCGACGCCAATTTAATTAAAGGCCTATCGACGTTATTATTGTTTTGGTTTAATGAAAAAACTACAGAAGAAATACAAGCGGTTAATGTAGAAGAGCAATATCAAAAATTAGGTTTGGAAAAGTATCTTAGTGCTTCGCGGATGAATGGTTTTGTGGCGTTGCTGGAAAGAGTTAAGTCCTACACATGATGGCTCTAATCTCTATCACTTTGGGGTAAAGTGAGCTGTAGATACCCCTAAATTATTTCTCTCCATTGTAAACCGAGGCTAAATTGTATTGCGCTTCTTCTCCTGAGAGCGTGAAGGGCGACTATCGCTCATTAATACATCTAACGTAATCTGCGCTTTTTTATGATTTTCTATATCAACTACTTCAATCATTTCACATTCATCCCGAATCATTTCAGAAATTAAACTAGGGTAATGGCGACAATCTTCGGGTCTGTCCGTGTAAATACTGCAGGTGTATTTTTTTGGGGTGAGAGGGTTTGTTTGGGGTGTGATTTCGAGGAAGGGGCAGGTTTTTAATTTTGTTCCTGATTCAGGGTCGAACCATATATCGTCTTTTTTAACGTATTTGAATATGCCGGGGTTAAATATTTCCCATAGATCAATTTCTTCTTTAGTTGCCGAAAGAGCGCCGTCGCCATATTTGATGCAACATTTACCGCACTGGTTACAATCCTTCATGGTGGTCAACTCTCAAATAAGCCTCTTCAGATTTTAGGTTCCGTATTGTCATTAACAGCCAAATCCCTGAAAAAAGAAAATCAACGGCATCGTAAATATTTTCTCTGTTGATCACAATCATGCCTTCTTTTTCCCTTAAACATGAACTCGCTACAGTAGTCAGTTAGTGGGTAAGTAAATAACATGGTTCCCCGTTGATGGTCATCTAATAGCCATCTTAGGACAAATGTTATGAGGACGGCTTTATTTAGGCTTGACGAAGGCTAATGGGATAACGACGCGACTATTTAATGCGCCAAGAAGATCCGTCTGAACATTGACAAAACAGGGTGTGTTTTGCGGCTATCATCATTCGTATTGATGTATACACTAAATTAGCTCATTAAAATTCCCTATGTTTATCTGCTTTGATATCATAGAAAATATTCGTAGCGTGTTTCTCATGAGCATAGTTTATGCTAATGATTGATGCGTAAGAATGCAATAACGCAATTTTAACACCCCCTCTAATTGTGGTATTGAGGTCCCTGTTAATAAGGCGGGTAACTAAGCTGTTTATTACCTCGTTGCGCTTGAGGTTTTTGGTTTTCCTCGTCACAAACGCTCCATAGATCCTCAATAAAACAATCTAATGCCCGCTGTTCTATCTTCATGATGTTGTTTTGCTGTTCGTCGTTAAGCATGTGGTACATAGTGGCTGCGCCGAAGTCGCCGAAGATGATGTTAGCATCTTGATCGAATAAGGTGTTGTGAGCATATAAATCACCGTGGCAAATATGCTTGTTATGAAGGTGCTCAAAAACCTCCTGCATTTGACCGATAATTTTATTCACTTGTTCTGCAGTTAAGCTAAAGCCTTTGGGAAAGGTATCGCGAGTGCAGCTTTTTAGGCTAGGGGGTAAGCCTAAATTATGATAATGAGCTGGGATTAACTCCATGACTAAGGCTAAATAACCTGGTTCGTTCACCTGTGCTAAAGGCTTAACAAGGTTGGGGTGGCTACCCGCTTTTAGGCACAGCTGTAGTTCATCTTTGGGGCGGCCGTCGCTCGTCACTTCACCTTTAAAGACTTTAACAGCGATGTCGTTTGGAAATTGATTTTGCGGTGAATTCCACGTTGCCGTTGAAATGACACCAGAAGCGCCTTGGCCTAATAACGTTTGAATCGTAAAGCTAGCGGATGGTATTACTGGCACGCTGTTACTTGCGTTTTTGCAAAATTTTGTCGCCTCTTCTTCCTCATCGTCACCGCTATGATTGCGCTGCGTGAAAGGATTGCCTGCAAAGGCGAGCCAAGCCAATTTAGGGAGCTCCAGTAATTGTTCTGGGAAGGTGCTAAGTTGATTGGCAGAAATACGCAGCAATTCTAGATGATGTAAGTTGGATAAAGTGTTCGGCAGTTCGGTGAGGCGATTACCCGCTAATGCGAGCTTCTGTAGAAGAGGTCGCTCGCCTAATGAATCCGGTAAGGTAGCTATCTTATTATCGGTCAGTATCAGCCAACGTAACTTTTTCGGAAGAGCGTCTTCTGGCACATGTTGTATTTGATTCGATTTAAAACCCACCATTTCTAGGTTGGCGCATTGCCCAAGCACGGGTGGCAGCGTATCGAATTGATTCTTGGACGCAAAAATAATTTTTAGTTGATGCAGCTGGCTTAGCTCCATAGGTAGTGATGAAAGTTGATTGTTGGACAGGTCTATGCTTTTTAAGCTGTCGGCAAGCGCCAATATTTCGAGTGGGAATGTCGTTAGGTTTTCGGACAAAGTTAAATGCTGAATGCCTACTAGCTCGCCAGAGCGTAACTGAGAAAGTGTGTGCAAAAGGAGCATCCTGATAAGGCAGATAAAGATTCGCGCCAGTGTAGCGTAATCTTTGAAGCGAAGGTAGGTTTAGGCAGCATAGCCTGTGTTTGGGTTGGATTCGCAAATAGGACCTGTATGCGACTTATGAGGTTCTTATAGAGGAACAGTGGCCCTGTTGTAGGGTGTTAGCTAGTGTCCATCCGTAAATAGGATTCTGCTGCGGAAAAATTAAAACGGCCATCTTCGCACCATTAGATGGTGTTGTTTGTAATAAGCAAACGTCTGTATCTAGTCGTACCCATTCATCAATAGGAATGACCATTTATATGTCTCCTCACGACAAGCCATTTATAGATGAACCTTAGTTTGGGATATTTTGCTGTTGAATTATTGGACAAGTCTTAGCGAACCCTCTACAATAATTACAAGTTAAATACTATCTTGTCGGGGTGTTTACTGCCATAAGTAACGTGGTTTTAGGCTGAGATTGTCCCGTTGAACCTGATCAGAGTGATGTCTGCGTAGGGAACAAGAGTGTCCTTTGTTGCAGCGCCTGTTTTCTATTCTATGTTGAGCAGGTCTTGTGCTTCACCCTCTTAGTTGTCCATGTTTTTGTTATCGCTTTGATCAATATCTATCACTTTAATAAAGAGAATGATCATGGCTGAATCCATTGTTCGCAAATTAAGCGAATCTGCTACCGTTGATAAACTGTCTACCGAGCCATTATCTGGTTCAAACAAAATTTATATTGAAGGCAGTCGTCCTGATATTCAGGTGGCAATGCGCGAAGTGATAGTGTCTCCTACCTTGCTGCAAGATGGCACCGAAGAACCCAATGTGCCGGTACGTGTTTACGATACATCGGGTCCTTATACCGATCCTACTGCCGACATCGACGTGCGTAAGGGGCTAGTGGCACTCCGTGAGCCGTGGATCAGTGAGCGTGATGACACCGATTTTTTAGATCGTTATACCTCTAGCTATACCAATATGCGTGATAGCAATATCGCCTTAGAAAACTTACGTTTTGAACATAACTTAAAGCCTCGTAAAGCGAAAGCGGGTAAAAACGTCACCCAATTACACTATGCTCGCCAAGGCATTATTACTCCGGAAATGGAATACATTGCGATTCGTGAAAACCTTGCGTTAAGCGAAGCGGAAATGGAAGTTGCGATGCGTGACCAGCACCCAGGTGAGAACTTTGGCGCATCAACGCCTAAATACATCACACCAGAATTCGTACGCTCAGAAATAGCCTGTGGCCGTGCTGTGATTCCTGCGAACATCAATCACCCTGAAATCGAGCCAATGATTATTGGTCGTAATTTCCACGTGAAGATTAATGCCAACATCGGTAACTCAGCAGTGACCTCTTCAATTGAAGAAGAAGTAGAAAAGTTAGTATGGTCAACCCGTTGGGGTGGCGATACCGTAATGGATTTATCAACGGGTAATAATATTCACGAAACCCGTGAATGGATTGTACGTAACTCACCTGTACCCATTGGTACCGTACCGATTTATCAAGCGTTAGAAAAAGTAAACGGTGCTGCCGAAGATTTAACGTGGGAAATTTTTCGCGATACATTGATTGAGCAAGCCGAGCAAGGCGTCGATTACTTTACCATTCATGCCGGTGTGTTATTGCGTTATGTGCCGATGACGGCCAAACGTGTGACCGGTATTGTATCGCGTGGCGGTTCTATTATGGCGAAGTGGTGTTTATCGCATCATAAAGAAAACTTTTTATATACCCACTTTGAAGACATTTGTGAAATCCTAAAAGCTTACGATGTGACCTTTTCTTTAGGTGATGGCTTACGTCCAGGCAGTGTGGCCGATGCTAATGACGAAGCACAATTTTCTGAGCTAAGAACCCTAGGCGAGTTAACTAAAATTGCCTGGAAGCACGACGTACAAGTCTTTATTGAAGGCCCCGGCCATGTGCCGATGCATATGATTAAAGAAAATATGGACGAGCAGTTAAAGCATTGCCACGAAGCACCGTTCTATACGCTGGGCCCATTAACTACCGATATTTCTCCGGGTTATGATCATTTTTCATCGGGTATTGGTGCGGCGATGATTGGTTGGTACGGTTGTGCCATGTTGTGTTACGTTACGCCCAAAGAGCACTTAGGTTTGCCTAATCGCGACGACGTGAAACAAGGGATCATTACTTACAAAATTGCAGCGCACGCAGCGGATTTAGCCAAAGGCCATCCGGGTACACAAATTCGTGATAATGCTTTATCGAAAGCGCGTTTCGAATTCCGTTGGGATGATCAATTCAATTTGAGTTTGGATCCTGATACCGCGCGAAAATTTCATGACGAAACCCTGCCAAAAGATTCCGCTAAAGTGGCACACTTCTGCTCTATGTGCGGGCCAAAATTTTGCTCGATGAAAATCTCGCAAGAAGTGCGTGATTATGCAGCGAAACAAGAATTAGATGAAGTCGAAGCGGCTAAAAAAGGCATGGAAGAAATGTCGGATAAGTTTAAGCAAACCGGTAGCGAGATTTACCACGAAGTGTAAAGGAACGTTTTATTTTACAAGGTGAACACGTCAATAAAGAGTCAGTAATCTTTATTGACGTGTATTGTAAGATTCAAGCGCTAATTTTTAATGTTATCGAGGAGGCGTATTGTTAAACCTAACGAGTCATTCTTCAATCGCGATTGCAGGCGGCGGCCTTCTAGGGCGTTTATTAGCGTGGCAATTGTTAGGTTCTGGGCATAATGTCAGTGTGTATGATGCGGGTTCGCTAAGGGATTCGCCGTCGGCTGGGCACACCGCAGCGGGCATGATATCGCCTATTTCTGAAGCAATCGATACCGAATCTTTAATGTACGACCTAGGCATGGCGAGCTTGGCGCAATGGCCGCAATGGTTAGCGCATTTGTCAGAACAGCTGTCTGAACAGTCAACCGGGCAATCCATCGATAACGTTGACGTTCCTTATTCTCAAAAAGGCAGCCTTATCGTGGCGCACAACCGCGATCAATCGCTGCTGCAACAATATATTCACGATATGCAACGGCAAGTGCCCGAAGCAGCGTGGGGCAAGCGACTGGATAAACAGGGTGTGCTAGCGATAGAGCCTGACGTTGGAGAACATTTCCACCAGGGTTTGTTTTTGCCGGAAGAAGCGCATATTGATAATCGAAAATTATTATCGGTGTTGTTGCAGCGGATTCAGCAATTAGGGGGCGAATGTGTTGAGCATACGGCGGTGGACGTTGAGCCTAATGCGCTAGTTCTTATTAGCGAAAAACGGCGTGTAGCGTTTGATCTGGTGATTGATTGCCGCGGTGTGGGTGCACAAACGCAATGGCAAGGTGTGCGAGGTGTACGAGGTGAGATACTCCGTGTACAAACCGATGAAGTTCAGTTACAACGCCCGGTTAGATTGCTACACCCGCGTTATCAGCTGTACGTAGTCCCTAAAGCGAATCAAGAATTTGTGATTGGCGCCACACAAATAGAAAGCGAAGACAGATCGCCAGTGAGCGTGCAGTCGGCACTAGAATTAAGTAGCGCCTTATATACTATTAATCCGGCATTCGCCGAAGCTCGAATTATCGAGATGACATCAAATTTGCGCCCAGCACTCAATGATAATCGACCACAGATTCAATACCAAGATGGTTTGATTTGCGTAAATGGTTTATATCGACACGGTTACTTATTAGCGCCCATTGTCGTGCAGCACGCATTGGCGTTAATTGATTCTTCGACCACGGTCGTTCGAGACTTTGCTGATGTGTTATATAAGCCCGTTCAGTCATCCTATATAAAAAAATTACAGGACAATCCTGCGTGTTAACTATTTCATTAAACAACGAGAAAATACAACTGACAGAACCACTATCCGCCATGTTGTTACTCGAGCAGCAAGGTTTTCAAGGTGATAAAATTGCATTAGCCATTAATGGTTCGTTTGTCCCTCGGTCTCAGTATGCTGAAACCGCTATTAGCGACGGTGATGAAGTGGACGTGATACACGCCGTAGGCGGCGGTTGATACCGGATCGAGCCCGGCATGACGTTATAGGATCGAGCCCGGCATGACGTTATAGGATCGAGCCCGGCATGACGTTATAGGATCGAGCCCGGCATGACGTTATAGGATCGAGCCCGGCATGACGTTATAGGATCGAGCCCGGCATGACGTTATAGG
>JBLILH010000024.1:0-46939 GCA_047636495.1 Candidatus Endobugula sp. | reverse complement strand
TGTGTCTTTTCACTTGTCCGCAGGCAACAGTTTAGCTATTGTCGGTGAAAACGGTTCAGGTAAAACCACACTCATTAAATTAATGAGTCGCTTATATCAGCCTACAGAGGGGCGTATTTTATTTGATGGTACGGATCTTAATGAATGGGATGGTGGTGCCTTACGTGCGCATATTGGCGTGATATTTCAAGATTTTTTACGCTACCAGTTTACCGTAGGCGAAAATTTAGGCGTAGGGCAGTTGAGTGTGTTTGATGACTTGAATAGCTGGCAACAAGCCGCAGAAAAAGGCGGCGCAGCAGACTTTATTGAAAAATTACCAGAGACGTATCAAACCCAACTAGGTCGGTGGTTTAAAGGTGGGCAAGAATTGTCGGGTGGGCAGTGGCAAAAGCTGGCGTTATCGCGAGCACTTATTCGACAAGATGCCGACGTGCTTATTTTAGATGAACCTACCGCCGCAATGGATGCACAGGCAGAGGCCGATATTTTTGGTCGGTTTAAGGCAGCGTCATCGGGTAAAACCGTGGTGTTGATTTCGCACCGTTTTTCGACGGTGCGAATGGCTAGCGACATTTTGGTTATCGATAACGGCCAAATAATAGAGCGCGGCAATCATCAGAGTTTGTTGCAAGATAACGGCACGTATGCGCGCTTATTTACCTTGCAGGCAAAGGGCTATCAATAAATTTTTGCTGTGCTTTTTAGGGTAATTTAAAGGCAATAGATACCGAGTCAAGCTCCACTACTGTCCGGGATAAATTAAGCGAAATCGCAGTAACCTTTATAGACTCTAGATTAGGTGAATGTTTAGTTAAGGGAGACTTACTTTCGGCTAGCGCAGGCAGACGCCTTAGAGCAGTTGAGCACTGGAGTCAGAAAAGGGTTAAGCGAGGATTATTTGAGGAGCGTTTTTTGGCGACGAGTTCCGCAGCGCCTGTTCTGGCGAAACGCGCAGAGGTGCCGATAAAAAACTGCTCCTGCGTTTTTCAAATACCCCCGTCCATGGGAGGCAAGGCCTGCGAATAGGATCCTCTCTCTTTGGTTACTTTCTTTGAGGTAAAGAAAGTAACAAGATAACGTAACAAGATAACGTTAGGAAAAACGAAGAAGTTAAAATCATCCCGGACAGTAGTGGAGTCAAGCTCGGTATGCTGGTTTTTAAAATGAGCCATGGCAATTTTTGGTGTGTCGGCATGGCAGTTTCTAAGTGCGTTAAGTCGAAACTGTTATGTATTAGCGTCTGTCAATAAACTGCGCTCGTCATTCTGGGCAGTGTTTTTTTACTGATCCGGAATCCATTGTCGTTATAAAGAGACTGAGCTCTCGCTAATTAATTTTACTATGATAAGATTGATTAAGACCAAAAAAAACGCAGTAATAAAAAAATGCCTAAACCGACACTAATGGTCAGTAATAAGTTTTTCCAGCGCCATGCAATCACGGCAGCAACGATAGCGCTGATTAAATAAGGGTTGTCAATACTCAGCCATAGTTCCCCTTTAGGCGTTAGCACGATAGGGATAAACAGTGCGGTTAATACTGCGACAGGTACGTAAGCTAAGGCAATTTTAAACCATTCAGGAAACACTATTTTTTGTGCAAAACCAAATAATACCCAGCGTACTGAATAGGTTGCCAGCACCATCCCTAGAAGCAAAATAAGATCATGATGCATGGCGATCTCCTTCTGATGTGATGGGTGCAACAGATGTAGTGTTAGCTTTCTTACCAATGACGGCAGACCAACCGTAGCCCACGGCAACACCTGCAGACGCAGCAAATAATAATCCTAGGTGATAAGGCCAGTGGGCGCAGGCAATACTCAGTACACCAGCAGTAACGGCTGCAAACCAAAACGATTTTGAGCGCAGTAGCGGGAATACAATGCCAATAAAGGTCACCACCATCGCAAACTCTAAGCCCCAATTCTCAATGTTAGGAATTTGTGCGCCCAGCAATATGCCGATGGCTGTCCAGGCAATCCAGTTAAGATACATAGAAAGCCAAGAACCTAAATAAAACCAATGAAAGTGCGAGTGTGAAAATTGATCGCCAAAACGACTCACTGCAGCTGCATAGGTTTCGTCGGTAATGCCAAAAGCCAATAGCGAACGCCACGCCAGTGATAAATGTGCGATGGCTTCCTTAAGTGCCGCTGCATAGAGTAAATGCCTAAGATTAACCACGAACGTTGTTAGGCAGATCACCAATAAAGGTGCGCCAGCGGCTAGTAAGCCAATAGCAATGAATTGTGATGCACCCGCATAAACAAAAATAGACATGGCGAGAGCAGTAACCCAGCTTATGCCACTAGGTTCTGCCAGCGCGCCAAAGATTAAACCAAAGGGCGAGGCTGAAATAAGTAATGGTAAAGTATGGCGAACACCACTAAGGAAAAATTGTAACTTCACTGTAAAACCCTATCGCTGTATATGAAAACCTAAGAGTACATAAAAATAATTCTTAAGCAATAGCTAAGACGTGGTTTATGTAAACAGCCTTTATATTCTTCCATCGGTTTTTTTAGTGCAAGTTATTGTATGATTTGTGTTTTTCGGACTCAAAAAAATTTAATGTTAGCAGGGTTAACGTAATGAAAAAATGGATAGTGGTTTTTTTGGCAATGCTAGTTTTTCAAAAATGGGATGTTATCGAAAGCTATTTATACCCATTACCTAATTATGTATCAGAACATAATGTCGCGGTAGTGATGTATGTAAAAGCGGAATGTGAAGCCTGTGATACGTCAAGAGCGTTTATGGATGAAAATAACATTGCCTACTATGAATATGATATTGAAATATCCACTAGCGGTAAACAGCAATATGATGTATTGAAGGGCGAGGGCGTGCCTCTGTTGCTGGCTAATGGAATGACAATACAGGGCTTTCAGCCAGATCGAATTTTATCATTAGCTAAAGGCTCTAGTGGGCTGTTAGGTCGGTTAGGTCTTTAAAGCCCCGACCTTTTATTATTTACACCCGTTTGTATTGAGTAGGGCAATACCCACGAGACACGTCGGGCGAGCGTAACTGAATGTGTTTGGTTTTACGTCCGGTGACGCGTTTTCGCCACAAATTAAACGATCGGCGTTTCATCTGCTCACGCATCAACATAATAACTTGCGGTTCACCTAAACCATAGAGTGTTTCTATCGCCTCAAAGGGGGTTCTGTCTTCCCATGCCATTTCTATGATGCGAGAAATATCTTCCTCAGTCATATTGTCTGTTGTTATCTTCACGTGTTTGCCTTTGTGGTGCGTTACACTGACACCGAGTAATGGTGTTTTTTTTCGTTCTTCAACGTCTGCGTTGTCTGCTTTGTCTATTGTATGGTGTTGGCTGTATTACGCGAGTGTTTTTGTCGTCGGCATCGTTCAGAACAATAAACGATCTGACCCCACTGTTTTTCCCAACGTTTACGCCATTTAAAAGGTCGCTGACAAACAGGACAAATTTTCTCTGGTAAATTAACCTTTTTATGCGCCATTAGTATTAGGTAACAGATGTCATGTGACGTCGTTGATGCTGGTGCTGGTGGTATTTAAGATAGTGGCCAATCCGCTGCGTCGACGCTATCGATAGCAATAGCCGTATTGGCCTCCCCTTGCCAGTGGGTAATAAATCGCTTTTCTGGATCGTAGAGTTGCTGTTGTTTTTCAATATTAAAACGGCGCCCACCCCGGGGGTCGGCCCCTACGCCTGCAATATATTGCCAATTCCCCCAGTTTGCCGCGACATCATAATCAACCAGTTGTTGTTCAAAATATGCCGCGCCACAGCGCCAGTCAAGGTCTAGTTCGTAAATTAAGCAGCTAGCAACAATCTGTCGTCCACGGTTGGATAAAAATCCTGTTTGATTGAGTTGTTTCATACAAGCATTTACTAATGGCCATGGGGTATTACCATGACACCACTGTTGAAAACGCTGTGGGTAGAAAGAGGCCAGAGGTGCTTTTTTTTGCAACCCCTTTCGGAAGAACAACAACCGCCCGTGTTGGCGTGCGTAACATTGGAAGTATTCGCGCCATAATAGCTCAAAGACAATCCAATACGTTGATCGGTTAGCACCATGTTGTTGTTCGTAATCATTAACCGCAGATACAATCTGTCGAGCCGATAAACACCCGTTGGCTAACCAAGCCGAAAATTTACTACTAAGCTGCCACTCTTCTTTTTCGCAGCCTAGAGCGTTACGGGTCTCCTTGTAATGGCTCGGCGCGTTGCCTGAAAAATACTCTTTAAGTTGCGACCAACCCTGTTGCTCTCCTCCGCTAAACCCATGAAAAGTTTTGTATGTGGATGTTGTAGAATCTGCAGAAACACGATATTGATGCTTTTCTCGTAAAGTAATATGCAGTACAGAGGGTAAAGTTTGGGGCATAGGCGTAAGCAATGCTCCCATTGATTGAAGCGCTTGCTGGGTTTCATCGTTCGACTCGATAGACTGTCGAAACTGAGAGAAACTAGTCGGTAGCTGGCCAAATGAAAAAGGTAATTGGGATTCACTAAATAACGTGAATGTATCTATGTTCACAAACGGAAGATGAGCGTGTTGGACCTTTAACGAAGCCCACGTTTGTTGCTCGTGGTAGCCTGTTTGTTGGCTTGCGACCACGGTGGTGATCGCATAACGCGATAAAATATCGTCAATAATATCGCTTGGTATACCCTTGGCGACAATCAGTTGTTGACCTAATTTTTGTAGGCCATGCGCCAGCTCTCGCAAAGACTCCAGCAAAAATTGCCACCGGCGTTCTCCCATTGATCGATTGCCAAAATGATCTTTTTCAAACCATGTTGAATCAATACAATATAAACACAGCAAGCGGTGCTTATGGTCGTCAGTCAGTTGATTGACATATTCTATGGCTGCGTTGTCATGCAAGCGGAGATCTTGAGTGAACCATAGTAAAGTGGTCGGGTCGAGAGTCGGTGCAATATGCATAGGTTAGCTTTTGGGTAAATGTAGACTAGTAGGTATAGTGTATTACTACGTATTTATAATGAGTCTAGATTGAACGCTGTAGAGACAGAGGTGGATTTTTTCAGGGACATTTCAGGGACAAGGCGTTCTACTCATTAATTGATAAGGAAAAGTGTTATTCGTGGTGGGCGTGGAGACAATTTGGTATGGAGGATGTCGATAAAAAAAGCTAATGTTTGCAAAATTAACGATGTCTTGCGTCTATACTTCTTCAATAATGATGTAACGCTAGTGATGACTAACGTTACATCATTGTTTTCAAGGGGTAATAGTGTATAAGTTTTCACGGTTCAGATTATGTTTGTCAATATTAAATTGAGCCACTCCTTCCGCTAACTGGCTTGCCATACCAGCCATTTCATTAGCGGATACCAAGCTATCTTTTGATTGCTCAACAAGCATATGTGAACTGGTATTGATGGTGGTGATATTGTGGTTCATTTCGTCGGTGACGGCGCTTTGCTCTTCAGCGGCAATAGCAATTTGGGTATTCATATCCTTAATAGCATTAACGGTAGCGGCGATGGATTGTAATGTTTCACGCGCCACATTGGCTTTTTCTACACTTTTCTGCGCTTGAGTATGTCCTTCGCTCATCACTTCTACCGCATTGGTAGCACCGTTTTTCAAACGATCGAGCATGATACGAATTTCGCCGGTAGATTCTTGCGTGCGTGCGGCTAATGTTCGTACTTCATCAGCTACTACGGCAAAGCCTCGGCCTTGCTCACCTGCTCTTGCTGCTTCGATGGCTGCGTTTAACGCGAGTAGGTTAGTTTGATCTGCAATACCGCTAATGACGACTAATATAGTGTCAACAGCATTAGTTTCTTCATTCAGCTGGTTAATAGTATTGGCTGCATGTTCGATGGCATTAGCTAACGAGTTGATACTTTCAACGGTTTCGCCTACCACTTTGTGACCCGTCGCAGTGGCACTGTCGGCTTCTTCTGCCGATTTTGCTGCTTCGGTAGTGTTTTGCGCCACTTCTTTTACAGTTGCCCCCATTTCATTCATGGCTGTGGCGATCATATCGGTTTCTTGTTGCTGCGCCTCTATCGCGAGTTGTGACTGGGTGATGAGGCTTTTTAAGTTTCCAGAGTGTTCATATAAGCTATTGCTTGAGCAGGTAATACGGCTGACCAAATCGCCGAGCTTATTTCGGGTGTTATTTAACGCATCGGATAAATAATTGAAATCATCGATTTTCCCGTGTGCTAATGTGGGTACGACGAGGTTTCCTTCGGCCATTTCTTTTGCATTCGAAATCATTGCCTTTAATTGAGCTGAAATAGTATGGCTTAGATAGAGGGCTATTCCAATACCTAAAATAATACTAATCACAGATATAGCCCCGCCAAGCACTTCTAAGCGTACTTCTTCAGCGTATAGCATTTCGGTGTCAGTGGCGGTTAGCGCCTCTTGCGATGTAGCTAATGAAGCCAGTAGTGTGTTAATTTTGCTTGCAGCAGGTGCGGCTTTTGTGCCTAACCAGTAATTGGCTTTGTTCCAATCATTTTTTCCACGTGATGCAAACATTTGTGGTGGCAGTGGTGCAAATTCACTGCGAGCGCGTGAGTAATTATCCCATGCGGTTTTTTGTGCGCCGGCAAATAAAAAAGATTGTTGAGATAATTGCTTAAAACGTTCTTCGTTGGTTGCCCAGCGGCTGTCAAAGCTGGCTTTGAATGCTTGGTCCCCAGACAGTAAATAAGCACGAATACTGGCAAGACCTAAAGCAAAGGAGCCTCGGCTGTCGGCCATTAACTTTAAAGCAGCTTTACGTTCAGGCGTGGCAGGTAAATTGGCTTCGGCATTAATCATCGCGGTAATAGCGGTAACGACTTTTTTAGCTTGGGGGGCTGCTTGCGTGAGCAGTATGTTAATCGAGTCGATATTTTCTGGTGTATGCGCAATATCCTCAACTTCTTGTTGAACCTGACGGAAGGTTTCAATTAACCGCTGTATTTCCTCTAGGCGTTGTTGATTATCGTTTTCCTCCCATTTTTTTGACAACTGCTTATAGTCGGCCATCATCAAATCGATTTTTTGCCAGCCAGCTGCACGTTCAGCTTTAAACTTATCGGCTTTGGCAGGCTCTCCACCAAGTAACAGGTAAGCCCGCAGGCCTGCTAAGGAGAGGTGAATGCCATCGAGTAATTTCTCTCCGGTTAATACCGTAGGTAAACGGGTGTCGAGTAGTCGTTTTTCAATGGTATGGATTTTTCGCGTTTCATAATTAACGTAAACGGAAGTAACAAGAAAGAGCCCTAATACAATACCAAAGCCAGTGAGTAATGATTGTCGTAATGATAAAGTCATAAAGCCTCACAAAAAAGCATAATAGGAAAAATATACAGCAAGCCTTCTATCATTGGTGTATGTCGAGGGGTAAATTTTTTGCTGCCTACAGCGTAAAGCGTAGGAGAGTATGCTTACTTTAGCGAATTTTTTTACTGAAAATCAAACGCCGCCTTGCGGTGCTTGATTTCATACTGTGCGGGCTAATAAAACGATAGGATAATAGCGTTAACGCCTTACAGCGGAAGGCGAGTGGTTTGTTTAACCGTTTCCATGACAAAGCTACAGCTCACATCGGAAAAATTAGCCTTAATCAGTTTTTTATAAAGTCGATCATAATCAGGCATATCTTTCACCACAGCTTTAATCAAGTAATCTAAATCGCCACTCATGCGATAGACCTCTAATACGGCAGGGATTAACTCAGTCACTTGCTGTAACTCTTTTATCCATTCCTCATTATGTTGGTTAGTACAAACGGATATATAGGCAGTTAGAGGCAGATCAATCTTATTTTGGTCGAGTAGGGCGACTCGCTGCAGTATCACACCATCTTGTTCTAGTTTTTGTAATCGTCGCCAGCAGGCAGATTTAGAAATATTCACCTTTTCTGCAATATCGCCCACCGATAAAGTGGCATCTATTTGTACTAGGTCGAGAATTGCTTTGTCTTGGTTATCCATTTCGTGCCTCTATTTATGTCTTATTTTCTAATAAATACCTATATTAAAATCAAATATAGCATTATTTCCCGTTATTTTGATTTAAAAGAATTTTTTTCTCACAATCTATTCGATTGACTGCGCAATTAGAGACAATATTCAGTCCGACTCACTATATAGTTTTACTCATGTTCTAAGCACAGTATACGTGCAGCTAGATAGACTAAAAGATGAGTATAAAGACGAGTATAAAGGCGAGTATAAAGAGGAGTGTAAATAGTGATGTCATCCACAACAGCCATACGCAACACAACAGAAGCCACGCAAGAAACGGCTAATGAAAAGATGAACAGCAAGTTAATTAGTCGTATACGAGAGTCTGTTATTGGCAGCGATCACTATATTGATACGACTTTTGGGAGAAAACCATTGGTCTATGCCGATTACACAGCATCGGGTCGCAGCCTTGGTTTTATTGAAGATTATATTCGTGACCATGTCTTACCCTTTTATGCAAACTCACATACCGAGACTTCTTATACCGGTGCACAAACCACGGCCTTGCGTGAACAAGCTCGCGAGATGATAGGTAAAGCGGTGAATACCAACGATGATGATGCGGTAATTTTATGTGGTTCTGGCGCAACCGTCGCGGTGAATAAACTAGTCGATATTCTTAACTTACGTTTGCCTGCAGACCTTAATGATCGTTATGCCTTGTTAGATAAAATACCACTTAACGAGCGCCCAGTGGTCTTTGTGGGTGGTTATGAGCACCACAGTAATGAGCTGCCTTGGCGAGAATCAATTGCCGACGTGGTGGTTATTCCGTTGGATAGTAAGGGTTTGTTAGATCTTGTGTGTTTAGAAAAATCTCTTGGGGCGTTTGCCGATCGCCCCTTAAAAATAGGTTCGTTTTCGGCAGCCTCAAATGTGACTGGCATTAAAACCGATGTGAACCGCGTTAATGTATTACTGAAGCAACAGGGTGCATTGGCTTTTTGGGATTATGCTGCTGCCGCACCTTATGTGGGTATTGATATGAACCCTGTGATGGACGGTGAAAATGAAAATGAAAATGAAAGTTATAGCAAAGATGCGATATTTATTTCCCCCCATAAATTTGTTGGCGGCCCTGGTACACCCGGTGTATTAATTGTTAAAAAATCGTTAATGAATAATCGCGTGCCCGCCATGCCCGGTGGCGGCACGGTGATATATGTCACGCCAGAAGATCATGTGTTCACCACAGATCTTGAGCGTAAAGAGGAAGGTGGCACACCAGCGATTGTTGAGTCGGTGAGAGCGGGTTTGGCCTTCTCTTTACAGCAACAAGTTGGCACTGATGTGATTGAGGCACGAGAAGAAAACTTTGTAAGCCGCGCATTGGCGTCATGGAAGCAATCTCCCAATATGGACGTACTAGGTAACACCGAAGTCGACCGTTTGGCGATAGTGTCATTTCGTATTAAGCACGATGATAAGTTTTTACATTATGGTTTTGTCGCGGCCTTATTAAACGATATTTTTGGTATTCAAGCACGGGGTGGTTGTTCTTGTGCTGGGCCTTATGGGCATGCTTTGCTAGGTATGGATATGGCCTATAGTAAGGCTATTGAAGGCGAGTTATTAAATGGCAATATGTTATTACGACCAGGTTGGGTGCGCATTAATTTTAATTATTTTATTGACGAAGAGACTTATCAATACCTTGTTGGTGCGATTCAATTAGTGGCAGAACATGGCTGGCGATTATTACCGTTCTATCACTTTGATCAAGCGTGTGGTGTATGGCGTTATCAAGATAAAAGAATTCCGTTATTTAGTGATCTTAACGACATTCATAAAGTCACCATGGGCGAGACATTGGTAAAAGATAGTGCCCGTTATTCTGCTAATGACTTAGCTGGTTTTTTAGCGAAGGGTGCGAAAGAGTTACTACGAAACGATAGATATGACAATGAATTGCAATACGCGATTAGCTTGTCAGAAAAGGCAGAAAAATTGCGGTGGTTTGTATTGCCGCAAAATATTAAAAAAGTGTAGGCGAGGCATTGATGGAATGGACTTGGAGTATATCCGCACTATTTTTTTCCACTCTGCATTCATTACCTTTTATCTTGCTCTTTATCGGAGTGTTCATTGGTTTGATACTAGGGCTCACCGGATCAGGTGGGTCATTAGTGGCTGTACCATTACTCGTGGTACTACTTTCTATTGAGTTACCAGAAGCGATAGGTATTTCGCTAACGGTGGTGACTTATGATGCGCTCGTGGGTATGTGTCATCATATGTAAAATGGGCTGGTCTTCTCGCGCTTTATAAAAATATTTTGTTTTATGTGCACCAATAATTATATTTTCGGTAGTTGGCAGCGCTTTGACTCCTTTAGGTTATCTGTTGGGGGAACGTTGTACTTTCATTGAAGTGACGGAAATTTTGGTGCGGTCGGTTAATGTCGCTTTTGATAAAGATATAGCTTAAAGTCGCCACTGTCAGATAAGGAGTGGGTTTTTTCTAATCGTGTCCATCCCGCTTTCGACACTCTATGCGCGTGCGGCGTCATGCTAAGCAGTTGTTTAATACTCGTGTTATTGTCTAAATGAATAGGGACTTGCAATGATTGTTGGGCGATTAAATCAAAGTCTTCCCCAAAATAATCTTGATGCTTGTCGCTAGAGTAATCATTCACCTGATCATAAATGATATGGCGTAAAGCTTGTAGGTGTTGATCGCCGGGCCCCGCATATAAGACGTAGCCTTGAGGTGCCAATATTTTTAAAAAGGCTTCGCGTTCCACACGAGAAAAAATACTCACAATAAGATCAATATTATTATGTATAAACGGTGGACGATTGCTGGATGCTACCGACCACTCAATACTTTTATTACTCGCTGCAGCGGCAATCGCCGGTTTAGATATATCAAATCCATAGACCACGCTACTTATAATGTTTGCCTGTAACTGATCCGTATAAAAGCCTTCCCCACAACCGGCATCGACTATTTGCAATGGATCATCACTTTGTTGGCATTGGCTTGCCATCTTAACTACAGCATCTGCAAATGTTTGATAATGCCCCGCACGTAAAAATTCCCGCCGACCATGCACCATCTCACTATTATCGCCGGGGGCTTTTGAGTTTTTATGGTGAGACATGAGTAAATTGACATAGCCTTTCTTATGACGATCAAAGCTATGTTTTTTTTCGCAGATAAGGTGGTTTGCTATCGCACTTAAGCCCTGTTGGCAAACAGGGCAGTGATAAAGAGTTGGAGTAGAAGGGGGGGAAGTGGCTTCTAACAAAAGTCATTCCTATCTAGGTTAGGTTTAATGCTCTATCGTCTCGTCAACTGAATGCCGTCATACAAGACTCGTCATACCGGGCTTGACCATTTTTTGCTCCTCGGCAACTGCTCCTGCGTTGCTCTACTAAGTTACATCCATGTAACGATGCAAAACAGGCATGCACTACCTCCATGTAGATAACCCGGTATCCAATCAGAGTTTGATTCATTAGATTCCGGATAAGCAAAAAACGCTTTCCGGAATGACGTGATACTTTTCTTTCTTGCTCATTATGAGGCTATTTGACTATCGTCAGTATGGCTTAATACCCAATAGAATAGTATGTCCTTTGATAAACAGAATCACAATAATATTTTTCTTTTATAGTAACGTATTTATCGTGATCTTTAGACTGTGTTTTAAAGGCTTGCTTCTTGAATTTTGAGTGTTAAATAGCTAAATCCTAGCAGTTAATCCTTGCCCCAAAGATTGCCGGTAAGCGGCAAAGGCCGGAATGCAAGCCATCAGTAAGGCAACGCCTAAAATACCGCTGCCATATAGCATGTTGGTGTAGCTAATGGGGTTGCTCTCGATGAGTAATCCGTAATGATCTTGAATAATCGGCTGCGCAATAATCATTCCTATCCATAACAACAGTGTGCCAGCGATCAGTCCTGCTAGGGTGAGTAATAATACCTCTAGCTGAATGAGGCAAAACATAAACCACGGTGGGGCGCCAATTGCGCGTAATACTGCGAGCTCACGTTGCCGTTGTTGTAGGGTAGACAGCATCATGGTGACCATACCGAGTAACGATGCAACAATGACGAGCAAGGCAATAAAGGCCAGGGCTTTTTCTACGCCGCCCATTATTTGCCATAGTTCGCTTAATACCACACCGGGTAACACGGCCATTAGCGCTTCTTTTGAGTAATCATTAATCGCGCGTTGCAATCTAAAGGTCATCATTTTATTGTCGAGGCCGACTAAGAACGCAGTAATATTTTTGGGTGTAAGGTCTTTTTGTAGTGCTTCTTCAGCAGATATTTTTAAAGCAGTAATCGGTACGCCGCGTTGCCAATCAATATGTATGGCTTCCATTCCTGCAAGGCTGATGTGAATACTTTGGTCAACGGGAGTGCCTGTTGGCGCTAATACCCCCACAACCGTAAACGGTTTATCATCATGATGGGTAAAGCTTACTTTGGCGACGCCGTGCGATAGCACTATTTTTTGGTTCAGCGTGTAGCCTAGTTTTTTGGCAACTTCTGCTCCGAGTACCGCATCGTAAACACCGCTAAACGCTTGACCTTGCAGAAACGCTAAAGCTTGTTTTTGACCGTAACGATAGTAGGTAAAATAATCCTCGTTGGTGCCAATAACACGATAACCGTGGTGTGAATCACCTAACGATAACGGAATTGTCCAGCGCACATTTTTATGGCGTTTAATCGTTTTGTAGCTATCCCAGCTAATATTGTTGCTGGCACTGCCAATACGAAAAACAGAGTAGAGTAATAAATTTATCGGCCCTGAACGTGCACCCACAATAAGGTCTGTATCAGAAAGTGTATTGGCAAACCCTTGTTTGGTTTGTTGTTGTATATGATGAATGCTGAGCATAATCATCATGCCAATGGCGATAGAAAAAATCGTTAAGAGTGCCGTGGTACGACGGTGTAATAGGCTTTGCCATGCGAGTTTATACAGCATGATTAATTTCCCCTAAAGCGACGCTACGATCAAAATGTTTGGCGAGCGGTTTATCGTGGCTCACAAATAACACGGTGCAATTATTCTGCTGGCCTTCTTGTAATAACAATTGAATAAATTCATCACGTGTATCCGTGTCGAGGGCAGATGTGGGTTCGTCGGCAATAATGAGCGGCGGGCGATGATAAAGTGCGCGTATCATCGCGACACGCTGTTGTTGCCCAGTACTGAGTTGATTGGCTTTTTGATGTAAGAGGTCTACCGTTAAATTGAGGCTATTACATAAAGCCTCAATACGTGAAAGATCATACTGTGCTCCAGAAAACTGCTGCCCTAAGCGGATGTTGTCCAATACCGACAAATAAGGCACAAGATTAAATTGCTGAAAAATAACCCCGATATTTTTTGCACGAAACCGATCTCTTTGTGTCGAACTCAGTTGATGAATGTCGGTGCCAAGTAACGTCACCTTGCCTTCGGTCGGCGATAAAATACCGCCAATGATATTTAATAAGGTCGATTTCCCTGAGCCAGATGGCCCATGTAAAAAGATGCTTTCGCCTTGTTGAACATGCCATTGAGGAATATGTAAAACCGCTGGATTACCGACGTTTTTGTTCTTCCAGTGAAAGCGTAGCTGTTCTATTTTTATTGACAAAGTATTAGTCATAGGAGGTGTTTACTTGTATGATTTGGTACGTTAATGATGACCTAGGCCTTGTTTGTTATGTTTCTTTCTATTGTAAAAAAAATCGTAAAACGCGCTAACAAAAGCGGTGCCTACTCAATTGCTATGCTGTTTTTACTGACTAGCTCATCAGTCAACGCGAAAGAGTTCTCTACCATCGAATGGGTTGATTTAATCCCGCCAGCCGATCTCGAAATTTTAAATAATCCCCCTAAATCTGTCACCGATATTCCTCACGGACAGGACTTGTCGGACTTTCCGTCTGATGACGAATTAGAGCAGTTGAGTAATTCTATTGCTAATGCCATTAATGATGCAACTAACACCACCAACATAGGTCAAGTAACCCCCTCACCAGAAGAGCAGGCTTATTCTGCTGCGCTGCAATCGACCAACGTGAATGCCCAGTTTCACCAAAAGAAAATTCGTTTACCGGGCTTTGTTGTGCCCGTTGAATATAACGATGATCAAGTGATTACAGAGTTTTTTCTGGTGCCGTATTTTGGTGCCTGTATACATGTACCACCACCACCACCTAACCAAATCATCTATGTAAAATATCCCCAGGGCTTAAATCTAACCGCGCTATACGATCCTTTTTGGATTGAAGGCACCCTGCAAACCGAGTTAATGCAAAATGATATTGCCTTGGCTGCATATAGTATTAATGCTGAAACAGTCAAGCCCTATGAAGAATACCAAAAATAATAGGGCAACTCATTAATTCTTAACATCTGTTGAACAGTTTATCGATTAGAATTCGACACGATAATTGTTTGCGGTTGCTTCGAAAGCGCCTTGTTTGCTGCCGTTTACCCAATGTACCTGAATTTTTTCAATGCCAGGGAAGGTTGTAAAGCCGGTAATATCTGCCTGTTTAATGATTGGCTGGGTGGCACAGGTGAGTTCATAGGTGACATGAAAATCACTGTGGTCATTGTCAGCACTATCGGCATGTGTATCGGTATGCTGCTCGTGTTGATCATCGTGGCCTTTGCGGTCGTCGCCATGGTTTTTGCCACGGTGTTCATCGTTATGGCTACTGTTATGATCATTATGTGCTGATTGATGCTCTGATTGATGCTCTGACTCATGGTGCTCTGAATTATGTGCTGAACTATGTTCTGATTGATGCTCTGATTGATGTTCTGACTCATGATGCTCTGATTGATGTTCTGACTCATGATGCTCTGATTGATGTTCTGAATTATGTGCTGAGCTATGCTTTGATTGATGCTCTGATTGATGCTCTGATTGATGCTTTGATTGATGCTTTGATTGATGCTTTGATTGATGCTCTGATTGATGCTCTGATTGATGTTCTGATTGATGTTCTGACTCATGGTGCTCTGAATGATGCTCTGAATTATGTGCTGAGTGATGTGTTGAATCGTCTGGGTGCGCGCGCTCTTCATCGCCAAACGGAGCGTCGAGATCAACACGCTGTATTTTACAATTAAAGTCATTACCAAAATGAACAATATTGGAATAATCTTGCAGCATTACCGTGGCAGACTTAAGTATCTGAAGTTGCTCGGGTGTTCTTGGCGCGTGTTCAAAGCCTAAAATATTGGCTGCTGGGGTTTCTAGCTCAATCATTAACTGTTGTTTATTAGCAACGATATAGACGTTGGCTTCACCGTGAACATGGCTATCAGCGGCGATAACGCTGTAAGGTAGAAACATCGACAGGCCGATGATTGTCTTGAGTGATGATGTGAATTGCATACGATAATCTCTATAGTTAATGTAATGTTATAATATAACGCTAGTTCGTCCCTGTGAAGTACTTTTTGGTTTTTTGAATAATTGAAGCGAGTCAGTTAAGGTGTCGTTGCTTTAACCGATGATTTAACCGTAAAGCCCTAGAAAGAAATAAAACACGTTCTAAAACACAGCCCCTAAGAAGCTGCGTTAAAACACGATGTAACTAAATTAATGCCGGATACCGTTTTCACATATGAATATTGCCAATACCATCCAGTCACTATACGAAACATATGGTCAGTTAAAAGGCGTCACAATCGAATGCCAGAAAGAGTTGGTGGCAATAGGGATTAAAAATAAATCAGCGACGGCCGAAGTTTTTTTACAAGGCGCACAAATAACACGTTACCAGCGCACGGGCGAGTTGCCAGCACTGTTTTTAAGTAAAGCCTGTCGCTATCAAGAAGGCTCTGCTCTTCGAGGTGGAATGCCTATTTCTTGGCCATGGTTTAGCGACTTGGCAAAAAATCCTAAATCAGTAAAACAGCAATTGATAAGTGATGACCACGAAGCAACCGCTACGGAGTTTCCAGCGCATGGTTTTGTGCGAAACCGTCAATGGAACCTAGAGTCTATTACCAACCCTACCGATGATCAGACCATTCTTGAGCTGTCTTACCACGTAAAAAAAGAGCCCTTATGGCCTTTCGAGACACTGCTGACTTATCGTATTACCATAGGCGAGACGTTATCCGCTAGATTACATATCACTAATAAAAGCCCACAGGCATTCGTGTTTAGTGGGGCATTGCACAGTTATTTTGCGGTGAGCCATATTGATAATGTCAGCGTCAGGGGGTTTGATCAATGTGAATATTACGATGCGCTAGATGCCGACGAGAATGGCGAGTGGCGAGTGAACACACAGCAAGGTGATACCACCTTCACCGAAGAAGTCGATCGTGTTTATCAGTCGTCCAACACGCCAGTAACGATTGTCGATAATCCAAGGATGAATAAAAATAATGGATTAACCCATCCACAACGAGTAATACGCTTACAGTCAGCGGGGAGTAAAAGTACAGTAGTATGGAATCCTTGGGCTGAAAAATCACAGGCATTAACGCAGTTTGAAAAAGATGATTATCTGCGTATGGTTTGTATCGAAACTGCGAATGCGGTAAGTGATACTGTCCGCCTCGAGCCTAATGGCGAGCACGCATTACAGCTAACATTGGAAGTCGGAGGGATTAACGTTTGACCGGTTATTGAATGGCACGCTCTCAATATGTCGAACCTGTCAATCTGGCTGTATTTCCGAAGACGAGACTGTCAAGCGATATAAAAGTGACCCATCGAAAAGTGATTCTGTAGCAGGCCGATTCCCTGTGCTGGCAACAGGTCGATAAAAAACCTCAAACGTATAGTCTATCTGCCAATAGGGAATATAGATCACGGCTCCTAGGGCCCTACAACATCATCAGCCCGTGTTATCCCAAAAAGAACAGCCAAATAAGCCAAATAAGCCAAATAAAGAGGGGGGTAATGATTTACTTCCACCAATCCCGTTAAGTAATCACACCTGTAGTGCGCACGCGTTTGTTCCCTTTCACTGGTTTCGCTTTTAGTGCAGCGAGTTTTCTTTTACTTCTCTCGTCTAATACATTTTTTATGGCAATTAAAAATCCAGTGACTAAAAATGCGCCAGGAGGCAGTAGAGCGACTAAAAATCCGGGATAGTTTTCGCCAAATAGGTCGAGCTTCCAGCTGCGCGCGCCTTCACCAAATAATAACTGCATATCAGCAAATAAGGTTCCAGAACCCAGTAACTCTCGTACCGCGCCCAGCACGACCAACACCAATAAAAACCCTAAGCCCATCATAAAGCCATCTATCGCCGACGGGATGATTTTGTTTTTACAAGCGAATGCATCGGCACGGCCTAAAATGGCGCAGTTGGTGACGATTAAAGGAATGAAAATACCTAAAATTTGATACAGCTCATACGTATAGGCCTGCATTAATAATTCGGTACAAGTGGTGAATGAGGCGATAATCATCACGAATGCCGGTAGTTTAACCGCATCGCTCACTACATTACGAATTAACGACACCACCACGTTAGAACCAATTAATACCAGCATAGTGGCAAGCCCTAAGCCTAGCGCATTCACCACAGAGCCGCTTACGGCCAATAACGGGCATAAGCCTAACAGCTGAACCAGCGCAGGATTATTAGACCATAAACCGTTTTGCGTGATCTCTTGATAGTTCACGGCAGACGATTTTTTATCAATATCTTCTGTTTGAATAACTTCTTCCCCCGTATTCACGATGCTATCGGTGGTGTTTGCTACATCATCATTCATGATTATTGGCTACTTTTATTGGCGGCGTTTGTTGGCTTGATACTTGACTAACTGTTTCACTAGCTTGATGTATAAATAAGTCGAATAACGGCCCAAACACATAGATGGTTTTTTTACAGTGCGTTGTTAGTAAAAATTTTCACTTTGTTTTCTTCAACAAATTGCAGCACACGCTGCACTTGTTGTACCACCGCTCTTGGTGTAATTGTCGCGCCGGTAAATTGATCAAAGTCACCGCCATCTTTTTTTACCGCCCACTGTACGGGTAGGGTGTTAGTTAATGAACGTCCAGTAAAACTAGTGATCCAATTGCTTTTCTTGTAATCAATTTTGTCCCCTAGGCCGGGCGTTTCTTTATGTGTGAGCACGCGAACACCGGCAATAGTCCCGTCGATATTAACCCCGGTAATCATTTTAACGTCGCCACTGTATCCATCAGGCGCAATGGCAGGGATAATCACTGCGACCACTGCGTTATTATTACGTGCGATATAAATGTTATCGCCAGCGACTTTGCCTAAATAGGAGGCAGCCGATTCAGGAATAGTCATCGTATCCAGTAAGAGGTCATTATCAAATCGCGATTGAGGAACAATTTCTAATAACGCTTTTTCAGCGGCACGACGTTCAGCCGTGGCTATTTTTTCTTTTGTACCTTCATAAGTTGATGCCAAGATCCCGGCGGTAATCAGTGCAAATATAAATAACAAAATACTATTCTTGCCAATAGAGGCGGGCATTTTCATAGTTATTAATCCTAGTCTCTTTTTTTGTTCGCGCGTTCGGATTTTTTGTGGCCGTAAGTTCGTGGCACTGTGTAGTAGTCGATAAAGGGCGCAGCAAAGTTCATTAACAATACGGCAAAAGCCACTGCGTCAGGATAATTACCCCATACGCGAATAATATAAATCAGTATGCCAATCCCCGCGCCATAAATTACACGGCCTTTATTACTGACTGCCGAGCTGACGGGATCGGTAATAATAAAAAACGCACCCAACATAGTGCCCCCGGAAAACAGGTGTAACAACGGCGAACCACCACTAGAAGAACTGCCATCGTTATAAAAAATAGCGGACATCAACAATAGGGCAACCAACATGCTGATAGGTGCATGCCAAGTAAATATTTTCTTTTGTAAAAGAACCATGCCACCCGCAAGAAACGCTACATTAACCCACTCCCAGCCTACTCCGGCAATCGTTGCTTGACTAAATAGTGTGTACTTCTGGTAAACCTGGTCGGCCATCAAGCCGCTTTCATTTTTGAATAAATCTAACGGGGTGGCACCGGTGTAGCCATCAACGGCTGCGCTGTTATAAAACACCGCTGTTAAAGACTCCATTAAGCTAGGCAGTTGTCCGTCATTTTTGAGTAAATCTAACGGGGTGGAACCGGTGTAGCCATCAACCGCCGCACTGTTATAAAACACCGACGCACTGTTATAAAATACCTCTGTTAACGACTCCATTAAGCTAGGCAGTAGTCCGTCTGCCGATAACGAAACAGGGCTAATCCAACGCGTCATTTCTACGGGGAATGAAATCAATAAGACAACATAACCGACCATCGCAGGGTTAAAGGGATTTAACCCTAAGCCACCGTATAATTGTTTAGCTAAAATGACCGATGTCGCCGTGCCCACAACGACCAACCACCAAGGCGCATAAGGCGGGAGTGCTAAACCCAATAATACCGCGGTCACTAACGCGCTGTAGTCGTTTAGGGCATGTTTTATGGGTCGATGGCGCAGACGTAATACTAGCGCTTCACTGATGAGCCCAGTGACGCTGGCCAGTATCAGATTAATAAATGTTCCCCAGCCAAAGAAATAGCTTAACGCGATAATGCCTGGAATAGTGGCCATAATCACCCACTGCATCACATTTTGCGTATTACGTTGGTGGTGCGTATGCGGTGATGACGGTAGTGATGAGGCGTTGATAAAACTCATAGGGTGGCTCTGTATGGTTGTTCTGTCGTGTAGTTCTGTGACTTATGTGTTGTCAGCAAGCTTTTGTTCTAATTTTTCTACACCGCCTTTAAACGCATCAATATGCTCGCTGTTATCTTTTTCTGCCTCGGCGAGCCGTTGCTTTGCTTTCACTAAACGCTTCTCTAAAGACGTAATACTTTTGCGTTGCTTGTCTTCCGGTGACATGTCCGCAAGTGCAGCCGTATTTGCTTTAGCACGCTCAATAGCCGAACTAGCCGCATCGTCAGTTTGGGCTTGTTGGGGTGTTGGTGAATCCCCCTCAGCTTTGCTTGATGTGGGGTTTGGTCTATCGTTATCGCCCTTATTTTGCGGTGCGCTCGCGTGTGGTGTAGGTTCCGTTGCTGCAGGACTCTTTAAGGGGTGCGCCGCCAACTGCTTTTCAGCATCTTGCAAACGTAATTCCGCTTGCTTCAATTGAGACGCCGTACGATCTTTATGCTCTTCTTTATTGGCTGTTGGCTTTTTATTAGGCTCCGCGTGAAGCTTTTCTGATAGCTTGGCTACGCGATCCTTCGCCCCATTGACCGCGCGTTCTAATTTCGCTCGCTGTACCACTGGATCGTTCTGCTGGGCTTTTATTCGCGCCATAGCCGCAGCCACAGGGTCGTTCTTTATATTTTCTGCGGTATTTTCAGTGGCATCGTTGATTGCAGGTGCATCGGCATTCTTCTCTGCATTGGCTAGCTTCTCAGCTTGGATACGCTTCGCTTCGGTGGCGGCTTTTTTACGTGCTTCGCGCTTGGCGACTTTATCAGCTTCGGCTTTAGCCATGCGTTCTTTGCGAAATTCAAAGCGTTGACGCGCATGATCAGCTTTCACTTTTTCTTGTTCAATATGCTTAATCGCCCCTTTTGCTGAGCGGTAATACTGCACTAATGGAATATTAGAAGGGCAGACAAACGAACAAGCACCACATTCAATACAATCAAATAAATTATGGTTCTGTGCGCGTTCGTAATCTTCTGCTTTGGCATACCAATACAATTGTTGAGGTAACAAGCTGGCAGGGCAGGCTTCAGCACATATGCCACAACGGATGCATTCTTGAGCTTCTGGTTGCGGCGACAACTCTTGTGTTGACGGGGCGATGATGCAGTTAGTGGATTTTACTATAGGCACATCTGCACTTTTAAGCGCGAACCCCATCATCGGGCCACCCATAATTAATTTTTCATTATTACTCGCAACAAAACCCAGATGTTCGAGGGCAAAGGTCACGGGTGTTCCTAGCAGGGCCAGCATATTACGCTGCGTATTTAAGGCTTCACCGACAAACGTAGTGACACGCGACATTAGCGGCTCGCCGTGGGCTACGGCGGCATAAGCAGCCACTGCAGTCCCAACATTTTGCATTACAATACCCAGGTTGGCAGGAATCGTACCCGCAGGCACTTCTTTTTTGGTGAGCAGCTGAATAAGTTGTTTTTCACCCCCCGACGGATACTTAGTCGGAAAAGTCAGAATGCGAATGCGTTCGCAATCATCGCGCTGATTCAGTACACGTTTAAACGCCTCAACAGCGTCAGGCTTATTGTCTTCTATACCGAATAAAATGTTTTTTGGTTCGCCCAAAATATACGCTAACAACAACGCACCATCAATTATCGCTTCTGCGTGGTACAGCATCAAACTATGGTCGGCCGTAATATACGGCTCGCACTCGGTACCATTCAGTATGAGTGTATCAATGGCATATTGTGCTTTGGGTTGAAGCTTAACCGCGGTGGGGAAACCTGCTCCACCTAAACCGGTCACACCTGCGTGACGAATTTTTTGCACCAACGCCTGTGGTGTCAGTTGGCGATAATCATCACAAGGTTCAAAGGTGGCCGATGTGTTGTTACCATCGGTGGTGATTTCTATACATTGACCACTCATGCCCGACGGATGCGGTAAGGTATAGTCACCGATAGCGGTCACCGTACCTGAACTCGATGCGTGGATTGACGCACTAAAGCCTCCGGCAGCTTCTGCAATTTTTTGCCCACGCAAGACATGATCACCGACGGCCACAATAGGTATCGCTGGCGAACCCATATGCTGATTCAGTGGCAATAGTAACACTGGCGGGATCGGTAACTCCCCAATGGGTAATTGCATTGATTGGGTTTTATTTTCGGGCGGATAAATTCCACCCGGAAAATCGCCAATCGCTCTGCTGACCCACTGGTCGGTCGCAATTAACTGATTCATGCAGCATTCTCCTTATCTTTGTCCTTATCGTTCTCCAGTTCGCTGTTTAGTTTATTGGCGTCCTCAAATATCGGACGATCAGTGGCGATCAAGTTGCTCATTTTATTCGGCGGTGTCCATTTCCAATCTTGTAAGGTTTGTTCAACGGGTAGCATATCAATACAATCAACAGGGCAGGGCTCAACACATAAATCACAGCCGGTACATTCATCCACAATGACCGTATGCATTAATTTAGCGGCCCCTAATATGGCATCAACAGGGCATGCTTGGATGCATTTGGTACAACCAATACATTCATCTTCACGAATATACGCAACAGTCTTTACTTCAGCCTCTTGACCGTGCTCTTCATCAAGCGAGGGCGCTTCTACGCCTAATAATTCGGCGATGTTATCAATAGTGCCCTGGCCACCAGGGGGGCATTTGTTAATGGCTTCGCCATTAGCGATACCTTCGGCATAAGGGCGGCAACCGGGATGACCGCATTGACCGCATTGAGTTTGGGGTAACAAAGCATCAAGCGCTTCGACAATAGGGTCGCCCTCAATCTTAAATTGCACAGCGGCATAACCTAAAATCCCGCCAAAGACTAACGCTAAGCCACCTAGCGCGATAAGGGCCGAAAGAATAGGGTTGTGAGTAATGAGTTCTATCATTTTGTTGCTATCATTTTGTCGCTATCATTTTACAGTTGTTGTTATACCGTTGTATTAATATTGGGCTTCTGCCAAGAAAATCAAAGTAAGGTCTCACTGGTATCAAAGCCGTATTAAAGTGTTATCAGGCCAGCAAAGCCCATAAAGGCCAGTGACATAAGGCCTGCAGTGATCATCGCAATAGCCGCGCCTTTAAACGGAGTGGGCACATCGGCTACGGCTAAGCGCTCGCGCATGGCAGAAAATAAAATAAGCACTAAAGAAAACCCAAGCGCCGCGCCGAAACCGTAAATAGTCGACTCGAAGAAATTATGTGCCTTCGTCGTGTTCAATAGCGCTACCCCTAATACCGCGCAGTTCGTGGTAATTAAGGGTAAAAAAACACCTAACACGCGATACAGTAACGGGCTGGTTTTTTCGATAAACATTTTGGCGAATTGAACCACCACCGCGATCACTAAAATAAACGAAATCGTTTTTAAATACGTCAGTGATAGCGGGAGCAATATATACTCGTGGACTAAATAACTACAGATCGACGCGAGCGTTAATACAAACGTCGTCGCACACGCCATACCAATCGCCGTTTCTAGTTTACTGGATACCCCCATAAAGGGGCATAAGCCTAGAAACTGCACGAGGACAAAATTATTGACGAGAATAGTACTGACTAAAATAGTCGTCATTTCAATGATCATGTGTTGCTGCTCTTGCTTTTCATTTTGTATTCTTTATCGTCATGCCGGGCTTGATCCGGTATCTATACGTAGCACTAGCTTCTATGGATACTGGCATTTATGGATACCGGCATTCGCCGGTATGACGTATTTACTGTTACTGCTACGCAAAACTTGTCATGTCGGATACCCAATCAAGTTGAGTACAAGCGTTGATCCGGGTTTACATTACCCTCATGCCGGGTTGAGCACCGTCATGGGGCTCTAACAAATAAATTTCTTTCCCGCCCGGACCTGCCGCCAACACCATACCTTCCGATATTCCAAACTTCATTTTACGGGGGGCGAGGTTAGCGACGAGAATCGTTAACTTGCCTTCTAAGTCCGACGGTTGGTAAGCGCTTTTTATACCCGAGAACACATTGCGAGTTTCGCCACCTAAGTCCAGCGTTAGTCGTAATAACTTATCAGCCCCTTCGACATGCGATGCTTTTACTATCTTGGCTACGCGTAAATCTACTTTTGCAAAAGTAGCAAAGTCAATGTCGTCAGCGAGCGGTTCGTCTAAGGTTTCGCTGCCATTTTCAATCGAACTGACAGAGGTTTTCTTCAGGGTCTTTTTGCCGGATACTTGATCGAGGCTAGCTTCTTGTGCCAGTCGATTAACGTCTATCATGGCATCGACTTGGTCTTGCTCTATACGCCGCATCAGCGGTGTAAACGCAGCAATGTGCTGTTCACCGGCAAAACTCATCGCATTATCCCATGTCAATTGGGTATTTAAAAACTCAGCGGCGTTTTTACTTAATTCTGGGAGCACTGGGGCTAAGTATGTGATGATCGCTCGAAACATATTAATGCCTAGCGTACAGACGTCTAGCACTTCCTGTTCTTTACCCTCTTGTTTGGCCAATGCCCAAGGGGCTTTCGCCGCGATATATTCGTTGGCAGCATCGGCTAGGTTCATTATCTCGCGCATTGCCTTGGCAAATTCTCGCGCTTCATATAATGCAGCAATGGTTTCGTTGGCTTCTACAAAAGTACGCCATAACGCAGGGTCTTCGATAGTGGCCGATAAAGTACCGCCACTCTTTTGGACAAATTTAGCTGTGCGACTCGCAATATTGACCACTTTGCCAACAAGGTCGGAGTTGACGCGTAAAATAAAATCTTCAAGGTTTAAATCTAAATCATCAACACCGCTAGTGAGTTTTGCTGCAAAATAATAACGCAGGTATTCAGGCTGTAGATGATCAAGATAACTACGGGCATTAATAAACGTGCCGCGTGATTTCGACATTTTTTTGCCGTTAACGGTTAAGAAGCCATGCACATTAACAGCCGTAGGCGTGCGAAATTTAGCAGAGTGCAACATCGCAGGCCAAAATAACGCATGAAAGTTAACGATGTCTTTACCAATAAAGTGATATAGCTCGGTGCCGTTATTTAGTCGACTATCGCCGCTCTCATCATCAATCCAATAGTCTTCCCAGTTTTCACCGGTTCGATCACACAGGTTTTTAAAACTAGCAATATAGCCAATAGGCGCATCTAGCCACACATAAAAATACTTACCCGGTTGATTCGGAATCTCAAAACCAAAATAGGGTGCATCACGAGAAATATCCCATTCCTGTAAACCACTATCGAGCCATTCAGCAAGTTTGTTGGCCATTTCTGTTTGCAAGTGACCCGCACGGGTCCATTGTTGTAGAAATTCAGTAAACTCGGGAAGTTTAAAAAAGAAATGTTCGGATTCTTTTTCAATCGGTGTTGCACCAGAAATCGCTGACTTAGGATTTAATAAATCTGTAGGGGAGTAGGTTGCACCACACACTTCGCAGTTATCACCATATTGGTCGTCAGCATTACATTTAGGGCAAGTGCCTTTGATATAACGATCGGCCAAAAACAATTCTTTTTCGGGGTCGTAGGCTTGGGTGATTCTGCGCGAATCAATATGGCCGTTCTCAACTAGACGCGAATAAATTAATTCAGAAAAAGCTTTGTTTTCCTCTGAGTGCGTAGAATGAAAATTATCAAATTCAATCAAAAAATCACTAAAGTCTTGCTCGTGTTCGGCTTTCACATTGGCTATTTGTACTTCAGGGCTAATACCGTTTTGCTCAGCTTTTAACATGATGGCAGTGCCATGGGCATCATCTGCGCAGACATAAGTACACTTGTGGCCGCGCATTTTTTGGAAACGCACCCAAATATCCGTTTGAATATATTCTACCAAATGCCCTAAATGAATAGAGCCATTAGCGTAGGGTAGTGCACTGGTCACAAGAATCTTGCGTGTTGGCTGAGATGCTGCCATGAAAATATTGCCTTCAATTGAGTCGATTAACAAAAAATATTGTTTGTTATTGAATGGGTGTAAAGCCCCGAATTATAGCAGTAAATACGGGCTTAAGCAGCGATTAGTGCTTGATTTAAGGTAGATTGTATGGAAATTTCCTTATTCCTTTTTTGATGGGGTGGTTTATTGCACTTAGCATGATTGTTCCGCTTTAGGTATTGATATTCGCCCCCATAATAACTTCAGTACAGCACAACATAGACCTACGTTAACTTTTCACTTTAGTGCAATATATGAAAAAGCGCTTGTAGATATACCTATTTATTTGCACCTTCACCTTACAGGGATCTCTTTATGTCAGACCCAACGTCAGATTTTATACGGAATACTATTCTTCCCACAGTTGATAGCGTGATTGATCCACTGTCACAACGCTCTTTGTTAGCCGTCGATGCGGTAAGCGATATTGAATATGCCAACAAGATAATCACCTTGTCACTCACGCTTGGATATCCCGGCGCAGACGTTCAAAAAACAGTCAGCGAGTCACTATGGGCAGCCCTGAGTGAATTGCCCCACGTGGACGGGGTAAACATTAATGCGGGGTGGGCATCGCCTAAAAACGTGGTGATAGATGATCAACCCTTGCTGAGCGGGGTGCGTAATATTATTGCAATAGCGTCGGGTAAGGGGGGCGTCGGTAAATCGACCACCGCGGTGAATATTGCTATTGCCCTTGCCAAATTAGGCGCGAGAGTAGGTATTTTAGATGCCGATATTTATGGCCCCAGCCAAGCGATGATGCTGGGCGTAGGCGCTAAACGCCCGCAAGTTCGCGAACAAAAGTATATGTTACCTAACGAGGCGCACGGCATTAAGTCAATGTCGATGGCCTATCTAGTGACCGAGCAAACCCCTATGGTGTGGCGTGGACCTATGGCTACAGGGGCATTACAACAACTGATATTCCAAACAGATTGGCAAGACCTTGATTACCTATTTGTGGATATGCCACCGGGTACGGGTGACATCCAATTAACGTTATCGCAAAAAGTGCCAGTGAGTGGAGCGGTCGTCGTGACTACGCCACAAGACATCGCCTTGCTAGACGCGAAAAAAGCCATAGAAATGTTTAACAAGGTCAATGTGCCTATTATGGGTGTAGTTGAAAACATGGCAGTGCATCAGTGCAGCCAGTGTGGTCACAAAGAACATATATTTGGCGCAGGCGGGGGGGAGCGTATCGCCAATGATTACGGCACTCTATTACTTGGTGCATTACCACTGGCTTTATCTATCCGTGAAGATGCCGATAGGGGTAATCCGACTGTTGCAGCTAATCCCGAGAGTGATATTAGCCAGCAATATACGGCCATTGGGCAAAAAATAGCGGCCGAGTTATGGTTGCATAGTCAGGCGTCGGCGCTACCTGAGATTATGATGAGTGATGATTAGCCAAGCTAATCATTCAACAATGATATAGCACACGCTTAACGAGCACGTGGTCGAAATCCCTTGCCCGCAGCGTGAAATTCGTATTGTTGATGATAAAGGTCAGCAGGGAAGGTAAGGAATATTGCGGCCACCGATCCGTTGGCTCTTCTCATGGCGACAGTAGACCTAACATAGCCCTAAATAGCATCACAGCAGGCCATAATTTGATTGCGTAACCATTGATGTGCGGGATCTTTTTGATAGCGCCGGTGCCATGCGAGATGGAAAGGGAATGTGCCTAAGTCTTCGGGCGGTGCTAATAGTTTGAGTTGACCGTTTTGAGTGAAGCGTTGGCACAGTCGTGTGGGGAGCACGGCAATGTAATCGCTATCGATGAGCACGTCAGTTGCCAGTTGAAAATGCGTCACTACACAAGCAATATCACGGTTGATTTTTTTTGCTCGCAACATTTGAAATACGCCAGTTTTTAATTTTCCGTGTGGTTGAATCACAACATGGGGAAACTTTTCGAATTGCTGCATCGTTAACCGCTGTTTTATAGAAGAGTGTGTCGCGCTCACCAAACAGCTTAGGCCCTCGGTAATCACCTGCTTGACGATTAAGTTGTCGGCGGGGTCGGTAATGCGTCCAAAAGCGAGGTCGGTGTTGCCGCTCATCATTCCCGTATCAG
This sequence comes from Candidatus Endobugula sp., assembly GCA_047636495.1. Lineage (GTDB taxonomy): Bacteria > Pseudomonadota > Gammaproteobacteria > Pseudomonadales > Cellvibrionaceae > Endobugula. The sequence continues at coordinate 19,265 of JBLILH010000024.1, read as the reverse complement.
CCAAATCTTGGGTAAACGTAATGCACACTACGCGTATATGAGGTGCGTGTTGGCGTAGGTAAATGAGTAACGCTGGCAGAATCGCAATCTGAAAGTATTCACTCGCAGCAATCGTAAAGGTGCGTTTCTCAGTGAGGGGAGTAAACAGCTGTTCGCTCTGCACCACACCATCGAGTATATCTAATGCGCGTTCAATATCGGAGTGTATATCTATTGCTTTCTCGGTGGGGGCAACACCTGACTTATGTCTAATAAATAGTGGGTCATTAAATAAATCGCGCAATCGCGTGAGTACGGCACTCATCGCAGGCTGGCTAATACTCATGCTCTCTGCCGCGCGGGTCACGTTGCGCTCTTTGTAAATCGCGTCAAATGCTTTTAATAAGTTAAGGTCATATTTAATCATCCATATATTGTATAGTATTTATATATATTATTGATTTTTTATATGTTTCGCAGCACCTTATGATAGCTACACAGTAAAGTCTATTGAAGATTCTTATCCGTAAGACACTTACATCATATTAAGATTTTATGAAACATTCTATTCAGCAACGCATTAGGAAAAAAATTATGCACAACATTCTTATACTTGTGACCAATCAAGGCACTCTCGGCGAAGCAAAAGAAAAAAACGGCACCTACGCACCAGAGTTAACGCATGCCTTACATCAGTTTATGGATGCCAACATCGCTTTTGATATCGCGAGTATAGACGGCGGGGCAGCACCGCTTTATGGCGATGATGTAGATGACGGCGTTAACCTTGAAGTACTAGGCGATGAAACAGTAAAAACCGCATTAGCCAACACCTCGCCCCTCAGTGATATTAAGCCTGAAGACTACAGTGCGGTGTTTTACCCTGGTGGTTTTGGTTTGCTATATGATCTCGCTAAAAGCGAAGCAGCGGGGAGTGTAAGTGCGGCCATCTTTGAAAATGGCGGCGTAATTGGCGCGGTATGTCACGGGCCTGCTGGCTTGTTGCCGGTTACTTTATCCACGGGTGACAATATTATGGCTCACATCACAGTCACGGGCTTTACCCACGAAGAAGAAAAAGATTTTGGCACAATAGAAAAAATCCCGTATTTACTAGAAGAGTCGTTGACGCGCGTAGCAGGCCAATACAGTAAAAAAGCCCCTTGGGTAGAATTTATAGTAGAGCAAGGGAAAGTGATAACCGGCCAAAACCCGCAATCGGCAACAGCAGTGGCCAAAGCGATGGTAGCCCAGTTAACGCAGGCGTAATAGTCAGCCAGTCAGCGTGTAACCCAGTGAACAGCCTCTTGATGACAATCGAGACAATCGAGAGGCTAGTAGAAAATAGGAAACAGGTAGCAAGCAGCAAGCAGCAAGCAGCAAGCAGCAAGCAGTAGTAAGAGCTTGGTGCTTTGACTATCTTCTCTATATTGATTGTTTACTTTATTGCTTGTTCATTCTTCTGGTGTTTTTCATCCATTTTGCCAGCATCTATACAAACCACCACATAATCTCTTAAGCCTCTTGCCTGATAGCGTGTTGGCCTTTACTATTGCGCGTCACATCAATCGAGCCGGAGCAGCAATGAGTATTAAATCAGATAAGTGGATGCGTCGTATGGCGGAGTCAGAAGGTATGATTGAGCCATTTGAAGCACAGCAAGTACGTTACGATGCGAATGGCGAGCGTTTGATTTCTTACGGTACCTCAAGCTATGGCTACGATGTACGTTGTGCCGATGAATTTAAAATATTCACCAACGTGCATTCCACGACCGTTGATCCAAAAAACTTCGATGAAAAAAGCTTTGTCGATATCAAAAGCGACGTCTGTATTATCCCCCCTAACTCGTTTGCCTTAGCGCGTACGGTGGAATATTTTCGTATTCCGCGTAGCGTGCTAACCGTCTGTTTAGGTAAATCGACGTATGCGCGTTGCGGCATTATTGTTAACGTGACCCCGTTAGAACCCGAGTGGGAAGGGCATGTCACACTAGAATTCTCCAACACCACACCGTTACCGGCAAAAATTTACGCCAACGAAGGCGTGGCACAAATGCTGTTCTTTGAAGCAGACGAAGAGTGCGAAACGTCATACAAAGATCGCGGGGGTAAATACCAAGGTCAGCGTGGCGTGACCTTACCTAAAACATAAGCCTAAAACATAAGCCCCAGTAAATACAAATAGATACCGGGTCAAGCCCGGTATGACGATGAAAGTAGTGGAAGAGGAATTAAAGGGGTCAGAGTCTATGACTCTGACCCCTTTAATTCACTGACCCCTTTAATTCCTCTAGGCCGCTAGAGGGCATCGCAGTAAGGCTCAATTTCGTCATGCCGGCGCATGCCGGTATCCATCTATCACAATGGGTTCAGCTTCTATGACTCTGATCCTCTCAACTAACGACTTATTCCTATGACTGTACGTACTCGCATCGCGCCATCACCTACCGGTGATCCCCACGTAGGCACAGCCTATATTGCTTTATTTAACCTATGTTTTGCTCGTCAGCATGGCGGTGAATTTATTCTGCGTATCGAAGATACCGACCAAGTGCGGTCAACGCCTGAATCGGAACAGGCGATTTTTGATAGCCTACGTTGGTTAGGTTTAGATTGGGCAGAAGGCCCCGATGTTGGGGGTGATTATGGGCCATATCGTCAAAGTGAACGTGGCGATATTTATGCAAAATATGCACAACAGCTAGTTGATGCCGGTCACGCGTTTCATTGCTACCGCACTACAGAAGAATTAGACGAGTTACGTAACGCGCGTCGTGAGCAGGGCGGTTTTGCCGCATTAAAACCTAGCGAGCTAAAATTATCCGACGACGAAGTAGCAAAGCGCCAAGCTGCCGGTATGCCTTACGTCGTCCGTATGAACGTACCCGAAGGCGAAGGCCCTTGTCCGGTAGAAGATATGCTACGCGGCACGATAGAATTAGATTGGGGGCAAGTAGACGCACAAATCCTTCTTAAGTCCGACGGCATGCCGACTTATCATTTAGCGAACGTAGTCGACGATCACCTAATGAAGATCACCCACGTATTGCGTGGTGAAGAATGGATTAACTCAGCGCCTAAGCACAAATTACTCTACCAATACTTTGGTTGGGAAATGCCCGTGCTGTGCCATTTGCCGTTATTACGCAACGCCGATAAATCGAAACTCAGCAAACGTAAAAACCCTACTAGTATTTTGCACTACAAAAAAATGGGTTACTTACCCGAAGGCTTAATTAACTATTTAGGCCGCATGGGCTGGTCAATGCCTGACGAGCGTGAAAAATTCACCCTTGATGAAATGATCGCCGCCTTCGACATTCACCGTGTTTCATTAGGCGGGCCTATTTTTGATGTCGAAAAGCTCTCGTGGCTCAATGGTCTTTGGATTCGTGAAGAGTTCACTACCGAGCAACTAGCCCAACGCTTAAAAGACTGGGCGCTCAATATGGACAGCATCCGTGCCGTCTTGCCGCACGCACAAGCGCGCATGGAAACCTTGAGCGACTTTGTACCGCTCACCGCGTTTATGTTCTCCGGCATGTTACCGCTAGATAAAGCCAAATACGACGCGCTAAAGCTTGACGAAGAACAACAGAAACTCGTCTTACAGTTCGCCCTATGGCGCTTAGAAGGCCTGCGAGATTGGCACAAGGACGCCATCTTTGCCAGCTTAAAAGCCCTAGCCGACAGCATGGACATCAAACTAAAAGATTTTCTAGCGCCGTTGTTTGTCGCCATATCAGGCACCACCAGCTCGTTCTCTGTAATGGAGTCAATGACCTTACTCGGCCCCGATATGTCCCGTGCACGAATACGTCACGCTCTCAATGGCCTGTTTGGTGAAATTGGTAAGAAACAGCAGAAAAAACTTGAGAAAGCGTATCAAGCACTACCGTAGTCTCAGTCACCACCGTCATGCCGGCGAAGGCCGGTATCCACTGATTCAGTCACTCTGTAAGTAAACATAACGACGTCATACCGGCGAAGGCCGGTATCCACTGACTCAGTCACACCGCAAGTAAACATAACTACGTCATACATCGGCGAAGGCCGGTATCCACTGATTCAGTCACTCCGCAAGTAAACATAACGACGTCATGCCGACGAAAGCCGGTATCCACTGATTCAGTCACTCCGTAAGTAAACATAACCACGTCATGCCGCCGAAAGCCGGTATCCACTGACTCAGTCACACCGCAAGTAAATATAACGACGTCATGCCGGCGAAGGCCGGTATCCACTGATTCAGTCACTCTGTAAGTAAACATAACGACGTCATACCGGCGAAAGCCGGTATCCACTGATTCAGTCACACCTTAAGTAAACATAACACCGTCATGCCGGCGAAAGCCGGTATCCACTGATTCAGTTACACCGTAAGTAAACATAACTACGTCATGCCGGCGAAGGCCGGTATCCACTGATTCAGTCACTCCGTAAGTAAACATAACTACGTCATGCCGGCGAAGGCCGGTATCCACTGATTCAGTCACACCGCAAGTAAACATAACGACGTCATGCCGACGAAAGCCGGTATCCACTGATTCAGTCACACCGCAAGTAAACATAACGACGTCATGCCGGCGAAGGCCGGTATCCACTGATTCAGTCACTCTGTAAGTAAACATAACGACGTCATACCGGCGAAAGCCGGTATCCACTGATTCAGTCACACCGCAAGTAAACATAACCACGTCATGCCGACGAAAGCCGGTATCCACTGATTCAGTCACACCGTAAGTAAACATAACTACGTCATACATCGGCGAAAGCCGGTATCCAATGATTCAGTCACACCGCAAGTAAACATAACTAAGTCATGTCGGCGAAGGCCGGTATCCAATGATTCAGTCACACCGCAAGTAAACATAACCACCGTCATGCCGGCGAAGGCCGGTATCCACTTAGCGGGAACAACAATACACATAGATACCGGATCAAAACTTGTGCCCAACGTGATTAGGTATCCGGCACGACGAGAGAGGGTGATAAGAGAGACTAGAGAACGAGCGTTTTATGCATAAAGAGGTTGTCAGCAATAAACCGAATCGGTAGAATGCCGCTTCTTTTGTAATGTTCATCACGAACAACCCCACGAAAACCCATTTATGGGGCCTTAGCTCAGCTGGGAGAGCGCAACACTGGCAGTGTTGAGGTCAGCGGTTCGATCCCGCTAGGCTCCACCAATTCGATCTCCATTAACATCCCAAATCGTCCACGAAGCCCGCATCTAGCGGGCTTTTTGGTTTATACTACTTCCTAAGTGATTCTAAGATATACCCCCGTATCCAAAAATATTGGGGGTATATTTGGGGGTATAAATCGAATTCTCTGTTTTTACTCCAAAAATGTACCCCCAAAAGGTGGCGATATGGCATTAACAGACTCAAAAATTAAGCAAGCGCAATCCGAAGCAAAAGACTACAAACTTAGTGATGGTAAGGGTTTGTTCTTATTGGTGACTAAAACAGGGGCTAAATATTGGCGGTTAAAATACCGCTTTCTAAAAAAAGAAAAATTATTGGCTTTGGGGGTATATCCAAGCGTAACGCTTAAGCAAGCCAGAAAGGCCACAGTTATAGCCAAAGAACAAATAGACCAAGGCATTGATCCCTCGCAAGCGAAAAAAGCCAAGAATGCAGAAAGGCTAGAAGCGCAAACCAATAATCTACACTCTATCGCCATTGAATGGCACACACAGCAATCCAAGCAATGGTCAGAAGGTTATACGGCTAAGGTGTTACGGGCAATGGAGCGCGATTTATTCCCGTATATGGGCACCTTACCCCTTGATGATATAACACCCCCACAATTACTAGCGGTATTTCGTCGAGTAGAAAGCCGTGGGGCAACGGAAAGCGCACACCGACTAAAGCAAATTACAGGGCAAGTATTCCGTTATGCCGTGGCTACAGGCCGTGCCCAACGCGATATAACCCCCGATTTAAAGGGCGCATTGCCTACCCCTAAGAAAAACCATTTCCCTGCCATTACCGAACCTGCCAAAGTAGGGCGCTTGCTCAATATGTTAGATGCTTACGAAGGCACAGAAACCGTAAGAGCGGCATTAAAACTAGCCCCCTTAGTGTTTGTTCGCCCGAAAGAGCTACGCTGTGCCGAATGGCAAGAAATAGACTTTGAAACCAATGAGTGGCGCATACCTGCTGAGAAGATGAAAATGGGGGTGGATCATATAGTGCCGCTCAGTAGCCAAGCCGTAGAGATATTAGAAGAGCAAAAATTGTTAACAGGGCATTGGAATGGCTATGTATTCCCGTCTGCCAAAAGCCCACGCCGCCCCATGAGTGATAACGCCGTATTGAGTGCTTTTCGCAATATGGGCATACCCAAAGAAGAAATGACAGGCCACGGCTTTCGTGCAATGGCGCGTACCATCCTTGATGAAGTGCTAGGGGAAAGGGTAGAGCTTATAGAGCATCAACTAGCTCACGCGGTAAAGGATGGTTTAGGTCGCGCTTATAACCGCACCAGCCACATGCCACAACGTAAAAAAATGATGCAGCGTTGGGCTAATTATCTAGATGATCTACGTATTCAGGCAAAAAGCACGAATGTGTTAACAGCAAATTTCCCTAGGGCTAACGATTTTTAGCCATTTCCTGTGCCAGTGCTTTCGCTAATTCTATTACATCCCCCGAAGGCACCACCCCCACACGCGGCTCTTTAAAGGCTTTAAATAATTCGGCTTGTCTACTGTCCTGCACTTCGCCATAACTGTAGAGCGTAGTTAATACCCCCTCATGCCCTAGGTTTTGGCTCCACGCTTTAAATTGTTCAGGGTTTTGACAGCGCTGTTCACCTAATACCGCTAAGGTGTTGCGGAAACTATGAGGGTTAAAATAGGGCAATTCTGCCAAGGTAAACGCTCGTTTAAATATTTCACGTATGGCCGCTGCACTGCTCCAATGTTCTTTGGTTAATCCTATCGCTTCAAAGTTATGGCTAGCACCTACGCCTGTTTTAGTTTTAGGGAATAGCGGTTCATCATTACCAAACAAGTGTTCATTTTTTAAATACTCGACCCATTCAGCCACAATACGATAAACAGCATCATCAACGGGGAAAAAGTAAGTGGTAAACGTCTTACTGTATTTAGTGTCCACCTCCCTAGCATCTTGATGGACTAACCCTGCGTTTATATCGACGTGCTTAATCTTCATGGAGGCAATAGCGCTATCTCTTGCACCCGTTAAGAGGGTAAATGCAATCAAGGCCCTATCGCGTTTTTCAATAGCCGTAGTATTGGGCATGATGGTTAATACATGAATTATTTGCTCAATCGTTGCCACTGGTTTTTTGCGTGTAGTTTTTGCGGTACGAGTATCTTTTTTAGATAGGTTAAAATATTGTGCGTCCGAAAAGCTGATGCGTGACTTATACCCTATCTGTTGTGATAGCCATTCGATAAACGCTTTTAAATGCCTTGCCGTGCCATTCATAGTCGCTAAACTTAACGGCTTACCCGTCTGTTGATTTTTGTGTTTGGCTAAGTGTTCTCTAAACCCTATGGCTTGTTGATAATGGAACGCTTTAAAATCTTTATATTTATTGTAACCTTCAAACCGTGAAAGGGCTTTTTCTACGCTATCAATCGTGGCTTCATTGTGCCCTTTGGCTTGCATTAAAAATGTGGTGTATTTGCGTTTAATTCGTTCATTTTTCGCGTTGTGTTTACTCATTTTTTTACTCACTGTGTTAAGTCACTGTTTAAGAGAGGGGTATCGGTATCGTTTATATGCTCCAAACCTATCGGCTTTTCGAGCATGAAAATTAACGAATACGCCTCTACACTGGCAACGTTCACATACTTATTAATAATGCTTTCGCAGCGCTCACAGAAGCCCGTTAAGCGTCCTTTTGTATTGCTTATAGGCACATGCTCAACAAAATTATCATAGGGCTTTACAGGGACTTTACAGCGCAAGCAATAGAACTCATTGTGTTTGCACGTTTGCTTTTTACTTACTCGCTGTTGTTGTAAAAAGGCTTTGGCATGATCCCCTTTTATAAGGAATGGCCGCCGCTCTTGAAAAGAAAACAAGCCATTTTTAACCCATGTGGCTACCGTGTTTTTATGAATGCCAAACACTAAGGCCAATTCCTCATAGGTATAGTTGCGATGAATTTTGATTAAATTGGGATTGTAGTTAGCCATGATCATTAACTCGACTTTCTTCAATACGCGCAACAATCCATTCATCAACGTCGCTTTCCAGCCAGCCCACGGCACGACCACCTAAAGAAATAGGCAATGGAAAATCGTTAGTTTGCATACGTAGATAAATCGAACTGCGCGATAAGCCCGTGCGGGTTTTTACTTGTGGAAGTCGTAAAATAGTATGTGACATTGTGAAACCTCTATAGCGTTGCTAGGAAAGAGATCACACAATAATTGGGCGATTTTGGGCGATAAAGATAGGGGAAGGCTAGGCAGGGAAGATGAAAATCACTTGTTTTAAAGGTTCTAGCGAGAATATAAAAAATGGCCGCAGATGGAGGAATTGCTTTATACGATAAAAAACACTTATGATTCAAACACTTAGTTGGGCGAAAACTTTCCGCCCAACTTTTTCGACTATTTCATGTTTTTTCTAATAGTTTCTGAATCTCTATCTTGCGCGATAGGTAGCTTAGCTATTTGTTGAGAGTGCCATATGGCCGATTTTTTAGGATGGTTTTTTAGTGATTCCAAGTAGGTATCCTTCCAGTCTTGATACATAAGTTGTGTGTTTTCTTTACTGGTTTCTTTCGTGTCGGTATTAGGGATGTAGGCTTTATCGTTTTTAGTGGATGAATTGAGCATGTTATCAATACGCTCACGATCAATAGCCAAGGTACTGTTGTCGATATACAGTAAATCATTAATAGGGGTAGCGTGCTGGTTAATCACAATCTCTAACGAATTAATCTTTAACGGATTAACCGCCAACGATACCCAACGCCGCCCATCCTTACTTTTTAACATACCTAGTTTATAGCTAGAACTATCTTTTGTGGCTTGTGGCTCACCTTCAAAGCCTAATAAATGCGCGATGACTACGGCAACATGTTTAGGGCTGGTTTTCCATTGCTTTAATCGTTGTAGCGGTACAGCAATACGCCCCATGTGGCTTTGCATTTCCATATCGTCGCACACAATAAAGGCTCGTTGTTTATCGTCGGTATGTTCTACAGGCATAAAGCAACGATGTTCACAGCCATTACATTCTAGTGAATGCGCATCATTGCTTTTACTGAGTAGCCTCACCCCCACCAATAGCGCTAGCGCGTCAATTTGCCATTGACCCACTTCATCCCAACCAATATGAACAGGCTTGCCAGAGGCGTTTATATGGGCGATTAAGGCCGTTAATGCTTGCGAGGGTGATAATGGCTGACTCATACCGTTACACCTTCACAGGGGCAGGTTCAATGCCAGAGCGTGTAAGCATTTCCCGTATCTTTAAATCATTGCCGTCATAATGCAAAGCGCACGAATTAGGGTAAGTGATATTAAATGTTTTGGTTTTAGCACGTTGCCCGCCTACAGGTTCAAAAGTTACTTTTAAACCTACCTGTGTAACATCGTAAGGGGGTAATTTAAGATCATCTAACAAGCGATAAACCGCATCATCATCTTTATTGTAATCTGCCTCTAATGTAATGCGTCTTTTGTTACCTTGCTTTAAATTCACCCGTAAACGTGTCACCACTACACCCGCAATACCAGAAGTGGGTTCTATGATAAATTCAAACGCATCATCTACTACAGGCGCTAATTCATATACCCGCTTATCAATACCGCCTTCGGGTAGCGTATCCATTTTTAAAATATGTTGTGCAAAAATCTCTTGTAGCTTAGGTAGTGATTTTGTGTTTTTAGGGGCGTAAATGTCTAAATAACGATCAACCTCACTGTAAACAAAGATAATTTCAAAGGCGGGGTGACGGGCTTTGTTTTCTAATGAGCTGCCTACCCATTCAATATCTGATTGGGCAAAGTCTTCGGGGTAAGCAAAAAAGTATTCTTTTTGGTTGCGGCGATAAGGCTCAACAATGCAGTTTTTGCCGCGCCCCTCCTTATGATAAAAGAAAGCACTAATGGCCTTAGCCAAGGCATCTATATCTTTATCTTCTACATGTGGGGGTGTAGGGGGTAAATCGTTAAGTTTTTTCCAACCTCGAAAGCTCACATTATCGGCATGTAAAAACCGCGCCGCCCCTTGCCAGTAACTGCGCTTATTCAAAAACGCATAAAACGCCATGGCATGAAACCCATCTAGATCGGCTATCGCCTTAATAAAATCCTCGTCACCATGAAACCGTGCCTCATCCACTAAGGCATTAATGCCACCCTCACGAGCCAAGGCATTTACCCCTTGAAAATCGGCCTCTATACTGGCTGTTAAAGCATCCTCTAATGGGTTAAGAATACCCTGTAGGGCATCTATATCGTTTTCTTTAAGCGCGTTAATATCGGTATGTACGTCAATACCTTTGGAATCAAAATAGAGAGCTAAATAGTGGTTTGGGGCTTGTCTAAAAAAATGTCTGTTTGAGTAATGCGCCATAGTGCGAATCCCTTGCAAGGTTTAGGGTGATTTTTGCTCCAAACCACAGGCCGTTATTGCACCTATTAGAACGCTATAGCATACATAGTGGGGGCTTAACTGTGTTTTTAAACAGTAATTGATTGAAAGTTAGGCTTTATGACCATAAAAGTGATTCAGCACGACCATTAGCCATTACACGAGGCGACAAAATCGTGTTTTTAGGGCAAAATCACCTTCAAAATTAGCGACTCACAATAATAACTGGGGATACCATGCCACTGCTTAACTGGCTAAATAAGGATTCGGCCACCAAAGCCGCCGCGAAAAGCGCCTACCGACTGCTAGAAGAAATTTCCGAATTATCTTATGGCGATAAAAATAGCGAAAATCTGTTAATACAAGGCGATAACCTTGAAGCCCTAAAAGCTTTGATTCCGTTTTATGCGGGTAAGGTGAAATGTATTTTTATTGACCCGCCTTACAATACCAAAAGTGCGTTTGAGCATTACGATGATAATTTAGAGCATAGTCAGTGGTTGTCTTTGATGTATCCTAGATTGGAGCTGTTGCGTGAATTATTAAGTGAAGATGGGAGCATTTGGGTAACAATTGATGATAATGAGGCACATTACTTTAAAGTTATGTGCGACGAAATTTTTGGTCGTTCCAACTTTATAGCTAACTTTATTTGGCAAAAAAAGTTTTCTCCTCAAAATGACGCAAAATATGTAAGCGATATGCATGACCATGTATTTTGTATAACTAAAAATAAGAAAGCTTTTACAATTAACCGATTAATAAATGACGCTAAAAAAGACAGGAGTAAGAACTTAGATAATGACCCTAGGGGTGCTTGGAACTCTGTAGATTACACCTGTAATAAAAATAAATTTGAGAGAGCCAACTTATATTACCCTATCAAACAACCTAACACGGGAGAAGAAATTTGGCCAAAGGAAACGGCTGTTTGGAGATACGGGCAGGAAACTCACGAAAAAAATGTAAATGAAGGATTAGTCTATTGGGGTAAAAATGGGACTAATGGAGTACCACGGTTTAAAAAATTCGAAACCAAAGAAACTAGTGAGAAAGGAGAGGTGCCAGTTTCAATTCTATTCCACAGCGATGTAGGAAACACTCAAGAGGCTAGAAAAGAATCCATCGTATTTAATGATGGAGAGCCATTTTCCACCCCCAAACCTGAAAGGCTGTTGGAGAGAATAATCGCTCATGCTTGTCAAGAAGGGGACTGGGTTTTAGATTCATTTTTAGGCTCCGCTACCACTTCCGCCGTAGCCCACAAAATGAACCGCCGTTATATAGGCATCGAATTAGGTGAACACGCCAAAACCCACTGCCAACCTCGCTTACAAAAAGTAGTTGATGGTGAGCAAGGCGGCATTTCAAAAGCCGTTAACTGGCAAGGTGGTGGTGGCTTTCGTTTCTGTCAATTAGGTGCAACGGTTTTTGATGAGTTTGGTGTGCTCAACCACGATATAAAATTCCCTACGTTGGCCGCCCATGTTTGGTATATCGAAACACGCTTGCCCCTAGGAAAAAAGAATCGCTCTCCACTCATAGGCATTCATAACGAAACCGCTTACTACCTTTTGTATAACGGTATATTAGGCGACAAACGCCCTAATGGCGGCAATGTGTTAACGGGTAAAATTCTGGAGTTATTGCCAGAGTTTGAAGGCAAAAAAGTGATCTATGGCGAAACTACCCGTTTAGGTGAAGCCCGCTTAAAACAAGAAAAAATCACGTTTAAGCAAATTCCCTACGATGTTAAAGCACTGTAATAACGATAAACAGACTACCGATAAAAGTACAAAGGTAAGAAAAATATGTTTGCATTAAAAGGCTACCAAAACCGCGCAATGGAGACATTGAGCTACTTTTTCAACCAAGCTAAACAAACAGGCGATGTGGTACAGGCTTACAGCGATACATTAGAAAAACAGCAATTACCCGCAATCCCGTATCGTGATTTTCAATTTGGCAACGTGCCTTATGTGTGTATTCGCATTCCTACGGGCGGGGGTAAAACGGTGTTAGCTTCTCACTCGATTGTCACGGCGGGAAGTGATTATTTAGAGGTGGATTTTCCTGTTGTGCTTTGGCTAGTGCCCAGCACCACTATTCGCAAACAAACCGTTGAGGCGCTAAAACAAAACGGCCACCCTTACCGTGAAAAGCTAGACCATGCCTTTAATCATCAAGTATTAGTGTTAGATATAGACGAAGTATTTAACATTCGCCCGCAAGATATTGGTAATAAAACCATTGTAGTGGTATCCACCCGCCAAAACTTAACCGTTAACGATACCAGTGGCCGTAAGGTGTATGCTTACCATGAAGACTTTGAACCACACTTTGCTAAAGTGACGCATGAGCACCCCTATTTTGATCAATTAGAAGTAGTTAGCGAGGGGGACTTAAAAGAGAACGGTTTAACGACCCGTGAATTGGGTAAAGTGAAATATTCGTTTGCGAACCTCTTAGCATTGCATAACCCCTTAGTGATTATTGATGAAGCCCACAATGCCCGCACAAAGTTAACCTTTGATACCTTACGTAATCTACACCCCGCCGCGATTATTGAATTTACCGCCACCCCCAACGAGAGCCTAGATAATGGCAGTAATATTTTATTTAACGTATCAGCGTCGGAATTAAAAGCAGAGGAAATGATTAAACTGCCCATTATGTTGGCAGAAGAAACAAAAGGCTGGAAGCAAGCCGTTAGTGATGCGGTGGCTAACCGTAATAGATTGGCGATAGAAGCACAAAAAGATACGGACTATATACGCCCTATAGCGTTATTTCAGGCAGAAGCCAAAAATGGAAAAGTAACGGTAGACGTATTAAAAGCCTACCTGTTAGATGAATTAAAAATAGAGCCTGAAAAAATAGCCGTGGTAACAGGTAATCAACGCGAATTGGACGATATAGACTTATTCGCCCAAAGCTGCCCCATTGAACATATTATTACTATTGAGGCGCTAAAAGAAGGCTGGGACTGTCCCTTTGCTTATGTATTTTGTTCAGTTAAACAAGTGAGTTCTAGTACCGCCGCCGAACAGCTTTTAGGGCGCGTATTACGTATGCCCTATGCTCGCCGCCGTGTGATAGAAGACCTTAACCGCGCTTATGCGCATTTAGCCACAGCCACCTTTGCTAAAGCGGCAAGCGAATTAAAAGACAAGTTAATTTCAATGGGCTTTGAAGAGTTGGATATTGCCGAATATGTAAGGGAATACGAACCCGACGAAAACCAAGATGATTTTTTTGATGGTAGTGGCAATGCTCAATCCACACAAGCTAAACCGTTAGAAATAGTGGTCGAGGTGGCTACCATGCCAGAACTGGATAAGCTAAGTGATGATGAGCAATCACAGCTAACAACCGCAACGACTGCTGAAGGTATCGTTGTTGTCAAAATACGTGGCGAAGTATCACCAAACCTACAAAAAGTCATTGTGAAAAGCGCGGGAAAGCCCGCGAGTAAAAAATCTATTGAGCAAGATTTACGTATTCATAATGCCCGTATTGAGGTCTTACGATCACCCGCCGAACGCGGTGAAAAATTTGGTGCGTTGCCACAGTTGTGCGCGGTGGTTCAGGGTACGCTAGAACTTATAGAACCTGAAATCTTATTAGATGTTAATGAGTGGGATTTACTTAACCATCGTGCCAAGCTCCCTAAATTTACCGTTAGAGAAAGTAGCAGCCTATGGTCAATAGATATTGAAGGTACGAAGGTAAAATATCAAAAAGCAAAAGAGGACGAAAAATTTGACCTAAATCAATCATGGCTTGATGTAAGCGAAAATGATTTAGTGCGTTGGCTGGATAGAGAGCTACGCCAAACTGATATATCTCAAGGCGCAATGATTAAGTTTATACGATTAATTATTAGTGACTTGGTTAATCGTCCAGAATTAACACTAACGGCATTAGTACGTAATAAATTCCCAGTATCTAGAGCAATACGCGACCTAATCGCCAGATACCGTAAACAAGCCCAATCAGACGGCTACCAACAAGTGTTATTTTCTTCTGAAGCCAAATTAGAGATAGACGCTGATTTTGTTTACGAGTTTAGCCCAGCCCATTACCCCGCTAAAGCTCCGTTTTATAATGGTAGTTACAAATTTGAAAAGCACTACTATGGCAATAATCGCATTGAAGATATGAAAGCAAAGGGCGAAGAATTTGAATGTGCAAGGGCAATAGACACATTGGATGAAGTGAAATACTGGATACGTAACTTAGTACGCCGCGATAAAGGCTCATTTTGGTTGCCCCTCGCACACCGCAAGTTCTACCCCGATTTTATTGTAGAGCTAAAAGATGGGCGCATGTTGGTGGTTGAATACAAAGGCGATGCCTACGCAACCAATGACGATTCAAAGGAAAAAAACCTTGTGGGTGAGCTTTGGGCTAATCATGGGGGTGATAAAGCACTGTTCTTAATGGCGGTAGATAAAAATACCGATGCCGATGGACGGGATACTAGAACGCAAATATTGGATGTTATAGAGGGCTAATAATGAAAAAAGATTATTTCACTGTTGAACGTTTAAGAAAAAGCACCAGTAAAGTCATAGTGCCACCCAAGCAACAATTTGAAAGTGATAGAGGTCGAGTACTATTCTCTGCGCCTCTACGAAGATTACAAAGTAAGGCGCAAGTGTTTTCTCTAGAGAGCAATGCAGCTGTACGAAGTAGGCTAACACACTCAATAGAAGTAGCCCACGTTGGGCGATACATAACACATCAGCTAACCAAAATAGCAAAAGAAAAAAACGATAAAGAGCTTATCGAACAGTGCTTGATGATTGAGCCTTTAGTGGAAACTGCATGCCTTTTACACGATATAGGGAACCCGCCTTTTGGGCATCTTGGAGAGCGAGCTATTCAGGACTGGTTTGGTGAACATGCGGAAAAGTTGTACGATAAGTCTTTAAATAAAAAAATAGACAAGAAAAATACTTATTATACTGATTTTGAGAATTTTGATGGTAATCCGCAAGGCGCTAGAATTGTTGTCACTCTACAAGGTAAACCCGACCAATACGGGTTGAACTTAACTGCTGCACAAATAGGCACTATAATAAAATACCCTCAATTTTCTAACGAATTGATTGAGTCCAATTCTCAATTTAAAAAAATTGCTGCATTTACTTCTGAAAAAAAACAAATAAATAAGGCATGGGGCATGCTAGGTCTTGAGTGGGGAGAACGGCACCCTTTAGTCTTTTTGATGGAAGCGTCGGATGACATTGCATATAGCTTAAGTGATATTGAAGACGGAATAGAAAAAGGAATTATTACGGAACCTATGGTCATGGATTTTTTATCCAAAGAATTTGATGTCTTATCCGAGGATATAAGAAACTGTATACCTGAAAAAGACAGTCGCCAGCTAGATGTAGTTACGGAATTTGTTGGGTTTCGAACCAACATGATAAACCTTCTCACACAAAAAGCTGCATTATTTTTTTACGAGAACCAATCTAAGCTATCAACAGGAAGCATAAAAGCAATATTTGATAATGGTGATGATTATTCGAAGGCATTAAAAATAATAGGCAGTTTTTGCCGTGAAAAACTTTATTGCTCAAAAGAAGCGGAAGATATAGAAATTGCAGGTTACAATGTAGTTCATGGGCTTCTCGATAAGTTTTCTTTATTAATGAAGCTAGAAAAGGAGGGGTTTGCCAAGCTGGTTATGGGGGAAGGTAAGAATAATCTTGAAAGAAGAATGTTTTCAAAGCTACCCAATAGTCTAGTCAAACATTATAGCGCAGCTTTAGAGCTGGATGCTGATAATGAGTGGTTTTTAAGATTCCAACTGATTGTAGATTATGTGTCGGGAATGACCGATGATTATGCGTTAAAACTCTACCGTTTATTACATGGCATAGAAGTAAGCATAGTATGAATTTGTCCTATCATCCAAGTAATCATGTACTTGAAATTCTAAAACGTGAACCTGAAACTAATGTTCAATTTAGTATTTATAAGTATCATCCTCAAACAGTGTTGGACGAGAGAACTATAATCGAAGTCTCATCGCGGTCAATTGACTTTAGTTGGGTAAAGGAAAAGATATCTAGTTTGCGATCTGATGAAGAGCTTGCATTTCATTCTGTATATAAGAAAGGAAGGAATATTTACCACATTCCAATGATTGACCTCAATTGCCCTCCTAATGAACTTGTTTTGGCAAAGTCAAAGTTAGCAAAAATTCTTCCGCACCATATATTTGCTGGGTTAGTTTTTTATGATTCAGGTAGGTCATTGCATGCTTATGGAAGCACAGCTCTAAAAAATAAGGAGTGGATTCAGTTTATGGGACGTCTTTTACTGGTAAACCATCCAGAAGAACCTACCGTGATTGACACACGATGGATTGGCCACCGTCTTCTTGGTGGCTACTCTTCATTGAGATGGTCATCTAATAGCGGTATGTATTTGAAAATCCCACAAATCATTCATATGTAAATATTACAAGCCAGTATGTCTATTGTTTCCCAAAACAAAGGGTAACTCAACCTCTATAAATAGTGGCTATGCGGCTTTTCGCACTTTCATTTTTGGGTGCTTGTGATGGGGCAAAAATTAATTTGGGGGTATATATGGGGGTATCTTTGCACTTGTCGAATATTATTTATCTTATATATCAATAGGATAGATTGCTAAGTTGATAGAGCTAGGCCCACCATATAACTCTTTGATTTTTAAGAGAAAAGCTAAAAAGCTTAACGTTTATCGTTAGGCTTTTTTTGTTTCTGGGTTAGCAGATATTGAAATGTCTTACCTCCACAAGCTATTCCTTGCTGATCTCTAATAGATCGAGTTTGACCCCGTTGGGGTGGAGCATTAAGTGTTAAAATCTCCGATTGAGTACTTGTGGCTAACTTGACAAAACAATAAAAACTCCCATAATGGGAGCAAGGGTAAAGGGAATGCGCATAATATCAAAACGGACATTGAAAGAATTTTGGGGAAATCCCCATTATTCGGATTCGCAAGGGCAGCTTGAAGCATGGCACAACGAAGTATTAAAAGCCGATTGGTCTACACCTCAAGCGCTTAAAGCGCAGTTTGCCAATGCGAGCATACTTCAAGGTAGCCGTGTTGTTTTCAATATCAAAGGCAATGATTATCGCTTAATAGTGAAGATCAATTACCCTTATAGAATGGTATACATCCGCTTTGTAGGCACACACAAAATGTACGATCAAATAGATGCAGTGACAATATGAATATTCACCCTATTAAACATAAAGTCGATTACGAAGCGGCATTAGCGCGCATCATGGTCTTAATGGATGCTGAGAGTGATACTTCAGAAGGTGATGAACTAGATATACTCGGTACACTGGTTGAAGCCTATGAAGCTAAACACCATGCGATTGATGCGCCAAATCCCATTGAGGCCATTCGCTTTCGTATGGAGCAATACAATCTTAAAGACAAAGATTTAGTGCCTTACATTGGCCATACTGGCCGCGTATCCGAAGTATTGAACTATCGCCGTAAACTCACTATCACTATGATACGTAAATTACATAACGGATTAAAAATCCCCACTGATAGCCTGATTAAAGATTATCCCCTCGTTTTATAGATGCGATTCCTCTCAACCTTTACCGTAAATTTTAGGGATAGGTTTTGTTTCTTGCTCTAGCCACAACCTATTTAATCTTAAAGGCAAAACGCAAGACTTGACCCCGTTCTTTTTCTATTGATCAATTTGGTTGTTTTTAAATCCCTCCGACACCTTTATTCAACTAATTGTTCAAGGTAATGGAATTTACGGGGACAGAATGGAATTTACGGGGACAGGCACTTGAGCAATAGTATCCCCCCTAACTCAGTGGCCAAATTTAGTATGCCACTACACCTCATCTTTATAACCGTTTTTAGGCATGTTTTCGGTTTTTAAACTCCGAAAAAAACGTTCCATGGGAGCATTGTCCCAACAATTACCTCGACGACTCATGCTCTGCTTTATTTGATATTTCCAAATCAATTGCCTAAATGACAAGCTAGTGTAATGACAACCTTGGTCTGAATGAAACATTAACCCTATAGGTTTTCCTCGCACTTCAAATGCATTCGATAATGCTAACTTTGTTAACTCACTATCCGGAGAATCTGATAGTGCAAAACCAGCAATCTTGCGACTATATAAATCTAATACTGTGGCCAAATACCTCCATCGATCCCCCACCCATAAATACGTTACGTCACCACACCAAACTTGATTGAGAGATATCGGGCTGAACTCACGATTCAGATGATTTCCAATATCTACGTGCACCTTATTGGCTGGTTTGTAATTGTGCTTAGGGGGCTGGCAACTGACAAGCCCCTGTCGTTTCATGGACTTTGAGGCCCTATAGCGGCTTAGATCAAAACCTCCACTCGTAACTAAAGTTGCTATTGTTCGTGAGCCTGCCGACCCTCCAAGTATAGGGGTCAGAGCCCTAAGCGATTAGAGTGAAAGTTGTATAGGGCTCTGACCCCTAAAATTATCCCTAAAATTGTTCATAATCTGACAACCACCGCTTACAACCGCATACAGTGCGTATTCCGGTGAAGCTGAACACCTATTCCGGCGGAAGATGAACACCTCCCAGCCCTAAACATTGGCTAGCGTCTTTTTACACCAAGTGTTCATCTTCAGTCAAGGAACTCATTGCTTTTCTCA
>JBLILH010000023.1:0-48966 GCA_047636495.1 Candidatus Endobugula sp. | reverse complement strand
TTTAAGGTATCTTTTGGCCGCATTTATTTCACAATCTTGCTTGTTGGCACCATCAATGTTGACGACTGCTTCCGGCATCGTCAGGATCACCTGTTTCTTTTCAGGGTGCATGAACGCGCCTTGCAGTACCGTATGATGGTAGGTCACTGTGCCATTTTTATGGGTTTTGCTTAAGCGCTTGTCACAATGGGTTAACGAGGTAAAAATTTTCAAGAAATTGCTGTTAACTTTTTTGAATTACTTGATGCCGCTGTTATTTGGACATAGCGCGAAAGATATTTTTTAAATTGGCTGAAGGTATCGAATTATAAGGGTGTAGCTTGAGCAAGAACTGCTGTATTTCGTAAAAGGGCAATAAATGATCAAAAAAACTATCGCTGTGCTTGAATACTCCTGAATCGTCCCTATATATGGCGCAGTGAAATAAGAAGTAGCATATGGGCCAATACGGCTTATCCTCCCGGCAATATAGCTAACTTATTGTTGTTGCCGCAATAGCAGTTAAGGGCCATAAGCAGTAGACAAAAGCCCAGTAGATAAAAAATAGTGGAGAATCGCGTGACAAATAAACCAGAAGACAATATAGATGAGTCGGTTATTGAAAATGAATCAACGACCGATGGGCACGAAAGCCATGATGCAGAAAATCAGAATCAATCAGGGGATAATACTGAAGCAGAGTCTACCGATGATTCAATAGGAGATGTATTGAGCGAAGAAATTATATCGTTAAAAGAGCAGGTGTTACGAGCGCATGCAGACGCGCAGAACGCCCGCCGTCGAGCAGAGCAAGATGTTGAAAAAGCGCGTAAATTTGCCTTGGAAAAATTTGTATCCGACTTGTTACCCGTTGCAGATAACTTAGAGCGTGCTATTACTGCAGGCGATGCAGAGAATGAGACTCAAAAAGCAGTGCTTGATGGTGTCGCGCTAACACTAAAGTCATTACAAGACGCATTGAAAAAATACAAAGTCGAAGTGGTTGATCCCGCAGGTGAACCGTTCGACCCACAGCTACATCAAGCAATGACAATGGTGCCTAACCCCGATATGGAACCGAATACCGTCATGGATGTATTTCAGAAAGGCTACACCTTGAATGGTCGTTTGGTGCGTCCCGCAATGGTAGTAGTGTCTAGCGCCCCTTAAAAGAAGTCGCAGTATATTATTAATTATCACTATTTATTGTAAGAAAAAACACTATTGGCCTTGAAAATAGTCATCTCAGGCCAATATTAGAGACAATGAAAAAAACCCTGCAAAAAAAATGGTTTTTCAATCGTTTTAAAGCATATATTAACAAATAAACATAATGGAGACCCCTGATGGGTAAGATTATTGGTATAGATTTAGGTACAACCAATTCGTGTGTGGCGGTATTGGTCGATGGGAAAGCAAAGGTCATCGAGAATTCTGAGGGCGATCGTACAACACCTTCTATTGTTGCATTTACTGAAGACGGCGAGATTCTAGTAGGGCAAAGCGCTAAGCGTCAGTCAGTGACTAATCCGACTAACACATTAAACGCAGTAAAGCGTCTTATTGGTCGTAAATTCAAAGATGATGTTGTACAAAAAGATATCTCTATGGTGCCATATAAAATTGTCGCCGCTGACAATGGTGATGCATGGGTAGAAATTAAGGGCGACAAAAAAGCGCCGCCACAGATTTCTGCTGAAGTGTTGAAGAAAATGAAAAAAACTGCCGAAGATTATCTTGGTGAAGCTGTCACCGAGGCGGTGATTACGGTTCCAGCGTATTTTAATGATTCTCAGCGCCAAGCAACTAAAGACGCAGGTAAAATTGCCGGTCTAGAAGTGAAGCGTATTATTAATGAGCCAACCGCAGCTGCATTAGCTTATGGTATGGATAAAGAGAAAGGTGATAAAACAATCGCTGTTTATGACCTGGGTGGTGGTACATTTGATATCTCAATTATCGAAATTGCCGATGTCGATGGTGAACATCAATTCGAAGTGCTAGCAACCAATGGCGATACATTCTTAGGCGGTGAAGATTTCGATATGCGCTTAATAGAATATCTAGCGGCCCAATTTAAAAAAGATAGCGGTATCGATTTACATAACGATCCACTGGCATTGCAGCGTCTAAAAGAAGCTGGCGAAAAAGCAAAAATCGAGCTGTCTTCAAGCCAGCAGACTGAAGTAAACCTTCCGTACATTACTGCAGATGCGTCCGGTCCAAAGCATTTGGTCGTGAAGCTAACACGTTCAAAATTAGAGTCGTTAGTCGAAGAATTGGTTGCCCGTACTTTAGCGCCTTTAAAAGTGGCGTTAGCAGATGCTGATTTATCGGTAGGTGAGATTGATGAGGTTATTTTAGTCGGTGGTCAAACACGTATGCCACTAGTGCAGGCAAAAGTGGCTGAATTCTTTGGTAAAGAGCCGCGTAAAGATGTTAACGCTGATGAAGCAGTCGCCATGGGCGCCGCTATTCAGGGGGCGGTGCTATCAGGTGACGTGAAAGATGTATTGTTGTTAGATGTATCGCCGTTAACGCTAGGTATCGAAACTATGGGTGGTGTTGCGACGCCATTGATAGAGAAGAACACTACGGTTCCTACTAAGAAATCACAAGTTTTTTCGACCGCCGATGACAACCAGTCAGCAGTGACGATTCATGTCGTGCAGGGTGAGCGTAAGCAAGCATCACAAAATAAATCATTAGGTCGTTTTGATCTAGCCGATATTCCGCCCGCTCAACGGGGTATACCACAAATCGAAGTGACTTTTGATATCGATGCTAACGGCATCTTAAACGTTAGTGCGAAAGACAAAGGTACGGGGAAAGAGCAGTCTATTGTGATTAAAGCGTCATCAGGTTTAAGTGATGACGAAATCGAAGCAATGGTGGCTGATGCAGAAGCGAATGCTGAAGCGGATCGTGAGTTCGAAGACTTAGTCACTGCGCGTAATGCCCTAGACGGTTTAATTAGCGCGACTAGAAAAACCCTAGAGGAAGCCGGCGATAAAGCGACTGACGAAGAAAAGGCGGCTATTGAAGCGGCGCTAACGGAAGCAGAAGAAGCGGTTAAAGGTAATGATAAGGCAGCAATGGACGCGGCAACCGCTAAACTTAGCGAAGCCACTAGCTCGCTAGCACAAAAAATGTATGCCGAGCAGGCAGGCGAAGCGGGTTCGGGTGAAGGCGCTCAGCAGGCCGAGTCAGCAGATGATGATGGTGCTGTTGAAGCTGAATTTGAAGAAGTAAAAGACGATAATAAATAGCTAACAGCAAAAATAGGGTGCAGAGTAAAGTGAGCATGAGGGTAGAGTAAGATTTATTCTGACCAGGTTGATAACGTCGTTAACCTGTAATGAATGTTGCTCCGCCCCACGGTTACTGCCCTTATTTAGAATGCTCGTTATTTTTCTATTCACGCGGACTCTTTAGTCCGCGTTTCTTGTATCTACAATACGATTATTTTTTACGGTAAATAGCAGTTATGTCTAAACGCGATTATTACGAAATCCTGGGTGTGGAAAAAAATATTT
The DNA here is from genome assembly GCA_047636495.1 of Candidatus Endobugula sp. Classification (GTDB taxonomy): domain Bacteria; phylum Pseudomonadota; class Gammaproteobacteria; order Pseudomonadales; family Cellvibrionaceae; genus Endobugula. The sequence goes on along the minus strand of JBLILH010000023.1, from coordinate 45,451 downwards.
CAGAGAAAGATCTGAAAAAAGCTTATCGTCGTGTGGCGATGAAATTTCACCCCGACCGTAACCCTGACGACAAAGACGCAGAAGAAAAGTTTAAAGAAGCAAATGAAGCCTATGAAATGTTGTCTGATTCGCAAAAACGATCTGCTTATGATCAGCATGGACATGATGGTGTCAATCCACAAATGGGCGGAGGCGGAGCGGGTTTTAATAACTTTAGTGACGTGTTTGGCGACGTGTTCGGCGATATTTTTGGCGGTGCTGGTGGTGGTCGTGGTCGCGGCGGTCCTCAACGTGGAGCAGATCTACAGTACACTTTACAGGTTGATCTAGAGCAAGCCGTTAAAGGTACCACTGCAAAAATTCGTTTACCTACATTGGTTAGCTGCAAGCCCTGTGGTGGTTCTGGCGCCAAATCAGGGTCAAAGCCGGTGCAATGTTCTACTTGTGGCGGGGTCGGGCAAGTACGGATGCAGCAAGGTTTTTTCTCCGTTCAGCAGGCATGCCCAAATTGCCGTGGGCAAGGGACTATTATTAGCGATCCTTGTAATAGTTGTAACGGGCAAGGCCGCGTGGAAGAATCAAAAACATTGTCAGTTAAAGTGCCGGAGGGCGTTGATACAGGCGATCGCATTCGTTTGTCAGGTGAAGGCGAAGCAGGCCCAGCAGGGGGCCAATCTGGCGATTTATATGTGCAAATATCGGTCAAATCTCACGATATTTTTGAGCGTGAGGGCGCTAACTTGTACTGTGAGGTCCCCGTCAATTTTGTGGATGCGGTATTAGGTGGAGAATTAGAAGTGCCCACTCTAGATGGTCGTGTGAAATTAAAAGTGCCAGCAGAAACGCAAACAGGTAAGTTATTCCGCTTGCGCGGTAAAGGGGTCACGCCAGTTCGAGGCGGCGCTAAAGGCGATCTTATGTGTCGTGTGGTTATTGAAACACCGGTTAATCTAAGCAATAAACAAAAAGAAATACTGAAAGAGTTTCGAGCGGCTACCACAGCCGAGAAGCATTCACCTCGTCAAAGCAGTTGGTTTGCGGGAATGAAAGAGTTTTTTAGTTGATCGGGTCATACAGGGCTTAGTATGAGCAATAGAGATTCTCTCTGACGCTAGTGGGCTAGAGATTTAAAATGATACATATCAAAGGATGCTCAGTATGTCTACGCGGATAGCAGTGACCGGTGCGGCTGGTCGAATGGGTAAAATGTTAATAGAAGCCATAGCGGCTTCTTCTGATTCGGTACTAACGGCGGCAATAGAGCAGCCTCATTCGTCACTAATTGGTGTGGATGCAGGCGAGCTGGCGGGTATAGGTAAAAATAACGTGGCTGTAGTGGGTGATATCGCCGATGTGGTTGACGAGTTTGATGTGCTGGTCGATTTTACAGTGCCTGCAGCGACACTATTCAATACTGAATTTTGTGCGGCTCGCGGCAAAAGCATCGTGGTTGGCACTACGGGGTTCTCGCCAGAGGAGTTGGCTAGCCTTGAAGCGCTGTATTCGCGATTGCCAATTATCAAAGCAGCCAATTACAGCACGGGTGTGAATCTTTCTTTAAAACTACTGGAAATGACCGCGAGTGTTATGGGCGATGATTGCGACATTGAAATCGTTGAAGCGCACCATCGACATAAAGTGGATGCTCCTTCAGGTACCGCTTTGGTCATGGGGGAAGTGATTGCAAATACTCTACAGCGTGACTTGTCTAAAGTGGCGGTTTATGGCCGGGAAGGCCAAACAGGCGCTCGTGATCGAGAGACTATCGGCTTTGCAACGTTAAGAGGTGGCGATGTAGTCGGCGACCATACGGTGATGTTTATGGCAGAAGGTGAGCGTTTAGAAATCACTCACAAAGCGTCTAGTCGTATGTCATTTGCACGAGGTGCGGTAAGGGCTGCAGCATGGCTGTCAGGTAAAAAAAATGGCTTCTATTCCATGCAGGAAGTTTTAGGTCTTTAATCGTCTGTCGCGCTAACTTTTGTCGCCTAATAGCGTCACCAAAAGTCACGCCCCACCGATAATGTTCATTGATTCGTCTCCAGGTGTTGGCAGGCGAGTCATGAGCGTCAAATAGCCCGTAGTGTGTTTTTCCAGTCAGTAGCTCTACTCAATAAATACACTTAGAATTTTCGTTAAATATAGAATTTCTGTCTATACTCATAGTCATAACGCCACATTACATCGTAAGGTGTGGTTATAGCTTCCATATTGGAAAGCTGTAATAGTCTTTGGGTTAATCTCACTATGCGCTTTTTTAACAACGTTTCCGTCAAGCAAAGAATCGCTATTCTTAGTACGTTTTTCATATTATTCTCATGTTTTACTGCATTTAGTGTGGTATCAACATTAAATCAGCAGCACTTAGATAGCCAAGTCATTAACATTGCAGGCAGGCAGCGGATGTTATTACAAAAAATGGCTAAAGAGTATTTTGTACATTACGTTCAGCCCGACAGCAGCACTAATTTAGATGACACTAAGCGTTTGTTTGTAATGTCACTAGACGCCTTAGTAAATGGCGGCGAAACTTTCTCTGATTTAAAAATGACACGGCCGTTACAGTTGCCCGCGACACCCTATGACGATGTTACGCAGCATTTGCGGGTAGTTGATAGTCTTTGGAGGGGATATGAGAAACAGCTCGATGCCTTTGTGGCTTCCAAGGAATCAGGCAATGATAAATATACCCGTCTCAATCAGAAAACCAATGAGCTGGCAGGAAAAATGAATACTGCCGTTACGGTGTTGGCTAATAAGTCTCAAGAAAAAATGAGCGCATTAAAAAATAAAGTGATGTTGATGTTGTTATTATCCGTTGTGCTCGGCGGTTTGTTAAGTGCGTTAATTATTCGCCTCACAGCATACCCCCTTACTGTTCTGTATCATTTTTCTAAAAATATCTGTGAAGGTAAATTAGATGAGGAAATGCCGCCATCATTACTTGATGGAAATAATGAAGTAGCTTCTTTAGCCCATTCCATTGACGATGTGCGCAATAGTCTAGAGCTGTTTATTGGCACTATGAAGTCCAATAGCCTGCATATGAAAAATACTGCACAGCAAGTGTCGCGTATTTCAAAAACGATTATTAATGCGTCAGATCAACAGAATGATAAAGCGCAATTGATACAGGTATCTATTGAAGAATTAACCACGATATCAGGTGTGGTTAAAGGTTATATCGAGCAGGCATCAGCATCTGTTAATAATAGTCAGGTCAAAGCCAGTGAAGGTATCGCGTCGGCGAAAAAAAACATTGGTGAATTAGATAGCGCGGTAGAAGGCGTAAACGAAGCATCCGATATGATGACAAGTTTAAGTGAATCTGCTGAAAAAATGCATGCTATCGTTGATTCAATTCAAAATATTGCCGCCCAGACCAATTTGCTCGCATTAAATGCAGCAATCGAAGCGGCTCGTGCAGGAGAGCAGGGTCGCGGTTTTGCTGTTGTTGCCGATGAGGTAAGAACATTAGCGGCTAGAACGTCAACATCGACAGGCGAAATCACCGAGCTGATCGACATTTTTAGTACAAAAGTGGCTAACTCGGTCGGGGCAATGTCATCATTAGTTGAACAGGTGAGTACTATTCAAGCAGGCTCCCAGGAAACCATCAATAACTTTGAAGAAATGAATCAAGACGTGGTACTTACTGCTGCTAATAATGCGCAAGTGCTACAGCAAAACAAATTACAAACTGACTGTATTAATGATCTTTCGACCGAGATCGTTGATTTATTCTCGGTGCTTAAAAACAATGCGAGCTCTGCTGATTCGACTACATTAGTGAGTGAGGATTTATATAATACGGCCGATATCATACGTAAAAAATTAGATGGATATGTTGTAAGAGAAAAATCTGTACATACTAAGGTGATAAGTAGTGAGCAGCGTAACAAACCAAGAGTAAGATCGAATGTGGTGGCTAAAATATTCTCTGGCGGCCAAGAAGTGATGAACACAATAGTCGAGAATCTGAGTCTTTCAGGTTGTCGGTTAGTGACCAAGCAAGCGCTACCACCCGCAAGATCGGGTAAAAAAATATTGCGTCTAGAGCTTGAAATGCCTCAAAATGACGTTAAGAGCAATACTTTGCAACTGCCACTAAGTCTCAAGGCTGAAGTGGTTCGAAACCAAGACAGAAAACAAGATTCTACTGGTCAAGTACGCTATATTTACGGCTTAGAATTTTTATCGTTCGGTGACGATAAGCAAGACAAGTTAGGTCAAGTCATTGAGTATTTTGTTCCGGCCTCCTATTAATGAAAGTAATAGTTTAATTTGTTATGAATAATACTTCTGTAGTCGATAAGAGAAAAAAAGCCGGTGTTTTAATTGTCGACGATAACCCCGCTGACAGATTACTGTTCGGTGAGTGGGTCGATACTCAAGCCACTTATAGCGAAGGTAATCTATTAGAAGCCAGTACATGTGATGAGGCAGAAAAAATATTAGAAAAATATAAGCCAAGCTGTTGTCTTATCGATTACCGAATGCCTGGTTCCGATGGGGTTGAGTTCATTAAGGCTATTCGACTGCAAGACGACAATCGGAATATCCCCATTATCATGATGACAGGTAAGGGCAATGAAAAAGTAGCGGTCGATATTATGCGTGGTGGCGCGCAAGATTATTTAATTAAGGGCGAGATGACGGCAGAGCTGTTAAATCATAGTATTAAAACTGCGATTAAAACGTGCGACCTACAGGGTCAGTTACAGTATTTAGCGCATTACGATACCTTAACCGGCTTGCTCAACCGCGCGCTTTTTTTGGACCGTTTACAGAGTGCAGTAGACAAGTGTGATCGATATAAACATAGTTGTTCGGTGCTGTATATTGACGTCGACGATTTCAAAAAAATTAACGATGGTTATGGGCATTATACTGGCGACGAAGTATTGAAAGAAATCGCCAAAAGAATGAAAGCAAACTGTCGTAATACTGATAGCCCAGCTCGTTTAGGTGGAGACGAGTTCGCTATTTTATTGGACTGTATTGACGAAGAAAACGTTTATAGAACCGCTGAGAAAATTTTAAAAGCAGTGTCCGTTCCCGTTAATGTTGATGGTAATACTGTTAGAGTATCAGTTTCTATCGGGGTCGTTTGTTATCCTAAAACGGCAAAAGATATGCACGATTTATTAAAGCAAGCCGACGAAGCTATGTATCAAGCTAAACAGTCAGGTAAAGCAGGGTATAGCTATTTTACTGATGCGCATCGTGAAAAATGGGAGCGCATAAAACAATTAGAAATTATGTTGCCTATTGCCATTAGAAATAATGATTTATCGTTGGCGTATCAGCCTATTGTGAAAGCAAGCGATCAGTCGTTGTATGGTTTGGAGGTCTTAGCAAGGTGGAGCCCTCACGGTTTTGATGTCTCGGCGCAAGAGTTAGTTAACATGGTAGAAAGATTAGGTCTGTTTGATTATTTCCATACCTGGTTAATGAACACTGCATTATGTCAGTGCGCTCAATGGGACGCATTGGGTAACGAAATGCAGTATTGTATTAATATTCCGGCCAACCATGCGCATAGTGAATGGCTGGTGCATGCCCTACATAAAGCACTCAAAACCTACGGTATGAATCCGTTTCAGATATCTTTAGAAATAACAGAAACCACACTAATGGATAGCCCTAAACCTGCTAGTGATTTATTAGCTTTATTGCAAGGTGAAGGCGTTAATATATCACTAGAAGATTTTGGTACGGGAAGAAGTTCGATGTCTTATATTACATCTCTGCCACTGAGTGTATTGAAAATAGATCACCAGTTTGTTATGGGTATTGGCCAAAATAAAGCGAACCGAAAAGTAGTCGAAGCAATTACTGCCTTGGGTCATAGTTTGGGTCTGCATGTAGTAGCAGAAGGTGTTGAAACAGAAGAGGAATATTTTATTTTACGCGAAATTGGCTGTGACCTAATGCAGGGTTTTTATTTTGGGAAGCCTAAGGTTGCGGTTGATATATGGGATGATTTTGTCAGTCAATATTCTCAGCCTTCGTCCGAAAAATCATCTGAGGCTCCGGCAGTGTTAGCCCGCTCAGTGAAACATAAGAACACTCCATCGCTATAATCTAGTGTTGTTTTTTTAAGTCAGCAATAACCGATGAGTAAAAAAAGTTTATATGGTGTCGCAGTCTATTCAGATTTTAATGGTAGAAGACAATCCGGAAGATGTTGAACTAACCAAAGAAGCGTTTAACGAAAGTAAGTTGAGTAGCTATTATATGTGGTCAACGATGGCGAAGAGGCGCTGGACTATCTTTATAAAAGGGGGCTCTTCGCGGACGTCGATACCCCCGATATTATTTTATTAGATTTGAATTTTCCAAAAGTTAGTGGCAAAGAAGTGTTAGCTGTTTTAAACGAAAAAAAAAGTCTAGCGTGCATTCCGATTATTGTTTTATCTAGTTCAGAAGATAGTGTCGACATAAAGGCTTGTTGTGCGTTAAGTGCCAATAGTTTTCACCAGCCCCGTGGCTATAGATGATTCTTTGGTGGTAGTAAAAAGTGTCAAACACTTTTGGGTAACAGTTGTGAAGTTACCATCTGATAAAAAATAAATTTCTAATGTAATAATATATGTCTAAATATTTTATTAAAAAAAAACAAATATAAATAAGTATGTAAATGCAGCAGCGGTATAAAGTTCGGTGTAGTAAAAATACTATGCACGGCATTTTTTGGTTTTTTTTATTGAATCCGCTATCTGTTGCGGCGACTAAAAAACCTTAATGCTTTACCATGATGCCGATGGGTCAAATAATATCGGATCTGCCAATGCTATTTTGCAGGGGGTACATGTTGCACTGGCCGAAGTAAATTATCGTGTTCATGGTTATAGGGTTCAGCTGGTTTAAAAAATCTTCTTGGTAACGTATTGCGAAGCAAGCGAAATTTAGACGCTGTTCTAAACGACGAAAATGCGTTAGCGGTTATTTCAGGTATGCATTTGCCGCCACTTATAAAATACTCAAAATATATTAACCAAAATAAAATATTAACTCTGGTGCCCTGGGTTGCTGGCGGGTCAATCAACCGTTATTTATCACCCGATAATTGTGCTTTTCGCTTATTAGTAGATAACACTAAGGCGGAAGCCGTACTGGTCGATCATCCAGTTAATGCGCCGGGATGTAAGTCTCCTCATCCATTGCTAGAGAGTGGGCCGTGGAGGTAATCCAACTTAAAAAATATTAATATAGCATTGAGTGAGGCCGATATTCAGTATCGAGAAATGACCCGTTTTGGGCGTAACCTTAAACGGTATGCCGCGTCTAACGAATTGATTACTATGACCAATGCGGGAGCTGGTTGCCGACGTCTATGAGGGTTCGCAAATAGCTAAAGCTATGGCTGGGCTAGGTGCCGATATGCGCTTGCCCATCATTAGCCACTGGGGAAATACCGGTGGTAGCTTTTATTAACAAATTGAACCATCGCAACGTAAAAAATTAGTCTTTATTTTATTCAGTCGTGTTTCTCTTCTTTGAAAAACCCCTTGTCACTTGAAGGTCAGCCTGTTTTGAAAACGCGAAACACCAATTTCCAGAAGAAATTGCTACGCCAAAAGATATCTGTTCCCCGGTAGGGTTTATTCATGGTTACGATATAACCCAACTGCTCTTAGAGGCATTAAGAAGTGTTAATCTTAGTGCGAATGCTGCTAGCCATCGTAATGATGTGCGTTTAGCGTTAGAGAATATTAAACGTCCAGTAGTGGGCTTGGTCATTGAGTATAGCAAGCTCTGACGTAAAATTATTCCGTCTGATCTTGATGCCCATGAAGCACTTTCCGTGAATAATTACTGCATGGCATATTACAATGGTGATAACGATTGCATTCTAGCGCTTTGATGCATTTATTTGATGCATTTATTTGATTCAATGTTTTTTAAAGTATCTTAGTGTAGTGCCTTACGTAGCTAACTTTTCAAGTACTTTTATTTTTCATCATCAGGAAAATTGTATGTCTAAAAAAATTGATGCTGCGTTAAAAGGTAAGCAGGCAATCGTTAAGTTGTTTGTTGCGTTTGTCGGGATATCTTCCTTATTGTTCTTCGCTGTTGTGTTGGTTGTTTTTATTCCTTTGGTTAATGATAGTTTCGACGCACTGCAGGAAAAATATGAAACACAGACAGTACAAAGCTACGCAACTAAATTATCCAGTTATTTAGATAATAGGTTACTGCTGTTAAAAGATGTCGCAAAGTCACCCTTAATGACTAATGCGGTGTTAATGGCAGATGGTAATCCCGCCCTAATTGATTTCATGAGATCTGTTCGTGTTTTGGGTGAGGATCCGATGTTGACATTGGTGGATACTGAAAGCCGAGTTTTATTTGGCGAGTCTGTTGACGTAGCTGATTATCAGTGGACGCAGTTGTTACTAGAAACGGGAGATGTAAATGAAATTGTGCGTTTTATTGAAGCGGGTAAAAGCGCCAATGATGAGATGGCAAATGAGATGCCTTGGCCACTATTCGAGTTGGCGGTTCCAATTATTTATCGAAATGGGCGCGCAGGTATTTTGGTGGCCCGTGTTAATGCATCACCTAGCCAGATATATACCGACAAGATATTGATTTCGAATAACTCTGCGGTGACCTATTCATTAAAGGGTAAAGAGATAAGTTCGCCAATAGATATGATTGAATCACCGAATGAACAATCCTTTTTTATTGCTAAATACAGTATTGATTTAACGCATATTGTTAGCCGGAATAATATTAATAAAAGCAAAAAGAGCTTGTTGATACGTTTCTTGTTATCCGCATTCATTACGACGATAGTGATGTGCTTACTTCTGTTCTTTTTTGGGCGAAAATTGATCTTAAAGACCTATGTACAACTCTCACCACTTCAGAATACCTTTGCAAAAGCCACAGAAGGTGTTTCATTTATCGATGCCTCTGGACGTTATGTATCGTTAAATTATGCATACGCGTCTATGGCAGGCTATACACCTCAAGAGCTCGAAGAAAGACTCTGGAGTGTGACAGTATTCCCGGAGGACCTGCCTGCGCTGGAGGAAGTTTATCAAGAGATGCTTCGAGAAGGGATCGCTACTGCAGAGGCCAGGGGCATTACTAAAGAAGGTAATGTTTTTTATAAGCAAGTCACGATGATCACCCAATATGACGATCATGGTGTTATGACGGGTCACCATTGTTTTATAAAAGACATCTCATCTAGAAAAAAGAACGAGCAGCAACAAGAAGGTCTGATACAAGCGCTGGCTCGAACCAATACCCGTTTAGTCGAGTCACAAGAAAAAATATTAGTGGGTGAAAAAAACTTACATTCGGTACTTAATTTTCAAATGGCAGTGTTTGATAATGTACCAGACATGTTGTTTGTGAAAGATTCTGGTCTTCATATTGTGCAAGCGAATAAAGCTTTTTTGAATTTTTTTCCAGAAGATATGCGAAATGACGTAATCGGTAACACTTTGTTAGAAGAGTTTGACGTTGATGAGAGAGAGGCCTCTTCATTTTTTGATCGCATGGCCTTTAATAAGGGTGTTTCTGAAACGGAAGAGACAATACAGTTCCCTGATGGCAGAGTACGCACCTTACTCACTAAAAAAGTACGCTTCGAAGATGAATCAGGAGCGACGTTTATTTTGGCTGTGGCAAGTGACATAACCGATATAAAACAAGCTCAGAAAGAATTGCTAAAAAGTGAGCAAAGATATGAAGTGGCAGTGAAGGGTTCATCTGTTGGTTTGTGGGACTTTGATGTTGCTACCGATGAACTATATTGGTCGGATCGCTTTAAAGAAATGGTGGGTGTAAACGAAGAGTTTACCGGGCATATTAGTGAGTTTGCTGACCGTCTACATCCTGAAGATAAAGCAGAAACCTTGCGTGTATTTAATGCGCACCTTGAACAAAAGTCACCCTATGTGGTGGACTATCGTTTTCGAAAAGTGGATGGCGATTATATTTGGATTCATTCCGAAGGGCAGGCTCTATGGGACGAACAAGGTATGCCTGTTCGAGTGGCCGGTTCAGTGGACGATATTACACAGAGAAAAAAAGCCGATATAGATCGTGAAAGACTGATAGATAGTCTGGCAAAGTCTAACGAGGGTTTAGAGCATTTTGCATTCATCTGTTCGCACGATTTACAGGAGCCATTGCGCGTTATACGTAGTTTTTCTGAGCGTTTACAAGGCCATATTGGCAAGTCGCTAGAGGGTGATGATAAGGCGCAGCTGTATTTTAAATTTATTGTCGACGGTGCGGCGAGAGCGCAAGAGTTGATAGCCGATGTTCTCGCCTACTCGCGAATTGATAACGACACGCAGGTGCTAAAGAATGTTAATTCTGAAAAGTTAGTTAAAGCGGTAAAACAGCATTTGCAAATAGGTATCGATGGTGATCAGCGAAAAGTAAGTTGTGATACTTTGCCTGTAATAGTCGGTAATAAGACCCAGCTGTATCAGTTGTTACAGAACTTGATAAATAACGGATTAAAATATCAAGCGGCAGGTGTGTTGCCCGAAGTACATATTAGTGCGGCGAATATGGATGATAACTTTTGGCAGTTTTCGGTTCGTGATAACGGTATTGGTATTGAGCTGCGTTATCAAAAACAAATTTTCGACGTGTTTAAGCGTCTGCATGGGCAGGGCGAGTATGCAGGATCAGGTATTGGATTAGCTATTTGTAAAAAAGTAGTTGAACGTCACGGTGGGCGCCTCTGGGTAGACTCAGAAAAAGATCGGGGGGCAACGTTTCATTTTACCCTGCCAAAAGCGGATCACTAATCCGTAGTTGGCGTTTAGCGGCAGAGCCTGATCGTTTGTCGGGGAAAGATACCATTGTGAATGGGTGTGTTGATAGCTTTGTCAACTATGCTAGCGTTTAGGAACGATTGTAGGCAATATTAAATAGGCGTGTCAGTTTCAGATGTCAATTGATGAGAAGTATTTGCAAGCAGTGATGCGTACCCTGTCTTACGACATGGGGAGTGCATTGCGAGCTGCGTAGGGTTGTTCTAAATTATTAGCGGATAAGTATGGTAATGATTTAGATAAAAAGGCGCTGGAGTGGCTGTCTTTAATTCGTTTAAAGGGGGATAAGGTTCAGCGGCAATTAAAAGTGTTGACGCGCTTCGCCAGGTTGCACGGTGTGGATGGCTTATCGGCGGCGTGTAATCTAAATGATGCGTTGCACTCAGCCCAAAATGATGTGGCATTAGTGGCAAGGTTATCGGATTGCTCGTGGCTAACGATAAAATCAACCCCTTTATCCTCTATTAAAGGCAGTGCGGCGATGTGGCAGATGTATTTCATAGAAATGCTCAATAACGTCACTTTCTATGCCTTTAGCAGAAATGCGGTAACGTGTTCTATTTACATGGAGTTGATGGCTGATAGCCGAGTATTAGTTATCGAAGATGATGGCATTGTTTTGTCTATGGATGAGGTTACTAAAGCTACGCAGCCTTTTCGGTCGCTACATTCTCCAGAAAGTGACGTGTCTGAAGTGCACGATGGTATGGGCTTATCATTGGCGAAAAGAGTCGTTGATATGCATCACGGCCAGTTTATAGTGTGTGCTCGCCCCGATGGTTTTCCAGGATTGCGGGTAGAGGCGCGTCTGCCGTATAAATTTTTCCTCTAGGGTTTTTGGCTGTGGACGTGTCTGCACCTTTACCGTACAATCATGACCCAATCAACGAGGTCTAAATAGCTGTCAATGTGCTGCTCTCAGCATTCGGAATATCAACTCCGAGAACGCTTAAATAGTCCAAACAGAAGCGAGGTGAAGAACGGTAACATCCATGTCCGTTCTTATCTCGTTTTTTTATAGCTTTTACTTATTAATTACAACATGAAAAAGACGAGCCAAATGACATCTTGTTTGATTTCTGTCGTCTGTCCGCGGGCATTATTCTTTCGCGGATAACGTGGGCTTGTTTTTTCAATTGGAGGTTGCGTGACAACGGTTACCCTACAACCCATTCAGCAAGCGTTGGCTTGTGATAGACCCGCCATTCTTGTACTTGCAGATGGCAGTGTTTTTCGTGGTACCGCTATCGGTGCTGATGGTCGAACCGCCGGCGAAGTGGTATTTAATACCTCGATGACGGGCTATCAAGAAATACTCACAGATCCTTCTTACGCTAAACAAATTGTCACTCTCACTTATCCTCATATCGGTAACACGGGTGTAAACGAAGAAGATGAAGAGTGCCAGAACATTTGGGCTGCTGGGTTGGTGATTCGTGATCTGCCTCTGCTGGCAAGTAATTTTCGCAGTCAGCAAACCCTCGATGATTATTTAAACGCTCGCAATATTGTAGGTATAGCGAATATCGATACTCGGAGGCTCACACGCATTCTGCGTGAAAACGGAGCGCAGAACGGCTGTATTATGGCCGGTGATGCCATAAGTGAAGATAGCGCATTGTCTGCCGCGAAAGCTTTTCCGGGGCTCAAGGGTCTCGATCTGGCGAAGCAGGTTTCTACCAAAGAAATTTATCGTTGGGACACAGGTTCTTGGCAGCTGGGACAGGGCTTTAAACAGCTGACTAAAGAACAGGTGAAATATAAGGTCGTCGCTTACGATTACGGCGTTAAGCGAAATATTTTGCGCATGTTAGTTGATCGCGGCTGCGATGTTACGGTAGTACCCGCAGAGACTTCTGCTAAAGACGTATTGGATCTGCGCCCCGATGGTGTGTTCTTGTCAAATGGTCCAGGGGATCCAGAGCCTTGTGATTACGCGATTGCTGCCATCAGCGAATTGCTGGAAGTCGGCGTGCCCATCTTCGGTATTTGTTTGGGGCATCAGTTGCTCGCATTGGCGAGCGGTGCTAAAACGGTCAAAATGAAGTTTGGCCACCATGGTGGAAACCATCCAGTACAAGATACGAAAACTGGCGTGGTGATGATTACCGCCCAGAATCACGGTTTTGCTGCTGACGAGGCGACCTTGCCTGCGCATGTTAAAGTGACACATAAATCATTGTTCGATGGCTCCTTACAGGGTATCCATCTAACCGATAAGCCCGCCTTTAGTTTTCAGGGTCATCCCGAAGCAAGCCCCGGTCCGCATGATGCGGCGCCGTTATTTAACCACTTTATTGAACTAATGGATGCGCAGCGCTAGCACCTGGTGACGTACTCCCGAAAAAACATTTAAAACACTCGACAGCGAAATTGAGAACATGCCAAAAAGAACAGATCTAAAAAGTATTTTAATTCTCGGTGCAGGTCCTATTGTGATAGGGCAAGCTTGCGAGTTTGACTATTCTGGTGCTCAAGCGTGTAAAGCGTTGCGAGAAGAGGGCTACCGTGTCATTTTGGTGAATTCAAACCCCGCCACTATAATGACTGATCCCTCGATGGCCGATGCAACCTACATTGAGCCCATAGTGTGGGAAACGGTTGAACGTATTATTGAAAAAGAGCGCCCCGACGCCATATTGCCGACTATGGGTGGGCAAACCGCACTTAATTGTGCGTTGGCATTGCATGAGCATGGCGTATTAGAAAAATATAATATTGAACTGATCGGCGCTAATTACGACGCGATTCATATGGCCGAAGATCGCAACTTATTTGACCAAGCAATGAAGCGAATTGGTCTTGAGTGCGCGCGCGCAATTATTGTGCACACCATGGACGAGGCATTCAAAGCCCCTGAAAAGTTTGGCTATCCGGTTATCATTCGCCCTTCTTTTACGATGGGTGGCTCGGGGGGAGGTATTGCTTACAACCGTGAAGAGTTTGAAGAGATTTGCCAGCGTGGCTTCGACCTGTCGCCGACCAGCGAACTGCTGATTGACGAATCGTTACTCGGCTGGAAAGAGTACGAAATGGAAGTGGTTCGGGATAAAAATGATAATTGCATCATTATTTGTTCAATCGAGAATTTTGATCCTATGGGCGTGCACACCGGTGACTCCATCACGGTAGCGCCAGCACAAACGCTGACCGATAAAGAATTGCAAATTATGCGTAACGCATCATTGGCAGTATTACGTGAGATCGGTGTTGAGACCGGCGGCTCTAATGTGCAGTTTGCGGTTAATCCTGTTGATGGACGTCTTGTTGTCATCGAGATGAATCCGCGAGTTTCGCGTTCATCGGCACTGGCCTCTAAAGCGACGGGTTTTCCTATTGCTAAAGTGGCTGCAAAACTGGCTGTAGGCTACACCTTAGACGAATTACAAAATGATATTACGGGCGGAACAACGCCAGTATCGTTTGAACCCACGATTGATTACGTGGTGACAAAAATACCCCGCTTTACTTTTGAAAAGTTTGGCGATGCCGATGCGCGCCTCACAACACAAATGAAGTCGGTCGGTGAAGTGATGGCGATTGGTCGTACATTTCAAGAGTCTTTGCAAAAAGCATTGCGTGGTTTGGAGGTCGGGTCATCGGGTTTTGAGCCTATTGTAGATTTGGAGTCTGACGATGCAATGAGTAGTATTCGACGTGATCTTTCTACACCAGGCGCAGAGCGTATTTGGTTCGTCGGTGATGCTTTTCGTGCGGGTATGACTATCGAGCAGGTGTTTGATCAATCGGCTATTGACCCTTGGTTTTTGGCTCAAATTAAAGAGTTAATAGATTTGGAAGCGTTGCTATCCACTAGTTCACTCATAGATTTAGATAAAGCCACGCTATTAGCCCTTAAACGTAAAGGGTTTGCCGATAAACGCTTAGCCGTATTGTTAGACGAGACAGAAAAGGTGGTACGCGACCATCGGCATCGCCTTAATGTTGTACCGGTATATAAGCGAGTAGATACCTGCGCTGCTGAGTTTTCTACCCCCACCGCTTATATGTACTCAAGTTACGAAGAAGAATGCGAAGCTGAACCATCAGCTAAAGACAAAATCATGGTGATTGGCGGCGGGCCTAATCGTATTGGCCAAGGTATTGAATTTGATTATTGTTGTGTGCACGCAGCATTAGCAATGCGTGAAGATGGTTATGAAACTATTATGGTGAACTGTAATCCAGAAACCGTGTCTACCGATTACGACACGTCTGATCGATTGTATTTTGAGCCAGTGACGTTAGAAGACGTATTAGAAATTGTTCGTAAAGAAAAGCCAAAAGGTGTAATTGTGCAATTTGGTGGTCAGACGCCACTGAAATTAGCGCGCGAGCTGGAGGCCGAAGGCGTACCTATTATCGGCACATCTCCTGATGCCATTGATCGTGCTGAAGATCGCGAACGTTTCCAGCAAATGATTATCGGTTTAGGCTTAAAGCAGCCTTCAAACGCTATTGTGCGCTCTACCGAAGAAGCCATTCAGCAAGCCGATAAGGTAGGCTATCCATTGGTTGTGCGCCCGTCTTATGTGTTAGGTGGCCGTGCAATGGAGATCGTTTACAATCTAAAAGAATTAAAAACCTATATGACCGAAGCCGTCCAGGCATCCAATGATGCCCCAGTATTGCTCGATCACTTTCTAAGTGCCGCCGTTGAAGTCGACATAGATGCGGTTAGTGATGGAAAACAAGTGGTGATTGGCGCAATTATGCAGCACATCGAGCAATGTGGTGTTCATTCGGGCGATTCTGCTTGTTCGCTTCCGCCTTACTCTTTGCCAGAAGATGTGCAAAATTTAATGCGCGAACAAGTGAAGAAAATGGCGCTTGAGCTAGGCGTTATTGGTCTAATGAATGTGCAGCTGGCTTATCAAGGTGGCGAAATTTACGTGATCGAAGTCAATCCCCGTGCATCGCGTACCGTGCCTTTTGTGTCTAAGTGTATTGGTGTGTCACTGGCTAAAGTGGCGGCTCGTTGCCAGGCAGGTGTTAGTTTGAAAGCGCAGGGGTTCACTAAAGAAATCGTACCAGACTACTTTAGTGTCAAAGAGGCGGTGTTCCCGTTTAATAAATTCCCCGCTGTCGATCCCATTCTTGGCCCAGAGATGAAGTCCACGGGTGAAGTGATGGGTGTGGGAGATAGTTTTGCAGAGGCCTACGGCAAAGCACAAAAAGGCGCGGGTGATACTATTCCCACTAGCGGTCGTGCATTTATCAGTGTGCGTGATGTCGATAAAGACGGTATTGTCGCAGTAGCTCGCTCGCTGTCTGAGCAAGGCTTCGAATTAGTGGCGACACGGGGCACACATGATGTGCTCGTTAAAGCGGGATTAACCGCAGAGGTAGTCAACAAAGTGGCCGAAGGTCGTCCGCATATCGTGGATATGATTAAAAATGATCAGATATCCATGATCATCAATACCACCGAAGGTCGACAGGCGACCAAAGATTCTTCTAGTATTCGGCGTAGCGCAGAAAGTCATTTTGTGTATTACACCACGACATTGGCAGGCGGTGAAGCGGTGAGTCAGGCGTTGCTTTTCGGCGAAGAAGAAGTGGTAAGAAGCTTGCAAAGTCTTCATCAGCGTTTGGTGTAAACTATCGTCACGAAACAATATTTGCCTGCGCCTAATGCGAGGCATTAAACTAATGCTAGTTAATAGAATAGAGCAAGATAGAGAGGAAGCATGAGTACAGTTCCAATGACAAAGCAGGGCGTTGATGCCTTGCATGCAGAATTAGATGATCTGAAAAAAGTACAACGGCCACGCATAGTGCAATCTATTGCCGAAGCCCGCGAACATGGCGATTTAAAAGAGAATGCCGAATACCACGCAGCACGCGAGCAGCAGAGTTTTTGTGAGGGTAGGCTGCAGGAAATAGAAGGTAAATTAGCCAATGCCCAAGTGATAGATGTAATGTCTATTCCTTACACGGGTCGAGTGATCTTTGGTGTAACGGTTGAGCTACTCAATCTAGACACTGACAAACCAGTAACGTATCAAATCGTGGGTGATGATGAAGCTGACGTGAAGAAGAGTAAAATATCAGTCAATTCCCCCATCGCAAGAGGCTTGATTGGTAAGTCGGAAGGCGATGACGTGGTAATTAAGACGCCATCGGGTGAAGTGGAATACGAAATCGTCAGTGTGAAGCATATTTAAGCTACCAATGAGTTGGCAGAGTAAATAGTTTACAGTTGATAAAAAGAGCAAAAAAGACTTGGCGGTGTTATTACCGCCCACCAAAATTTGTATTGGCAGCGGCCCTTAATGAACGGGGCGCACCGAAGATATAGGTTAGGTTTTGCGCTTGTAAGCCTGCCATTCACCCCGTCCTGGGTGTTCGAGCAGATGGAGTGTCGCTGCTAGCGTATATTCGATAATTTAGCGTTAGGCCGTTTAGCTTCTCTCAAAATGAGTGCAACCTTGCCTATTTGTTGCACTTCGGTGGCCCTAGTTCTTTTGCATATATCGCTGATCGCGGCTACTCGACCTTCTCTATCGCTAATGGCAATTTTAAGCTTTATTAGCTCATGGTCGTCAAGTGCGCGGTTAATTTCCTTCAGCACGCTATCAGTTAATCCATTCCCTGCAATAGTGACGACTGGGTTGAGGTCATGCCCAATGCTGCGATAATGTTTTTTTTGCTGGTTGTTAAGTGTCATGTTGGGTGTGTTTCCAATGTGTAGGTCAGTGTTGTGCAAGTCGTTGTGCGGTGATTTCGACTGTTTTTGTGTTGAAAGCTCTGCTGAGACGTTACGGCTAATGTGTTGTTGTTAAAAATAGTTGTCGAATAAAGGCGCATCTTAGTTTTTTTTGTTCTAAAAAGCGAACGGTTTGGCCGTTTGTGTCTATTCTATAGGAATAAGTTTTCCTGGGTTAATCATGTGTTATCTGGGTGGTGAGAAGAGTTATGGCGCGTTCAAAATCCAGCAAAGGCTGGTTAAACGAACACTTTAAAGATAAATATGTTCAGCGATCGCAACAAGACGGCTATCGCTCTCGTGCAAGTTATAAGCTGTTAGAGATCAATAAAAAAGATAAGCTCTTTAAAAAGAGGATGACGGTAATAGATTTAGGTTCCGCGCCAGGTGGTTGGTCTCAAGTCGCGGCTGAACTAGTCGGTGATGGCGGCACGGTCGTTGCTTCTGACATATTGCCAATGGATGGTATTGCGGGTGTGAATTTTGTTCAAGGTGATTTTACCGAAACGCCTGTGTTCGAAGAGATTATGAGCGTGATGCAAGGTTTCAAAGCAGGCCTTGTTATTTCCGATATGGCACCCAATATGAGTGGTATGGCTGACGTTGACCAACCGCGCGCAATGTATTTGGTCGAGCTTGCCTTAGATATGGCGGTCAATACATTGGACGATGGCGGGACATTTGTCGTCAAAGTTTTTCAAGGCGAAGGCTTTGACGAGCTGCTAGCTTTAACACGTAAACATTTTTCACGTGTGGTCGCGCGTAAGCCAGATGCCTCAAGAGCGCGTTCTCGAGAAGTGTATTGGGTGGCAACGGGGTTCAAGGGCTAGCATTTTCAGGTCAAGGTGCTAAGGGTCAAGGTGCCAAAAGTTAATATGTTAAGGGATAGTGATCGCAAGTAAATATATAAAGTGATCATGCCATTAAGATATATACTGTTGTCAGTACGTATAACTGATAGACAAACACACAGACATACAGATGATAATGATTAAAGAGTCATTACTAAGCAAAAATTGACGAATTAATTATGACATGCAATACGGCTTGCCTTAGCTGAGCAAACAGGCATAGGCAAAAAGTGGCGCGACACACATTGAGGGTAATCTTTTGAACGATATGGCAAAAAATCTTGTACTGTGGCTAGTAATTGCAGCTGTTATTTTGGCGGTTATGCAGGGCTTCGACAAGCCTGCTCAAAATACTCTGTTAGACTATTCCGAATTCGTCAAAGAAGTGCAGGGCGGTAGAATCAGCGATGTGTCTATCGATGGCTTAACGATTCAAGGTAAAACAGTTAACGGAAAAGAATTCCGCACGGTTCGCCCGCAGCTCCGAGACGATAAGTTGATGGACGAGCTACTCAATAATGACGTTGACGTAAAAGCGCCTGAGCCGGAAACCACAAGCTTGTGGAGACAGTTGTTAGTGGCCAGCTTCCCTATCTTGATCATCATCGCGGTATTTATGTTTTTTATGCGCCAAATGCAGGGCGGTGGTGGCATGGGTGGCAAAGGTGGACCAATGAGCTTTGGTAAAAGCAAGGCGCGCTTGCTGGGCGAAGATCAAATTAATGTCACGTTTGCTGATGTTGCCGGTGTCGACGAAGCCAAAGAAGAAGTGCAAGAAATCGTTGAGTTTCTGCAAGACCCTGCTAAGTTCCAACGTCTAGGCGGAAAGATACCTCGCGGTGTATTAATGGCGGGTCAGCCAGGTACAGGTAAAACCTTGCTTGCAAGAGCCATTGCGGGAGAAGCTAAAGTACCGTTTTTCTCTATTTCGGGTTCTGATTTTGTTGAGATGTTTGTTGGTGTAGGTGCGTCACGTGTGCGCGACATGTTCGAACAGGCGAAAAAGCATGCTCCATGCATTATTTTTATTGACGAAATTGATGCGGTGGGTCGCCACCGTGGTGGCGGTCACGGCGGTGGTAACGACGAACGCGAACAAACACTGAACCAGTTGCTCGTTGAAATGGATGGTTTTGAGGCGAACGACGGAGTTATTGTTATCGCGGCCACTAACCGTCCTGATGTGCTTGATAAAGCCTTAATGCGTCCCGGGCGATTTGATCGTCAGGTGCATGTGGGTCTGCCAGATATTCGCGGTCGTGAGCAAATCTTGAAAGTACATATGCGTAAAGTGCCTTTGTCAGATCAGGTCGATGTTTCAGTTATAGCGCGAGGTACTCCGGGTTTTTCGGGTGCAGATCTAGCTAATTTGATTAACGAGGCCGCATTATTTGCGGCTCGTGCAAATCGTCGCTTAGTCACCAACGAAGAATTCGAGAAGGCTCGCGATAAAATCTTGATGGGCGCTGAACGTAAAAATATGGCGATGAGCGAAAAAGAAAAAATCAATACTGCGTATCATGAGGCGGGCCATGCGATTGTTGGACGTCTTGTGCCAGAGCATGATCCTGTGCATAAAGTAACGATTATTCCCCGCGGGCGAGCATTAGGTGTTACTCAGTTTTTGCCAGAAGAAGATAAGTACAGCCTGAGTAAACGCGCACTTGAATCGCAGCTATGTTCTTTGTTTGGTGGCCGTATTGCTGAAGAGCTCACGCTGGGTTTCGATGGGGTGACGACAGGCGCTTCAAACGATATTGAGAGAGCGACGCAGCTAGCTAACAATATGGTGACCAAGTGGGGATTGTCTGAAAAGCTAGGCCCATTGTATTACGGTGAGGATGAATCCGGTATGCCGGGTGCGGGAAATGTTAACTATTCTGGCGCGACATCGAAAACGATCGATGAAGAAGTTAGGCGTATTATTGACGAAACTTACACGCATGCAAAACAGCTGCTGGAAGATAATCGAGATATTCTTGAGTCCATGAAAGATGCGTTGATGAATTATGAAACCATTGACTCGGATCAGGTGAACGACCTAATGGCGCGACGTAAGGTAAGTCCGCCTAAAGATTGGCATAATGATGACTCTTCAAACGATGATGGTGCGGCGGCAGGTAACTCAGATGTTGTAGCCGACACTGTGGCCGACACTAAGAAAAGTGGCCCCGATCCTATTGGTGGCCCTGCAAGCGACGTCTAAGCACGTTTACTTTTTACAAAAAGCCTTCGATTGACTCGAAGGCTTTTTTGGTTGAGCTATCTACGTTTATGTTCTCGTCGCATCCTAAATTACAGTTGAATAAACCCCGGTTGATGGCCATTGTGAATGCGACTCCAGATTCGTTTTCGGATGGTGGTCTGCTGTATAAAAATAACAGAGTAGACCGTGATGTGACCCTGTTGCGTTTGGAGAAGCTGGTTCACGAAGGGGCGGATATTATCGATGTTGGCGGTGAGTCAACACGCCCGGGGGCGAACAGCGTTAGCTTGCAGGAAGAGATGGATCGAGTCTTGCCGGTTGTTGAGTGGGCGCTGGGGGAAACTGATCTTGCGGTTTCAGTCGATACCAGTTCGTCCCAGCTCATGTTGGCGGTAGCGTCACAGGGAGCGCATATGATTAATGACGTGCGAGCGTTATCTAGGTCTGGTGCTGTCGAAGCAATGGCGAAAACGGGTTTGTCCGTTTGTTTGATGCATATGCAGGGCACTCCGGAGTCGATGCAGACGTCACCAAGTTATGGGACGGTCGTTGATGATGTGACCCAACACTTGCAACAGCGAATCGATGTCTGTGTAGCGGCAGGTGTAAACATTGAAAAGATTTGTGTTGACCCTGGATTTGGTTTTGGTAAGACACTGCAGCATAATTTGACGCTATTAGCGCACCTTGAAAAATTTAAAAGCTTGGGCTGTCCCGTTTTGGTCGGTCTGTCTAGAAAGTCAATGATAGATCATCTGCTCAATCGTGAAGTGGGTGACCGCCTCTACGCTAGCCTTGCTCTGGGGTTGATGTCTTTAGAGCGAGGAGCTACTATTTTACGAGTGCATGACATTCGAGCCACTCGTGATATTATAGACAGCTTTATTGCAGTAATTGATTGTGTTGGCGGTTAGGCGTTGTCACAATGCGAGCTAAGAATAAAGATGAGCAATGTGTGTGGTGTTTTACGCCACCGTTAAAGGAGTAAAGTAGTTGTCTAGACAGTATTTTGGAACAGATGGTATTCGAGGTCGGGTCGGTGAACATCCAGTGACGCCGGATTTTATGCTTAAGCTAGGCTGGGCTGCCGGCCGAGTGCTGACACAGCATGCTGAGGGTGCCAAGCTAGTCCTTATAGGTAAAGATACGCGTATTTCTGGTTACATGTTCGAGTCGGCATTAGAGGCGGGGCTAATTAATGCGGGTGTTGACGTGGGCTTGCTAGGCCCTATGCCCACTCCGGCAATTGCTTACTTGACGCAGGCCTTTCGTGCGCAAGCAGGCATTGTTATTAGTGCTTCGCACAATCCTTATTATGATAACGGCATTAAGTTTTTCTGCGGCAAAGGTGCAAAATTACCGGATTCGGTTGAAGCGGCAATAGAGGCTGAGTTGGGGTTGGTGATGAGTAGTGCTGAGCAGCTAGGTAAGGCACGAAGAATCAATGATGCGGTGGGGCGTTATGTCGAATTTTGTAAGAGCACGCTGCCGCGAAGCCTAAGTTTGTCGAGTTTAAAAATCGTCTTAGATTGTGCTAACGGTGCTACTTATCAAGTGGCACCTAGCGTGTTTCGAGAATTGGGCGCGATCGTCGATGTTATCCATGCTGAGCCAGATGGCTTCAATATTAATGAAAACTGTGGCTCGACCGTGCCTGAGCGGCTGCAGCAGCGGGTCAAAGAAATTGGTGCTGACCTAGGCATAGCTTTCGATGGCGACGGCGACAGAGTTGCATTTGTTGATGGTAATGGAGATATCGTTGATGGTGATGAGCTGCTTTATATTATTTCTAGCGCTTGCCATAAAGAACAGGGTTGCAGTGGTGTAGTGGGCACCTTGATGTCTAACTACGGTCTTGAGTTGGCGTTTAAAAAACTAGGTATCCCCTTTGTGCGCACCAACGTGGGTGATCGCCATGTTATCCAAAAGATGAAAGAGAATAATTGGTCGTTAGGTGGCGAGTCTTCTGGTCATATTATTTGTAGCAACGTCACGACAACGGGCGACGGCATTATTTCTGCTTTACAGGTTGTTTATGCTCTGGGCATACTCGGCTCACCTTTAGCGGAAGCTAAGCACGGCATGCAAAAAATGCCCCAAAAAATGATTAATGTCCGTATCAAGCAAAAAGTGGATCTCAGCAAAATTAGCGAAATTCAAGCTGCGGTGCGCAGCGTGGAAGAGCGTCTGGGAGACAAAGGGCGGGTATTGCTCCGCCCTTCAGGTACAGAGCCACTTATTCGGGTCATGGTTGAGGGCGAAGATGTCTCGCTGGTGAACGAATTAGCAAAAGAACTCGCCGATGTGGTGAGTGAGTCGCTCGCGATGTAATACGTTACGGGAAGATGTTGGCTGCAAATAATCCGAAGTCAGATACTCGTTGTAAGTGGGAGTGGATAAGTCGATATAAATAGTATCGCTTAATCTTGTATCTTTTGATCAACTTAGCTACCATTGCGCGCCGCTTTAGTTGGCGGTCGCTATTATTGTTTAATGAAGAGCTCGATGACTGGAAGTTCTTGCTTGCGGGTGATCGCTCAGCATAATGGTTCAGTAATATTTTAAGTGTAAAGGTTTTAAATATGCGTCAGTCACTCGTAATAGGCAATTGGAAAATGAACGGCTCGTTGGCGGCTAACGCCAAGCTAGTGAAGAACCTTGCCGAGTTAATTGACGGGCAGTGTGCGCAAACAGCGCTATGTGTGCCTTTTGTGTATTTAAGTCAAGTTAGCGAATTGTTGCAGCAAAGCGCCATCGCCGCAAAAATAGCATTGGGTGCTCAGGATGTGAGTTTGCATCTTAACGGCGCTTACACGGGCGAAACATCCGCGGCTATGTTGGTCGATATGGGGTGTGAGTACGTTATTGTAGGGCATTCAGAACGTAGAGAGTATCACCATGAAAGCAGTATGTTGGTGGCGCAAAAAGCACTTGCCGTATTGCAGTCAAAGCTTACACCTGTGATTTGTGTGGGTGAGACATTAGAACAGCGAGAGTCTAAAAGCACGCTAGATATTGTTGGTGAGCAGTTGTCAGCAGTAAAAAACGTTATCGGCAGCAGAGGGTTGGCTCGATCGGTAATTGCGTATGAGCCCGTTTGGGCTATTGGTACGGGGTTAACCGCGACGCCAGAGCAGGCGCAGTCAGTTCATCGGTTCATCCGAGAGCATCTTGGCAATATCGCCGACGACGTGAGTATAATCTACGGTGGTAGCGTAAAAGCCGAGAATGCAAAAATATTATTTGATCAGCGCGATATAGATGGCGCGCTGGTGGGAGGGGCATCGTTAAATGCCCAAGACTTTTTCACGATTGCCGCATCTTTTAAATGCGACGGTAGTATTTAATATATATCAGTATAGGTTAGGTAATAGCAATGGAAACAATCGTTACAGTAGTACACTTATTGGTTGCCTTGGCAATCATAGGTTTGATTTTGATGCAGCAAGGCAAAGGTGCAGAAGCGGGAGCTTCGTTTGGTGGTGGTGCCTCACAAACCGTCTTTGGTAGTCAGGGCGGCGGCAATTTTTTTGCTAAGGCGACAGCAGTTTTTGCCTTTGTATTTTTTGCGAGCAGTTTTACACTTGCGGTGATAGCAAAAGACAAAACAGAAATTGATACCGTCGATGGCATGCCGGTTCTTTTTGAGCAAGTGCAAGAATCAGAAATCCCCTTTGCGGAAGGTCCCGTTGCTTTAGAAAGCGAGTTGCCAGCTGTGCCAGCGGTAAGTGATACTGTCAGTGACGTTCCTGTAGTGGACGACCAGTCTGCGCAGTAAAAGTGGCGTTGGTGGTAAATAATACTTACGCTTAGCGTGTAGTTATTGTTATAGTCATGTTGTAAAAACCTCGATATCAACATTATGTCCAAGTGGTGGGACGGGTAGACGCTGTGCAGGAAGCGCAAGTGCTGTGAAGGCAGGAGCCGAGAGCGGTTACGCTTAGCGTATTGTTATAGTTATAGTCATGTTTTAAAAAGCCTCGATATCAACGTTATGCCCAAGTGGTGGAATTGGTAGACACGCTACCTTGAGGGGGTAGTGGCGCAAGCCGTGCCGGTTCAAGTCCGGCTTTGGGTACCATTTATGTAGCACCTGTTTTTTGTCTCCATAATAAGTTGATATTAAACGTTTTTTTCCTTGACCAAAGGTAAGTCTATACTTATAATGCGCTCCCTTGATCGAGCAACAGCTCATTAAGTTTTAGTAATGTTTTGTAAAATATTACGTCGTTTTAGAGATAAAACGTTTAGCCTAAGCAGCTTTTAGGTGTCGGTGCGGGGTGGAGCAGCATGGTAGCTCGTCGGGCTCATAACCCGAAGGTCGTTGGTTCAAATCCAGCCCCCGCTACCAATTTTGTATTTCTTCTATTATTCGTTTTTGTAATGATGTGATAGATAAGGGATTACCCTTAATGACAGTTTCATATCTATTTGGCATTGCTAACTAGATAATGTAGAAGCCCCTTATTGGGGCTTTTTTGTATCTGTTGTTCGGTCGATAAATTCTTTTGCGGCCAGAATGGCAGAAGAAGGCTATGTGGTAAGCTGTTAACAGTTTTTATCCAAAGTGGGCCTAGAGCCCTTTTTTTGTTTTTGAGTTTTGCAGAATGTAGTTAATTTTTTCCTACTATTATCTGCGAATAAAAATATCAGGTTTTATTCATGTCATCAGTGCAAAACAAGTTAACCGCACTCATCGGGCCCATTGTTGAGTCTCTTGGTTGTGACCTATGGGGCTTGGAATATTTGACGCAGGGACGCCAAGCGACACTGCGTATTTATATTGAAAAGTCGTCCGCTGCAGATAGTGACGCTAGTGAAGTTAACGTTGAAGATGAAAATAGAAACAAGAAAGATGCGGGTATTGGTCTGCACGATTGCGAAAAAGTGAGCCGCCAAGTGAGCAGTGTCTTGGATGTAGAAGATCCGATTGCGAGTCATTATACTCTCGAGGTATCTTCGCCAGGCATGGATAGGCCGCTTTTCTCGTTGTCGCACTACCAGCGCTCTATCGGCGAAAAAGTGGCCATAAAATTGGGTCGAAAATTTGAAGACCGTAAAAACTTTACCGGTGTGATAACTGGCGTTGAGAATGATGAAGTGATTCTGCAGGTTGATGAAGAAGAATATTTATTACCAATTGAATTAATAGATAAGGCAAATATTATCCCTACCTTTTGATAAGCGGGGGTGATGTTTGTTCCGATAAATTTTTTGTGATGTGTAGTTAAGAGGCACAACTATGGGCAAAGAGATATTATTAGTCGCTGAGGCGGTTTCTAACGAAAAAGGCGTAGATGCAGAAATTATTTTCGAAGCACTAGAATTGGCTTTGGCAACGGCAACTAAAAAACGTTATGACGAAGATTCAACCATTGACGTAGCTATTGATCGAAAGACAGGCAACTACGAAACTTTTCGTAGTTGGGACGTGGTCGATGATGAAACGTTGGCTTTGCTGGGGACTCAGTTCACAACAGAAGAAGCCATTGAGCAGCATCCTGATTTAAAGCCGGGTGACACGCACAGAGAGAAAATCGAAAACGTTGATTTTGGTCGCATCGCAGCACAGACAGCAAAGCAAGTTATCGTGCAAAAGGTTCGTGAAGCTGAGCGTGAGCAAGTGGTCGAAGAGTACCGCGACAGAGTCGGCGAATTAATTAGTGGTACTGTTAAAAAAGTTACTAGAGATAATGTTATTGTCGATTTAGGTAATAATGCAGAAGGTTTGTTGCCGCGCGAAGAGTTAGTGGGTCGAGAAATTTATCGCATGGGTGATCGCATTCGTGCGATGCTAATGGAAGTGCGCAGTGAAGTACGTGGTCCTCAATTGTATCTAAGTCGTGCTAGCTCAGAGATGCTAATTGAACTTTTCCGTATTGAAGTGCCAGAAATTGCCGAAGAAATTATTGAGTTGAAAGCGGCAGCACGAGATCCGGGTTCGCGAGCTAAAATTGCGGTTAAAACCAATGACGGTCGTATAGATCCTGTTGGTGCTTGTGTAGGTATGCGCGGTGCGCGCGTGCAAGCGGTATCAAACGAGTTGGCCAACGAGCGCATAGATATTATTCTGTGGGATGATAATCCTGCCCAATTTGTGATTAATGCAATGGCGCCTGCAGAAATCGAGTCTATCGTGGTTGACGAAGATACTGGTTCGATGGATGTGGCTGTTGCCGAAGGCAATCTCGCAATGGCTATTGGTCGTGGTGGGCAAAATGTTCGTTTAGCTTCAGAGTTAACAGGCTGGGAAGTTAACGTCATGAGCATTCAGCAATGGCAAGAAAAGCAGGAAAAAGAAGCTGGCGGTCAAGTAGAGCTGTTTATGGAATCGCTCGATGTTGATGAAGACATTGCGGGTGTTTTGGTAGACGAAGGATTTACTAGTCTAGAAGAAGTCGCTTATGTTCCGCTAGAAGAAATGTTGGCAATAGATGGTTTTGACGAAGATATTGCAAATGAGCTGCGGACGCGCGCAAAAGATGCGCTGTTAACGAGAGCGCTAGCGTCGGAAGAAGAGTTGGAAGGTGCGGAGCCTGCGGCAGATTTGCTGGCGATGGAAGGCATGGACAATGTGTTAGCCTTGGTGTTAGCTAAACGTGGCGTTATTACAATGGAAGACTTGGCTGAGCAAGCTGTCGATGAGCTATTAGATATTGATGGTATGACAGAGGAGCGCGCAGCTGCGTTAATAATGAAAGCTCGTGAACCTTGGTTTGCTTCAAGTGAAACCAATGAGTAATTGATTGAGGAAATAACATGGCAGATGTAACAGTTAGTGATCTAGCTACATTGGTCGGCGCTTCAGTCGATCGATTACTCGGGCAAATAAAAGAGGCGGGTCTATCGCATAAATCAGCTGATGCGCTCGTGTCTGACGAAGAAAAAAAAGTGTTGTTGGCTTATCTAAAAACAAGCCACGGTGAAGAGACAGACGCCCCGAAAAAAATCACCTTAAAGCGGAAAACAGTCAGTACGCTTAAAACGGGTACAGGTTCTAGTCGTAAGACAGTCAATGTTGAAGTACGTAAAAAGCGGACCTATATTAAACGCGATACTGAAGAAGTTGTCGAAGATGATGGGCCGCTAGATGTCGAGTTAACAGAAGTCGAAGAGGTTCCAATTGACGTCGTTGTCGAAGAAGAGAAAGACGTTGAGCCTGTCAGTGAAGTCGAAGCTCCGATTGAAGAAGCCGCGACAGAAATAAGCGATACACCTGAAGTGAAGCCTGTGCGTTCAGTGTTAGTTGATGATTTTGAAATGAAGCGACAGGCAGCAGCACAGGCAAGACGACGTGCTGATGAAGATACAAAAACGCGTAACCAAGACTTGATCGCGAAAAAAGCTGCTGAAAAAGCTCAGCAGAAAAAAGCCAGAGAAGACTCGGATCCTAAGCAAAAGCAAGCGGCTGCCGAAGCGCTAACATTAAAAACGCAGCAGGAAGAAGAGAAAGGTAAGCACGGTCGTAAGAAAGAAAAGGTTGGCGCGGGTCCTTCTGATGAAGCTCCACGCAAAAAAGTTGTTCGCAACAAAGGTGCTGGCTCTAAAAAAGCGGGTAGTAAAATTGATTTGTCTCGGTTGTCAGATGACTACGAAGATGACACTGTGATGCGTCGCCGCTCACGCGGTTCGAAATCAAATAGCCATGGATTTAAAAAGCCAACTGTGAAAATGTATCATGAAGTACAAATCCCAGAGATGATCTCTGTTCCTGATCTTGCACAACGTATGAATGTTAAAGCGCCTATGCTGATCAAAGAACTCATCAAAATGGGTGTGATGGCTACTATTAACGAGCCGCTCGACCAAGAGTCAGCGCAGTTAGTGGTTGAAGAATTAGGCCATACAGCAGTCTTAGTCAGCGGTAACGAAGTTGAAGAGCAGCTAGTAGAAGATCTAGAAACTCTGGGCGATAAGGTGTCGCGTGCACCAGTTGTTACTGTTATGGGTCACGTAGATCACGGTAAAACGTCGTTACTTGATTACATCCGTAAGGCAAAAGTAGCTGCAGGCGAAGCTGGTGGTATTACTCAGCACATCGGCGCTTACCGTGTAAAAACTGATCACGGCGAAATTACCTTTTTAGATACTCCCGGTCACGCTGCATTTACTGCGATGCGTGCCCGTGGGGCGCAATGTACCGATGTGGTTATTTTGGTAGTGGCTGCTGACGATGGTGTGATGCCGCAAACAGAAGAGGCCATTCTTCATGCTAAAGCTGCAGGCGTTCCACTAGTCGTCGCGGTAAATAAGTGTGATAAAGAAAGTGCCGATCCTGATCGGGTTAAAAATGAGTTAGTCGCCAAAGGCGTTATTCCCGATGATTGGGGCGGCGACACACAGTTTGTTAACGTGTCTGCGCATACCGGTGAAGGCGTCGAGAAATTACTCGAAAGCGTTTCATTGCAGGCAGAGTTACAAGAATTAACCGCTGTAACCGATGCTGCAGGTAAGGGTGTAGTCGTTGAATCACGTGTTGATAAAAGTCGTGGCGTCGTCGCGACCGTGCTGGTTCAACACGGCACGTTAAAACGCGGTGATGTATTGCTAGCGGGTCAAAGTTTTGGTCGTGTAAAAGCCATGACTAACGAACTCGGCAAGTCTGTCAATGAAGCAGGCCCTTCAACTCCAATTGAATTGCTAGGTTTAGATTCGCCGCCCAATGCAGGTGATGAATTTGTGGTTGTGCCTGATGAGCGTCGTGCGCGTGAAGTGGCAGAGCATCGCTCTGAACGTGAACGTGAAGATAAGCTTAAGCGTCATCAAGAAGCTAAGCTTGAGAACATGTTTGCGGGCGTAGGCGAAGGCGAGAAAAAAGTACTCACTGCAGTGGTTAAAACCGATGTGCGGGGTTCTTTAGAGGCAATTCTTACTGCGCTGGCTGAAATTGGAAACGATGAAGTACAAGTGAACGTGATTTCTTCCGGCGTTGGGGGTATTACTGGCAACGATATTAATTTAGCCCTTACCACTAATGCAATTGTGATTGGCTTTAATGTCCGTGCCGATGGTACGGCTAAAAAGATAGCCGAATCAGAAACTATCGAAATTCGTTATTACAGCATTATCTATCAATTATTAGACGATGTGAAAAATGCTCTTGAAGGTATGTTGTCTCCAGAACTTCGTGAAGAAATTGTTGGTGTTGCTAATGTACGCGAAGTCTTTAGCTCACCTAAGTTTGGCCAGATTGCTGGTTCTATGGTGACAGAAGGTACGATATACCGTAACGAGCCTATTCGCGTACTGCGTGATAATGTCGTGATTTACCAAGGTGAACTTGAGTCACTGCGTCGCTTCAAAGACGACGTCAGCGAAGTGCGTAACGGTACTGAGTGCGGCATTGGTGTTAAAGATTACGATGTGAAAGTCGGCGATCAAATCGAAGTATACAAAGTCACCGAAGTAAAACGCGAGCTAGCATAATAAAATGGCGAAAGAGTTCTCACGTACCGACCGGATAGCGGACGCTATCCAACGTATCCTAGCGACCGCGATCACGCAAGAAATACGTGACCCGCGTGTCGGTATGGTCAATGTTAATGATGTGACTGTGACCAGGGATATGGCTCACGCTAAAGTCTATATTACCTTCGTCGGCAGAGATTCCGAAGAAGAAAGCTTGCAAGCGGCGGCAATATTGAATAATGCGTCCGGCTTTCTACGCAATATCGTGGCGAAAGAATTAGAGATTAGAATGACACCTAAGCTGCGTTTTATCTACGATAAAACATCGGTGCAGGGTCAGCAGCTATCCAACCTGATCGATAAAGCGATTGCTCAGGATGCCCATCATGAAGACGGTGATTTAAGTGATGATGAGCATCAGTAACATCTAGATAAATACCAAAAATAGGGCCGGACAAACATTTTTTAATAATAAAAAATGTTTGTCCGGCCCTATTTTCTTAATGAATAAGAGATAATTGTGGGAAGAAGACCAAAGTGGGGGCGTCCAATAGATGGCGTGCTGTTATTAAACAAAGATACCGGTATGACGTCGAACGCTGCATTGCAGCAAGCTAAGCGCTTGTTCTTCGCTAACAGAGCGGGACATACCGGTAGTCTTGATCCACTCGCGACGGGAGTTTTGCCGCTTTGTTTTGGTGAGGCTACCAAGTTTTCACAGTTTTTATTAAATGCAGACAAAACCTATAGCAGTACATTTCGTCTAGGAATCAAAACGGAAACGGGTGACTGCGATGGGGAAGTGGTAAGCACAACAGATGCGAATCATCTGACAACGCAAATGATTGAAGAGTGTTTGCCTCGTTTTCGTGGGTTGATCCAGCAGATTCCATCAATGTACTCTGCACTAAAGCACCAGGGTAAGCCACTCTATAAGTGGGCGCGTGAAGGCATTACCATCCCGCGAGAGCCGCGAGAAGTCACTATCTATGCGTACCAAATCACCGCGTTTAGAGCAGCGGGTGATACCGCTGAATTTGATGACGCATCCGATGTTGATAAGGGCAGGCGATACCCCGAAGTTGATGTTGAGGTCCACTGCAGTAAAGGGACTTATATACGTTCGTTAGCAGAAGACCTAGGTGAAATGTTAGGTGTTGGTGCGCATGTTTCACGGTTACACCGTCGCTCGGCAGGCCCTTTTGTTGAAGCTGATAGTGTCTCTTTGCACACCCTGACAAACACTAGAGGTGAAGGTGATCCAGAGTCGTTAGACCACTTACTGCTCCCCACTGATTCTCCGGTGCAGAATTTACCGCAAGTCATTATCTCCGATGAAATGGGTGATTACTTTCGCCAAGGGCAGCCAGTAATGAGTACCGAAGCCTACCGTTCTGCAGAAGAAGGTGGTATTGTTCGCGTGCGTATGGACAATGGTGAGTTTATAGGTACTGCCGAACTCATCGAAGGCCAGCTTGCCCCTAAGCGAGTGGTGGTTAAAAAGAATTAACAGAATATAAAGAGATCTTTGTATTAAAGTGAAATGACTTTGTTGCAAAGGCCTTTTAGAGAATTTGACCTATCTGTAAATATGCACGGGTAGGCCAATAAATAGGGACGGATAAGTGGGGTCAGATCAGACTTTGAATAAAAGTGGGATCTGACCCCACTTATCCTCTCTGCATATTAAACGAAAGAGGATATTATCATGGCACTCAGTGCAGAAGAAAAAGCAGTAATTGTTAAAGACAATCAAATTGAAGCCGCTGATACCGGTTCTCCAGAGGTGCAAGTTGCCTTATTGACTGCCAACATTAACAAGTTACAAGGACATTTCGCTGATCACAAACAAGATCACCATTCACGTCGTGGTCTTATTCGTATGGTAAACCAACGTCGTAAGTTGTTGGATTATTTGAAACGCAAAAATGTTGAGCGTTATGCTGGTTTAATTAAGAAATTAGGTCTGCGTCGCTAAGTAAAAGCTAAAAGTGCCCGCTATTGCGGGCACTTTTGTTTTGTCGCTTCAGGTGTTTTATTGTTCTTTGTATGTGATGTAGGGATTTAATGAATGCAATGGGGTGAGGGTGTAAGCCTTGACCCATGGCATTCATTAAATCCTTGTCATTCAACAGATAACGGCTAAACACATCATCAATATTGACAATTAATAGAAAATAGAAAGGATAAATTTGTGAATCCAGTAACTAAAACATTTCAGTTCGGTAATGATACCGTCACGCTAGAAACCGGTCGTGTTGCACGCCAAGCTACCGGTGCGGTATTAGTGAGCATCGGTAAGACCCAAGTATTATGTACCGTGGTCGGTGCAAAACAAGCAGTAGAAGGTAAAGGTTTCTTCCCGCTATCAGTACACTATGTAGAAAAAGCTTACGCAGCCGGTAAAATTCCAGGTGGCTTTTTCAAACGTGAAGCACGTCCAAGCGAGAAAGAAACACTGACTTCTCGTTTAATCGATCGTCCTATTCGTCCATTATTTCCAAATGGCTTCATGAATGAAGTGCAAGTGGTGTGTATGGTTGTGTCAGCTGAAAACGATGTTGATCCAGATATCGCAGCAATGATCGGTACATCAGCCGCATTATCTATTTCAGGTATTCCGTTTAACGGTCCTATTGGTGGCGCACGTGTGGGTTATACACAAGAAACAGGTTATATCCTAAACCCAAGTTATAGCGCACTCGCAGAATCTGAGCTAGACATGGTGGTTGCTGGTACTAAAGACGCGGTATTAATGGTTGAGTCAGAAGCCAGTGAATTACCAGAAGACATTATGCTAGGTGCGGTTTTATTCGCGCATCAAGAATGCCAAGCAGTGGTTCAAGCCGTTGCTGATTTAGTGAAAGATGCGGGTAAGCCTCGTTGGGATTGGCAGCCGGCTGAAGAAAATGCAGCACTTAAGGCGGCTGTGACAGAACAGTTCGGCGCCGGTATTGCAGACGCTTACCGCACTACCGACAAAATGGAACGTTACGGTAAATTAACCACCTTGCGTGACGATGCAGTTGCCGCATTAGTGAGCGAAGACGTGACAGCCGATGCCGTTAAATCTGCATTCAGCAAACTAGAAAAACAAACAGTACGGACTAGCGTTGTTGCGGGTGAGCCACGTATTGATGGCCGTGACACTACCACCGTTCGGGGTATCGACGTTGAAGTAGGCGTATTAAACAAAGCACACGGTTCTTCACTCTTTACGCGTGGCGAAACCCAAGCAATTGTTGTTGCTACCCTAGGTAACGCACGTGATTCACAAATCATTGATGCGCTAGAAGGCGAGCGTCGCGACCCATTCATGTTGCACTATAACTTCCCTTCTTACTCAGTCGGTGAGTGTGGTCGTATGGGTTCAACTAGTCGTCGTGAAATCGGTCACGGCCGTTTAGCGCGCCGTGGTGTTGCTGCAGTATTGCCAAACCAAGAAGACTTCCCTTACACCATTCGTATCGTGAGCGAAATTACTGAATCTAACGGTTCAAGTTCAATGGCTTCTGTCTGCGGCGCAAGCTTGGCGATGATGGATGCGGGTGTTCCTCTTAAAGCACCTGTTGCCGGTATTGCAATGGGTCTGGTTAAAGAAGAAAGCGGTTTCGCCGTATTAACCGATATCTTAGGTGACGAAGATCACCTAGGCGACATGGACTTTAAAGTAGCCGGTACTGCTGCAGGTATTACCGCGTTACAAATGGATATCAAAATTGAAGGTATCACCGAAGAAATTATGGAAATCGCGCTAGGGCAAGCATTGCAGGCACGTTTACATATTCTTGCAGAGATGAACAAGGTCCTTGCCGAGTCACGTAGCGAAGTGTCTGAGAATGCACCGCGTTTTGAAACCATCAAAGTTGATCCTGATAAAATCCGCGACATCATTGGTAAAGGCGGCGCTACTATCCGTTCTATTACTGAAGAAACTGGCGCATCAGTTGATATTGATGATACGGGTCTTGTTAAAGTATACGCAGCAGATAACGACGCACTTCAGGCCGCAATGAACAAAATTGCCGAAATTACTGCAGAAGCAGAAATTGGCGCAATTTACGAAGGCGTGGTTGCACGTATCGTTGACTTCGGTGCGTTTGTTACCTTCTTGCCGGGTAAAGATGGTTTGGTACATATTTCGCAAATCGCAGAAGAGCGCGTTAATGCAGTATCGGATT
This sequence comes from Candidatus Endobugula sp., assembly GCA_047636495.1. Lineage (GTDB taxonomy): Bacteria > Pseudomonadota > Gammaproteobacteria > Pseudomonadales > Cellvibrionaceae > Endobugula. The sequence goes on along the minus strand of JBLILH010000023.1, from coordinate 11,282 downwards.
ACCTGAAAGAAGGTCAAACCATTAAAGTGAAATGCTTAGACGTTGATCAGCGTGGACGTATTAAATTGTCAATTAAAGAAGCGACTGCAGAATTAAATGCTAACGCCGAAGCAGCGACCACAGAAGATCAGCCTGCTGCAGTAGAAGCTGCACCGGCGCAAGAGTCGACTGGAAATGCAACGGGTGATTTAACACCTAATGCAACCATTGACTTGACGTCATCTGAAGACAACGCTCCAGAAAAAGCATAATCATTTTACCCCGATGATTGTCGTCGGACTGTCATCTTATGCCGTATTATTAGTGTTGCAATGCGCAGGAATGCGGCGTTAGGTGCCAGAAAAATGAACTAAGTGAAAAATAAAAAGCCGAGATTATTCTCGGCTTTTTTGTGCCTATTTTTCATGCCTATTTTTTGTGCCTATTTTTCATGCCTATTTTTTGTGCCTATTTTTCATGCATATTTTATACGTGATTAATTGGATCATATGTAGGCTTCATGCCCCCGCATAGAGTATTCTATTGTGCTTCTTCTTGCCGCTTGGTAGACTCGCCGCAGTTGTAAAACCGATAATAAAAAACTAAAAAACTAAAAAACTAAAAAAATTGTCAGAAGGACATTGCCATGACTACTCTATTCCAGCGTCTTTTCGCTGCTATTTTCTATGTATTAAAAAATATCAAATTATTACTCCTTGTTATCGTTTTATTAATGGTTGTGACCTTTATTGCGGGCAAGGTTTATCAAGGCTGGGATGATGATCCAGATCGTGGCGCAGTACCTATCGATAACGGTGCGTTTGGGGAAAGTTATTCTACGCCAACCTATCTTGATCAGGGTTGGTCCGCAAATGATAGTTTGTGGTATTACAACACCACACAAGGTTCAGCATTATTGCCGTATGACTTCTTTGTTGCCTTAGAGCAAGAAAACTCAGAAGAACTCTATCGCGATAATAAAAATATTGATCGCTATCGCTATCTTCCACAAAAGCCGACCTTTTTTAACCCGGATGGTTTCCCCGTTGGTTTTGTAAAAGAAACTTACGAAGGCAAAGACTATATGGGCTATACCTGCGCTGCGTGTCATACTGGTCAAGTAAATTATCAAGGTAAAGCGGTTCGTATTGACGGTGCTCCAGCAATGGCTGATATGGTCGGTTTTTTAACCGGTCTTGAAAAATCAATGCAAGCCACACTAGCCAATGACGAGAAAAAACTGCGTTTCGTTAACGCGGTGATCGAGTTAGATAACGACTTCTCAAAAGAAAAACAAGTGGTAGAAAGTCTTGCGGAATGGACAAGAACTATCCGTCTATACAACACCGTTAACCATAGCCATATAGATTACGGTTATGCGCGTCTAGATGCTTTTGGGCGTATTTATAATCGCGTATTACAACACATGATTAACAAGCCGCAGCTCGCTACTGCAATGAAGCTGGCGATATCCCCAACCGGTAATCGCATCCTCACTAATGAGCAAATTGATAAAGTTCTCGAAGGTATTGGCGAAAACATTATTGTCGATAAACAATTTGGTTTAGTGATTGAACGTTTAGCATCAAAAGAGGATGGCTACCCAGGATTAAACCAACGTGATTTATTACGTGTGCGTAACCAAGTGTTTAACGAAGCTAATGCGCCCACTAGCTACCCATTTTTATGGGATATCGCGCAGTCCGATTATGTGCAGTGGAATGGCGTGGCGAATAACTCCGGTGTGGGTCCTTTAGGCCGTAATGCCGGCGAAGTGATAGGTGTCTTCGGTATTTTAGATTGGACGTCTCACGAAGCCGATGGCTTTAGTTTGTCAGCCAAACTGACCGGCCAAGATAACCTAAGCCAACAGGTCGATTTTAAATCCTCTATCGACTTAACGAACTTACGTCGTCTAGAATCGCATCTTAAAAGCTTGAAGTCGCCTGTATGGCCGGAAGATGTTTTAGGTAAAATCGACACCGCTAAAGCTGAGCGTGGGCAAGTGATTTATGCGAAGAATTGTCAGTCATGTCACGAAGTGATTGACCGTAATAATTGGAATCGCTTAGTCATTGCCAAGATGTCAGATATCGATTCCATCGGTACCGATAAAGCAACGGCAGTTAATGGCGTAGCGTCTAGTGGCAAGTCAGGTAACCTGAAACACACCGTGCAGTCAACCGATGTCGGTGATGTGGTGATTGAAGAAAATGCTCCGGTGATTCAAATACTCACCTCTGCTACTAAAGGTGTTATTGCGACGCCTGACTCAGACAAGATGTTTGTGCGTCGTTGGGCAGATCGAATTTATGATATTGGCGCATCGTTCTTTGATAATAGCATTGCCAATACGGTGAAAAGTGGTAACTACAATGCAGACACCACATCGCAGCCATACAACTCGTTATTGGCTTATAAAGCGCGTTCATTAAACGGCATTTGGGCAACAGCGCCCTATCTCCATAATGGGTCTGTGCCTACCTTATATGATCTTTTGCTGCCAGAAGAACGTCGCCCTAGTGAGTTTATGGTGGGTAGTCGTGAGTTTGATCCGGTGAAAGTAGGTTTTCGCTCAGAGGGCTACGACGGCTTTAAATTCACCACCTTCCGTGACGGTGATAAGAATACCGGTCACGAATATGGAGGTCGCAAACAGAAAGTGGGCAACAAGGAATCACCTGCATTGAGCGAAGCGCAGCGCTGGGACTTAATTGAATACATTAAAACGTTGTAACCTAAAGAGATATAATAATGACAAAAGATTATCTAAAAGAATACGACGCAGCTGCCGAAGCAGATAAGTATCCGCTGGTGCAAAAATGGATGAAGACCGAACCATTACCATTCTTTAAGCAATTGCGTGCAGAAAGGCCCGTGTTAGTCACGCCTGAATGCACCTTACTGGCATTATTCAGCGATGTACGTGATTGCCTGCAAATGCCGAAAATCTTCACCGTCGATCTGTATAAACCTAAAATGGGTGTTACAGAGACCGATGTAGGTTATCTCATGGCACATGACGACGATCCACTGCATTACCGTGAAAAGTCAATCATGCAGGGCATGTTAAACCGTGATGATCTTCCCCGCGTCCGAGAAGGTATTAAAAATTCGGCCAAGAAAATATTAGACGACGCTAATGGCAAGCTCGATATTGTTGATAACTATAGCCGCATGGTGCCAGCGATTATGGTGCAAGAGTATTTTGGCCTTGACGGCATCGACCCTAAGAAGCTGCTTAAATGGTCTTTTTGGAATCAATACAATACCTTCCATAACCAGCCTTTTGATTTAAACTCAAAAGAGCTGTTTGATCATATTATTAGTGAGCACGGTAAGTGTTCGGTCGAATTGGTCGATTACATCACCGTGCTCATGGTACGAAAAATTCTTACCGTCAAAATTAAAGATCGACTCTTGGGTACTGGCTTGAAAGTGCTTAACGTATTGCGCGCTATCGTTAAAAAAGAACCTATTGTGCTTAAAGACGATATCGTCAAACGTATGTTGCGCACCAGCTTTGCGGAGCAAGTTAACTTTCCACTGACGCGCATTGGTACCAATGCCGGTGGTTTATTAATTGGCTCGGTAGAAACTACCTCGCAAGCTGTAACCCAAGTGATTGGATACTTTCTTGATCGCCCCGAGTTGCTCGCGCAAGTCAAAGCGGCATCCGCGAAAGAAGATACCGCCGATATCGATGCGCTAGTATGGGAGGCGCTCCGTTTTGTGCCTATCAGCCCATACATGTTCCGCCAAGCGGGTGAGGACTACACCATCGCAAAAGGCACCGATAGAGAAACAACAATCCCTAAAGGCACCAACGTATTAACCCTCACGCAATCTGCGATGTTTGATACCTATGCCAACGAAAACCCAGACGACTTTAATCCAGATCGTAACTGGTATCACAACTTTAACTACGGCTTCGCCTCGCACGATTGCCTAGGCAAATACGTCGGCATGGCGATGATCCCAGAAATGGTGCGCCAAATCATGCTTCGAGACGATATTCAAGCCGTATCAGCAATGGATTATGAAGATGGGCCGTTTCCAGAAAAGTATGAGTTGTCTTGGAAGTAGTGCTTGGGTAGTGAGTAACAGTGGTATAGATAAATAAAACCCTGACATTGTTGTTGGGGTTTTGTTTGTGGGAGTCACTGCGGTCCCGATAGCGGCGAGTTGAGCGTGCAAGGCAAGCTAGTAAATAACAGTAATTAGCCGTATTGTCAGCAAGTGATTCGCTTATCATCACTGCTAACTCTCAACCCTTTGGTGCGCTAGAAAACACTGAGGACACCCACCAACAAAAAACTTTATAAATACCCTAGGCTGATCCATAAAGCGGCTAGGTTTGTCCGGTAAATTTCGGGGGATGTCATCCATAAAAATGCTCCTTGCTTTTATTAACGCTGTGTTAATACACAGTATTGGTCGAGAATGCAAAAAGAATAGTCATTTGGTTCCGCTTATTTTTGTGCTTTTTTGAAAATTCTAATTTTTCACATAAAATCCAATGACTTAGATGAATTGACATTTTCGGTGATAAGAGGAATGGGGCGCGAAAAATCCTAGAGTGGATTTGATGCAAAAGGGGGCAAAGCTTGACGTGGCGAGGGATAGAGGGTAATTTACGAATTCAAAATAAAAAAATATGCGCGCCCCGAAATAGGCAGTCTGGGGCGCGATATACAAATGTTATGTGATGAATGGAGGTTTAATTGAAATTACACGATAGGCTTCTTATTGCTGCGTTTATTGCAAGTTTAGTCGTGGTTGTAGTCTTTGAACTCATAGCCAAGGACTGGCCAGAATGGTTTCATGGTGGTAATGAAGTCGCTTCGATCTTGGTAAGCTTGTCTCTTTCTTGTGCAGCAGGTTGCATAATTTACTATATCTCTGCGTACATACCGACAAAGCAAGAAGAGAAAAAAAGAGTTGAGGATCAGATTAAAATTGACGAAATAACCTCTATTAGGCTCAAAAAGATACTTGATAGTTTTTCAAGGATATTAATAGTCGCCCACAACAATCTCCCTTCTTACCAAGAAATTATGGCGCTACCAATAACTGAAAAAAAATTCACCAATTTAACGTCTAATGTCAAATCTTCTGATGCAGCTGTAATAGGTAAACCGTCAAAGATGAGCGGAAATTCGGCTAGACCAACAATGACTATAGCTGAATTTATATCGGAAGAAATTGAAAGCATAAAGATAGAATCCGAGAAGATTCTAAGGCTGGAAAAATATATTTCATCCGATTTAATAAAAATGCTTTCTGATCTAGAGGATGTTCCAATTATAAACAATTGGAAAGTTTTAATTGATGATAAGCCAATGCTTATCAATGGAATCGAGTATGTTTCTCCGAGTGGATCAATTTCAAATTATTTCACCTACTTTAAAGCGCTCGATGATGTTTACAAGAGTTTTCAGAAATATATGTATCAGTATAGTGGCACTAATTCAGGTCTCCAATATTGCACCGAATTGGATGACTACCATAAGGCTCGTTGCGAGCAGCAAACCACATAACAAACCGCTGCACGCCGACACATATTGCTACGCTCGTTTTTGTGTGTCGCTGCGCTCAATTTCACACAAAAACGCTCTCCACAATATATGCGGGTGAGCTGGGCGTTAAAGCGTAAAACACATAAAAAGACATTTTAGTTGAAGGTTTACGGCGAAATAAAAGTTTTTGAAGCGTTGATGCTAGCACTATTATCAAGCACTGTGAGTGGTGGTTCTGTTGTTGAAAAATCCATTGCCGTAAATTTTTCATTGTCGGTATGGTAAAAAGAAGAAAAAATATTAGAGATAAAGAGATAAAGAGATAAAGAGATAAAGCATTAAACAAGAATGCGGTAATTTAAAAAAATCGCATACTTTCCAAGACTTTAAAATAGTCGGACAGTATATATAATCGGCAAGGTGTTTGGTTTTTATAAGCACCGCGCTTTAACAAAGCCATCAAATGGACGGCTTTTCCGTCGCTTTTTTTGTGGTTTAACGCTACGCTACCACAAAACAATCAACTACAAAGCCGCCACTTTCGGCAACAGCTGATGTAGGCGTTAGCCTAAATGGAGATAGAATGAGCGTACGACCAAAATCAATAAGTATAATCAGCTGGTTTCTAATTGTTACAGGATGCATGTCCTTAGTTTCACCGGCATTAACTTACGACAACCCTGAAGTCATAAAGGTGATGGAGCTAAATGCACTATCGGTACCTATACAATACATAATGATGTTCGTTGGCTCACTAGTGACAGTGGTTTCTGGTATAGGTATATTAATGGGTAAAAATTACGCTCGTATTTTATATGTGTCTTGGACAAGCTTGTCTATCATTATATCGTTCTTCACTTTACCCGTTACAACCATGATGATTCCCGGCATTGTATTCTTTGCCATAATAAGCTTTTTTTTATTCCGCGCGAAATCCAAAAATTACTTTAGTGGTGAAATTGAGGAAGGTTCAAGCGACATATTGCCCAGCCCCAATAAGCCGGTAAAGGTGCGTAATATTTTTGGCGTCATGTTCCTTATATTCTCTGGATTCTTTGTATATATGGTGGGCTTACTCGCATTCTTTGAATTGCCTGACGCTGGAACTGGAAAATTTGTAATTTTGGCTGGCGCTTTCGTCCCACTTGTAATATTCCATCTAATTGGACTTGCCTTATATCGCGGTGCAAACTGGAAGATATCAACCGGAGTTACTTTTTTTATAGGGTCCTCGTTTAACGTTCTTGTAGTTATAGTAATGTTATTTATACAAGCTTCCCCTGAAGCTTTGGGAGGCATGGATACAAGTGGACTCTCTGCATTTAGTAGTTATTTGTCCGGCTTTTCCGTAATGGTATTATTGTCAGGATCTGGTGCCTTTCTTTATTTTGCCGGCAAGGCTAACAAGTTAAGTCAGGCGGACGCAAGCGCCGCTGCTTAAGGCGTTAACTGTCAAGTACCCCTCGCCACTGTCTTCTTGTCTCAAAATTCTATTTTTTTGAGACAAAATAACTCATTTATGCTATTTTCGTCTCAAATATGAAGGATGTTGAGATATGAATATCAAAGAGCCACCCGTAGAGGAGATAAATCCTCTATCTATCATAGCGAACAAATGCCCAGAAAAGCTTAGTGATTATCTTGAGTTCCTTAGTCCTATGGATAAGAAGGGGCGGTACCTACCTTACGATGAGCTAAGGCACAGGATTGACAGCAATCTTGATCATAAACTTGTCTGGTCTCTTGTGAGGCTATCTAGAAATAGGCAAAAAGCCAAAATCATAGATCTCGGTGAGCCAAGGAGCCACTGCCATTACCTTCTTACACCTCTTATCCAAAAGGCTATTTCGGAAGTTGATAGAAATACTACCAGTGCTTCTTTGGAGTGGATTAATAGCAAAATAGGTGAAGGGTCTCAGATGGAGTACCTTCTAAATGACCTAATTGAAGATGAGTCGATTAGCAGTAGTCAGCTTGAAGGAGCCGCAACGACTACCAGAGTTGCAAAGGAGTTATTAAAACGCAACCGAAAGCCCCGATCAGAAGATGAAAAAATGATTGTAGGCAATTATAAGCTAATGATATTTGCTTGGGAAAACCGCGAAAAACCCTTGAGCTTGGACCTACTGCGAGAAATGCATAAAGTAGGAGTGGAGGGTGTAGATGATGACACTTATGCACCAGGAAATTTTAGAAAAACCAATGATGTACATGTAGTCAATTCAGATGGTGAAGTTGTGCATACTCCACCTCCGTTCGAGAGGCTAAAAATTAGACTAAGGGAAATGGCTGATTGGGCAAACGAAGATCACGATGAGAATGACAACATTTCATATATTCATCCGCTCATCAAAGCGATTACTCTCCACTTTAGCATTGGGTATGAGCATCCATTCCGAGATGGAAATGGTAGGGTAGCGAGAGCCCTATTCTATTGGTATATGTTTAAAAAGGATTTCGCTTCTTTCAGGTATATAGCTATTAGTGTGCTACTTAAAAAGGCTCCTTCGAAATACGGTAAAAGTTACCTTTTTACAGAGTCAGATCAAATGGATTTAACCTATTTCATTGAGCATCAAAGCAGTGTAATTATCAGAGCAATACAAAAGTTTAAAGATACATATAAGAATGCTGCTATTGAAATCGAGCGATTTAATGAATGGCTATATAAATCTGGCCTATATAAGAAATTAACGGATAAACAAAGAACGGTATTTCAAGTTGCAAAAAATGGTGCAGCCATAGCTTTTACAATTAGAGGCGTGGAGAAGAATTTGGGCTGTTCATACAACACTGCATCGACAGTGTTAAATGGTCTCGTTGAATTAGATCTGTTCTCTAAAATTAAAAAAGGAAGGCAATGGCTCTACACGATGAATGAGAAAGATCAGATTGTTGAAAATTGGAATAGCTAACAAGGCAAGGCAGTCTGACGGCTTTTCCGTCGCTTGTTTTGTGGTTTAACGCTACGCTACCACAAAACAATCAACTACAAAGCCGCAATTTATGGCGGCGTTAAGGCGATAAAAGCTCAAGAATAAAAGCTGATGAATAAGCATGTTTTGCACAACAAAAAGAGATTTAGGTGTTGAGGTTGGTTCCATTGCCAAGCATCGTGAATGGGGGCTTCGTTTAAGCTCAATGGCAAATTTTCACTTATTAGTTGTCGGTATTGTAAGAAGAAAAATATCAGAGAAACAAAAACCAAGAGAAAAGAAAAAAAGAAAAAAGTATTAAACAAGAAAGCGGTAGCTTAAAGAATCCATTCTTTTCGCGACTGAAAGTTGAAGAGTTATTCGCGAATTCGTATCAATATTTGAATGAAGTCTATTCGAGTGTATTCGTATTCATTGAATTGTTTTACAATCCAGTAAGACGACATTCTGCCAATGGGCAAATAAGCCCTGCAGCGTATGAAAATATATATTACGAAATGTGCGCCTAATCCGGTGTCTACTTTTCGTGGGGAACACCAGTTGCTAGCTTTGGAAAAGGAAGTGAGGGAATGAGGAAATGGAAGTGAGAGAAGAGTGGGATTTCCCATCAAGAGAAATCGTACTTGAAAACGAGGCGGTTGTCATCACTGCTGTCGATGTGAATAAAGACTTAAACTCACTCTTCACTGCAGCGTCAATCAGCAAAAATTGCGAAGATCTCTTTCGATATCATGTGAACGTTCCCCCAATGAGTGAAGAAAAAATATTCGAACACTACTTAAAAAGTAAACTTAAGCAATCGTCTGAAGTTGTCTATAAGATTTTTAGCAAAAGGCTAAATGAAATAGTAGGGTGTGCAAGTCTGATGAATGTTAGGCAAGAGCACGGTAGTATTGAAGTCGGGTCAATATGGTATTCAAAAGAAGCCCAAAGAACGGAAATAAACACAAATGCAATGTATTTGCTTTTTTGCTATGTCTTTGAAATGTTAGAATATCGACGGCTTGAATGGAAATGCAATTCAAGAAATGAGGCCAGTATTAATGCAGCCGTGCGACTTGGATTCATATATGAAGGCTTGTTTCGCCAACATGTTATTAGTCGCGGAGAAAATCGTGATACCGCTTGGTACTCGATTATTGATTCAGAGTGGAGCGAGAAGAAAGGTTTACTGAATCAAAAGATAACCTAACAAAAACGCTTTCCGCATTATTTGCAGGTGAGTTTGGCGTTAGCTTCCTCAAGGCGCTTATATGAAGCAAAGAGTTACTGGGTTTGACCTTGCAAGAGCTTTGGCGATATTCGGCATGGTCATTGTTAATTTTAAAATAGCTATGAATGCTGATACGGGTAGCCAATTGTTAATGAGCTTTGCGCACTTGTTTGAAGGGCGAGCTTCTGCTTTGTTTGTTATTCTTGCTGGCGTTGGAATAACTTTTATGACCAACAAGGCAAGAGTATCTTCGGACGGTATATCTATTTCTAAAGGTCGTATATCACTAATAAAACGTGGCTTATTACTGGTATCTATAGGGCTTTTATATGCGCCAATCTGGGAAGCAGACATCCTTCACTTTTACGGGTTCTATTTTTTAATTGCTTCTGTTTTTTTTATGTTTAATGACAGGGCACTACTACTAGTATCAGCAATTATAATGCTAGGATTTCCTATCCTGATGTTGTTGTTTAACTACGAACAAAACTGGAACTGGGTATCTTTGACCTATGAAAACTTTTGGTCGCTTGATGGAATGGTTAGACATATAGTATTTAACGGTTTTCACCCAATATTTCCTTGGGCTGCCTTTTTGATATTCGGCATGTGGTTAGGTAGGCAAGACCTATCTCAACAGGCAATAAGAAAAAGGTTGCTCTTAGGTTCTATAATGTCTTTGATCATTATCGAGAGCTTGTTTTATATAATAAAACTAAGTCTCGGAGATGGTGCTGCACTAGGAATGACAAACGATAAGGTGGAGTTTCTATTTTCGACTTCGATTATACCCCCTTTACCTCAATACATTATTTCAGCAGGAAGCTCCGCTGTAATTGTGCTGATAGGTTGCTTATATTTTTCTGATAAGTTTTCAGAAAACAACATACATAAGTGGTTATGTCAGGCAGGACAATTGTCTTTAACCCTTTATGTTGCTCATGTCATTTTAGGTATGGGGGCTCTTGAATCTATGGGGTTGCTAGTAAACCAAACAATAAACTTTTCATTATTCAGCGCATTAATATTCTGTGTTTGTGGAATTGTCTTTAGTGTTATTTGGCTTAAATATTTCAAGACTGGCCCTTTAGAATGGCTTTTCCGTAAAGTTGCAAGCTAACAATTTGCTTAAACGGAAAAATAACAGTTGGCCATCGCTTCGCGATTATAGCCAACCATTATTTTCCGCTTACCAAAGCGTTAAATAGTAGAGTTACCCACAAAAAGTAGACACCTCACTATCACCTAATGAGGTTCTAATGAAAACCAAGAAAACCAAGAATAAATACAACCATTATACCGAAGATTTCCGCCGAGAAGCTGTACGTCGATCAGAGGGGCCAGATACGTCTGCTGCTGATGTGGCTCGTGAGCTGGGCATTCACCCTGGACAAATATATAATTGGCGCCGTCAATATAATCGCTTATCAGAGAAACAGGTGAATAGCATGAAAGGCGTTGATTACTTTAAAGATGAAAGTGAAGAGTTGCGCAAACTACGCAGAGAAATCGTGGATCTTAAGGAGGAGAATGAATTCCTAAAAAAAGCGACGGCGTACTTCTCCAAGCCAAATTGGTAAGGTACGCCTACATAGAGTCTTTGCGTGGCGAACATTCGATCGAAAAGATGTGTGC
>JBLILH010000022.1:0-51965 GCA_047636495.1 Candidatus Endobugula sp. | reverse complement strand
TCACCGCTTGGGTATCGGTGGCGCCGGCGGTATTGCCGGCCGTATCAATCACTCGGGTCTGGAAGGTGTAGTCGTCTTCGGCTAGCGTGTTGCCGGTATTGTCATAGCTCCACGTGGTGCCGGTCGCTGGGGTCACATCGACCCAGCTGCCGCCATTATCCAAACTGATCTGCACGCGCTCCCCCGCCGCCAGGGCGGTATTGGTGCCGCCGATGGTGAGGGTCTGGTCGCTGGTGATATAGTCGCCGCCAGTGCCGGTATCGTCGCTAATCGCGGTGATATCACTGGTCGCGGTAGGGGCGGTGGTATCAATCGTCACCACTTGGGTATCGGTGGCGCCGGCGGTATTGCCGGCCGTATCAATCACGCGGGTCTGGAAGGTGTAGTCGTCTTCGGTTAGCGTGTTGCCGGTATTGTCATAGCTCCACGTGGTGCCGGTCGCCTGATTCACATCCACCCAGCTTGCGCCATTGTCCAGACTGATCTGCACGCGATCGCCTGCCGCCAAGGCAGTACTGGTGCCGCTGATGGTGAGGGTCTGATCGCTAGTAATATAGTCGCCACCGGTGCCGGTATCGTCGCTAATCGCGATAATATCGCTGGTCGCGGTCGGGGCGGTGGTATCAATCGTCACCACTTGGGTATCGGTGAAACCGGCGGTATTGCCGGCAGTATCAATCACTCGGGTCTGGAAGGTGTAGTCGCCTTCGGCTAGCGTGTTGCCGGTATTGTCATAGCCCCACGTGGTGCCGGTCGCTGGGGTCACATCGACCCAGCTGCCGCCATTATCCAAACTGATCTGCACGCGATCCCCCGCCGCCAGGGCGGTATTGGTGCCGCCGATGGTGAGGGTCTGATCGCTAGTAATATAGTCGCCACCGGTGCCGGTATCGTCGCTAATCGCGGTGATATCGCTGGTCGCGGTAGGGGCGGTGGTATCAATCGTCACCACTTGGGTATCGGTGGCGCCGGCGGTATTGCCGGCCGTATCAATCACCCGGGTCTGGAAGGTGTAGTCGTCTTCGGCTAGCGTGTTGCCGGTATTGTCATAGCTCCACGTGGTGCCGGTCGCTGGGGTCACATCGACCCAGCTTGCGCCATTATCCAAACTGATCTGCACGCGGTCCCCCCCCGCCAGGGCGGTATTGGTGCCGCCGATGGTGAGGGTCTGGTCGCTGGTGATATAGTCGCCAACGGTGCCGGTATCGTCGCTAATTGCGGTGATATCGCTGGTCGCGGTCGGCGCGGTGATGTCAATGGTCACCGCTTGGGTATCGGTGACACCGGCGGTATTGCCGGCCGTATCAATCACTCGGGTCTGGAAGGTGTAGTCGTCTTCGGCTAGCGTGTTGCCGGTATTGTCATAGCTCCACGTGGTGGCGGTCGCCTGATTCACATCCACCCAGCTGCCGCCATTATCCAAACTGATCTGCACGCGATCCCCCGCCGCCAGGGCGGTATTGGTGCCGCCGATGGTGAGGGTCTGATCGCTAGTAATATAGTCGCCACCGGTGCCGGTATCGTCGCTAATCGCGGTGATATCGCTGGTCGCGGTAGGGGCGGTGGTATCAATCGTCACCGCTTGGGTATCGGTGGCGCCGGCGGTATTGCCGGCCGTATCAATCACTCGGGTCTGGAAGGTGTAGTCGTCTTCGGCTAGCGTGTTGCCGGTATTGTCATAGCTCCACGTGGTGCCGGTCGCTGGGGTCACATCGACCCAGCTGCCGCCATTATCCAAACTGATCTGCACGCGCTCCCCCGCCGCCAGGGCGGTATTGGTGCCGCCGATGGTGAGGGTCTGGTCGCTGGTGATATAGTCGCCAACGGTGCCGGTATCGTCGCTAATCGCGGTGATATCGCTGGTCGCGGTCGGCGCGGTGATGTCAATGGTCACCGCTTGGGTATCGGTGGCGCCGGCAGTATTATCCTCCACGTCAATCACCCGGGTCTGGAAGGTGTAGTCGTCTTCGGCTAGCGTGTTGCCGGTATTGTCATAGCTCCACGTGGTGGCGGCCGCCTGATTGACATTCACCCAGCTTGCGCCATTGTCCAGACTGATCTGCACGCGATCGCCTGCCGCCAAGGCAGTATTGGTGCCGCTGATGGTGAGGGTCTGATCGCTAGTAATATAGTCGCCGCCAGTGCCGGTATCGTCGCTAATGGCGGTGATATCGCTGGTGGCGGTCGGCGCGGTGATGTCAATGGTCACCGCTTGGGTATCGGTGGCGCCGGCGGTATTGCCGGCAGTATCAATCACTCGGGTCTGGAAGGTGTAGTCGCCTTCGGCTAGCGTGTTGCCGGTATTGTCATAGCTCCACGTGGTGCCGGTCGCTGGGTTCACATTGACCCAGCTGCCGCCATTATCCAAACTGATCTGCACGCGATCCCCCGCCGCCAGGGCGGTATTGGTGCCGCTGATGGTGAGGGTCTGATCGCTAGTAATATAGTCGCCGCCAGTGCCGGTATCGTCGCTAATGGCGGTGATATCGCTGGTGGCGGTCGGGGCGGTGGTATCAATCGTCACCACTTGGGTATCGGTGACACCGGCGGTATTGCCGGCCGTATCAATCACTCGGGTCTGGAAGGTGTAGTCGTCTTCGGCTAGCGTGTTGCCGGTATTGTCATAGCTCCACGTGGTGCCGGTCGCCTGATTCACATCCACCCAGCTTGCGCCATTGTCCAGACTGATCTGCACGCGCTCCCCCGCCGCCAGGGCGGTATTGGTGCCGCCGATGGTGAGGGTCTGGTCGCTGGTGATATAGTCGCCGCCAGTGCCGGTATCGTCGCTAATGGCGGTGATATCGCTGGTCGCGGTCGGGGCGGTGGTATCAATTGTCACCACTTGGGTATCGGTGGCGCCGGCGGTATTGCCGGCCGTATCAATCACCCGGGTCTGGAAGGTGTAGTCGTCTTCGGCTAGCGTGTTGCCGGTATTGTCATAGCTCCACGTGGTGCCGGTCGCTGGGGTCACATCGACCCAGCTGCCGCCATTATCCAAACTGATCTGCACGCGGTCCCCCGCCGCCAGGGCGGTATTGGTGCCGCCGATGGTGAGGGTCTGATCGCTAGTAATATAGTCGCCAACGGTGCCGGTATCGTCGCTAATCGCGGTGATATCGCTGGTCGCGGTCGGCGTGCTGGTATCAATCGTCACCACTTGGGTATCGGTGACACCGGCGGTATTGCCGGCCGTATCAATCACTCGGGTCTGGTAGGTGTAGTCGTCTTCGGCTAGCGTGTTGCCGGTATTGTCATAGCTCCACGTGGTGCCGGTCGCTGGGGTCACATCGACCCAGCTTGCGCCATTATCCAAACTGATCTGCACGCGGTCCCCCCCCGCCAGGGCGGTATTGGTGCCGCCGATGGTGAGGGTCTGGTCGCTGGTGATATAGTCGCCAACGGTGCCGGTATCGTCGCTAATGGCGGTGATATCACTGGTCGCGGTCGGCGCGGTGATGTCAATGGTCATCGCTTGGGTATCGGTGGCACCGGCCGTATTGCCGGCCGTATCAATCACTCGGGTCTGGAAGGTGTAGTCGTCTTCGGCTAGCGTGTTGCCGGTATTGTCATAGCTCCACGTGGTGCCGGTCGCTGGGTTCACATCGACCCAGCTGCCGCCATTATCCAAACTGATCTGCACGCGCTCCCCAGCCGCCAGTGCGGTATTGGTGCCGCCGATGGTGAGGGTCTGGTCGCTGGTGATATAGTCGCCACCGGTGCCGGTATCGTCGCTAATCGCGGTGATATCGCTGGTCGTGGTCGGAGGAGTAGTGTCGATGCTCACGGTTTGGGTAGGAACAAGAAGAATTGTTTCATTACCATTGTCGTCTGCTGTAGGCACGACAGCAGTATTGAAGCCATCATGTGTACGAGTATCAATCTCTGGGATTGTTTCAGAGTTAATGCGATAATAAATAAAAGGAGACGATGCACCGGTTAAATTATCTTCAGACTCGTCACTGCTGCCGCGCGCTGAAGTCGGGTCAAATTCTTTTTCTAGATTAATAACGGTTTTTGACTGACTCTCTTCGTTAGCATTAATAAGACTACCATCAGGGAATGCTTCATCTAATATGCTGACCATTTCAACGCTAGGTCGCACACCCACGTTTACAGGAGATTTTTCTGTAGAGGTCGTCAGTAGAGTAACAATGGATTCGAAGAGGGTGTCATTGAAACGAACAGATAGCCCACTCTCCAACATGACGAAACCAGCATTGTCGCCGCTTAACGCGACAATAACATTAGTTCCCGAAGAAGAAACTAGGACATCATCAGCAAAAATAATATCGCCTAGCTTAGCGATAACAATCTCGCCCGATGATCGGCTAATTAAAACATTACCATCATCTTCCAAATTATTGATTTTACCTACTATTTTCTCTCCAGTCATACACTACCACCATTTCAAATGACATAAATAACATGTTGATCAACATTATTATACACGCTGGTCAATATTTATACACACCCACATCACCAGATAGAGTTTCGTATTGGTATAAAAAGCCTCCAAAGCTCTCATTTCATATCAATAGCGGGTCTGCGCTGTAGGCATTCTTGGGAAATTGACTCAACAATTACTTCTAGAAGAGTTTGAGCGCATGATTCCCGTTTTTTACACGGATGTATCCTGCATTAAGTCGTTTACCCTATCAAAAGCCTCCCATTAAATAGGCGGTGGATCAAACTCCCTCACGGCCAACAACACCTGCTCTAATAAGCGTTGATGCTTCTCCTTCAGTTTAACAAACCACTGGCGCCCCGTTTTAACCACTTTGGCGGCCATCTCATACAAACGCCACCGTATAGTCACTGCACGGTGATGGGCTAACGCCTCGGGTAATAATTGACGCATCAACGCAAATAAATTGTACGAGAGTGCCGTGATTAAAAAGTACAGGGCATTGGCGTTAACGTCTGAGCAAGGCAGTGCGTCACCGCCAAAATACAGCTTTAGCTCCTTAATACGATTGCCACTATCCTCTGCACGCTGGTTGTACCAGTGGATGATCTGGCTATTGCTTAAAGGGTCTCGATTAGTGGCAACCGCACAATAAACATACCCGCCAACACTGACTTCTTCGGCGTCATCAGCCGCATCTCGCTCAAGTGCTATCTGACCGTTAATGGCTGACCGTTAATGGCTGACAGTTGAATAATCAGCGTGAAAGGTTTTTCATAATCCCCGATACAATAACGGGTGCGATAGGTGTCTTGACCACTGACAATATTTTCTTGCTTATCCAGTAGTGGCTCCCAGTCTGTATCTTCTATCACGGCAATCTGTGCTCGCATCGTCGCACTGGTTTTGGCGCGAATCGCGTACTCAATGGCATTATCGTCACAATACCGAATGATGTTGGTTTGACAGCCAGCGGCATCAATACGCAAGGCATTGACCGTACAGCCTTCGGGTAAAGACCGCTGGCACTGCTTGATAAATTACCTTTGGCCGGTGACGTATTACCTTCGCGAAAATGCACCGCCACTACTTGACCCGCTTCGGCAAACTGCCCCACCATAGGCATAAATCCTTTGTTTGTATTGTATGTCCATTGCGCATCCGCTTTGTCTGCAATGATTTCTGTCGCATCAATATCTAGGGTAATCTTTTTACAATGGTGAAGCGCGAATTGTAAAACAGCTCTGTTCACCTTGATCCAAGCATCTGCGATGTCTCGCTCAGCGCCTATTCGCCTTAACTAATCACCCAGCGTGGTAGCTTTAGGAATGTTATCCAGAGCCAGAACGATACGCAGTGCTTCATCATTGTAGAGATGGTG
Source organism: Candidatus Endobugula sp. (assembly GCA_047636495.1). Lineage (GTDB taxonomy): Bacteria > Pseudomonadota > Gammaproteobacteria > Pseudomonadales > Cellvibrionaceae > Endobugula. Next base: position 46,179 of record JBLILH010000022.1, on the reverse strand, counting down.
AATATCGTCTAAATGAAAACTGCCTTCGTGCTGCATTAGCACCGGTGCTTAATGAATTCAGACGACTGAAAATCTCGATTACTGTTAGGTTGAGGAAAGTGTTGGTCAATACGTTCATCAAGCTTCAATGATTCCATTAAGTGCGCAATAACCCATAATCCTGCACGGGAGGTTAATAAGTCGTTCGTGGTGTCGAGTTTATAGGGTAACATAACCGCCAACCTTGAGTTGTTGCACCCATTGGGTGATGGACTGTTTTGTCGCAAACCATTATAAAACCAAGGTTTCCTTCGTTTTTAGCTTTTCTATCTGGCCATTAGTACATTGTCCTCAACAAAATACATTCTGGCAAAGATTGTTTCGTCATAAAAATAATTATTTAAATACCCAACACTGCGGTTAACTGTCCAGATGAATTTAGGACACGAGTTTGCGAGTATAATTGGTCACGCGGATTTCAGTCGCCAGTGCGACACTCCGTTATTATGCGGCTAAACGCATAGCATCGTAAACTTCATTAGATATATTATAGCCGAGTAACTTTCTGGGTCTGTTGTTTAGCTTATCTTGAATGACTCTAATTTCTTTCGCCGTGACTTTATCCAGCGCCATTCCTTTCGGAAGATACTGCCGTATCAGTCCATTATGATTTTCATTCAGTCCGCGTTCCCAAGAGCAGTAAGGGTGTGCAAAATAATTATCTACGCCTACGCCTCCTTCAATTTAGCGTGATAGGCAAGCTCTTTGCCATTATCAACGGTGATGGTATGAAGAACGCCTTTTCCGACGTCAGTAATGTAATGATGGCGTCCTTAACAACCTCCGTATGTTTGGATGCGACATGGGCAATTAGTGTCTTTTTGCTAACACGGTTTGCTAGTGTCACCCACACCCCTTTATGCCCTTTGCCAATGACAGTATCACCCTCCCAGTCACCTATACGGACTTTATCATCAACAATAGACGGCCTCTCATCCATTGATACACGCCCATGTTAAGCGACAATTAGAATGGCCTCTAGCCTCAGCGGAGCCAGTACGCCTTTTGTAGGGCTTACGATGACGAAGGTGTTTGTGCAGGTCGCCGCCTGGTGCTTTATCCTGTTGGATGTAGCCGTAGATGGTCGTCGCACAGACCATCGTAAGCCCCTTACTTTTAAGTCGGCCCTTTATCTGATAAGGGCTCCCGTCGTACCCAATGTTTTCAGTAATCAACCGTTGATAGCTGCCGTTAGTTTTTTATATCTAGGCTTAATCTGATCTCGCAGCTTGGCTTTCTCTTGCGCTTGTTTGGGCCTATAACCGCGTAAACCTTTATTACGCTTCAGCTCATTGGAAACGGGACTATTGCGTAATACCATGATGCTTATTGATCAGGATGGCTATTTCACGATGTGATCGTTTTTCTGTTACGCCCTCGAAATATGGTATCGTTCGTCTTCGGTTAGTCGGGTATATTTCTTTGGCATAGTGATCTCACATTGGGTTTTAGTCGACCGTGAGTATCGCCCACCGGCCATCTATATTCAATGTGTCGCACTGGCGACTGAAATCCAAGCTGCACCATAATGTCATGAAAAAAGAAGAAGATGATCCAGTCGCGTTAAGAATGGTAGAAGAAACACAGGCCCGCTTTACTCATTTTAATGGATGCAGTTTTGACAAAGACTTTCATTCCCCTGCGAATCAAATCGAGCTACAAAAACGACTGGAGCACCCTATGCTACCGACTAAAGGAAAACGTAATAAAGAAGCGTTTAAACGAAAAATAAGCGAAGAATTTAAAGCGGATAAACGACAACATTCCGCAGTGGAATCCGCAATCAATGCGTTAGAAGTCCATGGTCTCGATCAATGTTCCGATCATGTAATCGAAGATTTTGAACGTTATGTTGGTTTGGCTGTTTTATCAAGAAATATCTAAAAGCTAGGAGCCGAGATACGAACGCAAGAACAACTAAAAAACGAGCGAAAACAAAAAAACTCCATCTCGTCATGTAAAAACCCCCTAAACCCTTACCGAAGGTAATACTGCTAACGGGATAGCTGCGCCTTACATTCAAAAAGTAACTCAGAAATAGACTAAAGTGTAGACAGTACAGATAAGCAGATCAAAAAATGTCGATTGAGGGCCTACGAGACAACATCAGGCGGGACAATAAATAACCTTACGATTGAAATACCTGGTTTTCGGTCAGGCACTATGCGCGCTATCAAAACGGATATAACGATAAGCAAAATCAAATTGTAGTTGCTTGCTGTATTGATAAGTCGCCCCTACGCTATACCATTGTCTATCAGAATCAACAGTTCTTACCGTGCGGGTTGCATCAGGGACAGGGGTTTCATCTAATGCAAAACCGGCACGAACACCCCATTGTTGATTAACCCTATAATCTGCACCTATTGTCATGGTTTCCGAATCATTCCATTGTGTAACTAATAGAGAGTTCTGGGAAGCAACACCATCGGGGAAAAGTACATCCAGTTGCTGAAAACGACTCCAGCGTGTCCAGCGATAACCTAACGATAATTGCCAGCGGTCTGATAAAGGCTTGGTATAACCGATATAAGCTGATTCTGGTGCAGTAAAATCAGCATTAGCATCAAACACCCCATTAGTGGCAGGTGTTAAATCGGCAAAGGTCGCGGTGCCTCTTATATCATGGGTTACTTTAGAACGATAGCTAACGCCTAAACGTGATTCATCTTCAAAGCTAAGCATGGCTCCTAAATTGTATCCCCACGCAGCACTGTCACCTTCAATCGTTAGTGTCGAATTAGACACGGCAGGGCTCAAAGCACCGCTAAGTTTTGCATCAAGCCTTTGATAACTAACACCAAAACCAACAGCTAGATGTTCATTAAACGTATAAGAAAATGAAGGGTTTATATTAACGGTAGTGATGTTTGTTTCTAGCCCGTTATAGCGGCCAATAAAATTATCCGTATAGCTCGTATGCGTAGCAAAAGGAGCGGTGAACCCTAAGCCAAAGTGCCATTGATTGTTAATCGGTCTGACATAGTAAAGATTGGGAGTGATGGTGTTTTGTCCACCATCATCGTTTGTGCCAGTATTGTCACCAGTACTGTCGTTATTGGTGAATTTACTTTTAGGCCGAATAAAAGCCAGCCCGCTTTGTAACTGTGAATCTTTTGCTAGCGACATCCCTGCAGGGTTAAAAAAAACTGCCGATGCATCATCCCCCACTATTCCAAAGCCAGCATGTGCTCTACCCAGCGAGGTTACGCTATGGTCAGATAATTGAAAGCCGCCAGCGACGACACTCGGACTCATTAAAAGAGTTGCCACAATACTGGAGAAATAACAAAAATAGGGGATGCAACGTCTAAAACGATGAATGTTAAAGTGGTTTCCTAAGAAAGTGGCTGTTATTGGCATCATCACGAGTTCGTATTATTGTCGTTAACTAAGTGTTTTTAACTATACTCTCTTAGTCGATCCGTCGTTTTGTGCCTGTATTAGGTCAACTAGGTCAGTGATGTTGATCGTTGTTTCATTATTGTAGGTGATATCAGCATAGCGTCGATACAATGGCGTTCTCTCTGTGTAAATATCAAAAAAAGTTTGCCCTTCCGAGCAAGCAATACCACGAGGGCCTTGTCCATTGATACGCTTTTCTAGTTCATCGACACTAACTTCTAGGAAAACAATAATCCCGAGGCTTGTCAAATGTTGCATGGCAGTATCGCTGTAAATAGCGCTACCACCAGTAGAAATGAGCGCACCTTGGGTATCTAAGCCAAGAATGACGTGCTCCTCTATCGCTCTAAGAGCCACATGACCATCATTATCTTGAATGTCTTGTAGCTGCCGCCCTTCTTGTGTTTGAATCATGATGTCGGTGTCAATAAAGTCCAAACCGAGCGTTTTTGCTAGTTGAACACCCACGGTACTTTTGCCTGAACCAGGCATTCCGATTAAAATTATATTCATTCTATTTTCTGCAAGAGGCTTAGGAGGCGTAGTATCTATCATGACGCGAATCATATCTTTATGGACGTTTGCCTGCAAACTTTATAGTGACTCGTTGGTAAAAAATGCCTGTTTAACCCTACAAGATAATTGCGCAATCAACGTGCCGTTGTTATTGACGTGTTGCTGGGCGTCGCATAGGTTTCAACCCATCGCACCTAACACCGCAGCGGCCTTGCAGCAATGTGCCGCGCAGTGGGAGGGTGGATGTATTAAGCCACTTCGGCAGTTACGCCGAGAAATGAAAGGTAAACCGTTTACCGCTGATGACGATGGCGTTGCTTGGCGCTATGTAAGAGAGAGCATTAAAGCGATAGAGTTGTCCGCTGAGCAGTCTCTATTGCAAACACTAGAACGCAGTATGCAGCAAGAATGTATCGAATTAGATATAGATATAAAAACGGGTTATTTTAATGAAGACGATAAGCAGGCGGCCTTTCTTTGGATGGATAGATTACTGAGTGATATCCATCAGTGTTTCCCGCATATTAGGCAATTAACCGGTACTGCAAAAGATATGGCACATGGTGCAATCGCACAAATTGTACTAGCAGTTATACATGCAGGGCATCCGCAGATACAGTATGATGCGCTGCTAATACACGTAAACGGCTACAGGCTATAACGCCTGGTTTCGGGCCATTAAGTAGACTCTCTTATGCTAGAAAAACATCGCTTAACGTATCTCGATAGCTTGGGTATAGAAAACTATATGCCACGTTTCCAGTTGCCACACGCTTTGCCATCGAAGCTATTGTCGGATGAGGCATTGCAAGAACCAACGGCGTTTTCTACTGCAGACCTGTCAGAAGGCTTGCCAACAGAGTTACCAAAAGAGTCATCAGGAGGGTCTACAGAAGGGTCTGCAGAAGGGTTTATAGAAGAGTTACTTGTGCCTAGCGAAGCATTGATAGCAACGGCTAAAAAATCCGAGACTCCGCTTAGTCACGTTAATATCCAAGATAATAGTAGTGCTCAAGCAGCGCCGCGGGTTAATACGTTAATGGAGTCGCTAGGTATCCAGCGCGAAGAGCCGCCTATTGAGCCTACAGACGAGCCTACAGAAGCGGCAGCTATCTCTACAGTCGCAAACACTAGCCCTGATACGCCAACACCTGATGCAGATACGAATACTGCGCCAGCCGAGGTTCGCTTCACTTTAAATGTATGGCGTATACGCGAAGAGTTAATAGTGATTGATTCTCGACAGCCTGCGGCAGCCTTACCTACCGAAAAGCTACTACAAAATATTTTACGCAGTGTGGGTTACCCTTTAGCGCAGCTTCCACCCAGTGAATTATTGCGTTGGCCTCTCTTTACAAATAAAAAGCTGACCAGCAAAAATATCACTAACAAGTATATAGACCAAAGTAGTGAGGAAGAAGAGGCGCGCGCGATGGTGCAGGCGTATTTGTCTGCTCAGTATGCGAAAGCACCGGTTAAAGCGTTGTTATTGTTAGGGCAAAGCGCCGTGCAATTCGCACTGACTCCAGATACAGGCATTAAGCATTTTTATGCGCAGCATAAAGGCTCACAAATATCCTCTTCGCCGTGGCAAAGTCAGGTGCTCGTGGCGCCAAGCCTCGTCGATATGCTACATGATCCCATGCAAAAACGTGTTACATGGCAGGCGTTGCAAGTCCTGTTACATTCTCAAGTATAATGATGGCGGAGCTACATAATTCACGTAACGATCAGCGGTACTTATTGCGTGACATGAGTGAAAGCGACCTTGATGCAGTATTAGCGATAGAAAATGTTGATCAACTACACCCGTGGTCTAGACCTAGCTTCTTGTCGAGTATTCACTCTAGCCATCAGTGTTATATAGTGGAAGATAACAAGCAGCACACTTCTCAGCCTAGCGTTGCCGCTTATGCCATCGTATCAACAGCAGCAGATGAAGCAGAGCTGTTAAATATTACGGTCTCATCCCATTACCAACGACAAGGTATTGGGAGTTTATTATTGCAGCACTTAAGTGAATCATTTGACGAGAGTATTACGACATTCTTTCTCGAAGTTCGTCGTTCTAACCTATCAGCTATTGCCCTATACGATACACATTATTTTAATGAAGTGGGCGTTCGTACTCATTATTATCCCAGTGATAATGGTTGTCGAGAAGATGCCATTATTATGGCTTTGTCACTGTCTTTGTAAACTGGTTTACTTCTAGGGGGCGCCTAACTATTTCACGCGGAGTATTATTTGTTGTTGTCTATTCCTCTTAGTGCACGCTATATGATTATGAGTGCATTAGGTTTCGCTTTAATGGGGGTATTTGTCAGAATCGCTTATGGGCAAGGTATACCCGTTCTAGAAATTGTTGCTGCTAGAGCTCTGATTTCGGCTTTCATCAGTTATGCGGATATTAAACGCAAAAACATTTCTCCGTGGGGGCAACGAAAAGATTTACTTATCGCTCGTGGCGCTGCGGGTGCTATCGCGCTTATTTTTGTCTATACCGCACTTGCCGCCTTACCCTTTGCAGAAGCCACTGTGTTGCAATACTTGCATCCTCTGTTTACGGCATTATTGGCGGTTATTTTCTTACGAGAATACTTACAAAAAAATACCCTTATTTGTATCCTGTTAAGCGTGATCGGCTTGCTTATTATAGTTCGCCCAAGTTTTCTTTTTAGCGGTCTGGCTGGCGATTATCCTTCATGGGCAGTAGCTGCAGCCATAGCAGGAGCTTTTGGAAGTGCGGTGGCTTATGTATTGGTGCGTAAACTGAATGCAACTGAAGATAGCTCCGTTATTATTTTTTACTTTCCGATTATGGCGCTGCCGTTATCTTTGCTTATGCTCGGTGATAACATTGTTATGCCACAAGGGTGGGCATGGCTTAGTTTATTATTAGTGGGTATCGCGACGCAGGTTGGGCAAGTGGGTTTAACAAAAGCAATGCAAACGGCCAGTGCAAGTAAAGCGACAAGTTTTTCGTATTTGCAAATTATATTTGCCATGGTGTTGGGTATAATATTTTTTGATGAAATACCCACGTTATGGACCATAACCGGGGCAGTTTTCATTATGTTAGGTGTGGTGATTAATGCTTGGCCTTCATCGCATAAGTCGGCATAGTGTCAACTGTTAATCAATTCTAAAATGTCGGCATAATTTTATACATATAGTGTCAGAAATAGAGGTTTAAATGAAGAATAACGAAATAGTAAGGCGTTTACGTTTTGTTTTGAAAGTGGACGATAATGTATTAAGTGAATGTTTCCGCTTAGCGGGTTGTAAACTGCCTATAAGTGATATTAATAATTTTTTACTCTCAGAAAAAGCAAAAACCTATAGTGATTGTCCAGATAAACACTTTATTCAATTTTTAGATGGATTAATTGTCCATCTTCGCGGCCCATCACCTAATGGCCTGCCTGAACCTGTAGCCATAGATAATAATGTGATTCTCAAGAAGCTCCGCATTGCGCTTACTTTAGAGTCTAGAGACTTAGGTAATATTTTTATGTTGGCTGATTGCGAAATGTCGGCGCACGAAATATCGGCATTGTTTCGCAAGCCGAATAATAAGCATTTTGTGGCGTGTAGTGATGAATTACTAGAAAAGTTTTTTAGTGGTCTTAGCCTATACGTAAGAGATTAGGTGTTAATCGATAGTCATTATCATTTTAAATTACAGCTCGTTTTTCATCGTTTTCGATGTATCGCTGGTTGATACTTGGTCGTCAATGTTTAGTGCGAGAGAGAGTAAAACTTGCGGAAGAAGTGAAAATAAAATCAGACTGAGCTGAAGTATTAGCCAAGTAACATCGCTTGGCTAATACTTGATACCGGCTAAATTCACCGTAACTAGTGGGTGATAGTCGATGGTGTACTTTTTTCTGAGTTTTCTTCAGTAGTAGGGATAGCTGAATCTAGACTATCCTTCTCCTTAGGCGTTTCGTCTTCAAATTTTCCTTGCCTTTTTCCTGCTATAGGCTCTATTCGTACCAGTTCCATTTTTTGGATGTCATCGATGCGAAAAAATAAGGCTGCCTTCTTCTTTTGAGCGATACGCGTAAATAAGATCGTCGTTGCCCCAATATTTTACATTGCGTAAAAGGATAAACCCCGTTGTTAATTGATGGCTACTAATATTTGGGTAGAGTTTTTATGAGACTTCGCCGTAATTGTAATAGCTATTGATGACATCGTCTTCTTCGAGGACATTAAATTGTGTAAAGGTCCATACGGTATCACCATCAAAGTTTGATCCGATAGATGAGAGATCATTCTTTGCGTTGCATCCCATGAGTAAAATGATAATTAATACGAGCACTGCTTTATTTTCATCATTCTTATTATCCTTTTAATTGTTTTTGTAACCACGTTGATATAGCCGTAATTTCTTCCATGCATACACTATGCGCAATAGGGTAGGTATGGTATTCGGGTTTGTACCCTAGCTCCGTTAGCGCTTGTTTTGCTTGTTGTCCCAGTACTTCGTCTACTACGTTGTCAACGGTTCCGTGGCCAATAAAAACAGGCAGTAGTGCATTCACACCGCTAATCGATATCGTTTTTCGGGTAGCGAAATAAGTGGATAAAGCAATTAAACCGCCTAGTTTTTTAGAGTAGCTTAGCGCTGCTTCATAAGCTACCGCACCACCCTGAGAAAACCCGACAATAAAAATTTTCTCGCTGGGAATACCGCGTGCAATTTCTTGCTCGATAAACTCACCGACTGCCGCCGATGACTCCATGATTTGTTTAGTGTCAATGACCCGTTCAATGGCCATCGAGATGATGTCGTACCAAGCAGGCATGACCATGCCGCCATTTACGGTGACCGTGCGATTAGGTGCATGCGGGAATATGAACCGCACCCCTAAGGGTAAACGCAATTCGGGCACAATAGGTTCAAAGTCGTGGCCACTTGCGCCTAGGCCGTGCAACCAAATGACGGATGCAATAGGGTTGGTTTGAGTTTCAATTTCTAAATATTTAAGACTAGGCATAGGTAATCGATCGTAACCGCTGAGGCTGAAAGGGTGGCGATTATATAGGTTTTTAGCGTTTTGTGAAGAACGATAATTTATTCAAAGCGAAGGCGTGCTTTGGGCTTAGATTTTGTATGGTGTTTTTCAGCTGTACGCAACGGATCAAGCACCGCTCGGCTACCATCAATATGGAGTAGCAGAGAAAGCTGTAATAATTGTCCTAGATGGCCGGTGGGGAACCCCTTTTTATCAAACCACAGTAAGTACTCCTCTGGGAGGTCAGCAATGAGATAGCCTTGGTATTTGCCAAACGGCATGGTTTGCCGGATTAATGCGTATAGGTTCTCTGGCGTGAGTACTGAAGGATTGTCCATAATTGTTTCTCTAGTAATCTGTTGTTGAGTAGGGATTAGATCTTTTCACTGCTGTCCAGTTGACTTAATATCGTCATGTCGGACTTAATGTCGTCATGTCGGACTTAATATCGTCATGCCGGACTTGATCCGGTAACCGGTATCCAATCAGAGCCTGATGGATTATGAAAGCCTTCCCTGGCTTTCACCCTTCGGGCCCGCTAATGCGGTTAAAATCTGTCCCTACAGGTTTGTCTGAATAAGCAAAAGACGCTTTCTAGAATGACGCGGGATTGTTTTGATTTTCTTGTTTCTTGCTCATCGTATTCGTCAGGCCAAGCTCGATCGGGTTCTGTTTTGCCGTCGTCGGTATGGCTTATCGCTAATCCTTATGAACTTAACGGGACAGCAGTGACATTTTTCTATTTAATCGTCGCCTTTACCTGCCATAACACATGTTCACTGAGTTGGTATTTACGCTCAAACGCGGTGACGGTTTGTGTGGGTTGATATTGCGTATGCTGGATGTTTTTCAAACAAAAATTGATTGCTTTACTAAAATTTGGGTTATCACTGAGCTTTAGTGTTTGGCTAATACAAAGAGCGTGATGAAATTCGTCAGCATAGATTTCCCAATTGGTTCTTAATTCTACCGTATCGCTTATGGCCAATAAATGGGTCCATGCTGCATCGCCATGCCAGCGGCGTTGCAGGTGTTTTGGTTTGGGGTAGGGATTGGGGTAAAACAGGGTGTGTTTAACAAATCGCCACTGGGCTTGCTCTGCAAGTCGCCAGAAGTCGGTGCACTCTGCACGCAGTAATAAACAATTGTCGGGGAGTTGTCGGTTGTTACTGTTTTCTAGTCGCTTTATCGACTGATCAATACCTATTACTAAATGATCAGGGTGAGTATTGGCAAGGTAGTGGCTGCTTTCCCCTGTGCCACAGGCGCTATCAAGTATCGTCGACGGCTGCCCCAATTGTTGCCAGCGTTCCCGCGCTTGATGAAAAGCCGTTTGATTGTGTTCCGCAATAGGTTTTTGCGATGCGTTAGAAAAGTTTTTTATCACCGTCTTTTCTAAGTTCTTATGTATGCCAGTTTGTGGTGACGTGATCGGTTTGGCAGGAGTAAAGCTCATAATTGAAAGTTCATTGTTTGTTATAGGCAATGCTGGGAGTTATTACCGGTATTATAAGTGGATACCCATAGAGGGTGATATAGTACAGCCTGACTTTACATGAACTATTTGTAATAGATAGCGTATCACCTTACACCATACGCGGTAAGCGATACCTGATTCTCAACATAATAAAAGGCCATTTTATGGGCACCTCACCGAGTAATACAACGCCGAGTAATACGACTCCACCTACGGTTTCAGAATCTATTGAGTCGGAGATACATCCTCGGCCACATTGTCGCGGTTGTATGGCCGATTGCCCCCATTACACTACGTGCGATGGTATGCCATGGCGTAAATCGGTGTAACATTGGCATACCAGTTTGAAAAGCCTATAAAGGCTCGTAAAAAGAGCTAAATAGGTTTCTATCGATATATCAAACAAAAGTCTGCGTTAAGTGCCTATATAGCAGGCATTGATTTTGTTATCATCTCGCTTTTGACTTTTATCGCTATATTTCCTCCTTCGATGATAGGGACTGCTAATGGTTAGTGGTATCTATTACGTAATGTCTATCAATAGATCGTTAGAGTGTTAGCTTTACAATTTTTGCGCGCAAACTGTGCGCGTTACAGGACAGTGACATGGTTGATAGCAATTTTCTTCACCAGGTGAATACGCGCCGTACCTTCGCCATTATTTCTCACCCGGATGCGGGTAAAACCACCATCACTGAAAAGTTGCTGTTATTGGGGCAGGCTATTCAGTTGGCGGGTTCAGTAAAAGGTAAGCGTGGGCCACATGCGAAATCCGACTGGATGAGCATGGAGCAAGAACGGGGTATTTCGGTGACGTCATCGGTTATGCAGTTTCCCTATAAAGACCGCATTGTTAATCTTCTCGATACGCCTGGGCACGAAGACTTCTCGGAAGATACTTACCGAACATTAACCGCGGTTGACTCGGTATTAATGGTGATTGACGGCGCCAAAGGTGTGGAAGACCGTACTATTAAGTTAATGGATGTCTGTCGTTTGCGCGACACGCCCATCCTATCGTTTATTAATAAAATGGATCGCGATATTCGTGACCCCATTGATGTACTAGACGAAGTTGAAAAAGTACTCAAAATTGAAGCTGCCCCTATTAACTGGCCTATTGGTATGGGTAAAGAATTTAAAGGCGTTTATAACCTCTATACCGATACTATTCATGTGTATCAGCAAGGAGTAGGGCATAAACTAACTGATGAGGTACTGATTCAAGGCCTAGCAAGTGATGAAGCAAGCACGTTGTTTGGTGGTTATGCAGAAGACATTCGCGAAGAGCTAGAGCTAGTGCGTGGTGCTACTCACGAGTTTAACCGTGAGGCATATTTAGCCGGTCGTTTAACTCCCGTATTTTTTGGCACCGCACTAGGTAATTTTGGTGTCCGTGAAATGTTAGACGGCTTTGTGGAATGGGCACCTACACCGCAACCGCGTATGACGAAAGAGCGTGAGGTCAGCGGCGAAGAAGAAAAATTTTCGGGTTTTATTTTTAAGATTCAGGCCAACATGGACCCTAAGCATCGCGACCGCATTGCGTTTATGCGCGTGTGCTCGGGTAAATATAATAAAGGCATGAAAATGAAACATGTGCGCCTAGGCAAAGATGTAAAAATTGCCGATGCCGTGACGTTTTTAGCCGGAGACCGCAGCGCGGTAGAAGAAGCCGTATCGGGTGATATTATTGGTTTACACAATCACGGTACGATTCAAATTGGCGATACCTTTACCGAGGGTGAAAAACTAAAGTACACGGGTATTCCCCATTTTGCACCTGAGTTATTTCGGCGTATTCGCCTAAAAGACCCACTTAAAATGAAGCAGCTGCAGAAAGGTCTGCAGCAGTTATCGGAAGAGGGATCGACGCAAGTTTTTTTCCCAATGCATAACACCGATATTGTTGTCGGTGCCGTGGGGGTGTTGCAGTTTGAGGTGGTGGCTTATCGTTTAAAAGACGAATATAAAGTAGAGGCAATTTACGAAGCCGTCAATGTGACCACCGCACGTTGGGCCGATTGTGACGATACCAAAAAGCTGGAAGAATTTAAGCGTAAGTGTGCCGATAACTTAGCCATTGATGGCGGTGGGCATTTAACGTATCTGGCACCAACACGGGTGAATTTATCACTAACAATAGAGCGTTACCCTGATGTTGTTTTTCGCGCTACGCGAGAACATTAAGTACATTTTTCAGTGCTGTGCCGTTAACGTTGTAAGCACCTAACCCATTTTTGAAGCAAGTCAAAAGACTAGAAGCCTCAATAAGTTGACTTCACTAGCTTCAAAAAAATTTAACGGGGCAACAGTGACATTCTTTAACAATATTTTTTTTGGCATTATTGGCGTCTAAAAAAGTTTACAGTTACGTGCGTTTTGTTATGCTTTATTGTCTTACTATTTAGGTAGATAAATATAAGAGTGTTTGCATGCTGCCAAAGTGTAAAACCGTTCGATATTTACAGTATGGCTGATACAGGCTGTACGTAACGCTTGCGATATCATACACGCTAATCTTAAGCACCATCGATAGCCAAAGTTTTAGAAGACGAAATTTTACAGGAGTCAACGGGTCGTATCGTTATCTAAGCGTTGAATGTTGTCAGTGACCTGTCTTGCCGTAACATTTTTTACCACGTATTATCTCAGCAGTAGAGCCAATACAAAACAATGATAAACTACTTTATATTTATTTATTTCGGGCTACGATGACTGTTTTAATCACGCTTTTACTGAGTGTATTGATACTGCTGGTACTTTTTTTTGTATTTGCCAGTGTTAAAACACCTTATTACCGTACAGATCAACAGCGTATGATTCAGGTACTTGAAATGGTATTGACGGGGCAGGCCACAGCGAATAATTGGTATGTGACGTTTGGTATGGCAATTAGGCATTCACCGGAATTAGAAGCGGTTCGCCAGCGGTGTATTGACGTTGAAGAACATCATTATATTGGGGAACAACATCCGCCGTATTTATTTGCTCCGAGTGGTTTGCAGCAATTGCATGAAATACTCTCCGACTTAAAAACCCAATCATTTTAAGCTGAACAATAAAAAGGACACCTTTATGGACAATGACACCTCACCTATTTCTCGTTTTTTATTGGTAACCGCAGCATTTATTATTGTTGTGGCGGGTATGCGGGCAGCCGAATCATTACTGATACCTTTCTTCTTATCTTTATTTATCGCGATTATTTGTTCCCCGTTATTGGCTTTTTTAAAGCGTTTTCGTATCCCTACAGGCATCGCTATTTTACTTATTGTGGTGATGATGGTGGTGTTGGGGTTTTTTATTGGCGCAATTGTTGGTTCATCTATTAATAGCTTTACCGCTAACATTCCAGAATACCAAGTACGATTGACAATATTGTCTTCGGGTGTACAGACGTGGTTAAGCGCCTGGGGTATTGCTATTGACCCCCAGCTTTGGCGAGAAATGGTTAACCCAAGCGCGGCACTCACTATGGCGGGCAATACACTCACGTCTTTCGGCAATATAATGACCGATGGTTTTTTGATTCTGTTAACCGTTATTTTTATTTTAACGGAAGAAATTAATTTTACAGAGAAGTTTCGTTATGCATCTGGCAAGAGTGAAAAAACGCTAGAAGCATTAGGGAGCTTTACTGATAGCTTAAATAAATATATGGCGATTAAAACCTTAGTGAGCTTGGCAACGGGTGTATTGGTGATGATTACCTTGGCTATTATCGGCGTGGACTATCCCGTTCTATGGGGTTTGCTGGCCTTTCTTCTCAACTTTATCCCCACCTTCGGTTCTATTTTAGCGGCTGTTCCCCCCGTGCTATTAGCGGTGGTGCAATTGGGGGTAGGTGAGGCGTTTATCGTTGCGATATTTTATGTAGCGGTGAATGTGATTGTGGGCTCGGTACTTGAGCCCCGCTTTATGGGTAAGGGTTTAGACCTATCGTCATTAGTCGTGTTTTTGTCGTTAGTGTTTTGGGGTTGGATTTTAGGCCCTGTCGGTATGCTGTTATCAGTTCCGTTAACGATTATGGTAAAAATAGCCCTCGAAAACTCGGAAGATACCCGCTGGATTGGAGTAATGTTAGGCGCGGGGACAGAGACATCATCAGTAGATGAAAAATAATATCTGTAACTACTCAGCACAATGTTGACTGCAATCTGAACAGTTACGGACAGTGCTGAGTAGTGACTAATATCTTTTTATGGGGGTGTTTTTAACATTAGATATCGTCCCTTATGCACTAAGGATGATATTTAAGGTAAGCGCCGAATGGCACTTACTTAAGCTTGTCATTCCGGCGAAAGCCGGAATCTATCTCAAATATGGCACTGTTTATTTAGCATGGATGCCGGGTCAAGCCCGGAATGACGAGATGGAGGAAGTGGTTTAGCTGCTTAAGTAAGTGCCATTAGTTCCTGACCCTTTTCAGGTAAATGGTCAGGAACCCAAGCTTAGTGCTGTTTTTTTACATATTATTTGCCAACTGATCTAATAATATTTCTAGTGGATTAGGGATTTTCTTCCCATCAATACGCTTTACTTGACTGCGGCAAGAAAAGCCACTGGCGACTAGCGTGCCTTCATTTTCTGGGTTGTTAATGACCTGATCCCACGATAACGAATAAATATGTTTGGATGTGTCAATGTTTTGCGTTTCGTGGCCGTAAGTTCCCGCCATACCACAGCAACCGACATTCACTACGTCTAATTGATGGCCTAGTGCTGCGAACACTTGCTGCCACTGCCCGACGGACGCGGGAGCGTTAGTTTTCTCGGTACAGTGCGCTAATAATTGATAGCGTGTTTTTACGCCAGATTGTTTTTTAGCTAATTGCTCAGTTTGTGTTGCAAGCCATTCTTGAATCAACAGTACATTAGGCGCATTTTCAACGGCTTTTACATACTCGCCACGGAACGCTAGTGTCATTGATGGCTCTAGTCCAACCAAAGTGATTCCGGTGCTTGCTAGCGTATTTAATTTTTCACTGGTTTTCTTTGCTGTACGATTAAACGCTTTTCTAAACCCGTGCACGTGTAAAGGCTTACCGTTAGGGAAAAAGGGAGACACTAGCGGCGTATATCCCAGTGATTGTAATAACTGAATGCTATCTAAGACAAACTGCGTTTCAAAAAAGCGTGTGAATGCATCTTGAACGATAATAACTGCCGATGCCCTTTCTTCATCACTTAACAGGTTAATGTTCTCAATGTCGGCATAAAGCACGCCCAATTTTTGCAGTTCAGAATCAAAATCAATGGTGCTTAACAATGGGCTGTCACTGAGTCCTGCTGTTTTTTCGAGGATTTTTTGTACCCAGCGTGCACCCATTACCGCGTTATACACTTTAGGGAATTTTGCCGCAAAGGGCAGGACGACCTCTAAGCTACCGACAAAATAATCTTTCAGTGGTCGCAAATAACGGCTGTAATAGAGTTCTAAAAATTTAGAGCGAAATTCTGGTACATTCACTTTAACAGGACATTGGCCTACACAAGATTTGCAGGCTAAGCAGCCTTGCATGGATTCATTCACCTCGTGAGAAAAATCGTACTCGCCACGGTGCTTTTTCAGTGTATTTTTAATGCGAGGCAAAAAAGATAATGCTGTTTTATAGGCAGGTTGTTGATGTAACGCTTGGCTTGCCGAGACTGCTTCAACATCTCGATGGCTTAATTGCGTTAACCACTCGCGCATTAACGATGCGCGGCCTTTAGGTGTATGGGTCCGTTTACGCGTGCCTTTCCAAGAAGGACACATGGCGTCGTTAGGATCCCAGCTATGGCAGGTACCATTACCGTTACAAAACATGCCTTCGCTATAACCTTCCCAGCTTTCCACTTTTATGCTGCGATCTAATTCGCCACGAGTATTCACTTCATCAATTTTCAACAAAGGGATATCAGCCGCAGGCGTCGCAATTTTGCCAGGGTTTAATTGGTTACGTGGATCAAAGGCTTTTTTAATGCGTTGTAATTGCGGGTACAGTTCGCCGAAGAATTTTGGTGAATATTCCGAACGGACACCTTTACCATGTTCCCCCCACAATAAACCACCATATTTATGCGTTAGCTCGACGACTTGATCAGTGATGGGGCGCACCAAGCTCGCCTGTCGAGGGTCTTTCATATCGATGATAGGGCGTACGTGTAATACCCCCGCATCTACATGGCCGAACATGCCATATTGTAAATTGTGAGAGTCCAATAGCGCACGAAACTCAACAATAAAGTCCGCTAGGTGCTCAGGCGGTACTGCGGTATCCTCTACGAAAGGCATGGGGCGCGCTTCACCTTGAATGCTACCCAATAAGCCAACGGACTTTTTACGCATTCCCCAAATTCTGTCAACACCTGGACCGTAAGCAATGGTGTAGCCCATGCTAATGTTGTCGGTGCCTGTATTTAAGGTCGTGAGCAGCGGCTGCATTTTTTCTTGAAGTTCTACTTCTGTGTCAGCCGTATACTCAACAAAATTAACCCCTTCCAATAGTGCAGGGTCTTTCTGGTATTCAGGCGTGCCTGCACCAGTGCCGTCAGGAAAAAACTCGCTAACGGTATCCCAGACGATATCGTCTTTCGCCAAATTCAGGATTTTCGAATCAATGGTTTCTATCGAGGTGGGGCCAACGGCCATGATAGCTTTGGCATCGCGCAATGCAGCGTTAAAGTTTTCGTAGCGTAAGTTAACCAATGCGACATATTTAGGAATAGCTAATAAATTGAGCTTTGCCTCTGCAATGAAGCCCAGCGTGCCTTCGCTACCACAAAGAATACTGTTGAGATCAAAATTATTATTCTCATCACGAATATGTGCAAGATCATAACCGGTTAAACAGCGGTTGAGCTTAGGGAATACCTCTTTAATGCGTTGATGATGTTGCTGTTGAATATCGTCAACAACCTTATGAATATGGCCTACACGGTTGGGTTGAAGCTGCTGTTTTGCTAGTTCGCTATTGTGTAGCGGGGCGCTATCAATAACACTGCCATCCAGTAATACTGTCTTAAGACCTAAGACATGGTCGCGGGTTTTACCGTAAGCACAAGAGCCTTGTCCCGACGCATCGGTATTAATCATCCCACCAATGGTGGCGCGGTTACTCGTAGACAGTTCCGGAGCAAAAAATAAGCCATAGGGTTTAATCGCAGCGTTCAACTGGTCCTTCACTACACCCGACTGCACTCGAACCCAGCGTTCTTTGGGGTTGATCTCAATTATCTCATTCATATGCTTAGAGGTGTCAACCACTAAACCGTCGGTTAATGATTGCCCGTTGGTACCGGTGCCACCACCACGCGGACTAAGAACGATATCGTGAAACTGAGTCATATTACTCAGTTCGGTTAAGGTCACTAAATCGGCAACTGTTTTGGGGTAGATAACGCCTTGAGGCAACACTTGATAGAGCGAGTTGTCCGTTGCCAGTACGGTACGATTCGCATAATCGAGGCATAACTCGCCACTAAAACCATAGGTCTTTAAGGTGTTGATGAAATGCAGGTATTTTTGCTGAACCGGTGAGGTACTTCGTAGACTTGGTATCATGATGGCAACTTAGCGTGTGACGTCAATGAGAAATGTTGTGCGCGAGTAATATTTTACCTTTTTACGTCGTCAATCACCAAGTCGTTTAACCAATATTTATTATTTGCCCGGTTAACCCGCTAGAATAACCTGTTAATGGTCGCCTGAAACGTTGCCTTCTTCAAACCTAGACAAAACTTCGCCCTACGTAAGACGAAGACGAGATGTTTTTCTGATGGACTACCGTTAGATGCGCTATTTTTCAGTTGCTCGATCAAGTCGTACTGCCTCTCCGGCCTGATACTTATCTTTCATGTCATCAAGCGCTATTCGTACCTTGCTGCGTCGTGAAATGCTCAAATCTTGATCCGTCAGCGTAAAGTGT
The DNA here is from genome assembly GCA_047636495.1 of Candidatus Endobugula sp. Classification (GTDB taxonomy): domain Bacteria; phylum Pseudomonadota; class Gammaproteobacteria; order Pseudomonadales; family Cellvibrionaceae; genus Endobugula. The sequence continues at coordinate 27,805 of JBLILH010000022.1, read as the reverse complement.
CCCACCATTTTATGGAGTTTCATACTCATATTGCTCATGTCTTCACCGACTTGTACGGTGATACAGCTCGCATCTTTCGATTGCCCAAACTGTGTATCAAGTACTTTAAAGTCGTTTGATACTTGCTCGAAACTCTCGCCTTGGTCTTTTGCGGCGATAGTAATGTTAGTGACGGCTTCGTCAATATGTTTAATCGCCTGCTCAATAGCATCAAAAACATCTTTGGCTTCGGTGACACTAGCACTGCACTCAAGGGTAAATTGTTTCCCTTTCGACATGGCATCTACCACGGTAGTGGTTCCGGCTTTTATGGTGTCTATCATGGCGGATATTTCGAGTGTCGCTGCACTAGTTCGGGAGGCTAATGCTCGAACTTCATCGGCGACGACTGCAAAACCTCGACCACTTTCTCCAGCACGGGCGGCTTCGATAGCCGCATTTAATGCGAGAAGATTGGTCTGGTCAGAAATGTTGTTAATGAAATCTATAATACTGACGATCTTTTCATTGTCTTCTTTTAGTTGGTCAATCGCTACAAAGGTTTCATTAATAATATGTTCTAAAGCATCCATTCGTTGACTAGTAGTATTAATAATAGATAGGCCTTTATGTACCGTGTTAATACCTTCTTTGCTGTTGGTATCAATATCATTGGCGGCAGCATTCACTTTATGGGTTGCTTCTTTTACTTGTAGCAATCGATCCTCTGAGGTTTTAATCTGTTGATTCTGTTGGTCGGTGATGTCCATAATCAACTCATTGCCATCGGCTAAATCTTCTGACATAGGCACTAAACGCATGGCTGACTTTATGAGGGTGGAGAAAGTGCCATCTAAGTGATTGATAAATACATTGAGCCACATAGATAGTTCATGCAGTTCCGTATTACCTTTTTCATCTAAGCGCTGAGTGAGGTCGCCTTTGCCATCGGCCATAGAATGAATGGTGTGCGTGAGCTTTTTGAGTGGGCGAACCACGCTAGACGCCAATAGCCAGCCCAGAGCCGAGCCGGTGATGAGTGCAATTATCAAGATGATTATTGTCGCTTGAGTCAGCGTTTGTTCTATTTTCTTTATCGGTGCAAGGGCTTCAGCTTCATCGATCTCACTTATAATAGCCCATTGTAAACCTCCAGTAGTAATCGGCTTATAAGCCGATAAAACCTTTATCCCTCGGTAATTATCCAATATGGTATAACCACTTTTACCCGCAAGTGCGGCTTCGGTAACTTGGGTTTTTATCGGCTGCAAGCCAATGGTCGTGTTTTTTATAGATAAGGCGCCGATAGTGCTTTTTGGTAAACCTACCTTTTCCATTAGCGCTAAGTATTGCGGCTTGTCTTCGAGTAAAAAGCGACTGTTACTGCGCATTGTAAAGTCTGCCCCGACTAAATAGCTTTCGCCCGAATCACCCAAGCCACTGTCTTTCCATTTCTGACTATGTGTCATCACTGCGTTAATATTATCTGCTGGTATTTGTAAAATGAGTACGCCTATTTTTTTATTTTTCGAAAAAATAGGCGTTGCAATAAAAGCTGTAGCAGAATTATAAGCAGGGATGTAAGGGGCAAAATCGGTTAGTCCGGTGAAGTTATTATCGGATACCGCATTCGCTGACCTAAAGGCTTGCCCGATACCACTATTAGCATAAGGTCCATCAATTAACGATGTGGCATAATCTAATTCTTTCAACACGGAATAAACAATATCACCCGTATTATGATCGACCAAAAATAGATCATCAAAGCCAAAACGCTCAATATAACGTCTAAATACAGAATGATATCGTCTATGATGGTTGCTATAAGCTGAAGATGTGCTGGGTTCGTCTAGTAGGTATTTACTGCCTAATGGCGAGTTGTTATTACTGATGAAGTCGTATTGTAAGGCAATAGATTGTTTATCCAGAGGATTAATGAGTGCGCTAATATCTAGGTTTTTATTATGGTTCAGATTGATAAATTGATCACCAAATACTTGCTGATAATATCTGCGAACACTTGCTTTTTGTAATGAAATGTCACTATCTGACAGGGTGTTCGCGTATTCATTAAACGCATTAGAAAAATCACCCATTGCATCTAAAACCATTAAATTTTCGGATAGGCTAACAGCGTGTTTCTCGATAGTCCGTATGTAGTGAGTAATCTCTGTGGCGGCAATATCTCGAATAGCGATTAATGACTGTTGGGCATTTTTTTCTAGTGACATACGAGTTTCATTGATGGCTATAGTAGCCAAAAATATGCCGCCCATGACAACGGGGATAACCGATAAAAAACCACCGCCCAAAATCATTTTGGTATTAATCTTCATCTAAAAGTCCTTGTGTCGATGGATAGTTTCGAACACATCAATGATTAATAAACTACTGTTATCTATTACAGTGTAGAAAGTATTAGTTGAAAAGCGAGCGGGAGAAGGCTGAAATAGAGATAAAATGGGGCTTGGCGCGTGGTATTACTGATGATATATTTAAATGAGTAGATTGTTAAGAAACGGCAACGGTATAGACTCTTTCTTCATTAGCTTATCGTTAAATGGCAGTGAAAAAAACCATGAAATGAATAAAGAGTGCCCTTAAACGGAGTAGGAAACCGGTGTGTTTTATGCATGAATGATGGGATATACATCGTTGTCAACAATCTGTTACTCAAGGCACTTGCTAATGTATCAATTTTCGTCCAAATACCTATTTTTCTGTTCCCGCCCCAAGCTTATTTTGACGCTGCTGTTACTGTGTGTTGCGTTAGTGTTGTCTTCTTACAGTAATGCTCAAGCGTTTAGAAAAGTAGTGCTTAAATACCGTGATGCAGAAGATGTTAAACAGGTCATAGAGCCTTTATTGCCCCAGGGTAGCGCGATTTCGGTAGATAATAATAGTGTGTTGGTGAGGGCTCCCACAGGTATTATTAATAGCGTGGTTAAGGCAATTAGAAGTCTTGATAAACCGCGTAAAAACTTAATGGTTTCGGTGTTCAGAGGTAAGTACCCCAATAAAAAAGGCGTGATCACTTACACCACGGATACCCACGTTAACCAGCTACAAAGAATTGCCACCCAAGAGGGGCAGATCGTTGTGCTGACCGAGCGGGGTTTAGTGAAGATCACCGTCAGCGAGGCCCTTTATGCCAGTAATATAGATGCCCCGACTACGCCGATGACATTAGCTGCGGGGTCGGCGGTACAACTTATTTTAGAGGATGACGAGCTAGTCGCCGCGGCTGAACCCAGTGAAACAGGCGAAGGTGTCGAGATTAATTCGCTACTATTGGGCGGGAGTAACCTGCAGCAATTTGGCGAAGTAGGGCGAAGCCAGCAAAGCGAGCTAGTCGATGTGCCTGCCGGTTTACATTTACGCGTTACCTTGGCGGGAAAAAATCGTTCGGGTCAATTACAGGCAAGAGTGACGGCTAGTGTAGTGAGTAAAGATACCCGTTCTAGCTCAATGCCAAAGGATACATCCACGTCAGCTATTTACTTATCGAGCAGTGTCAAAACGCTAACCACATTCCCTTTGGGTGAGTGGACGCCCATCAGTGAAAGCAATACCCTTTCACATCGCCCCGTTTTGGGCGCGAATACAAAGGTATATTCAACGAATACCCGCGAGGATAATCAGCAAAGTGTATGGGTGAGGGTAGAAATGGAATGAACGCCAAAAATGTATAGATCAGCACAAATTTACACGGGCTTTATTATTTAAACACTATGGCTTAGATACTTATAATGATTTCATCTCCAATACGAATGAGGTATCCATCGCCGCTGGTTAAAATGGCATTTTCGTCAAAAGCAGGTGCTTTGGGGTTATCGGGTATTGGATTAATGTCGCTGACTATGGCAAATGGCCGTTGTTTTGGGTGACGCGTACCGGTGTTTATATCGATGGTTGGCATCACGCAACGTTGGCAAAAATAGCAGTGTTTGAAGCTATAGTGGTCGTGAGATAGACCTGCGATGGCATGCTCTTTAAATTCATCTTAGCCATCTACAACAATATTAGGGCAAAAATTCTCTATCGGAACGGATTTATACCCCTGATCAGTCATTTGCTGATTGGCGGCGGCTAAAGTCTGCGTGTTAGCTGATTAAGTCCGGCGCGGCGTGTTTGCTATACGTACTAATCGTAGGTTTTTTTATTCCCCAAGTGCTGTGGTGCCAGTCGTTTGCTGCCGAGCTATCATCAAGTACTTGGCAGGCGTCCTTCCAAATAACGGCATCAAATGCTGGCGTAGCGGGAGGGGCTGCTATCTCGATGATGAGTGGAGCGAGATCAGGTGTTTGGTTGTGGCTGAGAATCAGCTGCTGATTGTTTATTGCCGTATAAATCAACACTATCTCGCCATATGTACGTTGCGTCACAAAACGATTATTGCCATCAATAATCATCTACTGGCAATCGTGTGCAAACCCTTGCGGTGTGAGTCGTGCCGAATCAACGATAAAGCCACGTAATGATTTCACGGGATAAAGATAGAGCGGTTCGATGGTGAGAATACCACCTGCATATAGCCTTCAATATTCCCACCACCACCACACCTAGCCATTTGCTGCAACGGCATGCCCAAAGTCTGCAAGAATTACCATAACAATATCTACTTGGACTTCGTAAATTAGCGCACTAAGTCATTCCAAGGGCGAAGCCTTAAACCCCTTAATTGTTCGCTTAGACGTGTACAATGCCATTATGAAATAGGTAGCGCAAGCGCGATAACAATGGGGGCGATCAATAATTATCGCGCTGGGAGCACAGAGCAATCCCCCAATACCTAGCGGGCCGGAACGCAATAATAGTAGGTAAACTAATCAACCAAAGACCACTGGGGGGTAACAACATTATCGTATCGACAACACCCCTTACCAGCAGGTCGCCAAGAAAGCGTTTAAAGGTTAATGCAGACCGTGGGTAAACCGACTCCCTATGGCGATACATAGTGCTGCACTACAGGCCGGAAACGAGAGAAAAATAAGGGCTATTTAATTGCAATAACAGCAAGAAGGTATATTGCCGCGTTTGCATATATCTTACCCAAACATCGATTCAGTATTAGTGGCCATTGGTGTGAAAACAGGAGTAAATTTTATGGTAATGTTTTACACTGACAACAATTAAGTTGAAAAGTGAGTCCCAATATAGTGGTTCTGGTTATTATGGTAACGTTTAGTGGACCCATTTTATAATAGATACGATTATCACTATGGACGGACGATCAAGGACGTTTACATTACGGTGATAACCCCGATGCAAAACAGAAAACCTCATCGCCCAATACGTCTAGTATTGAATATGACATTGAACGTAACGTCAAACGTGCCTTCGAAACCCCGGCGATAACGGTGTGCCGGTGATTACGATGGGTAAAAACGTATAAATGGTTTAAGTTAAAAAGGGTTTGAACGTTCTTATCAGTAGTCGCCGGGTATAGTGTAGTACGTTGATTTTCATGATAAAAAACTAATAAAAAACCAGGAGAATAGATGATGGATGATAAGTTTACTCTTTCCTCACCCCCCCCCCTCAACCCCTTAAGGAGTGCGGCGACAAACCTTACGCCAAAGACTTGTTTATGAAGAGCTGCGACACTAAATCGCTAGTGTTCTTAGTGTATTTTATTTTGGCCGTGGGATTATTTTTTGCTGTATTCTCTGTGGTATCGCCCATGTATTTTGGTGATGACATGCAACAAATTATTCACTGGATGGTGCCAGTGGGTATTGCGGTGATGGTTGTTTTTATGCCGTTAACGGCTATATCATTTTTGCATTATCGTTTGCCCAAAAAACAAAAAGAATTTGATAAAATTTTAACTACATTGGAAACGGTTGAGCACGGGGTGGAAGTTGAATACTCCGAAATCGATTCCGAATATAAAAGTTCCGACTATTTGTTGCCCATATTATTTGTCACCTTGTTTTCAGCAATAGGTTTCTATATTTTACTAGCCGGTAATGCCCATGTGTTATTTAAAGGCGTGGTTTGGGTGAATGGCGCGACTAACGAACAAGAAATAGCATTTCGGACCAGTTTGGTGGCTTGTGGTTTTGCATTTTTAGGCGCGTATGTGTGGTCTATCCAATATATTTTTCGTCGTATGGTGACCTTAGATTTGCCGCCGGGGGCTTATTACAATGTATCTACGCGTTTGGTGTTTAGCTCGTTTCTTATTTTAATTTATAGCCATTTTAGCCATGCTGGAGGGGGGCAGTTATCAGCCACATTACCTGTGATTGCTTTTTTAACAGGTATCTTCCCCGAACGTTTATTAAATTGGTTGCAAGATACTGCGGGTGATATTTTTGCGAAAAAAACCCATATGGCACATACGCTCCCATTAGAAATGATAGAGGGTGTTGGTAGCTTTCATAAAGCAAGATTGTCCGAGTTAGGTATCGACAATGTGCAAAATCTTGCCCATGCCAGTTTGGTTGAAATTATCATTAAAACGCCTTTTCCACCTAGAGTGATTGTAGATTGGATGGCACAAGCACGCTTATGTTTAGAGTTTAAAGAACAGGTAAATTGTATTCGTTTAGCGGGAGTAAGAAGTATTTTAGACTTTTTAGAGTTAGCAGATGCCGGTTTGTTAGACCAGGCTGCTCATAATAGTCAGCTAGATCCGTCATTTTTAGAAGCCGTGTATTGTGCCAATAAAAATGAACAATCTATTGTCCGGCTACGCGAAGCCTATGATCGTTTAAGTTTAATTTAAGTGTTAAAAATACTCATTATTAAATGATAAAAAAGGCGGTGATCAATGTCATATCGCCTTTATGCTATTTTTCAGTATTATCCAATACTCTGTAATTTACATCTTATCCATTGTTTCAATACCCAGTAAATCTAAGCCTTTATGTAGTGTATTCGCCACGGCGAGTGCTAATTGCAAGCGGCTGTGTTTTTGCCCATCTTCGATGCCGTCTTTTAAGATGGGGCAATGTTCATAAAAGCGCATAAATAAACCGGCTAGATCGTATAAGTAGTTACACAATAAATGCGGATAAGCTTCGCGGCTGGTTTGATCTATGACTTCGGCAAATTGTAGGGTTTTAATTGACAGTGCGATTTCCGTATCACTGTGTAACACAATCGCCGAGGTTAACTGGTTAACATCAATTCCGTGATCCTTTTGTGCTTTACCAAAAATACTTTGAATACGCGCATAAGCATACTGTAAATAAGGCGATGTATTGCCTTCAAAGCTCAGCATGGTTTCCCAATTAAAAATATAATCGTTGGTGCGGGTTTTAGATAAATCTGCATACTTCACTGCACCAATACCGACTTTACGTGCAATCACGCTACGCTCTGCTGCACCCAACTTAGGATTTTTCACCGCGACGACTTTTTCCGCGCGCTCAACGGCTTCAACTAATAAATCGGCTAATTTTACGGTGCCGCCAGTGCGCGTTTTGAAAGGTTTGCCATCGGCACCCATCATCGTACCAAAGGGGTGATGCTCTAAGCTTATGGTGTCGTTCACAAAACCGGCTTTGCGTGCAACAGTAAATACTTGCTGCATATGTAATGACTGCCGCGCATCAATAAAATATAGAACACGATGGGCTTCTAAACTATTAGCTCTATAACGTAGGGCAGCTAAATCAGTAGTGGCATATAAAAAACCACCGCCTTGTTTTTGAATAATAACAGGGCAAGGCTCGCCATCTTTATTGGTGATTTCGTCTAAAAATACCACTTGCGCACCTTGGCTTTCTACCGCCAACCCCTGATTCTGTAGCTCGCTTACCAGCGGCACTAGATCATTATTGTATGCACTTTCACCATATACATCGTCTGCGGTTAATGTCACGTTTAACTGGCCATAAATTTCTTGGCTGTGTTCCAGCGATACCCGCCTAAATTGTTTCCATAGCGCCAGTACATGTTGATCGCCAGATTGCAGCCTGACCACATATTCACGGGCTTTATGAGCAAATTCTTCGGATTCATCAAAGTGTTTTTTAGAGCTTTGATAAAAGCCTTCTAAATCCTTTAATGCGAGAGACGCCGGCTCACCCTCATTTAATTGTTCTTCTAGCTCAGCGATCAACATGCCAAACTGCGTTCCCCAATCGCCCACATGATTTTGGCGAATCACTTTATGGCCTTGGAATTTTAATGTGCGAACGACTGCATCACCAATAATCGTCGAGCGTAAATGTCCCACGTGCATTTCTTTGGCAAGGTTAGGCGAGGAGTAATCCACGACTACATTTTGTGCGTTAGCACTGTCAGAGTGAATACCTAATTGCTCGTCCTGCATTATTTCAGCAATATTGGCTGCTAGCCATTGTGTGTTAAGGGTTAAATTAATAAAGCCTGGGCCAGCAATTTCGACCTTACTCACTACCACTGTAAAAGCAGTATTTTTAGCCAGAGCGGCAACAATATTGTGTGCGATATCCCGCGGCTTCGCCCTTGCAATTTTAGCCGCTCCCATCGCGCCATTTGCTTGATAATCGCCAAACCCGGCCTTTTTGCTAGGCGTAATATGTGCCCCACATTCAGCAGGCAACCCCGCCTCTAACATGGCTTGAGAAACAAAATCAGAGAGTAAAGTACGAATATTCATGGGAGTGTCATCAACCGTAAAATAAGGGGTAAAAATCAACAGCCGCATAGGCCAATAAAGACTGCGCATTCTATAGGCAGACCATAGAGAATGCTAGTCAGCGACTTGTCACGAAATTGATCTAGAAGAATATATGTCTTAGATACGGGGTTTTTTCGTTGAGAGGATAAAATTTCAGGTTTTATGGGGCGTCAATGATGGATGCCATCACGTCCTGTACAAAAGTTTTCAATAGCATGGTGATATTTCGTATTCATCTCGATGAGTCAACAGGAGAGTCTTCAACAGGAGAGTCTTCAACAGGAGAGTCTGATTGCTTAAGCGTTATTCTGAGGAACCAAATTCATAATGTGATGGTACAAGATAAAACGTATAGTTATGTAGAAAAGGCTAAACTAGCTCAAAATATCACAGAAGTAAATTAGGCACTGGTTAGGAGGCCTCTTAAGCGTCGTGATACATTACGCACAGGAGATAAGGTGAGTTTTTACGGTAAATATGAGTGGAATACCCAAGTAGGTGGAGTACACTGGGCTCATCATGACCCCAGAGGTAACCGCGCGGGGGGTTGGTTAAAGCACAATGGTAATGCCTATTAATGATGACAGGAAGATATAAAGTGTAACAAAAATAGCAGTAGAACGCTTTAATGAGGGCGAAGCGCTGATACGACTATTCTTAGTCTAAAACAATAACGAGTAATACTTGATGCCTCGCGTGCCACTGTTAGTGATAGCCTTATTCTTTGTCGCCGGAGGAGTCGCTCACTTCGTTTTACTCGACTCTTTTATGCTGATTATGCCGGGTTATTTGAACTATCATCGAGAACTGGTGATGTTAAGTGGGATTTTAGAAATGCTCGGCGGCATAGGTATTTTAGTGCCACAAACACGTGTGTGGGCAGGCTACGGTCTAATTGCGTTAATGATCGCAGTCTACCCAGCGAATATTAATATGGCATTCCATCCAGAGCAATACGGATCAATCCCCGAGGTGATTTTGTATCTTCGGTTGCCACTACAACTGTTATTCATTTGCTTTGTTGGGTGGGCGATAGCCCCAGAAAGGCGAGGTCAAAAATTTTAGATTCAACGGCTCATTTTTTAGGTTAGGGGGTAAGTGACTTTTACGGGTGTAACCAAGGTCTTTCCCGTCAACCAACAAGCGACTTAACACACACATGACAAGCGATGCCGCGCGACAAGTAAATCATATTGATTCGTGCTGTGTTTTATATATCATAGATCGGCATGTAAATAGTCCGACATATAATATTCCATCATTTTATTATTAGGAAATACTGTGAATACTCAAGAACAAAAACCACACGTACATGGCCCCAGTTGTCAACACGACCATCAGGAAGCGCAGGCACCGTTGGTGCGAGATGGTGCTAAAGTCGGACGTAATAATCCATGTATATGTGGTAGTAAAAAAAAATATAAAAAATGCTGTGGTCAATGATTTTTTATGTAAAAAATAATGTTGATGGTGTGGCAGTCTAAATCAGATGCTTACTGTGTGCTTTTTTAAGGGGGTTTTAACCTGAAGCGTGAGTGGCTTTTTTTTAAAGAAGTCGTTAACGCTACTCCACTGGCCAGAGAGTGTTGGCGGACGAGTTTACGTTTGATATTTCTTCCAAAGTCTTGTTTATGGTTGTTCTAGTTCTAGTTAACAACAATAAAAATTGAGGTGTGTATAATATGTGACCCTAAAAACAATTAGAGGCACGATATGTTCACCAAACCCCCTATTACGGATTTATTCATCCGAGTATCAAAATCAGGATTTTATAAAGGCTTTAGTAAAGATGTCACTATTACAGCTAAGGTGCTCGTTGGCGCCCTAGTTTTATGGGCCATAGCCTTTCCTGAGAGCGCATCTTCTATCCTCGGTCAAATGAATGCATTCATTCTGGCAGGGTTTAATTATTGGTACATCTATGCGATGGCGTTTTTTGTTATCCTTTGCTTGGCGTTGGCATTGTGGCCAAAAGTCGGGCATCTTCGCTTAGGGCGCGATGAAGACGTTCCCGAATTTTCTAACTTCTCTTGGTTCTCAATGATGTTTGGCGCAGGTATCGGTATCGGCATGCTGACATTTGCAACGGCCGAGCCGATGTACCATTTTGCTAAAAACCCAGGCACGATTATGGGGCTAACTGACCCCAGTACGCTGGGCAATGTACGTGAAGCCTATATCTGGTCGTTTACTCATTGGGGCTTAGCCGCATGGGCTGCATACGCAATTGTCGGACTATCTTTAGGGTTTTATTCTTATCGAAGAGGACTACCGCTAACTATTCGTTCTTCACTGACACCGCTATTTGGAAAAAAACTGTCTGGACCGATTGGTCATACAATTGATGTTGTTGCTGTTGTTGCCACCGTTCTGGGCGTCTCACAGACGTTAGGCTTTGGTGTTGAGCAATTTATTTCTGGTCTGTCTACCATCGGATTTGGTGATTGGTTATATTCTACCGACGCTGACGGTGTACAATCTTCATCAAATATGGGCATTATCGTTGCATTAATAATTATCATGGGTGCGTCAACGTTATCGGCTCTTTCTGGTGTAGGGAAAGGTATCAAATGGTTGTCGAACATTAATATGGTGTTGAGTTTTTTCGTGCTTCTGTTCTTCCTAATATTCGGTTCTACATTCTTTGGCCTTTCTAATTTGTTTGTCGGTATGTGGGATTACTTGGTGTCTATACCAGGAAACTTATTTAATGTTTGGGCAAAAGATGGTACTGAAACTGGCGATGCCTTAGCAAGCTGGCAGGGCGGCTGGACTGTCTTTTACTGGGCTTGGTGGATTGCATTTGCACCATTCGTGGGTGTTTTCTTAGCCCGTATTTCGAAAGGACGCACCATTCGTGAATACATATTAGGTGCGATGATTATTCCTGCGGTTATGTGTTTTGTTTGGTTTGCATTAGTGGGTGGTACAGCGATTGACCTCGAACTCTCGGGTGCTGCAGAAGGAGCCATTGCAGGTGCCGGGCAGGCGGATCAGTTGTTTGTGATGCTCGGGGTCATGTTAAGCGAAAATTTAGCTTACTTGATGTCAGTTATCATCGTGATCTTATTGCTCACTTATCTCGTTACCACGGCAGACAGCGCCGTGTTAATTATTAACACGATCAACGCAGCCGGAGACGAAGGCCCTAAAGCGCGCCCCCACATTATCTTCTGGGGGATCGCACTATCGCTGGTGGTCGGTGGATTAATTATTGCTGGTGGTTTGAGCGCGATTCAGACAGCTATGGTAATTGGTGCTTTACCGTTTAGTGTCGTAATGGTGATGATGGGTGTTTCCTTAATCATTGCAATCTACAGTGATCTTCAAAGAGAAAAGGATGGTTTGAAAACAATTTTTGTAGAGGAAACTGATACGGTGTAAATATAAACCGTGTCTACTATAAAAAAGGCCCAATGAACACTCATCGGGCCTTTTTTTTGTTTGATTATTCAGTCCAGCCACAGCGATCAATACCGCAAAACTCCGAAGACTACTGCGGATCACCTATTGCATCGTTAGTTCATTTGTCACCAGTAAACATTGTTTGTGATTATATTTATGTTGAAGGGCGTGTGGGCAACACAAACGTGGATAAATAGTCACGATGCATGAGCCGATAGAATTTCACACGCATTTTTTATTGATTGAAATCAAGATACGGTATTAATTGTAGGTATAGAATACTGACTAATACATCAAGATAAGTCGTGACGAATTTATAATAGGATGGGTAGTGATGTTGAATCAAACTTATAAAAAAATGGCAGGTACATCGGCAGTATTTATTTCCACTGAATATGCGCCAGCGTCCCCCGTTGAACGTGATGGTATGGTGTGGACTGCTGGCGAATTATATTTAGAGGATTTTCCTATGCAGCGGCAGGAAAAGTCCTCAATGTCTAGTGTTTTGGCTTTAGAAGGCTTTGAGGACTAAGACATGCCAAAAAATGGAGATGTTCGCCACGTTGACGCGATGAAAATTGAATTCGTGTACTTTGAAAAAATATATGGCTGGATTCAAATCATCGGTAGTGATTTATATTTGGCTTAGTATACACGTCAAGCAATTTCAAATGGCACTGTAGACCACTCGTTATTTCTATAATGTACGACACAGTTAAACAGTAGACAATAAACCTTATAACTAACTTATTTGTAGATGAAGAGTTTCAAATGCGTGTTTGAAATCTCTGCTTTTGAAGCCGCGAGAGTAGAAAGTCTGAGCTCCATGTAAGATACTCTTAATGGATCTGAAAATAAAATTAACTTACCGTCTCATCTATCGCTTTCGAAAGCAGCATTTTTATAGAAACGACGGTTAAGGCTTTTTCATGGCTAGCACTCAGTTTAACGGGGGGTGCAACACCTGCATGGTAGGCTTCGGCCCAACGCGAGACACACAAACACCAACTATCGCCCGCTTCTAAGCCGAGAAAGCCATATTCAGGAATGGCCGTCATCAGGTCATTACCTTGAGCTTTGCTGTATTCTAAGAATGCTTGAGTGACGATGGTGCAAAGCACGTGCTTACCACGATCATACTGATCGGTGCGGCAGTAGCCATCTCGATAAAACCCCGTTACGGGGTCTGTGCAACAGACCTCTAGCGGCCCACCTAATACATTTTTTTCGGTCATTATCTACTCTTCTTTGTCGGTTTAATATTCGCAGATTACGGATAAGCGTGGCACTTGTAAACACCCATGATGTAGCGCAAGGTGGTAGGCAATATTGATATAAAAACGTGTGTTGGTTATTGTCTATTTTATTCAGTTCAGGCTCGAAGCTAGAGGAGTAATTTCAACACATCCCGTTCCGGATAAGTTATCGTTGTAAAGAATAGGGCATTTTTTATTTTGCTGTGGCAGCATATTTTACTGATGACACTAGAAATGAAAAACGAGATGGTATGATAGCAATATGACAACAATGGATACCGCTAGCCTTTTATGGAGCTTATTATTTGGCTCTATAGGATTGGATTATTTTATTTAGGGTAAAAAACAGTCAAATACGGTTGTTCGTTACGTGGGTATTGCGTTGATGGTTTATCCTTATTTCGTCCACAACGCAACCGCGACGGTGCTAATCGGCTTGGCGTTGATGCTTGTCCCCAAGTATTTTTAGCGAGAGATGCCATTAAACTGACCCTATAGCACGCGCGCTATACCCCCATTGTTTTTGCTGCTATCGCCCGCTACACCACACTATATACCTATGTCGCCTAATGTTTTTAGTATTTCCCGGACAGCAATGGCAGCTTTAGGATGATGTTGTTCAATATCTATTAAGAGTAATCCTAATGTTTCTTGCAGGTCAGGTTCATTTAATTCTGGTTCATTTTTAGCGTGAATATGGTTTTTGACTTGCAGCATAAGCGCGCGCTGGGCATCGCTTATGTCACTATTCAAATGCACTTCTAAATCAGAAAATAACTTCTTGGTTTGCTGGGTAGGCATGTTGCACTCCTCGATAGATGGTCACTACAGTTAAACACATTTTTTGATTGGACTAATGTCTAGGAGCCTGTCGGACTTAGTCGTAATTTACTTCGGCAGCGAGAAAACGGTGCATTTTCCCGATCATTTTCGTTGTTTAACAACACTTACTTTTGGTCAGTAGGCCCAATATTCGCCTTAAATGATCTAAAAATTGCCCTCACTTTTTCACCGCCTCGCGACGACTCCCGAAGTCCGACAGGCTCCTAGCGAAGTACTCCGCTTTATGTGCAATATCATTCATACACTATATGCTCACTTATCACCATAATTATTTCTTATATAGGCTTCCCTACACACTCTTTCCCCCACACACCCCTATTAAAAGATGAGAAGTTTGGTAATATAGAATCCCGTATTTTTATCGTTAATTAGGTTGTTGTATGTGGTTTAAAAATCTTCGAATTTATCGTTTCACTCAAGACTTTACTTTAGGTGCCGAGGCATTAGGCGAACGCTTAGAAGCGGGCGCTTTTGTCCCATGCGGTAGTCAAGACCTCTCGCGTTATGGCTGGGTATCGCCGATAGACGAACATGCAGATAGTGATCATGGTTTTGTGCATACTAGCCAAGAGTACTTAATGATATGTGCTAAGAAACAAGAGAAAGTACTGCCAGCAGCGGTATTAAACGAAGCGGTTGATGAAAAAGCTGCCACTATCAGTGAAGCAGAAGGCCGGGCAGTGGGGCGTAAAGAGCGCCAGTCGTTGAAAGATGATGTGATGTTAGAGTTATTGCCTAGAGCGTTTACACGCTCCAGCGTGCAATATGCGTATATCGCCGCCAAACAAGGTTATATTGTCATTAATGCTGCATCAGCAACAAAAGCAGAAGAATTGTTGTCTGCCTTGCGTGATGTAGTGGGTAGTTTGCCGGTTGTCCCGTTGGTGAGCAAACAGCTACCCCACCAGATGATGACGCAGTGGGTTACCCATGCCGATGCGCCAGAACGCTTTATAATGGGCGATGAGTGTGAGCTGGCCGACCCGAAAGAGTCGACTAGTGTTATTCGTTGTAAGCACCAAGATCTAGCCTCGGCAGAGATTAATAACTTACTGCAGTCAGGTATGATTGTGACAAAGTTAGGCTTGCAATGGCGCAATGGCGTGGATTTCATTTTAGATGATCAGTTAGCGATCAAGCGCTTACGTTTCGAGGATGATATTCAAGATAAGGCGAATAGTCACGAAGCAGAAAGCAAAGCGGAGTTATTCGATGTTGAGTTTACGGTGATGACGGTTGAGTTATCAGCTTTCATCACCGACCTTGTGGCTGCGTTGGGTGGAATTAATACCCAAGCGCCTTCGGTGGACGAGATTATTGCGCAAGTAAGTAAGGGTGATCCCGCACATACCAGTGTTGATGAAGTTGTTTTTGAATAGCACTTTTGAATAGCGAGCTTGAATCTCAATTTCAAATAACGAGCACAGCTAACGAGACAATCAATGGGCGATATACTCCCTTTTAAAAAGAAAAGCTTAAAAGAAAAATATAAAGGGAGTTCGCTGTGTCGTGACGGCTTTCATCAATGGAAAGTCATTACCAAGCAGCAGTTTGACCTAAAACAGGGCAAGTTGGTGACTAAATTCCAATGCGCCCGCTGCGGGAAGACAAAAATCGAATTACTTTAGGTTACCGATGACAAGATTTTCATACCGTGGGAAATGTTGTTAAGTTCTATATCAGCTGTTGACCGTTGACTGTTTTGCCTCGCATTAGCCCACTACAATCAGTACAATACTCCGCCTTAATCCTTTGCTTTTTGGAATACTTTAATACATGAATACCCCTCAAGTTGGCCAGCGTTGGATGGTAGATACCGATTCTTCTCTTGGCCTCGGCATTGTAGTCCAATGCGATGCACGTAGTTTAACCATCGATTTCCCCGCTATTGAAGAAAGCCGCTGTTATTCACGTAATAATGCGCCGCTGACGCGAGTAATATTTGCCGTAGGTGACACGATTGAAACTATCCATGACGATAGTTTCGTCGTTGCACGGGTGGAGGAAGTCAATAATCTAGTAATTTATCTCACCGCCGACGGCGAGCCGATTCCAGAAACCCGCCTAGCATCGACAGTACAATTAAATCATCCGGTAAAACGCTTATTAGCTGGGCAGCTGGATAAACCCAAATGGTTCGATTTACGTGCCGAGCTAGCCAAAGGGCACCACCAATGGTTGCGTTCCGATGTGATTGGCCTGCAAGGCGCGCGTATTAGCTTAACGCCACATCAGCTATATGTAGCCGATACGGCGACTCGTTTGGCGGCGACCCGTATTTTATTAGCTGATGAAGTCGGCTTAGGTAAAACCATTGAAGCCGGTTTGATTCTGCAACGTTTGTTATTACAAGAACGCGTAGAGCGGGTGTTGATTCTGGTGCCTGACGCCTTGCGTGTGCAATGGTTTGTGGAGCTAGTACGCTGTTTCAACATCCATGCGGTGATGTGGGGCGATCATGTTGATCTTACCGATGCACAGGTGTTTATTGCTGCACATACTATTTTAGATGGCCAGGTCGATACTCAGCAAGAGCATATTGTTGATGGCGAAACAGACGGTGGCATAGGTCACGAGATATATAGCAATGCAGACAGCGATATCACTAACCATGCCGCGAACGGCACAGAAGACGCTATAGACAACGCCGCAGAGAGCAACGTTGATATAGACGATGAGGTTGATAGTGACAATGAAGGCAGCAAATATGAAGACAGCAAAAATGAACACAAGAACCCGCTAACGGCGTTGCCTTGGGATGTAGTGATTGTTGATGAAACCCATCACTTTGATTTGTTGAGCGACAACCCTGCAAGCGACATGTTACGCACCATTGGTAGCGCATGTGAACATTTACTACTGCTGTCGGCTACGCCAGAGCGTATGGGCTTAGAGCAACATTTCTCGCGCTTACAATTGCTAGACGCTTCGCGCTTCCATGATTTTAGGGCCTTTCAGCAACAGTATGATAATTATGAAGCGCTCGCCGCTGATGTGGCTCAACTCATTGATAGTCGTCAGCAAGGTGGCGAACTATCTGCGGCCTTACAACAAAAGCTACATTTACTCTTTCCTCACTTGCCGCCTAGTTATCTTGCCGAGTACGCGGGTGATAGCCAAGCGTTGACCGACCTGTTACTCGATTGCCATGGCACGGGGCGTGTGGTATTTCGTAATACCCGCCATGCGATTAAAGGTTTCCCAGAACGTAAGTTGGTAGTCCATCAATTGGTAGAAGAGGGCAACGATCAGCTCGATACTGACTTGCTGTGGTTGGCGCAATTTATTAAACAGCACAGTGACGACAAAATTTTGTTTATCACACATGACCAAGACGACGTGCTGGACATTCGCGAATGGCTATACCGTAAAACCGGTATTGATTGTCCGATATTCCACGAAGGCATGTCATTAATTGAGCGTGATCGCGCGGCGGCGTACTTTGCTGATAAAAGTGAAGGGGCACCGATGTTACTGTGTTCAGAGATCGGTAGCGAAGGACGCAACTTCCAGTTTTGCCATCATCTGATTTGTTGGGATTTGCCCGATCATCCTGATGTGCTAGAACAGCGTATTGGCCGATTAGATCGCATTGGTCAAGATCAAACCATGCATATTCATGTGTGTGTGAATAACACTGCTACCCAGCAACGCTTACATTGGTACCATGATATTTTGCACTGTATTGAAAAAACGAATCCTGCGGCAGGTGCAATGCACGATAAATGGTACCCGCAGTATTGTGACGATACGAATATTGGCGAGCATGTGCAGGAAGATATTAATACGCTATTAACACAACTGCAAAATGGTCGTGATCGCTTATTAGAAATGAATAGCTGTCGTCAGCCACAGGCTAATGCTTTAGTCGAAAAAGTATTAAGATTTGAGGCAAAGCATAACCCGAAAGACTTATTGATTTCTGCGACCGACTTGTTGAATATTCATATGGAACCGTTAGACGATACGCGTTATAGCGTGATTCCGTCTGATCAAATGCTGGTGCCACTGGTGCCGGGTATTCCTAACGATGGTTGCGAAGTGACCTTTGATCGTGATACGGCAACAGCGCGTGAAGATGTACAATTTATTACTTGGGATCACCCCCTAATGCAAGGGATGACCGAGTTGATTACGACGTCTGAACTGGGTGCTGCCACCGTCGCCTTACTCCCGAATAAAAAGCTCAAACCGGGCACGTTATTTGTTGAAGCCATTTTTAGTCTCACGATTAAAAGTGCGCAAGCCAAAGCGGCGAGCGCCTTTTTAAGTAAATCTTTATTGCGCGTTGTAGTGGCGAAAAATAACCCGAAAAATCTGGATAAAATATTACCGCAGGCAAGCTTAGCGAAGGTGATTGAAAACGCGGCTAAAAACATTCGTAAGGCCGTAGTAAAAGACTACCAACGTGATATTCAAGCCTTGTCGGATACCGCACAAACGATGGCGCAAACAGAATTAGAAAGCGTGATTGCGCAGTCGCTAATAGACATTAAGCAGCGTCGCGAATTTGAGTTGACACGCTTAGAACAATTACAGTTACGTAACCCGTTAATTACCCAAGTCGATGTTGAAGAACAGCAACGTTACTTTGATAAAATAGAGCACGCGATTAAGCAGCAATGTAAACTTGAAATGAGTGGAGTGCGAGTGTTAGTGACTTATAAGCCAGAAGCTAAATAACGATTTATATCGTTCTTCAAATGGTTCAAAGGTCTCTAGCAGTATAGTAGTCTTTGCAAAGGAGAAGATATTTTTCGTAGACACACCAAACTCTTGCCTCATTAACCTTTAAATTGGAGAATTGACAATGATTACCTGCTATTTACGCTATGTTATTGACCCATTTAAAATAGACGAGTTTGAGCATTACGCCAAATTATGGATTCCTTTGGTTAATAAGCTTGGTGGTCAGCATCACGGGTATTTTTTACCTTCGGAAGGAGCAAATAACATAGCGTTAGCACTGTTTAGTTTTGCTAGCCTTGCCGCTTATGAAGATTACAGGAAGCAATCGATAAAAGATGAAGAATGCCTAGCGGCTTTCGAATATGCTAAAAATACACGCTGTATAGTCAGTTATGAACGTAGTTTTATGCGGCCATTGTTCGAATCAATACGGTAGTAATTATTCGAGTTGTTTCACTGCTGTCCCGTTAACTTCATGACTATGGGCGCTAAACTATATCAGTAACGGCCAAACAGTACCGGATACCGGATCGAGCCCGGCATGACGGCCCGGCATGACGAGTACGATGAGTAAGAGACATGACAATTAAAACCAGACAACGTCATTCCGGAAAGCGTTTTTTGCTTATCCGGACAAATCTCTAGGAACAGATTTGAGCCGCATTAGCGGGCCCGAAGGGTGAAAGCCAGGGAAGGCTTTCATAATCCTTCAGGCTCTGACTGGATGCCGGATCAAGCCCGGTATGACGATAGTCAGCTAACGGGGCAGCAGTGGAGTTGTTTGATTAATGATTTCTAGGAGTTTTTTATGAATGCGATAGTGGGTTACATTTTTCGTACGGCTATATTGCTTGTTGTGTTTTTATTCTCGTCATTGACTTTGGCCGATTCTGTCAGTAAAAGTCCTGTCTGGAAAATATCCCACGAACAAAATACAGTGTATATCGGCGGTACCATTCATGCCTTAGCCCCCAGTGACTATCCTCTCCCTACTGCATTTAATACCGCCTACAACGATGCTGATATTCTTGTGCTAGAAACGGATATAGCCAAAATGCAATCGCCAGAAGCACAGGCGTTATTATCTAAAGTGATGTTGTATAGCAATGGAATGACATTGCAAAAAATACTTTCACCCGAGGTGTATAAAGAGTTATCGCAGTTTCTAGCTTCTCGTGGGGGTGATATTACCCGCGTTGCGCAATTTAAACCGGGCATGCTAAGTATTATACTCACGTTGGAAGAACTCAAACGCTTAAACCAACTAGGACAAGGCGTAGACGATTACTTCGATAAGCGCGCGCAAGCAGACAATAAAACACGTTTGTTTTTTGAGGTAATTGAACAGCAGCTTAATTTTTTAGCCAATATGGGCGAAGGTCAAGAAGATCGTTTTATTCAATACAGTATCCGTGAATTAGCTAATTTGCCGGTTGCGATGAAACAGTTAAAAACGGCATGGCGAAGTGGTGACAATGCCGCGTTAGAAAAAGTGGGGATTAGTGATTGGCAGCATGACTTCCCTAGGCTTTATCAAACCCTATTAGTCAGACGCAATAACGCGTGGATACCACAAATAGAAGCCATGCTTAATACCGCCCCGACAGAAGCCGTATTTGTTGGCGCGTTACATTTAGTCGGTAAAGATGGGTTATTGCAGCAGCTACGCCAACGCGGCTATACTGTTGAGCAGCTGCCTTAACTTTTTCATGTGAAAGTCGTACTAATAAAATGAAAACTCAAGCACGTTTATTCGCTCGGTTTTTAGGTGACTTACCGCAAGGCAACGTAGAGTGAATTGGTGAACGCCCCGCGCGTAAAACGCCGATGATTATCCATGATCGTGTTGAGGCAATAGCAGGCTAGGTCTACAAGGCGATCGACGTTGTGAAAGTAGTGTGGAATCTGCGCGACAAATCACGATTATTAGCGTTGAATATCTACAGACTATTGCACTGTTATTACGAAAAGAAAAAATCGATCCTGCCATTCTGAGGCGTAATATTGTGGTGTCGGGTATAAACCTTACCGCATTATGTCATCAGCGTTTTACAATGGGCGATGTGATAATGAAAGCTTCAGCATTTGCCACCCTTGTTCACGCATGAATGCAGTGCTTGGCAAAAATGGTGTGGCGGCCATGTTAGGTTAGGGTGGTCTATGTGCAAAAATTATTCAGGGTGCTAATATTTCTGTGGGTGATAATGTGACGCATATAGGGCCTATTGAATAATCATTAAAAAGCCTATCAACCAGCGTCAGAATAAACGACACCGAATAGAGTATTATGTGACGGCAATGACGACCTATACTATCGACCCCATTGGTTTTATTAACACATGCTTCCCAGAAAAGTTTGGTATTCCTCGTCAATCGTTACTCGCGCCGAGTGCCAAGGGCTCACTGATTTTACAGCCGCCTTATAATCACCCTGACTGTGTGCGTGGTTTAGAAAGTGTCAGTCATGTATGGTTGAGTTTTATTTTTCATCAGCACAGTGATAAAGGCTGGAAGCCTACGGTGAGACCGCCCCGCTTAGGGGGTAATGAAAAGGTCGGAGTATTTGCCACGCGTTCATCCTTTCGTCCCAATCAGTTGGGCTTATCGGTGGTTGCTTTGGATGATATTATCATTGATCAGCGGCAGGTCTGTTTACATTTTTCGGGTGTTGATTTAGTTGATGGCACGCCGATTGTTGATATAAAGCCATACTTGAATTACGCCGATAGTCTTCCCTATGCTACGAACGCGATAGCGGCCCAAGCCCCTCTTCATGTGAACGTTGAGTTTTCAGACAGTGCGTTAGTATTTTGCGAACAGTATAAAACGACCATTAAAAATGTACCGACGACAGATCTAAAACAACTGATTGTCGAGGTGTTGCAGCAAGACCCACGTCCCGCTTATCATCATCAGCAATCGCAAGAGTCGAGGGAGTATGGTATTGCCGTGTTAGATTGTAATGTTCGATGGGTGTGCATAGAACAAGACGGGGAAAATAGGGGGAATATGAAAGACGAGTCATATGGAGAAGGACAAGCAAGAAAAGTTGTAGTCAAAAATGTTAGCCAATAAAAACAAAATAAACAAATAGAGAAAAAGGACATAGCAATGCCGAAAGCTAGCGAAATAAAAAAGAATACCGCCGTAGAAATTAATGGTGAAGCTTATATAGTACGAGATATAGAACGTTCGGTTCCACAGGGCCGTGCGGGTGGCAGTATTTACCGTATGCGCATGTACAACGTGGCAACTAACGCAAAAGTGGATGAGTCGTACAAAGATTCGGATATTTTGAATCTGGCTGATTTAATACGTCGCGCCGTGACATTTTCTTACGCCGATGGTGATGAATATGTGTTTATGGATAGTGAAGACTACACGCCCTTCAGTTTTAACAAAGAAGCTATTGCGGATGAGTTATTATTTATTACCGCGGAAACTCAAGGCCTGCAAGTGATTATAGTAAATGACGCGCCGGTAGCGCTAGACTTACCTTCTTCTGTTGAACTGAAAATTGTGGAAACCGACCCCTCTATTAAAGGCGCTTCGGCATCAGCAAGAAGTAAACCAGCTTTACTCGAAACAGGGTTGACTGTGCCTGTACCTGAGCATATTGCTAACGGCGAGACCATTAAAGTAAATGTAGAGGAACGTAAGTTTATGGGAAGAGGGGATTCTAAATAGTCTGAACATGTGTGGTTCAGCGG
Organism: Candidatus Endobugula sp.; assembly: GCA_047636495.1. Taxonomy (GTDB): domain Bacteria; phylum Pseudomonadota; class Gammaproteobacteria; order Pseudomonadales; family Cellvibrionaceae; genus Endobugula. The sequence continues at coordinate 5,306 of JBLILH010000022.1, read as the reverse complement.
TACTGCCCAAGCATTCGTTAAAAGGCAATAATAGCAGTCGGTGCTAAAAGATTATGGCGGTGGTCGCGGGCTCACACATAGACAATATGCATAGGGTCCCAGCATGAAGCGCTAATAATCGTCTGCATACTGGAACCTTATCATGTTGAGCTCGGGCGACTGATCTGGCGTCTATAAAGCCACTTTGTCAGTGACGACCAGCTTGGCCAATGTCTATGGAGACAGCGAAACTTGAGCTATGCAAAATTCTTCTCTGCGAAATTCCAATTAACGAGCTGAAAAAATGCTTCGACATATTTCGGGCGTGCATTACGGTAGTCAATATAGTAAGCATGTTCCCATACGTCACAGGTAACGAGCGGCGTATTGTCGGTAGTTAGGGGGCAGCCTGCATCATCGGTATTGACGATCTCTAATGCACCCGCTGTTGTTTTGACCAGCCATGTCCAACCTGCGCCAAAGTTACCAGCAGCTTTTGCTGAAAAGTCTGCGACAAATTTTTCGTAGCTTCCCCATTGTGTATTAATAGCATCCGCTAATGGTCCGCTAGGCTTGCCGCCACCGTTGGGGCTTAAGCTATGCCAATAAAAAGTGTGGTTCCATATTTGCGCTGCATTATTGAAAATACCGCCTTTGCTAGTCTTGATAATGTCTTCTAATGACTTATTTTCAAAATCGCTACCGTCGATAGCATCATTGAGCTTGGTGACATAAGCTTGGTGGTGTTTTCCGTGGTGGTAATCTAGTGTCTCAGAAGAAATATGAGGCTCAAGCGCTGATTTCTCATAAGGAAGGGTAGGTAGTTCAAAACTCATCAGTTATATCCTGTTCGTTAATTTTTGTTGTTCGTTGGTAGGACCATTATCGTCAATTTTCAGCGGCCAATAAAAAATGTCCTACAGCATGTTACGCAAGTCTCCTCGGAATAGATTAGAGTCAAGGTGTTAGACACTTCCTATAGTAAATTACATCGCAGATGAATGAGTGTTCAACCGTATGAACATAAAAAAACACCTAAAAAAAGCCGCTAAAGCGGCTTCTAATCATATTTTTAGTGCAGGTGATACTGACTAACGCTTCCTCATTATATTGTCTAGCGAGAGCAGCCCACCGCCATTACGCATAATATAAAGCAAAGCTACGGTCCAATACACATGCACGCTCCACCATGCGTCAGGGTAGACAAAAAACTGAACGACCATGGTCATGGCTAACAAGCCCAGTGCAGCAAAGCGAGTCATAAGACCTAACAAAATCATTAGTGCTAAGAAAAACTCGCCAAATGTACCCATATAAGCAGCTAACTCACTGGGGATAAGAGGCACTCCGTATTCAAAATCAAAGAGCAAAAACGTACTGTCGGTAAGGTTCCAAAAAGCAAAATGTTGCCCGCCAATAGTGAGACCAACAATTTTTGTTTGTACGGCGGACCAAAACACGTTAAATATGACTAAACGCATTGCTAAGCTAATAAACCACTCTGGGATCATTTTCAGTAAGTCGTCTATAGGGCTGAGTACTTTGCATAGATACGTTTTCATCTTGTCTCCGTTATACCGTCGTTAATGGCTGTATATTTGTTTGACACTGATCGCCTAGCTCATCATCTACGATCTTGATTAAGATGGGTGATGAGTTGTGCCTGTAGTATAAATTGTATGCTTTGGCCTACATCAAATTCTAGATGATCTTTTAAGGTGTTTTCGATCGCAATCTCTATAGTAACTCTCTGATGCAAATGTCGTATGAAATCATATAAGCTTTTATCAATATGATACATACAGACCGTATACATAGGTCTGACTACTAAAACCTGTTGTGGTTCACCTAGTGTAATAGTTTTTTTCTGACCCTCTTGCGGGCTCTCTTTCGGGCTTTCATCCTGTTCATTGTGAATGTCTTCTTGGTTGTTCTGCCATATACTAAAAATAGGGTCGGATGAACTGAGATAATGTAAAGATGGGTGTAGCTCTACCGACGAGGAAGCTAGTAGCTCTGGTGCTATATGCGCAATGACTTCTGCCGCGAGCGGATCTTTATCAGCGGCATGGTAAGCACGATGGCGCGCTAGCTCTAACTCGGCAATATCCGCAAGGTATGACATTTTTTGCGTGTGTTCGAATGTGCGTAAAAAATCAGCAAAGTTTTCGCCTAAAAATACCATGGCCGCTTTTTGTGGCGGATGCTGGCGAAAATAAACCCCCGCCGTACCCGTAAAAAAATCATCGCCTACCAAATTTTTTACCACAGGGTATAAGTCACCTAGAGCAGTAGTGAGTGAGTAAAAGACATTGTTTTGGTAAATGGCGAAGCGTTGCGTGCATGCGGTATCGGATATTTCCTGAAAGCCCTCCTGTAGTTCAGGTGTCAGCTGGTCAAATAACGCTAAGGAAAATGTTTCTTGCCATTGTGCAAGCAGACTAGTCGCTTGCTGAGAGTGAGGCGATGGCTTCATTCTGAAGTGCCTTGGTAATTGTCGTTACCTTTTTCCGAGTTTTGGGTTGTTGTTTTTTGTATTTTTCGTGCCTTATCCACTTCGTTAACCAGTACGCTTAATTCTGGAATATCGGTATCCCACTCGATAAGCGTCGGTGGGGAAAGTAAGTTATTATCGGTCATTTTTTGTAATGCGTAAGAAAATAACGCCCATACATCATCAATCACTGGCGAACCGTGATCGTCAATTAATACCACTTCATTGTCGATGACTTCGCGAGCATGACCGGCTAAATGTATTTCACCGACCGCGTGTAAAGGATAGTGGTCGAGGTATTCTTCAGGCGAATAATGTTGATTGTTAGCCGAGACATAAACGTTATTAATATCCAGTAATAAACCGCAATTTGTTTGCTTGACTAATGCATGTAAGAAATCAGTTTCGCTCATATCGCTTTGATGAAAAGCTAAGTAGGCTGAGGGGTTTTCTATATAAATAGCTTGCTGTAAAGCATCTTGTACTTTATGAATATTGTTGACGATAATTTTTAATGACTCTTGGTTATAAGGCAGTGGGAGTAAATCATTTAAAAAATGTTGATTCCAGTGACTCCATGATAAGTGTTCAGACACTTGTGCAGGCTGATAGCGCTTAACCACAGTGGTTAGCGCGGTTAAATGCTCATCGCTGATGCCATCGGCACTGCCCAGTGATAAGCCAACGCCGTGAAGAGATAAGGGATAGTGTTCACAGATTTTACGTAGATATTTATGAGGTAAACCACCTGCACCCATATAGTTTTCAGGATGAACTTCTAGCCAATCTAGCGCTGGTTTTGTCGATAATATCTCATCATAATGTTGTGGTTTTAAACCAATGCCAACACCGTGTAATGTATTTTTTTTCATGGTATCTAATATGTTTTTTTGCATTAAAAAAGGCCAGCTTACACTGACCTTTTTTAAAAAGCGAATAGCCGCTAAGTTGCTGCCAGACTATATGGTTTAGCTAGGTAAGTTAGCATCAGTTGGCTCAGTAGAACCACCTACTAGGCGATCACAGCTCCCTTTAGGAACGAACATCCACGCATTACCTTGGCCATCTTTAGTCGATGTGCCAGCACAACTCGTACCTGGTCCAGCAGCGCAATCATTTTTACCGGATAACGAAACACCATAGCATTTTTCAGCTTTAAATTTAGGGCCTGCAACGGCATCTTGAGCTGTCGCCATGAATAGACCGCTGGCAATGGCACTGGTGATTAATAGTGAGGTTGTTGTTTTCTTCATAAATGCTCTCCAAAGTGGGAATATAAATAATAATGTAAAATTGACATAGTTAGTATCGTTAAAAGGATTTTATACTTATCTAATATGTGTATTTTATGACTGTCAGTATTTTTTAAAGTTCAGTTCAAATATCAAGAATAGCGTAAAATAAGATTAACGCTTAATTTATGCACGTGGAATGTTGTATTTTTTACTGTAATGTCAGGTGTTGCTGAGTCATATCATGACAGTAGAAATGATGAGTAACAGGGGTCGTTGAGAAGGCCGTGATGGACGTAGTAAAGAAGATAGTAAAGAAGGTAGTAAAGAAAAAAGTAACGAAGATAATCTCTAAAATATTAGCGCCTGTGCTAGTCAGCACCATGACATTAAAATGTATCTCAGTTATGGATGGGCATTAATGACTACAATGTCAGCCGCGACTATATTTGCAATGACTATGTTTGCAATTGTGGCCAAAAATAACCATTATATGATTAGTCTGGAATGTAAAAATTATGATTACGCCAAAACAGTCATCTGAATTTATTATAAAGAACATCAGTGGCACCAAGGTGATCCCGGTAATAGTGCTCGATGATGTGAGTATTGCGGCCGATTTAGCGCGCACCTTAGTCGATGCAGGAATGCCCGTATTAGAAGTGACCCTAAGAACGCCTAATGCCTTGCAGGTCATCGAAGCAATGGCAAAGGTTGATGGCGCGATTATCGCCGCAGGTACTGTATTAAATGAAAAACATATTAGCCAATGTAAAGCTGCGGGCGCGCAGCTTTTAGTGTCACCGGGCCATACAGATACCTTAATTCAACGTGCAGGCATAGAGGATATGCCGCTATTACCCGGTGCTGTTACGGCATCAGAAATAATGCGTTTATCAGATGCCGGTTTTCATCTAGTAAAGTTTTTTCCCGCCGCGATTAGTGGTGGTGTGAATGCATTAAAAGCCTTTTTTTCGCTCCTACCGCATATTCAATTTTGCCCGACCGGTGGGATTAGTGAGCAAAACATGAATGACTACTTATCGCTGCCTAATGTGCCAGTGGTGGGTGGTTCTTGGGTAGTGACTCAGCAAGATTTACAAGAAAAGAATTGGAAGAACATTTCAGCAAAGGCGCAGGCAATGGCTGTTTAAGTCACATGCGCTTACCTTATTTTCTATTGGTTTTGAAGCGGAAGGTTTCGTATTTTTCCACCGCCATTTAATAGTTCATCTGTAGTGGTCAACCTTTTCTGGCCAGCCAATTAGAGGTTTTCCAATAAAATGCTTCTTTTTCATTCGGAGACAAGCCAAGGTTATGGCTGTGAGGTCTTACCGAGTTGTAGTATTTATAAATGTAATCTCGTACACAATCATTCGCTACAGTTTCATTCTCATAACCATTTTTAGGCATGTTCTCAGTTTTCAGACTTCTAAAAAAACGTTCCATTGGCGCATTATCCCAACAATTTCCTCGACGACTCACCTCGGTGCCGCTTGACGGTATGCTCTGTTTAATTTGATATTTCCAAATCAGCTGCCTAAATGACAAGCTAGTGTAATGACAACCTTGATCCGAATGAAACATGACGCCTATGGGTT
>JBLILH010000021.1:0-51966 GCA_047636495.1 Candidatus Endobugula sp. | reverse complement strand
AGACAATGTGATAATAGGGGGTGTCAGAAATAGAGATGAGTTCCTTTCTAGGGCGAGTCATTGTTTAGTCCTTTAAACATGTGATGATCTTATCTTAGATTAGAGTGTTGCCGTAGGTCAATAGGTGTGTGCCTGTCCTTGTCCCTTTGGGTATTGAATACGATGACACTGAGCTTGGTATAGAAGCGGATCGTCAAATCCAAAACTTCCAACGTGATGCTGCACGAGAAGCTGGTATATTTCGAGTAACGGCAGTTTGTTGAGCATAGGTAGGAAAGCTACATAAAAAACGAAGTAATAAAGTACTAGGGACTGTAAATTGTTTTAGGTGTGTTTTTTCAATTTTCTCATTAAGTATCCCTGTCAACATCGAATTGATTGAGTCTAGGTGAAAATGGCACTACTCGCAAAAAAATGAGCTAAGTAGTGCTTATTTGTATTAGAGTTTAGAAAAAAGATGCCATGGCGTAAGCTGTCTTCTCAAACATTAGAGCTTGAGCTTCTTCAAGCTCTAAGTTGGCCTTATTTGCTGTTGTCACTACTCGAGTGCGATACTCTTTTTGATTTGTTGCTTCTGAGAATGTTTGAGTTGTAGCTCCATCGTCAGAAATTTTAGTGTTAACTTGTGAATCGCGACGAACCAACACACCTTTACGTGCCCGCTCCTTAATTTGAATGTCAGCAACTAGCAAATAAGTGACGTCTTTAACAAAAGCATTTGCCGCTGTAGACACCAAACCTCCAATTAATCCCCCCGCAGCTGCATTCTTATATCCACCGCCGGTTGCATAACCTACTGCAGCTCCTGCTGCAACACCTTGATAACCTGATTTGAGATAGTTGTCGGCAGCTGAAGGCGAAGCTTTCTCGAGGTTACGCACGAATACACTCATGCCATATTGTGAGTCTTCGGGGCTGTCTACAATTGTATAACCATTCCCACTGTTGGTAATCTGTGCAGTCAAAGCCTCCCTAAATGAATTGCGATCAAATTCCATTACAGCAGAGCGTACTTCTAAATATATTTTTCGCTTCTCTGGTGCCACTGAATCAACAAAGATCGAGGTGCTTAATTTAGTTTGCACATCAAGGTCTTTTTTGGCTATTGAAGTATGTACAGCCGCACAGCCAGATAGTGTAAGTGCAGTAATAGCGAGTATGAGTAGTTTGAAGTGATACATCCTTTGAGTCATGTTCATTGCCTTATGGGTTATAATTAAAGTGGCTTTCACCGGTTTTAAAACGTGATGTTAGTGGTAATACCTACCGTGGTAACGATGGTAATAACGACAATTGCGATATTGAGTCCAGTTATAACGAAGTAAATCTCGACATGTATATCCAGTGCGCCAATGAGTGCCAACATAATCAGGAGGGGTTACTTTTTTTTCTAACATGCTCTTTATGTAGGCATCAACTTCTTTTGGTTTTTCTGCTAAAAATGGCCTAGACATTACTTCGCTATTAAGTTGCGCTTGCATGCGCGCTAACTCATCATCTTCGGAACTATCTTGTGCTTGTGATGCGTGACTAAAAATGGCGATGGTTATTAAACCAATTGCGATCAGTATTGAATGGTATGCAGATTTGAAGATTGTGAAATTACTACTATTCATAACTTTCCTCCTTAAACGTTATTTACCTGTATAAACTTATAGTAAATTGTATGAAATTTATACAGCTTATTGCGTGAGCTTCGAGTTTTTTTGCTATAAACAATTAACTATCTTTAACTGACTGCAATAAAGCTTAGCCATAAACGTACTAAAGGCTTGTGGTTGCTTCGTTGTAGATCACTCTCGAGTGACCGTTAGAAGAGTGGGGTTCTAACCAAAAAAGAAGGCACTTGGCTGGAATAACTTCTCAACGTGACTAACAAACTTCTTATCAACTAAAAAATAATAACAGAGTATAGGAAGGATTAATACCCCTTCATTTCCCCAATCTACAATAAAAAGCTGGCGATTGGCAATCGCCAGCTGATAACTTCTGTAACAACTTCTGTAAGGACAGGCACCGAAAAAAAGAACAACTTCTGTAAGGACAGGCACCGCAAAAAAGAATAACTGATTTTATTTTTTGCATTACCTATTGTTGTTATTTTAAGAGTGATTTTGTGGGGTAGGTGGTTTATTGTGTTTTTTAAGGGCTTGAAAGCGTTGTTTTGCCTTTTTTAAACAATGGCTGCCCGTGACTTACTATTAAGCGGTGTCGTTTTTTGCTTGAGATAGAATTTTTATAACGAAGCGGTTTTTCTTCGCCGAAACTGTTGCTTATGTTGTTGTTCAAACTGCGTAGCGTTCTTTATCCAAATGTTAGTTTCAATGCTTAAGCGCTCTAAAATAGGCGGCAGCTGGTTGTTAATAGTGCCATTCGGGTCAGAGCCCTTTTATTAAAGACCCGGTTTGGTATAAGCAAACCGACAATTACGATTAACATTAAAAGGGCTTTGACCCCTTTTATTCCAACAGATGTTGTTACAGCAGCTGCCCTTTCACCATCAGCAACAACTTTGCTTATGTCATAATGACGGTCTGCGTAGTTGAATGTTTATCCGTTTGAGACAAGGCTATTGATAGCGTTTATTACTAAACGACCATGTAATATACCAATCATCATCTATTATTTTATATAGAGACTTTTGCTGTGCGAAGCGCGCTAATATCTAACAAACACCTCGCCACTATTAAGAAATTATCGTTCAAGAATTTTTTAATAAAAATAACTCAATCGGTGGGCATCCTATCTTTAAGTTTTTAGATCTACCTTTTATAGTTTCTCAAATTACGTTTTAAAAAATCCTACACTGGTTTTTAAGTTTTTCGCTAATTGGCTCAATGTGTCGGTAGCAACGTTATTATTATTGATAGAATTGATAGATTCGCCCGACATTTCTGCAATTTTATCCATAGCTCGGGTGATTTCATTAATGGAATCTCCTTGGCTAGAGGCTGCCTTAACGACTTCTTGAACTTGTGTGAATGAGTCGGAGGCTTGTTGTTCAATACTTTGCAATAATTCAGTTGCTTTAAGAATTTGTGTGCGCCCATTTTCTACCTGTGGTTGGGTCATTTCCATCGCTAGAACAGATGCATTTGTTTGTTCCTGTACCTCAACAATCATTTTTTCAATTTCGCTAGTTGCTGCGCCTGTTCTTTGGGCAAGTTGACGCACTTCATCGGCTACTACCGCAAAGCCTCGCCCAGTATCGCCAGCTCTTGCAGCTTCAATAGCAGCATTGAGCGCTAATAGATTTGTTTGTTCTGAAATTCCACTGATAACACTCACGATACCACCAATTTTTTTTGTATGTTCTGCAAGCAGGCGTATTTGTTCAACCGTAGTATTGACCGTGGTTGATATAAGATCCATTTCATTTGCGCTACTATTGATTATTTTACGACCTTCTTTAGCATATTTAACTGTCATGCTAGAGTTCTCTTCAGTACGTGCGATCACTTGAGAAACTTGATCGCTACTAGCGCGAATATTTTCGAGTTGAGACACCGTATCATGGGTCAGAGTTGCTTGATTTTTAACTGCAGTTAAGACTTGTTTGGAGTTGTCGGAAACAACGATTAATTCATTAGATAAATCGTTAGAGGTATGAATAATATCAGAGATTATAGCGGCCATTTTTTTGCGCATAAGGCTAAGGTAAGCTATCATACTATCGCTATAATTTGTTTCAATAGTGGTGGTCAGATCACCTTCAGCGAGAATCATTAACGATTCCTTCGCCTGAGATGGTTCCTTGCCGATAGAGCGAAATATACTGCGTTCAATTGTTATACCAACTAAAACACTTATAATGATAGCGATTGCGCTTAGCCACAACATTAGTTCCTGAAAATTCTCAGCGACCTCGCGCGCTTTAGGTGTGGCCATTTGATTGGCGTTTTCTTGATAATCAATAAACTCGTTGATTGTATTTAAATAAGCGATAAAAGCAGGTCTGGCGTCACGGAGCACTTGCGCATCTACGTCTTGGTTATTTTTCTTGGCTTGAGTAATTTCTTTGATTAGAGGTAAAGTTTTTTCTTTGATGCCTTGTATCTTATTTAAAATACTTATTTCACCACTAAAATCAACCCCTGCATCAATCATTGCCTGCATATTTCTTTCGGATTCATTATAAAAATCTTCTAATTCAGAAATTTCATTCTCAAAAATAGCTATTTGCTCATTATTTTCTGCAAGAGCAATATCACGGATAGCAATAGCCCGATCATGTACACTGCCCCGATAATTAATGGCGTAGCGCTGTTTGACAGCATTAATGTCAGTTATTTGTGTTAATGTAGAGTTAATAAAGTTAACTTTTTGTATGCCTAATATGGTTAAGATAACGATTAACATCAGCACAAAGCCAAAGCCTATGGTCAGTCTAAGGCGTATCGTCATGTTAGATAGATAATTCACGGGCTGTTTCCTCTGTAATATAAGATAATAGGTATATAATAGACGGATTTTTTGATTTTGCTACATCGCTAAACTCGTGAAAGAAAGTCTTTTTCTTTGCGCCTTAATTGAAGCATTGCGTTACTAGTAGTGCTGATACTTAATGCGGTATTTTTAAAAGTGCTGATTTTGGATGCTTCGTATTGACTCACGTAAAAAGTGATTATCGCAATAAAATTAATGCACCAAGAATGATAAGTTTATTTTTTAAAAGCATGGATAAACTCCAAATTAAATAAATTAATAAAAGTCTAAGTCATAAGTTAGAAAAATCAAGGTTTACACCTGAAATTTATTGAATATATGTCATTGAACTTAAAAAATATTTTATTTGATATTGTCGTGAGCGAAATCGCTCAATATTGATTGAAATGGGCGGCTCGCCGAGCGGTTTTCGGTCATGGCAGGCGTCCTTGTGTTACTTGATTTTGTCCAGCTTAGCGGAACTCACTCACCAGAAAAGACCAACTAAAGCGCTGAGCAACCTTTATTTTTCAGTGTGCTTACTAATAAGTGACCGTTGTGGGTCAACTGCCGATGTAAACCCCATTTTAAGCTATCAGGCAGCTCACCTCTCGATAGCAGACTCTGGACAAGTAAGGCTGTCGATCACATGCTGAGTGAGCAATCCTTTAAGGCGGCCTCTTTATGACACTGGGGGTTATTGAGTTCTTTAGTGTATTAAGTCTGAGACTTTAATACTCAGTCTGAGACTTTAATACATGGTATGGATCTTTTTTACTCGACGACAGCATTGCCTTCTGTAATATATTCTTTTGCTGATCTGTCTACTCTCTCATCTATAAATAATTGCACGATGTCAGCGGTATTATATGCACTGGCTAACATTAGCGCAGTGAAGCCGCCTTTATTCTTTCATTAACATCATGACCAATAGCTATAATCTCTTTACTCGCCTTGATGTCTTGCCCCACTGTTGCAAACAACATTTGTCCATTAGAGCCTCCTTTGATTGCTCAGCGTCACTTATTTATCGCCGTTAGCCGCAGTGGTGAACCGTTATCGTTGGCGAGCCAACGCAATCGACTAGCGGCATTAAGAACCTGATTCGTGTTCTTAATGCGAGAGAATTTATTACTGTATAACCCTGTGAGTGAGCTGGAATTACCCAAACAAGAAAAACGATTACCGAAGCACACCCTCACCACCGAAGAAGCGGAACTGGTATTAATCCAACCCGGCCTAGAGGCTAAAAAAGGCATCCGTGATCGTGCGATAATAAAGGTTTTGTACTCCACAGGCATCCGGCGATAGGAAGTGATTAATCTGTGTTTACAGGATGTGAATACCGCCTCTGGTGTCTTGTTTATCGAGCAGGGCAAAGCTCTCGACCCTTATAAAGAGAATAGGGCAGACAAAAAGTACGTTAAACAGGCCAATATCGACAAAATAGGCTCTTGCCATTTGTTCCGTTACACAATGGCGACATTGATGCTAGAAAACGGCGCTGATATCCGTTTTATCCTGCAGATGCTAGGGCACAGTTAACTATCCACCACAGATATTTATACCCATGTGGCGATTCATAAGCTCAAGGAAGTTCACCGGCTTACACATCCTGCGAAAGTAGAGAAGTACACGCCAGAGGCTAATGAAGAGAATGTATTGATGATGTTGGAATTAGAGCGTGACGATGAATAGTATGACCGCTATAATTCGATGTAATGCACTGTGTTACAAGAGGGTAAGTTCAATGGGAATGACAAGCGTAAGAATGCCTGATGAGCTGCTAGATCGTTTAGATCGTGCGGCTGAACAACTCCGCCGTAGTAAGAGCTGGATTATTAAAGATGCGGTTGAAGAGTACTTGGTTCGTGAAGAATTAAAGCAGCACCGTAATCAAGAAACACTAGAGTCTTGGGAAGATTACAAGGCAGGTCGAGTGATTGATGGCGATGAGGTGATGGCTTGGTTAGAGAGCTGGGGTACTGAAGATGAGGAGGAACCGCCCTCTAAATGAAAATAACCTACACCAAGCGCGCAGGACGAGACTTTGTTCGTCTTCGTGAATTTATCCGCCAGAAAAACTCTCAAGCGGCGCAGAAAGCCAGCCGCCAGCTTAAGGCCAATATCCAAGCACTTGTATCTCATCCGAAAATGGGCGCTTCAATAAACGAATTGGAAGCGTTCCGTGAGTTAGTGGCTCGAGATTATATTGTTCGTTATCGTGTATTGTCCGATGAGATTGTTATCTTGAATATTTGGCATGGTAAGGAAGATCGATAATAAAAACGTTTATAATTAAAGGGGGCAGAGCCCTTTTCTTCCCCGCCTAAAAGCTGCTATAAGATTAATTAAACATTAAAAGGACTTTGAACCCTTTGATTGCCCCCTTTGATTGCCTTCGATTGCTATTTAATGTTTACTGGCTATCCAGTAAACGTAACACATCACTCGCACTGGCATTAGCCTGGGCGTGCAAGCTAATGGACACATTTTGGCGTAGCCTGTTGGCAATCAGTGCCGATATTTCTTTCGCCATATCGGCATCTTCAATCTGCGAGCGCGCGGCCACTGTATTTTCTTCACGGCTATATAAATTAGTCATGTTTGAGTCGAGACGGTTAATTGAAGCTCCAATACCCGCCGATGCGTTATCGACTTGCGTTTGTAGTTCGTCCACAATAGTCAGTGCCGCTGTGGCACCCTCAGCGGTGGATAAATCGACAGTAGAAAAATGAATATTCGTGAGCGCATCAGAGAAATTATCAATGCCTACCTCAATACTATCGCTGGCATCGCTCCCCACCTGAATACCGATACTATCGCCAGAAGCATATAAATTTTTATTATTAAAAGTGGAATCTTCTATCGTGCGTGAAATATCATCTTTTAATTGCTGGGATTCTTTGTTTAAAAATTTGCGATCACTATCATTGAGAGTCCCGTTGGCGGACTGCACGGACAACTCACGCAAACGGTGTAAGTTTTCAGTGATGGATGAAAAGCCACTTTCAGCAGACTGCAGAAAGGAAATGCCGTTATTAGCATTACGAATAGATTGGCTAAACGCATTAATTTGACTTGAAAATCGGTTGGTAATGGCCAAGCCTGCGGCATCATCAGCGGAGCTGTTAATTCGTGAACCAGAGGAAATACGCTCTGATGCACGTTCAATACCCGATGAGGTCTGAGTAAAACCGGAACTAAAACTACCCATTTGATTAATCGACATAACGTGAGAGCGTCCTCAGGTAACACCTAATGAAGTGCACAGATAATAACCAGTAACATAGCTTAAGTAAATAATCGTTTATTCATAAATAGTGCCTCGAAGCATATAAAAAGGATTAAGGGTTAGAATAGGGAAGTGTTGAAAGCAATAGGGCCATTCCCAAATACCACTAAGTTAAGGCGGTTTCCCATGATCCCAAACCTATTGATTCTTACCAATAGGAGAAAGAACGTTATTGTGGCTTGTTAAATATAAATGATGTGCGGCCATATAATCATCCCCCCGTAGCCCAGACGCGCTATTCTTGGACGAGACGGGCAAAGCACTTGATCCACACAAAGTGAATAGGGCTGTCAAAAAACACGTCAAACAACCCAATATCGATAAAATAGGCTCTTGCCACTGGTTCCGTCACACAATGGCGACTCTGATGTGGGAAAATGGTGCAGATATCCGTTTTATCTAACAGATGTTGGGGCACAGTCAACTATCCAACACTGAGATATATACCCATGTGGCGATTCATAAGATAAAGGAAGAGCATAACCTGACCCATCCAGCAAGTTTGCCAGATAATGAACCACAGACAGAGCAGGACTTGTTTGCCGTGTTGGATGAAGAAGCGGATGAAGAAGCGGATGAAGAAAATTTACACTAATTAGTTTATGATAATACCCTGATGAAACAGAGAGGTTGAATGATGCAAACTGTTAATATTAAAGTCACTGCCCACGAGTTTATAGATCAGTTGCCTGATGATGTGAGTTAGACTGATCTGGCCTATCATGAAGAGGTGCGAGCATCTATAGAACGTGGGGTCGCTGATGCTGATGCAGGTCGTGTTTACACTACAGACGAGGTGAAAAAAATTTTAGGTCTTGCTTCATGATGGAAATTGTTTGGGCGCAAGAAGCGTTAGAGCGTATTGAAGGTATTAAGCATTACTTAGCAAAAGAACAGCAGGCTCCCACAAGCGGCAAATGATCAGCTTGATCGTTTGCTATCGCGATTACCCCAAATACAATACATGCCGTTAAGTGGGCGTGAAGTGCCTGATTATCAAGATCAGCATACCCGAGAACAGCTAGAAAAACCTTACCGCATTATTTATATGATCAAAGAGCAAAGAATTTACTTACTAAGCATCATGCACCAACGCCAATTACTTCCGAAGATCAAAGAGATGAAGGCGGTAGCGCGTCAAGCGAATAAAATGATGGAAGCGTCTGAATCTGGGCATTAAAGATGAATAGCTTGTTTATAGGAGGCAATAGGCTTCTTACAAAAAAATTAAAGGGGTCAATTAAAGGAGGCAAAGCCCTTTCCCCCCCGCCTAGAAGCTGTGATAAGATAATTGATCAATATAATCGATTTCAAGGAAGAAACGATGCCAAGAAAGCCAAGATTTTATTTACCTAATGTCCCCGTTCATTTAGTTCAACGAGGCCATTCCCGTGATCCTGTTTTTTGAAGATTAAGACTATACGACTTATACACATTGGCTGAAAGAAGCGGGTAAGAAGTATAACGTCGCGATTCATGCCTTTGTTTTAATGACCAATCATACGCATCTATTAGTCACACCGATAGAAGGTCAGCACATTAGTCTGTTTATGCAATATATTGGCAGACGCTATGTGCCTTACATCAATCACAAGTATGGCAACAGCGGCTCGGTTTGGGAGGGGCGCTACAAGTCGAGTTTGGTTCAAGAGGATAAATACTTCCTCGCTGTCATGCGGTATATAGAGCTAAACTCTGTGAGAGCTGGAATGGTCGAATTACCTGGTCATTATCGCTGGTTAAGTTTTTGTCATAAAGTAGGTGTAAAAGCCATTAACTTTATTTCAGAATACAGGATTTATACGTCGCTAGGGTCTTGCGAAAAATCAAGACGGTATGCTTACCAGCTGTTATATAAAGGTCACCTCGATATTGATGATCTTAAGCATATCCGAGCGTCTTGGCAAACGGGCACTCCATTGGGTAACGATTATTTTCGTAAAAAGGTTGAACAGCAACTGGAATGTAAAGTTGGTTTTGTCAGGCGTGGCCGTCCAAAGAAGCGGGCTAAGTATTAAAAGGGCTTTGACCCTAATGGCACTTACTTAAGGCACTAAACTCAGTAAACATAGGGGTTTCAAGCCTACAAGACAAAACTGAAAATGGTTACACTTACTGGTTTTGTCGAGTATCTTCCTTGTATCTGGATAGATAGAGTGAAACCGCTTAGTTAAAAATAGTTCGCTAAGCCCTGTAATCACTGGTATTAGGCCTTAAGTAAGTGCCATTCGGCTTTGACCCTTTAGATTTACCCCTTAGATTTACGTTTTCCTAATGATCAGAGGTAAAGAAACGGCCTGCATGACGATATGTAAACTCTCGCACTATTCTTACCTTGCGGGCTTTATGCCAGCTGGGGTCGTCTGCCTGATGGTATTATTCGAATACACTGGTAATTCCACATTCGCATTGCTGGCTTCAGTGCTGGCTGTGATCGCAGTGGCTATCTTCAGTTTTGGCGTCCGCGCCTCTCGAGTCATGTTCGTACTGATCGCGATCGCATTGGTTCTTTGGGCCGCGCTGACGAATACGGGGTGGATGGCAGCGACCGCATTAGCGGCGCAGCGTGGTGCGATGGTGATGGCGTTGTTCACCGCCCTGACGGCGATCCGCAATGCCGCCATAAGCGCGCCGGCAATCGTCGAATGCGGGCGTTTCCTTGCACGTCAGCGTCCGGGGTTGCGCTACACCGCACTGACCGTGGGCGGTCATCTGTTCGCGTTAATTCTGCTTTATGGCTCAATATCATTGCTGGGGAGCTTGGCGACCGAAAGTACGGCGCGCGAGCCTGACCCTGAAATTCGCAAGCAACGCACCCGCCGCATGATGATTGCGATCCAGCGGGGCTTTGCGTCCACCCTGTGTTGGTCGCCTCTGGGGTTTTCGATGATCATCAGTGTGTCCGTCGTGCCGGGTGCAAGCTGGAGCGCTGCGGCTCTGCCGGGGTTGGTCAGCGCGCTGATGATGTTGATGATCGGATGGGGTCTGGACGCACTTTACAAGCCGCAAGTGAAACCAAATACACGTCCGTTGGAAACAGAGCGATGGGTGACTCAATTGCGTCCATTGTTGTTGCTGTTGAGTCTTGTGCTGGTCGGCGTCGCGTTGTTGCATGCCGTCACGGGAGTCGAGGTTATCGGTGCAGTCATGTCACTGATTCCACTCATCGCCATTTTGTGGATCGCAATGCAACAACCCCCGGTTGGTTTGACTCGCAGTGTCAACGTCCGACAGCGAGCTCTGCTGTTCGTCACGCGCGAACTGCCCAGTTATCGCGGTGAGATCGTTTTGCTGTTCATGGCGGGGTTTATCGGCAGTTTGGGGGCATTTTTGTTGGTGCCGCTGGTGCAGGCACAAGCGCTTAATCTGACGACTATCCCGCCCTGGATCATCGTCGCAGCGATGGTTTGGATCATCCCTGTTACCGGTCAGCTGGGCATGAATCCAATCCTCGCCGTTTCGCTGCTGGTGCCCATCTTACCTTCGCCCGAGGTTATGGGAATTCCGCCTACGGCGATGGTTGTGGCGATCACAGCCGGATGGGCACTGAGTGGGGCGACCTCACCATTCACCGCTTCAGTCATGCTGGCTGCGTCCTTGGGCGGAGTGTCACCCCTAAGGGCCGGGTTGGGCTGGAACGGAGTGTATATTCTCGCGGCTGGCGCTGCGCTAACCCTGTGGGCGTTATCGCTTTTCTATATCCTTTAACACCTCTAACATGGTGGCCAAATTTAGTGTGCCACTACAGATCAAGCCCGGCATGACGAATACGATAAGTAAGCGACATGAAAATCAAAAACAAACCCCGTCATTCCGGAAAGCGTTTTTTGCTTATCCGGAATCCAGTGATTTCAAAAGTTTACTGGATACCGGATCAAGCCCGGCATGACGAATACGATAAGTAAGCGACATGACGAATACGATAAGTAAGCGATATGAAAATCAAACAGAAACCCCGTCATTCCGGAAAGCGTTTTTTGCTTATCCGGAATCCAGTGATTTCAATAGTTTACTGGATGCCGGATCAAGCCCGGCATGACGAATACGATAAGTAAGCGACATGACGAATACGATAAGTAAGCGACATGACGAATACGATAAGTAAGCGACATGAAAATCAAACAGAAACCCCGTCATTCCGGAAAGCGTTTTTTGCTTATCCGGAATCCAGTGATTTCAAAAGTTTACTGGATGCCGGATCAAGCCCGGCATGACGAATACGATAAGTAAGCGACATGAAAATCAAACAGAAACCCCGTCATTCCGGAAAGCGTTTTTTGCTTATCCGGAATCCAGTGATTTCAATAGTTTACTGGATACCGGATCAAGCCCAGCATGACGACATTACGTTAACGGGACAGTAGTGAAATAAACAATAAAAAGTAATAGGGGTAGACTTGATTGAAAGTCGATAATAATCGTTTCTGGTGTAGCAAAGCCAAGTCAGCTAAGGATTGTGTTAATCGGTCATCCGCAGCACGTTATTATCCGAGTTGACAATCACGGCCGAAATTTTATTCTGAAAGTAACTATCGTTTTTATTCTGAGAGTGGCTATCGTTTTTATTAAGGGAAATTGCTACATGCATCGACAAAGCATGAGAGCTAAATTTATGCCGCGTACTGATGACGAATCAAACTTTTTTACTGATTTCGCCCAACCAAAATTATGTATTTCTAAAATTATTTAACTGTCTAGGTGATATTATGTCCTTTATTTCAATGGCAGCTATCATCGTATGGATACATTGTGGGAGGGACACTAGAAAGCGTCGTTACTTGATAGGGAGCGATAGGCGTTACTGTGTCATCGTTATGTCATCGTTATGTCATCGTTATGTCATCGGTATTGCTTAGGGTAAAGTTACCGATATAGCGTGGTAGGTAACGTAGGTAAAATAATTTTGTATCATCATGCTTATACATCGTTAGGTACTGGTAATAAAATGTAGCAGGGTGCTTATTAGGCACTATTTTTATGCCTTATAGATGAGCCGGAGTTGTCTCTTATCAGAGAAATGACGAACAAGTGGTTTCATCGGAGTGATTATGTTAAAAAAATTACGTAGTATGTGAGTCGCTTATTAAAGATTTATCCTGGATGGGCAATCACCGTTCGCGAACAAAGTTAACTAACACGGTTTTTAATCGGGTTTGACACCGTAGACCATCTAAATACCATCTAAATACCATCTAAATTGTATCTTAATAAAATTAATTACACATCAAAAAATTATGTCGCATATCGTCGCATTAAAATAATTATTTAGCGGGTTTTTAAACGGTGCCAGCGTTAGGCTAGCTGTACCTTTCATTGAATTATCAATTAATTTTTTTATAAAATTATCTGTCATAAAATATCGCAATTTTATCTACAAATCTTCGTTCGTAATAGGCTGTGTTGGCGCCATCTCGGTTGTATTTAAATGGCATTGCTATAGACTTATAGACAAAGTCATAAAAAAATACTGCGAACGGGCCTACCAAATTGTTTTAAGGTGATCTCATTTGGTCGTCTGAAAAAACACAAAATTAATGGTTGGGGCGCTTGGCGGTATTAATGAGCTTTTACGGATGCGGCTACAATTAGCTGGTGCTATCCGACAAATCACACACATTAGGAGAATAGAATGAAACGCTATATTTTCGGCGCGGCACTAACAGCAATTGCTGCCCTTACGGCGCCTACCGCTGCCTTTGCTCAAGATCAGTGTGGCGATGTCACTATCACTCAAATGAACTGGGATTCAGCTGCCATCGTGACGTCAGTATCAAAATTTCTTATGGAACAGGGCTATGGTTGCGACGTTACCGTTGTTCCCTCAGATACCACTCCAGCTATTGCTTCATTGGCTGAAAACAACGAGCCTAACATTGTTACCGAACTATGGGTTAACTCCGCTGGTGATGCTTACAAAAAACTAATCGATGCAGGCAAAATTAAAGAGCTTACTAGCGTACTTGACCCCGGTGGTGTTGAAGGGTGGTGGATCCCGAGTTATTTAGTTGAGGCAAACCCAGAGCTTGCAACAATCGAAGGCATCATGGCTAATCCTGAACTGGTCGGCGGCATGTTCAACAACTGTCCCGATGGCTGGGGCTGCAGAATAGTAAATGATAACTTGATTAGAGCGTTCAACCTTGAAGATAAAGGCATAAAAGTTTTTAACCATGGATCTGGTGAGACTTTAGCGACTTCTATGGCAGCAGCTTACCGTAGTGAGAAGCCTTGGTTTGGCTATTACTGGGGCCCAACTACGCCATTAGGTATGTTTGATATGACGAGCGTTGATCTTGGTGAGTATGATGAAACGATACATGCAGCCAATCAAAATGCTGACGCGCCTGCGCCAAAGGTATCATCATTTCCGGCAGCGCCAGTGGTAACGGCTGTGACTAGTGCCTTCATGGAATCGCATCCTGATATTACTGACTTGATGAGCAATGTGACCTTTAAGACGGGTACCATGAGTCAGATCTTGGCCTGGAAAGAAGAAAGCAATGCATCCAATGAGGAAGCCGCTGTCTACTTTCTAAAAAATAACCCAGATGAGTGGAGTGACTGGATCAGCGATTCAGCAAAAGTAAAACTTTCTGCACTATTGAAGTAAGTCAGCTAGATTAAGTCAGTTGATTAGGGTGGTGTTTTCAGCACCACCCGTTATTTTTCCGAATTATGTCCGCGTGAATTCGCTGGAAGTCAAAAGATAGATACAGGTTGATATGACCTGAGTCTGTTATTCATTAAAAATGATAAAAATTAAAAAAAAGGCTGCGATATGCAGTCTATACGAGGTGTGCATGGCGACTTATGATTTTATTTTCAATGGGCTGGGCTTGCGCAACTGGTGCGGTGTCAGTGGCGATGACAGTGGCGGGACTATGTCCATGTCACAACTGTTAGCACAGACATCAGGCGACGATATTGACTTGTCTTCATGGGAAACGCCATTTCCGTCCATGGACGCATTGCACGAAGCCTGTCCATCTTTTCCTCAATCGCGTGAGCTCACGAGTGGCTTGGAGGAAGGTTTCCTTTCTATCAAGGACGTCCTCAAAGCGGTCGTCGATCCACTGACCCAACCGCTAAGTTGGGCACTCAACGAAGCCTTGTGGGTAATGCAAACAGTACCATGGTTCATTATGATCCCCATGCTGATGTTGGTGGCTTGGGTGGTCGGCCGCCAAATGAAACTCGTCGCGTTGGTAGCCATCTGTTTCGGGTTCCTTGGTTTTGTTGACTATTATATTTATACCATGCAGACGCTCGCGATCATTTTTGTCTGTGCGCTGACCTGTGTATTGTTCGGGGTTCCCATTGGTATCGCCATGTCGCGAAGTGATCGTGTGCAACGTACCATGATTCCTATTCTAGATATGCTCCAGACCTTGCCGCCGTTTGTCTATTTGATACCGCTGATTTTCTTGTTTTCGGTCACTGAGCCTAAGCTTTATGGCATTGCCATTATTCTTTACGCCATTGTACCGGTTGTTCGCTTGACTGATTTAGGTATTAGGTTGGTCGATCCAGACGTGACTGAAGCGGCAGATGCTTTTGGCATGACGACACGCCAAAAATTGTTCAACGTGCAAATTCCGTTAGCGATGCCTAATATTATGGCGGGCGTTAATCAGACCATCATGATGAGTCTTGCGATGGTCGTGATTGCTTCGCTAGTCTCGGCCCCAGGTTTGGGCGTGCTGGTGTTGCGCGGTATTCGGTCGCTAGAGCTAGGCGTAGGTCTGCTCTCTGGTTTGGGGATCGTTCTTCTTGCGGTCATTCTGGATCGCGTGACGAAGGCGGCACTCGCTCGTATCAATGTAAGTCAGTCGAGTTAATAGGGAACAGCTATGAACGATACAGAAATCAAGATCTCGATTCGTAATCTTTACAAGATTTTCGGAGACGACCCTCAGCCAGCACTGCAATTGGTCAACGAGGGTGTCAGTAAGATTGCGCTCTTGGAAGAGCACAACCATGTACTGGGCTTAAATAATATTAACGTCGATGTGCCCACCGGAAAAACGACGGTGATTATGGGGCTGTCAGGATCCGGTAAGTCCACGCTTATCCGGCACATTAATAGGCTTATTGAGCCGACAGCCGGCGAGGTATGGGTCGACGGCGACAACATATTGGAGTATAGCGACAAACAGCTTCGGCACCTGCGACAGCATAAAATGTCTATGGTGTTCCAAAAATTCGCGTTGCTACCACATCGGACCGTGTTACAAAATGCAGGTTTAGCCCCGTGGGTCGACGGACAGAACGAACGTCAATATGCGAGTGAGGCGCTTAAGTGGATTGACCGCGTTGGGCTGCAGGGGCAAGGTGATCAGTACCCTCATCAGCTATCGGGCGGAATGCAGCAGCGGGTGGGTATCGCGCGCGCACTCACCAGTAACTCCGACATTATGTTAATGGATGAGGCGTTCTCTGCACTTGATCCGCTAATCCGCACCGATATGCAAAATCTATTAAACGAGTTGCAAGTTGAGTTGAAGAAGACCATCGTGTTTATCACTCACGATTTAGATGAGGCCCTGAAACTAGCCGATCATCTGGTTATTCTTAAGGACGGTTTTGTCGTTCAGCAAGGTGAGCCACAACATATCCTGCTTAACCCCGCTGACCCTTATATCGAAGATTTTGTGAGTGATATTAACCGCGCTCGTGTACTAAGGGTTCGTTCAGTTATGTCTCCAAGCTCAGACGCTTCGGGTCAGTTTAACGACGATATTGATCATGATGACACCTTAGAATCGGTGATTGCATTGTCGGAGGGCGACACCGCACTTAACTATCGTGTGATGAAGGATGGTCAGCCCGTTGGTCGGCTAGATATGCGCAAGCTAGTGCGCGCACTAGTGCCGTTAGAGCAATCGGATAATCTTGAAAACGGTGGATATAGTTAGTGGCCAATCGTTCACGCAAGACGATTGATTTTAACGAGGTAGTCGTCTTTCTAGAGCAGGTGTGATTCTTTTTAGGGGCTGTGTGCCAAGATAATTAGACCGCAATGGGGCAAGTATGTTGATCGCTGTTAACGTCAAAGGCGTTAGCGAAGCATTGAATTCTAGGGGTTAATGCTCCAGAAGTCACTTAAGCGGCCATTATTAGACGATTATTTCCGGCGATACCTTGTTAACACTGCAATTTTTTTTGGTAACGCAACGGGCATCCAAAGCTCTTTGTAGTCAATCACAAAGTGATCAAAGATCCTCATGTCATGTACTCAGCACACGAAATCCGTATAACTATTGGCGTGATGTCAAACGGTTAATCGTGTATTAATATCCTCGATTAGAAATAGCGGCATAAGCCGCTATTTCTTAGTTCTGTAACATAGGGCCGTGTATGTTCCTCCCCACCTCAATGGATTCCCCTAACAAGGAAGAGCACTCTTCAAAAAGGGTTGCATTAACATCATGGAGATTACCGGGTGACGAATCAATGCACATGATAGTCCGCTGACTCTATAAGTCGCTATCAATAGTGCGGTGGCTCAGTCATTATCTATGAAATAATGCATGTGTTGTCTAACGAAAATCGACGTCTCATTATTTATGGGCTTAAAAATACTGCGGCTAACTTTTTCGCCTAAATTTTGGGTGGTTCGATTTCGTATGGAATTTGTGTGATCTACCTCGCTGCGAAGCGCAGGACAGTCCGCTTTCTATGACCGTATGTATGAAATTTTGCATGAGGCGAGTCTTGTGAGGGCTAAATATATTAGTCAATGCACCTTCTACTAAGGCAGCATCTGATTTTCGGTGTATTGGCGTAAATGGATGTCGGCGTTTATTATGGCATAGCCACTATGCTGTCTTGGCGTGTCGCTTTCTTTATGTTCGGCTTACATGGTTAAATATCGATGCCGTATCGAACTTGGTTCATTTTGAATTGTCCCAATCAGTTCTATTCGTATCAGACGTCAACTACCTTGGCCGGTTTTAAACGCAAAGGTATGCCCATACGTACCGATTTTAGCCGATCTGTAGTCACGCTATTAGTCACACTATTAGTCACACTATTTTAGGTGCACGCTGTGATTGTGATTGTTAATGTGGGTTGGTTGGCTTACATTATTGGTGCGAGTACGAGCAATGCTTCAGTCGCCACGCTACCTGCCTTATGATGAAGATGGTATTTCTCACGTATGAATGCTTTTTGCTTGCCGAGTGAACCCCTATAAAACGTATGTTGTCGCTATAAAGAGTCTTACGTAGCGTCATCAACGTTTGTCATACAGGCGTTTTCACACTACAATGCTCATATGAGAAGAACAACACTAGTGCAAGCCATTATTATCACCGCTGCGATTATTATCGCTGCGGGGTGAATTGGTTGCGCAACGCTTTTGCGGCTAATAAACCCTCGTACTGAAAAGTCCGAGGGTTTTTTGTTTTTAAGGTGCGTATAAAAAGGTGCATATAGGTTGTCGGCGGGCAATCTCGCGTGAAGATATCCGGTTCGGTAAATAACCCTATACAGAAAATCGTATAGAGCACTGACTGAGTAGAGGGCGACTTATACCACTTTCTAGAACGTTATCTAGAGAATATAGAAAAATACAGCGAGTGATAGAGAAATAAAATGATACGAGCATTACTGAAGAGATTGTCTAGAAAGAGAAAGACTAGCGACTTAAGTGCTGAGGATTACGTGAAAGCAATTAAAAAAGCCAATATGGAGCCGCTAGCGAAGGTCACAGATGTAACTTGCGTCGGGCAAATAGGCGCTAAATATGGCTGTACTATGTGGTTAAAACGTGAAGATCAGCAGCCGGTATATTCCTTTAAGTTGCGCGGTGCCTTTAATCGATTGCAAACGCTGCCAAAACATTCTCAGGTAGTGACCGCATCCGCTGGTAATCATGCGCAAGGTTTAGCCTATAGTGCGACTCACCTAGGGCACAATGCACGCATTGTGATGCCAAGTACTACCCCGCAAATTAAGGTGGATGCGGTAAAAGGCTATGGTGGAGACGTTATTATTCATGGCAATAACTTCGATACGGCCAATGCCTTCGCACTTGAGTTAGCTAAAAAAGAGGGCGCGGTATTCGTGCCTCCATTTGATGATGAAGGCGTCATTATCGGGCAAGGAACCGTCGCTAGAGAATTGTTAGAGCAGTTACCTAATGTCGATGTCGTGTTTATCCCTGTCGGTGGTGGCGGTTTAATGGCGGGGATGTCGGTATACATTAAAACGGTTAACCCTAAAATAAAAGTGATCGCGGTTGAGGCAGAAGATAGTGCGTGCTTTGCGGCGGCCATGAAAGCCAAAGAACCCGTCGACTTAGATTACGTAGGAAGCTTTGCCGATGGTGTGGCTGTTAAGCGCATGGGTAAAGAAACCTTTCGCGTGGCGTCGCAACACTGTGATGGCATAGTGACCGTATCGAGTGATGAAATTTGTGCGGCCATGCAAGATATTTTTGTCGCTATGCGGGCAATTTCCGAACCGTCGGGCGCGTTGGCATTAGCCGGCATGAAAAAATGGTGCGAGACCAATCAAGCGACAGGTTTACAGTTAGCGGGTATATTATCAGGCGCTAATTTAAATTTTAATACCTTACGTTATGTGGCCGAGCGCACCGCCCTAGGACAAAAAAATGAAGCCTTGCTAGCGGTGACATTACCT
The DNA here is from genome assembly GCA_047636495.1 of Candidatus Endobugula sp. GTDB lineage: Bacteria > Pseudomonadota > Gammaproteobacteria > Pseudomonadales > Cellvibrionaceae > Endobugula. The sequence continues at coordinate 32,600 of JBLILH010000021.1, read as the reverse complement.
GAACAAAAAGGCAGTTTTAAGGCGTTTTGTAAGGCGTTAAGTGGTCGACCAATCACCGAGTTTAATTATCGTTATACCGATGCTAAAACGGCTGAAATTTTCGTCGGTGTGGGCCTGCGTAACGGTGACGAGGAATTACAGCAGCTTACGTCACATCTAACAGAATGTGGCTATAACTTTAGTGATATTTCTAATAACGAACTTGCTAAGTTACACATTCGTTATATGGTGGGGGGGCAACCGGGTGCGGTGATTAAAGAGCGTTTATTTCGTTTTGATTTTCCAGAATACCCCGGTGCACTGTTACGATTTTTAGAAACATTAGGTGCTAAGTGGAATATCAGTTTATTTCACTATCGTAATCAGGGCGCAGCCATAGGTAACGTGTTAGCGGGGATCGAAGTGGCAGAGGAGGATGCCGCTGAATTTTCGACATATCTTGAACAATTGAATTATCAATTTACCGAAGAAACCGATAATCTGTGTTACCAACGCTTTTTACGTTAACTTGTTACGGTATCGTCGACGTTCAATTTTGTAAAATAGTAGGGATTTATGATGAAGATTCTGGGCGATAGCCAAATATTGTTATTTGAAGAACTGTTCTCCAGTCTTGGAGAAGTCGCTATATATTCTGGCCGCACTATCAGTGAGGCCGAGCTAGAGGGTGTTGATGCATTGATCACCCGTTCTACGCTGAATGTTGATCAGGTATTATTGAGTGGTTCCAGTGTTAAATTTGTAGGGACTTGCACCATAGGCACCGATCATTTGGATGTCGATTACTTGAATAGCCGCTCTATTCCTTGGGCAAATGCGCCGGGTTGTAATGCAAATGCGGTCGTCCAATATGCTTTAAGTGCTATGGCGCAATTGTCGCCGGAATGGATGCAGCTAACAGTGGGTATTATTGGCTGCGGCAATGTGGGTGGGCGAGTGTATCGGCGCTTAAAAGCCTTGGGGGTTAATTGCCACGTTTACGATCCTTTTTTATCCGAGCAAGATAACCCTGACTTGGTTTCTCTTGAAGAGCTTCTGCAAGCTGATATCATCACCTCCCATGCACCCTTAACGAAGACAGGCAAGTTTCCTACTTATCATCTTTTAGGCGCGCATGAGTTAAACCAGTTGCGCCCCGATACTTTATTAATTAGTGCGGGGCGTGGCGCAGTGATTGATAATCAAGCGTTGATCAACCGTTTGCGCCAGAAAAAAGATATCCGTGTTGCCCTAGATGTGTGGGAAAACGAACCCGATATTGCTGAAGCGTTACTGACGTTAGTCGATATCGCCACACCTCATATAGCGGGCCATAGCTTAGAGGGTAAAGAGCAGGGCACGGTGATGGTGTTTCAGCAGTTATGTCAGTCTTTAGGCGTGACTCCCGGTATTGATGTGTCAACCATCGTCAATACCCAAATCGCATTGCTGCCAGAGATAGCGTTTAAGACAGTACCTCAGACAGTAACTAAGGCAGTAACTAAGGCAGTAACTAAAGCAGTGCCAAACCAAGAATCATCACCCGCAGCTATTTTAAATGCAGTGTTGTTAGCGGCATACCCAATTATGAACGATGACACGCGTTTACGTGAGTGGAACAGTAGCGGCCACAGCATGGCGATGCATTTTGATCGGATGAGAAAAGACTATCCGGTGCGCCGCGAGTATTCTCACTTTATATTTCCCGATGTGGCCCAGTGTTCGCCAGTGGCCGAGTGGCTAGCGTTGCTGGGAGCGAAATCATAAGTAGTGAACGGACAGGTAAAACCATGATAATCGTTGGTTTCGGCGTCTGATGAATGTTAGGTAATGTGTATGTTAACAATTGGTTTAGTGATTAACCCTTATGCCGGTATCGGCGGCCCAATGGCTTTAAAAGGTAGCGATAATATTGATATCGATGAGGTGTTGTCCCAGGGAGGGCAATGCCTATCTTCTTCACGGGTGGCCGTTACTTTGGCAAAGCTAGGGGAAAAGGCCAGTAAAGTCCGCTGGCTAACAGCGCCATCAAAAATGGGGGAAGATTTACTTAAACAACATGGGTTCGCAGTCACCGTAGTCGGCGAAATAGAGGCTCAACACACTACGGCAAAAGATACCGAGCGCTTAGTAACACAGCTAATTGATGCAGGTATCGATCTATTATTATTTGCGGGGGGTGACGGGACTGCCCGCAATGTGGTAAATGCCTGCCAATCGAGTCGCAACGAAGCACTATTAGTCTTGGGGATTCCTGCGGGTGTCAAAATGCACTCAGGTGTTTATGCCGTCTCGCCCCAAGCGGCAGCAGAGGTGTTACATTTGTTAATAGATAATGACGTGGTCTCGACAGGTATTCAAGAAGTCCGCGATATCGACGAAGAAGCCTTACGGGCAGGTCAATTAAATTCTCGCTATTATGGTGAACTACGTGTTCCAAACGATCAACGTTATGTGCAGCAGGTAAAAAATTCCGGGCGGCAAAATGAAGACGAAATCCAATTAGAAATTGCCGCAGGTGTTGTCGATGATATGGATAATGAAACACTGTATATCATCGGTTGTGGCACCACACCTAAAGCCATTATGGATGAACTACATTTGCCGAATACATTACTAGGTGTAGATGTGGTTTTGGGTCGAGAGGTTATCGCTATGGATGTTAGCGCCCTCTGTTTAGAATCCTTGTTACTAGAGCAATATCCTCACCACCCCGCTAAACTGCTGATTACGGCGATTGGCGGGCAGGGACATATTATTGGTCGTGGTAATCAGCAGATCAGTGCCAAAGTGTTGCGGCGTATTACCCAGCACAATACGGTTGTTCTAATCACCCCTAGCAAATTGGCCGAGTTAGTGCACCGCCCTTTATTAATGGACAGCGGCGATGCACTGCTTGACCGTGAGTGGGCGGGTTTAATGACCGTGCATACGGGTTACCAGCAAACGGCAGTTTATCCTCTTAATAGTGGGCAGTCATAACGACAGTGGTTATTCTCCGGTGCTTTGCCAAGCGGATAAACATTGAAATTATATGTGCACTATAAAGACGTTATATTCACATTATATTTGCCCCATAAAAGCAACGATCTGACTCGACTAAATCGTCGCTTTAGCGTATCTTATGCACATATTGATTGCTGGTTTTATGCAGCAATACCTCTTATAACAACGAACAACTGAGTAAGTGATGAACCCAAACTATCTCGATTTTGAACAACCTATTGCTGATCTCGAAGGTAAAATCGAAGAGTTACAGTTGGTCGGTAATGACAACGAACTCAATATCACAGAAGAAATCAGCAAGCTGCGCGAAAAAAGCACAAAACTGACTGAAAGTATTTATTCAAACTTAAGTGCCTGGAACGTGGTAAAAGTGGCTCGACATCCACAGCGTCCTTACACAACAGATTATATTCAGCGTATTTTTACCGACTGGGATGAGCTTCATGGCGACCGGCACTTTGGTGATGATCATGCGATCGTGGGTGGCGTTGCTCGGCTAGATGGCAAACCAGTAATGATCATCGGTGAAGAAAAAGGCCGCAGTGTTAGCGAAAAAGTGAGGCGCAACTTTGGCATGCCAAAACCAGAGGGCTATCGCAAAGCCTTACGTCTAATGGAAATGGCCGAACGTTTTAAAATGCCCGTGCTAACCCTTATCGACACCCCTGGAGCATATCCAGGTATTGATAGCGAAGAGCGTGGGATCAGTGAAGCGATAGCACAAAATCTAGCGGTCATGTCCCGTTTACGTACACCGATTATTTGTACTGTTATTGGTGAAGGGTCGTCGGGTGGCGCATTAGCGATCGGCGTGGGTGATCAGTTGAATATGCTGCAGTACTCTACTTACTTTGTTATTTCGCCCGAAGGCTGCGCTAACATCATTTGGAAGACCGTAGATAAAGCCCCATTGGCGGCAGAAGCCATGGGGGTAACGTCTAAGGTGTTAGAGGAATTGGGTATTGTAGACGAAACTATTCCCGAGCCATTAGGCGGGGCGCATCGTAATATTGATGAGATGTCATTAAACTTACAAGGTCGCTTAATTGCTCAGGTTGACGAGCTAATGGCGCAGCCACTGGATGAGCTACTAGAAAAACGCTACCAGCGCCTGATGAGTTACGGTAACTAATACCATTACATTCTTTAACGTAAAAAAAAGCGCCAATGTGCGCTTTTTTTACGTCTGAGTTTTCGTTGTGGTTACGTGCTAGGCCCTCTGCTATCGCGCAGTAGTCGTGCCGCTGAGTAGGCGATCGTACTTCTTGCTTAAGAATTCATAAAACTGCTCACGGAGTAAGTTAATATCTTTTTTCATCGCAATAATCGTTTCGTCTTTCATATCAGTTCTGCCGACATAGACTTGCCGTCTAAAGTTAGCAATTTTCGCCGCGTATAAACGTAAGGTCTTCTCCAAGGCTTTTTCGCCGAGCATTAATAATTTTGATTCCGCGTCAGATAATTTTTTAAACTCTCTGACCAGCTCGTGATTAACCACCTCTAATTCTTTTTTTCGCGCTTCTGGCCAGTGGCTACCATGGTGAACAGACTCAATAACTAGTGCAGAATATTTGGCGAAGACATGACTCAGATTACCGACATCGGTCGATATCCCTTCTAGTATCATCAATCGTCGCTGATCAGGGTGCTGGTGAGTCTTTTGTGAAGATTGCCGTCTGTTCATTACGAGCATCATCAATATTACGCTGACTAATGCCCCGATACCCATTTTGGCCGAGGTGTCGAAAAGTTGCCATAAAACCTGTGTGTCCATTATAAAACCTCTAGATTACCAACCAAGCGTTAGTCAGAAAATTGTCGTTTAGCGAGCCTTAGCTGCCTCTTGTAATATATTTAGCAAGTACTAGGCCAGCTATGCCTATTGCCTATCTTGCGGGTCATTATTTCTTTTGTCGCTGCCATTTCGTCGCTTTTTATCGTATGGTCTTCGATTTAATCGCCATTATTTTGTTACCGTTTGTCCAAAACAAGCATTGATCAAACCCATACCTAGCAGGGGTGAGAAAAAGACCGAAAGAAGGGCATGATAGGTGAGTTTAAGAGGAGAGCTAAAATGGTGGGGTGAGTTGATCGCGCCAACAAAAGCTGCAGAGAAGCGTCTAAGAGCCCGCTAATTTGACAGTGTGTCCCATGGGTTCTAATAATGTTTTTAGCGTCTCTCGCTGATCGCTCTGGATTTCGATAACCCCCGCTTTTACGCTCCCACCCACGCCCATTTTTTGCTTAAGTGTTTTCGCAAGAGATTTGAGTGCTTTATCGTCTAATCCCAAACCTTTGATCACACTAACGCCACTCCCTTTGCGTCCCTTTGTTTCGCGATGAATACGCACAACACCGTCATCAGATGAAGATAATACAGACGTTGTTTTATCTTCATCTACGCGCCCAGTGACGGTAGAGTAGACAAGCCGGCTATTTTTTTTCATAACAACATCCAGAGGGTAAGGTCAGTGGTGACAGGCAAGAGTGAAAAGGCCAAAGCCCATTATAAAATTAATGCACCAATGATGCCATCAAAGCGCCTATATAAACTTGTACTCAGCAGCATGCATATCATTTACCGGCTCAGCAGCTTACACAGTATCAACACAAATGTATCATCTGCACATTGATGCACTGGTATCGGCTACAATGCATCATAAACTCACCACCATATTAGAAAACACGTTTATCGGAGATAAGTGGTTTTGTCTACACATAAAAAAACAACATCGAGCCATCCCTCAGCAGCAAAGAGCGAACCACAAGCAGAGGAAAACAATGCATTTCAGCAGCGGGTATATACCATTATATTTGGTACTGATACCCCTGCGGGTAAGTTATTTGACTTGGTGCTGATATACACCATTTTACTGAGTGTAGCGATTGTCATTCTTGACTCTGTAAGCTTGTTTGCTGTGTCCTATGGCTCTTATCTGGATATCTTGGAGTGGACGCTGACGATTGCTTTTACCATCGAATATGCCATGCGTATTTATGTCTCGCCCAAACCTCTGGGTTATGTTCGTAGCTTTTACGGTATTGTCGATTTGCTCTCTATTCTACCCGTCTATCTAGGGTTGTTTTATGCAGATATTGCCTACTTATTCATTGTCCGGCTAGTGCGTGTTTTTCGTGTTTTCCGCGTACTGAAACTGATGCGCTATATTAGCGAGGCGAGCTTACTTGCCCGTGCGTTATTGTCATCTCGGCGTAAAATATTCGTGTTCTTTTCTTTTGTGCTTATATTGGCGGTGATCTTTGGTTCGTTAATGTTTGTAGTCGAGGGGGCCAATAACGGCTTTACCAGTATCCCGCGCAGTATTTATTGGACCATTGTGACCATTACGACAGTAGGTTATGGCGATATCACCCCGCACACAGTGCTGGGGCAGGTAATTGCTACTTTAGTGATGCTAACGGGCTATTCTATTATTGCCGTGCCAACGGGCATTTTTACTGCCGAAATAGCGCAAGAAATGCAGCGTCAGCGCACACAAAAAATATGTCAAAACTGCAACTCACCCGGTCATGAGATGGATGCTGATTTCTGCCGAAAATGTGGTGCAGAGCTACCAGAAACAGCTAAGTATTCTGCTTAAACCAGTGAACCCCATTTTTTAAAGGTAATATGAATGACTAATAACCACATTGAACAGTTCCAAAATGATATTGATGATTTGCAAACGCGATTGTCTTATCAAGAAGATACACTCCAGCAGTTGGACCAAACTATCGCAGATCAGGACAAGATCATACGCTCTTTAGTGGTTCAACTCGCTAGGTGGGAAGCACGTCTTAATGAAGTAAGTGACAGTGTTGCGCATCCCGATCAATCCGCGCCTGAACTCCCCCCGCATTATTGATTTTTTTCGTTTTTTTGTTTGTACATTCCCCATCGCTTGACTATCATTAATTTCAGATGAACCGATTAAATAGTATGCATTCAACACTATTAATATAGGAACGGGATGAAAATTATGGAGCACAACGAGCGGCGTTACAGTGTTGATAACAGGCGTGATGTAAGGAGCGCTCCTGACACGCGAGGGGGTAATTCAGACGAATTTTACAGCCGTTTTTTATTTGATACATTGCGTACGGCCGTGCTGTACCTTGACCAGTGGGGTCGGGTACGCTCAGCTAATGATATGGCTAAACGTTTGTTAAATGACCCCTATCTATCGGGTAAAACTTCGCTTGAAGTATTGGATTACTGGGAAAACCCTATTAATACACATCAAGAGATTTTAAGCGTAGCACGGACAGGTAACTCCGTTACCGAACTTGTTGAAAAAGTGGTTATTAATGGCCAGGAGCGTTGGTTTCAAACCGATAAAATAGCTGTTAAAAATGCCAGCCATGGATTCAACGGTGTGGTGTTTACGCTTGATGATATTACTGAGCTTAAACAGCATCAATTGAGTTTAGCCAAAAGCGAAGCGAATTATCGCGCCTTTATTCAAAATAGCCGTGACGCTATTTGGCGTGTTGACATTATTCAACCGATTAAATTGCCTAAAATGAGCGTTCTAGACGATACCCGACGTCAACTAGTGGACGACATTAATCGTCAAGCGATGATGGGCGACTACAATCATGTCTTCCATGAATTATACCAGCTTGATGCCTCGGCCAGTATTGATGGTCTGCTGTTCCGTGACATCCCAATAAAAGATAATTTTTTTTCTGTTGAAGAGTTTGTCGACAATGCTTTTCATATAGACAATAAAGAGACATTTTTTTTATCCGAGAATGGCCAGTCACGCTACATTAGACTGTCGGTGCAGGGGATTATCGAAGATAATCACTTGATTGGTATTTGGGGGGTGACCCACGATATTACCGAGCGGCGGGAATATATTGCACAATTAGAATATCAAAATACCCACGATCTCCTAACAGGCTTACCTAACAGAATATTGCTGCAGCAATCAGTAGAGCGAGCGATTGATCTTACCGCCCCAAATGACAAGTTGGCGTTGATGATTATAGACCTCGATAGTTTCAAAGATGTTAATGACACCCTCGGGCATGATGCGGGCGACAAGATCATTCAAGAAATTGGCCCTCGGTTACAGACAGTTTTAATTGATACACCGTCTACAATAGCGCGTTTGGGTGGCGATGAATTTGCGGTTATATTGACGGAGGTGAAAAGCCTAGCGGAAGTTGAAGAGATCGGACGATTATTGTTATCGTGTATCCGTCAGGATTTTTACGTAGACGACACTGAACTAGAAATTCGTGCGAGCATTGGTGTTGCACTATATCCCGACCAGGCAGATGATTTTTCGACGCTACTGCGCTATGCCGATGTCGCCATGTACTGTGCTAAAGAAGATATGTCGGGCGTTGCATTTTATGATACAGAGCGCGATGCACACTCGCCTAAGCGTTTATCATTAATGAGAGAGTTAGGCAAAGCCATTCGCAAGAGCGGCCTGACACTATACTTCCAACCTAAAATATCTTTAGATGATCAGCGCATCGTAGGTGTCGAGGCTCTATCGCGTTGGGTGCATCCGACAATGGGATTTATTTCGCCAGCGGAGTTCGTGCCTATCGCTGAAATGACAGACTTAATTAACGATATGACGTGTTGGGTGTTAAATGAAAGTCTGCGCCAAATTAAAGAATGGCGTGGACGGGGTTTGGTTATATCCGTCGCGGTCAACGTGTCAGCGCGTAATTTAGTACAAGAAAACTTCTGTGATACGATTCGTGAAATGTTGAAACGTTATGATTTGCCTGCGTCGTGCTTAGAGTTAGAAATTACCGAAAGCACTATTATGAAGCATATGGAAAAAACACTGTTAGTACTTAAAGAATTAAATGAAATGGGTATCGATTTATCCATTGATGATTTCGGTACAGGTTATTCATCGTTGGCTTATTTAAGACGTTTGCCAGTCAAACGATTGAAAATTGATTATAGCTTCATTATCAATATGATAGAAAATGAACATGACCAAGTTATCGTTAGCTCGACGATTAATATGGCCCATAATCTGGGTTTACGGGTAGTGGCCGAAGGCGTTGAAACACAAGCACTTCAGGCTCGCCTTGGCGAGATGGGGTGTGAACAGGCTCAAGGGTTTCACATAGCCCGACCTATGCCAGCAAAAGAACTCGAAAGCTGGTGTCACAACTTTGAACGCGAGCGAATAGTCTCTAGCGCTTGAAGACGTTCCTTCGCATAGCGCTTTAATACAGCACTCGCGGACTCCCTTTCTGCCAGCGCCTTGAGTTGCTGCTCTGCGTTGTCGAAGTTAGCATGTAAAATAAAATATTCCGCACGGGCTTTGTTCAGTAACGAGATGTTATTCGCTAGTCCCGATATTTCGGCCAGCTCATACCAAATTAATGGGTCCTTGGGACGAGCCTTACTGAGTAACTCCAGCACGTTAATCGCGGCTAAAAAATCATTTTGCTGTCTATATAACTGACTCAAATAAAACGGTAGTGGATAGTAATCCGGATATTGTTTTATCAATTGTTGCAAGTTGTTAGTCGCCGTGACGAAGTCTTTTTTACCCGCTAATATTTGGTTGTAAGTTATTTTTAAAATGAGGTTGTCTGGATACTTTTCTAGTAACACAGTAATTGCTTGCCCGGCTTTCTCCGGCTCACGGTTATCGAGTAAGGCTAATGCTAAGCCGTATCGATTACCATCTACTGGGGTATCAAAACCCGATAGCTCATCTTTAAAGCGCTGGATGGCTGCCTGTGGTGACTCTACAGTTTCTAATATAGCCCGCGCCCTAACGAGTTGATAGTTGATATTGTCGGGCACAATTTTTTGGGGATACGCGCGCGCTAGGTTGACGGCATCTACTTGACGGTTAGCCGTTAACGGGTGAGTCAGTAAAAATTCCGGTGGTTTGGACGAGAAACGTGTGAGTTTGTCCATTTCTTCGAACATTTCAGCCGTAGCGTGAGGGCTCATCCCCGAGCGGGCTAAAATGGTCATCCCAATACGATCGGCTTCTCGCTCGAAGCTTCGACTAAAACGCAGCTGCTGACCAGCTGCATACGCTTGCGTTGCCGATATCGCAGCAATACCGGCGTCACCTTCTGTCGTGGCCGCTAGAATTAAGCCCGCCAATAAGCCTGTCATCACTGTTGCTGTTTGTCCCTTTCGTTTCTCCACACCACGAGCATAGTGTCGCTGACTTAAGTGGGCAAGCTCATGACTAATGACCGATGCCAGCTGTTGTTCAGTTTTTGCGTGATACAGTAAGCCTGTATGAATACCGATGATTCCGCCGGGGACAGCAAACGCGTTGAGCGTAGAGTTTTTCGCGATCACTAAGGATAGCGACGCATTATAAATGTCGCTATGGGACGCCAGTGTTGCGAGTAACGTTTCTAGATAGTGGATAACAATAGGGTCGGATGATGTGGGGACCTGGCGGCGATATTGTTTCAGCCATGCAGCGCCAATGCGTTGCTCTTCGTCGGTGACCGATTGGCTAATGCGCCCAATACTGGGTAACGCGATACCCGCATTGGTGATAGGCTCGTCGTCGCGAGCTCCGCTTCCGATTGTCTTATTGGACGAAGACCTAGCGGTTTTATCATTGTTGTCCCCCGCGACTAATTCTAGCGCGGTGGATGATAATGGCAGGCTGAGCAACATGCCGGCTAATAGCCCGTTGGTTAGATAGCGTATAAAAAAGTTAATGCACATTCTCCCATGGAATCCGGTATTTGCTATGCTAGGAACTTATCGGACTTCACCGTTCGTAGCGAGGGAAAGCAAGAGCTAGTCAGTTTTTGCAGTCGATTAAGGCGAATAGTCGCTCTATTTACCAAAAGTAGGTGCTATTAAGCGACGAAATTGACCGTGAAAAATGGCTGACGCCTGCTTTTCCGCAGTAGAATAGCGTAAAGTTCAACCGCCTCCTAGACATCACTGTCGTGATGAGGTGAGTGTATGCGGTTTTATCGTCACCTAATGCCATAGACTCAATGCCTGTAGTGGCCCGACGTATTCTTTATGACCATCAGTCATGGCAGTTATCAACAAGTGAACGCCGCTAGTTAATGTAATGCATGCCGCTAATGGGCCCCGCGCATTACAATAGCTGTCGAGTGTAGCTGATAAGTCCCAATAACCAGATCAAGACTGTTTTATTTATGATAAATGTAAAAAATCTCATTGTAAAAACAATAGATGCAAAAGGCTTGTCTTGTCCGTTACCCTTATTAAAAGCAAAACAAGGCTTGCATCAGGTGAGCACCGATGAATGTGTTGAGGTGCTAGCCACCGATGCAGGCTCCGTACGCGATTTTCATGCCTTTATTGCATTAACGGATCACCGCATGATTGAATTTACAGAGTATGATGACCACTATCGATACATCATAAAAAAAGCCTAATAATGATTGATACCGGTACATTTTATTCTTTATTCATTATCCCCTACTTAAAGAGACCTTCGCCGCCATGATTCCTATTATTCGCACATGGATTGACCGCTACTTTCATAATGAAGAAGCAGTGCTTGTTGTTGTATTGCTGACATTGTCATTTGTCGTTATCTGGACACTAGGTGATGTCTTAGGGCCTGTTTTGGCCGCCATTATCATCGCGTTTCTTATGCAGGGCATGGTGACCTTGTTAAGAGCTCGAGGTCTGCCCCATTGGTCCACGGTAACGATAGCATTAATAGCATTGGTCGGCGTAATGGTATTAGCACTGGTGTTTATTATTCCAGCATTGTGGGAGCAAGCGATTAGCTTATCGAGAGAGCTACCACGTATGGTGACACAAGGTCGTGATCTATTGCTGCATTTACCGGACACCTATCCTACCTTTATTACCGAAGCCCAGGTTGACCAGCTTATTCGGCACGCGAGTCTTCGCTTGGCTTCGTTTGGGCAGCTAGTGGTGTCTTTTTCGGTGGCAAATCTGCCCGTATTATTAACGGGGCTGCTATACATGGTACTGGTTCCGCTGTTAGTGTTTTTCTTTTTGAAAGATAGTCGCTCTATGATCGTTTGGGTGGGTTCGTTACTGCCTAGCGAGCGGCCGGTAATGAACAAGATATTTGCCGAAATGAATCAGCAGATCGCCAACTATGTACGCGGTAAAGTCATAGAAATACTAGTGGTGGGTATTGCCTCTTATGTCAGCTTCAGCATCCTAGGAATGAATTATCCGATATTGCTGGCCTTAGCTGTCGGCCTGTCGGTTGTTATCCCCTATGTGGGCGCGGTATTAGTGACTATCCCGGTGCTGTTGATTGGCTTTTTTCAGTGGGGGTGGGGATATGAACTGTTATATCTGGCTATTGTCTATTTTGTTATTCAAGGGTTAGATGGCAATGTGCTCGTGCCGCTACTATTTTCTGAAGCCGTTAAGTTACATCCTGTGGCAATTATTCTATCGGTATTGATTTTTGGCGGTTTATGGGGCTTTTGGGGCGTATTTTTTGCTATTCCTCTAGCCACTTTAGTCAAGGCGGTGATTAATGCTTGGCCTTCTCCTCAGCGAGTGGTCGCCGCTTCAGGCGCAGCGGGCCAGCTGACGGATAACGCACCAGATAACGCATAAGATCACACAACGTATAAAGTCAGTAATGGCGCAAACAACTGCGGTGTACCGCAGTTGTTTGCGCGCTTTTTTTAGCCACTGATACCGTGAGACACGACTCAGAGATCGGTTAAACCCACATTATCGTATTACAATATACTCTCGATGACAGGATGATTTTTTTATGCCCATATGTTCTTTGCTTCCTCTCAATGTATGCCTTCCCCGTACGTCAATAATAAAACTAGCACCGCTAACAGCAGCGGCGTTATTATTTGTTCTATTTACGGCCGCCCCGTTTGCGGTGTTGGCCGATATACACCAGCCACTTTTACCCTCAAGTGAACTCACCCAAACGGGTCAGTTAATCAACATCGATATCGATAAAGGGCAGGTAGACGACAGATCGTATCAATATCTAGTATTACAAAATCAATTACGTGTGTTGCTCATCTCAGACCCACAAGCCGATAAGGCCGCAGCGGCGTTAGATGTTCATGTGGGGAGTTCCGATGACCCCAAAGACCGAGAAGGTCTTGCCCACTTCCTTGAACATATGTTGTTTTTAGGCACCGAAAAATATCCTGAGGCGTCTGCATATCAAGCGTTTATTGATAATAATGCGGGCAGTCACAATGCCTATACTAGCGCCGAACATACTAATTACTTTTTTGATATTGATGCAGATCAGCTTGAACCTGCGCTGGATCGTTTTGCCCAGTTTTTTATTGCACCATTGTTCGATGAGAAATATGTCGATCGTGAGCGCAACGCTGTGCATTCTGAATACCAAGCAAAAATTAAAGACGATGCTCGTCGGGGTTATGATGTCTATCGACAACAAATTAATCCTCGGCACCCCTATGCTAAATTTAGTGTGGGTAGCTTGGAGACGTTAGCCAACCGAACCGAAGGTAATGGCACTGAAGATAAAGTACGAGACGATCTGATTGAATTTTATCAGACGCATTATTCTTCTAGTCAAATGGCATTAGTGGTGCTCGGTAAAGAGTCTATTGCAGATCTACAGGCAATAGTGACGGCACGTTTTTCGGCTATACCATTACGTGATGTCGATACTAGCGAACGTATCGTGCCGTTATTTGATGTTACGCGTTTGCCATTCGAGGTAATGAGTCAACCTGTAAAAGAAACGCGTCAAATGTCGATGGTGTTTCCATTGCCTTCCGTCAAGGTGCACTACCGTGAAAAACCGTTGAGTTATATCGGTTCTTTGTTGGGGCACGAAGGCAAAGGGAGTGTGTTATCGTTGCTTAAAGTCAAGGGCTGGGCAGAAGCGCTTTCTGCGGGTGGCGGCGATGCGGGTGCAGGTAATGCTACGTTCAATGTCAGCATTAGCTTGACGCAAGAAGGTGTTAAGCATCGGGAAGACATTCGTGGTCTAATATTTTACGCTCTCAAAAAAATTCAAGCCGAAGGCGTGAACGCATGGCGTTATCAAGAAAAGCAGCAGTTGTCTGAGATTGCTTTTCAATTTCGCGAAAAAGGCCGGGCAATCAATACCGTCAGTCACCTTGCCGATAATTTGCATGATTATCCTGTGGCCGACATTATTAGTGCAAGCTATCGTTATGCGCGTTTTGATGAAGCATTGATTCGTGGCTTATTGGCTAAAATGACACCGAGCAATTTATTTGTTAGCACCCTGTTTCCCGATGTGAACACCGACAGTATTACTGAAAAATACCACGTACCTTATACCGTCAAATCACTGAATAAAAGCCCTGCGCCTTTAGTCAGTAGTTTAACGAAAGATTACTCGCTCCCACAAAAGAATATTTTTATCCCCGCGAACATTGATTTATTGACCGATTATTCTGCCAATACCGCTGCGCAATCCTCACCATCATTGGCGCAGCAGATCCCTCAAAAAATCACGCTCGATACCTCATCCGACTTGGCGTTGTGGGTTCAGCAAGATGTCTCCTTTAAGGTGCCCAAAGCAAATGTTTTTGTTCGTGTGCAATCGCCATTAGCCGCGTCGTCTGCGCGCCATTCAGCGCTAAACCAACTGCTAGTAATGTTGGTTAACGACCGTTTGAATGAAAATAGTTATCCTGCATCACTGGCCGGTTTATCATATTCTTTATCGGCTAATAGCCGGGGTTTTGATCTTGGTTTGCGCGGCTACAACGACAAAATGCCCTTGTTATTATCGATGCTGACCGAGCAGATACAACGACCACTCATAGTAGAGGATCGTTTTGACCGACTTAAAATCGAGTTGTTGAGAGGCTTAAAAAACGCGCAAAAGCAAACACCTTACAAACAGTTGTTTAGTCAGTTACCGGTGTCCTTATTTTCTCCCTATTATTCTGATGAGCGTATTGGACGCGAGCTAGGTACCATTAGCATGCGAGAGCTCCAGGTGTTTGCATCTACTTGGTTGCAGGGTGCAAACATTAACGCCTTGGTCTACGGGAATGTCGATAAGCAAGCCGCGGCATTATTTCAGTCCACGCTAGCGGGATGGCTTCAGCAAGGCAGTTTGTCCTTAGCCGAAGCCACGGTCGTTCAGTTACCCTTGCATAAGCAAGAAATAGTAGGGCAGGCGGCATCATCAGCAGTAAGGGTTCCTGAAGTGAGTTTACCGGTGGAGCACAATGACACCGCCGTCGGTTTGTATGTGCAAGGCCCTGATGATAGCGAAGAAAGCCAAGCTAAAATGGTATTAATGCGGCAGGTATTAGAGTCTGCTTTTTATTCTCAACTCCGCACAGAGCAGCAGCTTGGTTATATTGTGTTTTTAACGAGCATGACAATCAAAGACGTCCCGGGTTCTTTCTTTGTCGTGCAGTCACCTAGTGTCTCTAGCGGTGATATTAAAGACGCTGTGGTACAGTTTCTTCAGCAGTCAGAGGCGCTAATTCCTGATGATTTATCCGCATTTAAGCGCTCGGTAGCGACCAAGTTATTGGCCACGCCCCAAACGCTATCGACTAAGGCGGGTCACTATTGGCAGGATATCCTTAAATCGAATGAGAACTTCGACTATCGTCAGCAACTTGTTAAGCATATTAATGACATCAGCCCGCAACAATTACGTGCGTACTATCAAGAGGTTTTTTATCCTGGGAGCGAAACAGCAGAGGGGATGCCTAGTCGTCAGCGACTCATGTGGTTTGTGGCAAACAACCAAGCAGTTAATAAGCCATTAACGTTAATTGATGGGCAGCGTTATTATCGCTATCCTTAGGCTGGTCGTGCTTGCCTTCATCTTTGCGGATGGTCTTATGAGGGTGCTTCAGTGCTGTTAATATATCGGTACCAAAATATTCATAGCTTCTATACTTGAGGTGCCTGTGGTCGATGGCATAAATGCAGGGCGACATGAGTGTGCTTTGTTTTGTAATGAAATTTTTTATTTCTGTAGTTTTACTACATTTTTGGCGTGCTATATTAGGGCGACAAGTAAAATTATAGGGGTTATTGCCAAAAAATACCGATTACTGGATTTTTATAGCGAGTCGTTGGCCCCTAGATTGAAATGATGTGGGTAAATGTGTAAGATTACTACAAAATTATCGATAGTTATCTTTATCGTAGGCAGCACCGAATGGGCTCAGTAAGTTCAGGCTTGAGTGTACCGAAGATATAAGTAATATATCAATGGCCAACCGTAACGAATGTTTTCAACATGAGCGAGCTACACGGGCTCGTTACCGAGGAGAGAAAATGCAACACGATATTGAATCTCAAGAGTGGTTAGATGCACTGTCATCACTCGTTAAACACGCGGGTAAGCAGCGTGCATCAGAAATATTCCAGCAGCTGAGTGAACAAGCCGGTAACGAAGGGGTCGATGTCCCCTCTCTTATTCGTACGCCATATATTAATACTATCGCGACAGCAAACGAAATAAAAGCACCCGGTAACCCAGAAATGGACCGTCGCATTCGTTCGTTAGTTCGCTGGAATGCGATGGCGATGGTAATGAAAGCTAACAGTAATGACGATGGCCTTGGTGGACATATTGCGTCTTATCAATCCGCAGCCGTGTTGTATGAAATTGGTTTCCAGTATTTCTTCCATGCCGACGGCAATGGCCGCTTGGGCGACTTGGTGTATTACCAAGGGCACAGCTCACCCGGTATGTATGCTCGTTCGTATTTAGAAGGTCGTTTAAACGAAGAGCAGTTGGATAACTTCCGTCGCGAAGTCGACGGTAAAGGTTTATCGTCGTACCCTCATCCGTGGTTAATGCCCGATTACTGGCAGTTCCCTACCGTATCAATGGGCTTAGGTCCTATTACCGCTATCTACCAAGCGCGCTTTATGCGCTATTTAACCGCACGTGGTTTGGTAGAAGAAAATAAAGCACGCCAAGTGTGGGGCTTCCTAGGTGATGGCGAATGCGATGAACCAGAAACGCTTGGTGCTATCTCGTTGGCCGCACGTGAACACTTAGATAATCTGACTTTTGTGATTAACTGTAACTTACAGCGCTTAGACGGCCCTGTGCGCGGTAATGGTAAAATCGTTCAAGAGCTTGAAGGTGTCTTTCGTGGCGCAGGCTGGAACGTCATCAAAGTCCTTTGGGGGCCTGGATGGGATCGTTTGCTAGAGAAAGATATCAGTGGTCTGCTTGTTAAGCGTATGAATGAAGTCGTCGATGGTGAACTGCAAGCGTGTAAAGCACACGGTGGAGCATACACTCGAGAACATTTCTTTGGTAAATATCCTGAGTTGCTTGAATTAGTCAGTGACATGAGCGATGAAGAAATATACGAGCTTAGTCGCGGGGGTAATTCGGCAGACAAAGTTTATGCGGCTTACGCCCAAGCAGTGGCGCACAAAGGTCAGCCAACCGTTATTCTTGCGCAAACCGTCAAAGGTTATGGTATGGGCGAGTCGGGTGAAGCGACTAACGAAACGCATTCGGTTAAAAAGCTAGACGAGGAAAGCTTAAAGAAATTTCGCGACCGCTTTGAACTTCCATTCTCCGACGAAGAGTTAAAAGACTTACCGTATTATCGTCCTGCTGCTGATAGCCCCGAAATGGTCTATTTACACGACCAACGTAAGAAACTAGGTGGCTATTTACCGGCTCGTCGTAGCGCAGTCGAGACCCTGACCATTCCTAGCTTAGACGCCTTTAAATCGCAATTAACCGGCAGCGGCGAGCGTCAAATATCGACTACTATGTCATTTGTACGCATCTTATCAACACTGGTAAAAGATAAGCAAATGGGCAAGCGTGTTGTGCCTATCGTGCCAGATGAAGCGCGTACCTTTGGTATGGAAGGCATGTTCCGTCAAGTGGGTATTTATGCGGCAAGGGGTCAACAGTATGTGCCCCATGACTCAGAACAAATTATGTTCTACAAAGAAGACGAAAAAGGTCAAATTTTAGAAGAAGGTATTAACGAAGCCGGTGCCATGTCATCATGGATTGCCGCATCAACGTCTTATAGCACCAACGGCGTATCAACCGTTCCTTTCTATATATACTACTCAATGTTTGGTTTTCAGCGTATTGGTGACCTTGCATGGTTAGCGGGTGATATGCAGGCGCGTGGCTTTATGATTGGTGCGACAGCGGGTCGTACAACACTCAATGGCGAAGGCTTGCAGCATGAAGATGGCCATAGCTTGATTATGGCGAATACCATTCCGAACTGTAAGTCTTATGACCCAACGTATAACTATGAGCTAGCGGTGATTATTCAAGATGGTATGCAGCGCATGTATGGCGACAAAGAAAACTGTTTCTATTACATCACCACCATGAACGAAAATTATCAGCACCCAGAAATGCCAGAAGGGGTTGAAGCAGGTATTATCAAAGGGATGTACGCCTTAGATAAAGGCACTAGCAAGAAAAAGAATCGTGTGCAGCTAATGGGCTCCGGTGCTATTTTGCGCGAAGTAGAAGCCGCCGCTGATATTTTACGCAGCGACTACGGTGTTGAAGCAGATGTATGGAGCGTGACCAGTGTTAATCAGTTGGCGCGCGATGGCCAAAATGTGAATCGTTACAATATGATGCACCCTGAAGCGGAAGCAAAAATACCGTATATTACCCAGCAACTAGCGGATGCCAAAGGCCCCGTTGTAGCGGCAACCGATTATATGAAAATGCACTTTGAGCAGTTGCGTGATTTTATTCCCTCGTCGTTAACGGTGCTAGGTACAGATGGTTTTGGCCGTAGCGATAGCCGCCAGCAATTACGCCGTTTCTTTGAAGTGAACCGCTACTATGTTGTGGTTGCTGCACTTAAGGCGTTAGCCGATGAAGGGGCCATAAAAACGACTGTCGTCAGCAAAGCGATTAAAGACTTTGGTCTTGATGCTGACAAAGTTAACCCGATGAGCATATAACCCTTATTACAGCTAGGAGATAAACAACAGTGACTAAACAAACCGTTTCTGTTCCTGATATTGGTGGCACCGAAGGCGCCGAGATCATCGAAATTTCTGTCGCCGTGGGTGATAGTGTCGAGAAAGAACAAGCAATTGTCGTGCTAGAAACCGATAAAGCATCAATGGATATCCCTTGCCCCGTTGACGGCAAGATAGTGGGGTTGAGTGTCAAAGTAGGCGACAAAGTATCAGCCGGTGATGCGCTTATCGAGGTCGAGGTTGAATCCGCTGAAAGCGCAGCAGACGTCAGCGAGCCTCAAGAAGAGGCGGTTCCCGAGTCGCCGCCTGCGAGTGCTCCGGCGGTGAGTTCTGCTTCCGCAGAAATTACTGTGGTGATTCCCGAAGGGGCTGAAGGTGCAGAGGTGATTGAGATTTGTGTTGCCGAAGGTGATCAAGTTGAAGAGGGTGATTCGCTCATCGTTCTAGAAACCGACAAAGCGTCAATGGAAGTGCCTGCACCGCAAGCAGGCACAGTGGTCGGAATTACTATTAAGCAAGGTGATAAAACGGCGGAAGGCAACGCTATTTTGCGTTTAGCCGTTGCAACAGAAGCCGGTGATAGTGCCGCCAGTAACGAACCAGCCGCAACCACAACGACTCAAGCTAGTCCTCCCGCCGCCGCAAACCAAACTATCTATGTTCCCGAGGGCGCAGAAGATGCCGAGGTGATTGAGATTTGTGTGGCCGAGGGCGACGAAGTCGCCGAAGGTGATTCATTAGTGGTATTAGAAACGGATAAAGCATCGATGGAAATCCCATCGCCCAAGTCAGGTAAAATAATTGCTATTCATATTAAGCAAGGCGACAAAACCGTTGTCGGTGGCGAACTGGTAGTGATGTTGGTAGAGGCTGTGTTGGAAGACGGTGTGTTGAAAGAGGGTGCGGGAAGTAGTGCACCAGTCGCCGCAGCGCCAGCCGCTAAAACAGCACAGCCATCAACTCCTACGGTCAATAAACCTGTAGCATCAGCACCTAATGAAACTACCGTTGTTAACGCGAGCCAATCAGTGGATGTATATGCAGGTCCTGCGGTACGTAAACTCGCTCGTGAAATGGCCATTGACCTCACTCAAGTATCGGGGACGGGTGAGCGCAGCCGTGTCACTAGAGACGACGTGAAGCATTACGTGAAGCAAGTAATGACAGGCGAAAAAGTATCACCTGCCGCCGCATCTTCTGGCGCTAGTACCGGTGCGGGTATTCCAGCAATTCCGGCGGTCGATTTCTCTCAGTTTGGCGACATTGAGATGTTACCTATGAGTAAAATCAAAAAGCTCACCGCCGCTAATATGCAACGTAACTGGCTTAATATCCCTCATGTTACTCAGTTTGATGATGCGGATATCACCGACCTAGAAGATTTCCGTAAGGGCTTAAAAGCCGAAGCTGAAAAGCGTGGTGTTAAATTAACGCCATTACCTTTCTTGCTAAAAGCGTGTGCTGCGGCATTGGTTGCTGAACCTAGTTTTAACGTATCGATGCATCACGATGGCGAGCATATCGTACAGAAAAAATACGTCAATATCGGTGTGGCCGTTGATTCGCCTATTGGCCTAGTGGTTCCGGTTATCCGCGATGTCGATAAAAAAGGCTTATGGGAACTGGCGGCCGAGTTTATGGCCATCATCGAAAAAGCCCGTAATGGAAAATTAGGGCCGAAGGATATGCAAGGCGGTTGCTTTACTATCTCAAGTCTCGGTGCAATGGGTGGGCAAGGGTTTACGCCTATCGTAAACGCACCAGAAGTGGCTATTTTAGGTGTCTCTAAAGCAGAGATAAAACCTAAGTGGAATGGCAGTGAGTTTGTCCCGCGTAATATGTTGCCATTGTGTTTATCTTACGATCATCGTGCGATTAATGGGGGTGATGCAGGGCGTTTCTTCAACTATTTAAATAGTGTGATGGGTGACGTTAGACGTTTGTTGTTGTAGACTCCATTATTGTTGTTTGGCTATCACCCATGTTAAAGCGAGATTCCTAAAATCTCGCTTTTTTAGTTTTCGCCTATTTAATTCTTGTCTATTGAGTGCCTGTCTATTGAGTGCCTATCTATTGAGTGCCTGTCTATTGAGTGCCTATCTATTTAGTGCCTGTCTATTTAGTGCCTGTCTATTTAGTGCCTATCTATTTAGTGCCTATCTATTGAGTGCCTATCAAGCGTTGATGATCGTGCAAGCGTAGATGATCGTGATTATGCTAGACCTTGTTATTTATTTTCTATTTTACTGAGTAATCAATTCGCCTATGTTTTCTATTATTACTAACAATACTCACAACGTTAAAAACGATGTGCTATCCGGTATTACCGTTGCATTTGCCTTAGTGCCCGAAGCAGTTGCTTTTGCTTTCGTCGCAGGCGTCGAACCAATGGTCGGTTTATATGCCGCCTTTATGATGGGGTTACTGACCAGCATTTTTGGTGGGCGTCCAGGCATGATTTCAGGGGCGACCGGGGCGACCGCCGTAGTGATGGTATCGTTAGTGGCGATACATGGCCTTCAGTATTTATTTGCGGCCGTGTTACTAGCGGGTATTATTCAAATTGTGGCCGGTGTATGTAAACTCGGGAAATATATTCGTATCGTCCCTCTCCCCGTGATGCTGGGTTTTGTGAATGGTTTAGCGATTGTGATTTTTCTTGCGCAACTAGGGCAGTTTAAAGTACTCGATAGCGCGGGTACATGGGTGTGGATGCAAGATTCGACGCTTTATATTATGGCCGCACTTATTACACTGACCATGCTAATCATGCATTTTTTACCTAAATTCACCACCGCCGTACCCGCAGGCTTAGTGGCTATTGCCGTTGTTACCTTGTTAGTACTTGGGTTTAATTTAGAGGCGCGCAATGTGCTCGATTTTGTCCGCGATATGCTACCCATTGAACAAGCGGCCACCGCCACGTTGAAAGGTGAATTGCCGAGTTTTGCGATTCCTGCCGTGCCCTTTACCTTAAAAACCCTATGGATCATTCTTCCTTACGCCGCTATTATTGCCGCCATTGGCCTGATCGAATCATTACTGACACTAACGTTAATCGACGAAATGACCAATACTCGTGGACAAGGTAACCGCGAATGTATCGGCCAAGGTATCGCTAATACCACTAATGGTTTCTTTGGTGGCATGGGTGGTTGTGCGATGATCGGCCAAAGTATGATTAATATTAATTCGGGTGGTCGAGGTCGTTTATCGGGCATTACTGCCGCTGTCGTCTTGTTGTTGTTTATTTTATTCGGTTCAGTGCTGATCGAAATTATTCCATTAGCGGCGCTGGTCGGCGTGATGTTTATGGTGGTGCTGGGAACGTTTGAATGGACTTCTTTGCGTCTGCTTGGAAAAATACCCGCAACTGATATATTTATTATTGTTCTAGTATCGGCGGTAACCGTCGCCACTGACTTAGCCATTGCCGTTATTGTTGGCGTGATTGTGTCCGCACTGGTGTTTGCCTGGAAGCATGCTCAGCACATATTGGCCGATACCTATATAGATGAGAAAGGGTACAAAGTGTATGATCTGCGTGGCCCGATCTTCTTTGGTTCTGTGGTGTATTTTAAAGAATTGTTTGACGTCGAAAATGACCCTGAACACGTCGTCATTGAGTTTAAACGTTCACGCGTGAGCGATCACTCCGGTATCGAAGCCTTAGATAGTCTTGCTGAAAAATACCAATTAGCAGGAAAAAAATTACATCTACGTCACCTTAGCCCAGAGTGTCGCCAGCTATTAAAGCGCGCCGGCAACCTGTGTGAAGTGAATGTGATAGAAGATCCAAATTATCGTGTTGTCAGTGATGAGCTAGGCTAGCCGTATAGACACAGGTATTAACTGTGGTGGTAAAAACACTGCGTTCTCCTCAAAAAAAACAATGGAATGCTATCCCAATGAACAAAAATCTACGTGTCCTTATAGAAGGGACACAGCATTACTTTAAAAAATTAACTGGCGAAGCCATTACAGTAGACAAGCCGCAGTTGATTCGAGAAATTAATCAACATATTTTAGATTATACGGGTGTTATAGGAATCTCAGGCAGTCACCAAGGGTCCATCTTTTTTAGTAGTACTAAAGGCCTTTTGGAAGAACTGTTATTGGCTTTAAAAATTACCGATGACGATGAAAATCAAATAATGGATTTAGTGGGTGACGTTAGCAATACTATATCGGGCAATGCTCGCTGTGAGTTAGGGGCTAAATTTATGGTGTCGCCCCCCGTTATTCTCAAAGGCAAAGGTGAAGAAATGAAAGTGTCTCACATTGAAGAGATATACATGATCCCACTACTGTGGAAAGGGCATAAAGCGCATCTGATCATCAGCCTAGAAGGTTAAGTAGCCTAGCTGGCGAGCATTAATAAGTTCTTTTATTCCGTGTGCCGGTAAAGGTGATGCTACATGTGCCGGTAAGTGTGACTTAACCTTTATCGCGGCTATCTATCCTCCTCTCCACCCTCCTCTCCACCCTCCGCTCCATTATCCCCGCTACGCAAGGACTTCTCACGTTGATAACCGACAAGTCTAGAATTCAACATGCCGCGACATCAATTTGTTACGCATCGTAAAGATACTCCCACAGTGCTTATTAACAAAGCCGGTAGAGGCGAGTTGTGCCTCTGTAGTTGTGCCGCTGTCATCAGCTGCTGGCGTAAGCAGGGTTTAACGTCAAAGCTGACTGTGTCAGCGAATAACGAAGAAGCGTATGTTGATAAAGCCAATAGCAGTCCCGCAGTAAACGCGTGTCTTCATTGTATGCCAAGTATTCCGTTTTATTGACAGTGTGACGGTTGAATACACAACCACAATCTACTGATTTGGAGCGGGGTCAATGAATCGTTTAGTAGGTGTAATCTGATGGCCGTCAATTTCTCGCTAGAGAAAACATGTTTCCGAGGACTACTGACTATTAAAAAACCGTAGTATTCGCCCTAGCATCATTCTTATCTGTGCGGTCATGGAGATTATCAGGCCGACACCCAAAATAATAAGCCCCACCAGCACGGTAATTTCTTGCGCAAGCGATGGCGAGAGGAGTTGGTACCCGGCATAAATCGTGACCAGCCCACAAAGAAAAAGCGAAGCCCCCATCCTAAAATGTGGAAATACCTTATCAAGTGGCGCTGCGCAATATCGATAAAGCGCTTTGCGAAGTGATGTTTTTGATTTCATGACACTAGTATAGCGACAATTCTTAC
Source organism: Candidatus Endobugula sp. (assembly GCA_047636495.1). Taxonomy (GTDB): domain Bacteria; phylum Pseudomonadota; class Gammaproteobacteria; order Pseudomonadales; family Cellvibrionaceae; genus Endobugula. The sequence continues at coordinate 8,496 of JBLILH010000021.1, read as the reverse complement.
TTACTACATGATATCCAATGATTGGAGCTAGCGGCTGGCCTATTCAATAACCAATCAATAACCTATTCAATAGCGACCCAAGTCATTACCCTCTTCGCTATTGGACAGCGCGGATTTTAGGTGAAAGTGTATCCGTAGAGACTAAAAAAGCGCGATTAAGTAAACATATGGGCAAATATATCCCTTATCTATGCCCATATTGACGAATGCGTTGAGCTGCTATGTTCGATTGTGTTAAATTAGAACTTAATAGAACGTTAACTTACTAGGAATAACCTTTTAATGCTCGATAAAATGATTATCATACGAAACTACCTCAACGAAGTGAAGACTCGTTGTACCTACAATGCTGCCGCTAAAGCACTGGGCATTACGCCAACCGAGTTTAAAAAGCTGCTAGATGGCCGCAATCCAGAAAGCTCTTGGTTTGTTAACACCGGTGCCGGAGAGCCAGTAGGATATAGCGACGATGAAAAGCATCCTGAGCTTTATCGGACCCAGCGCATCATCACTTCTGCAGAAGTGTTAACGAGAAATCTTGAACTGTAAGACAGTTCAAGATTTCTAATGCTCGCGATGTCTTGCGAGCCCCCCCCCCCTCGGTGTTACAACTTTTGATACTCAAGACCTCTTAAAGGCGTCGCTTCCCTGCTAATCAGCTTTGTGTTCGGTGCAATAACAGGACAGCTCAATTGATTAAAAAACAACATAGTGAACAGCTCGAGGATATTGTCGATATTCACGAGCAATCTATTACGCTGTTAGATATTGAGTCCATGGCTAGAAATACCCACATGGTCAACATACACCAACAAGCCAATAAAAAGCACTTTTACGCCTCGGTGCTGCTGGCCCTCACGCACGAGAACTACTCAGAATATCAAGCAGAGGTATTTTGGTATGACATCGTCAGCCATTTACACCGCCTAGAACAGATTTTAGGTCGGCACGTGGGTATCTCCGTCGCTACGGTAGACTATCTGTCTAATATTAAAAAAATACTCAACGAACCCAAAATAATTGAAGAAGAAAAAAGTGACTTTGTTTCACAAACCTCAATAATAGATGCACTAACGCAGCTACATCTGCGAGATGTATTTGAAATGGCACTAGAAAAACATGTCGACGAGGTGACCAGATCCCATGTGCCTCTTTGCCTGTTAATGATCGATATTGATGACTTTAAGCGCATTAATGATGAATACGGTCATCAAGTTGGTGACGACGTTTTACAACGTATTGGCGGCTGTATTAATGGTTTGGTTCGGGAAATGGACCTGGCGGCAAGATACGGCGGCGAGGAATTAGCGGTTATTCTGCCCAACTCCGATATCGATAGCGCTTATATTGCAGCCGAGCGCATAAGAAAAGCCATAGAACAGTCTAGTTTCGACGGGTTTTCGGTGACCGTTAGCATCGGCATAGGCTGCGCTGATCATCACATGAATAACACCTCAGAAGCATTAATTAAAACGGCAGATAAGGCGCTGTATCGCGCAAAATCCGCAGGTAAAAATATAACCATCCAATGAGTTGTTCTTTACGGTGGCTATAGCTTCATTTTTTTCTGGCTAGCTCACCTCAGCTTCATGCACTGTTAATGAACGTATGCGAGTGCATTAAAAAAAATTATCGCATAAATTCCAATCTCGAAATCACTCCTTTGATACAAGGACTAATGCAGTAGCGTAGTTTCTTGTGCTTATTTGAGGTCAAACATCTTAGTGGTAAAACCAGGACATGACCATGAATGAACCCCCAAAGACCATCGACATTATTCAATGCTCGCTCCGGCTTCATTGCGGTGGGTGTTAAAAAATTGATTAGCCACGTTCGCGATGTCAGATTCGCTCGGCAACGGTGAGGGGGATCTCACCGAGGCGCAAAGTAGACTGTATGAAAGGTGAGCAGAAGGGGGGGGGCGGTCTCTTTTATCGGAGAGGTGCAAGTCGATCCTCGTTTTGCGGAGAAGCCAGGCAACCTAGTACTGGGCGAACACGTTAATCAACAAGCGTTTCAGTCACTGACTCGCCGAGGGGTGACCGGTGGGTTTACAACCCGTAAGCAAGCCTGGGAGCCTGCCGCAGTAGATTCTTCCTAAGCCCGACAGGCTCCTAGACGCCATGGCTTCGGGTGCTGTTGATAGAGTGGGTTTGGGGCGATCAATGATTATTGATCTATGCCTTGCAAAAAAGTGGTTGAGCGAGGAAGGCGGTGATCCTGATTTTCACCGCTTTACGTCACCACCACCAGGTGGAATAACGGCTGGGTACACCCTGCGATTGACTGAGTTGGGTGAAGATCGAAAGCATAGGTCTTCGCAGGATCTACTGTCTGCCATCCGAATGTACAAAGCAGGTGATGCTGAACGGGGCATCAAATGGCGAGAGAGATTTTCTGCTGTTTACCCCTAAGTCCGACAGGTTCCTAGGAGCCTGTCGGACTTAGGGGATCGTAGCGAGGCAGTGAGAAATTGAGGGCATTTTTTCGATCATTTGAGGCGAATAGTGAGCCTATTTAACGAAAATGATCGGAAAAATACACCAATTTCCCGCTGCCGCAGTAGATTCCTCCTAAGTCCGACAGGCTCCTAGGGGCAAATAAAGCCAAGCATCACCCTCAAACAAGCAATGGGAGCAATGCATCTGTTACTGGGACCAGGAGGATAACTAGCGTAGTAGACGCGTTACGCAGCAACTTATGCATAAACGCTATGTTGAACAAAACAGCTGGAGAACACCACCGCGTGCGGTTACAAAATAGACTTTACCCACAGTGTCAGTGAAGCTTTTTCAACGTAGATCCCCTAAATTGTCATGATGATAGGGGGATGGTATAAGCATTGCCGATAGGGTTCCTTGCATTGGCTAAAAGCACTTGCAGATGTGCAGGGTTAACCATCAGGGCCCTCGATGGCGATAACGTGTTGTTGATCTGTTTGTGGCGGTGGTCACCCATCACCACCCATCGCGTTAAGTGAATGGGTCCACGCGAATAGTCGTATGCATTATGGGTAGAACGAGATGTAGATAGCCGTTTACAGCGCATTCGAACTCTCCGAAAACGGGTGAACGAGTGTTAAGAAGATAACGAACAGGGGGGAGATATTCGATCAACAGAACGGTAAATCGTCAGCGTGGGTGATCAATAAAATATATCAGCCTAAAAAGTGCGTATAATGATTGTAGAGCTTCGACTATGTGCGGACGTCATCATCGGCGTCTATAATATTCCAGCATGCGCCACACCGTTCGCTGCAGATACAATGATCGAACCTCCGTCGTCTTAAGACCTGTTTTTTTGATAGCGAGTAGTTAATGCCTGTGACTTAATTCCCGTGTCCGAATGACCCTGATGAATAATGGTTATTTGAGGGAAATGTTACGTAAAGGCAATAATGTATTATCGTTATGTAATGATAGCCGTCGAACACCCGCTAATCTACACCCCGTTATTCAATGTTAACTATTGAATGCTAACTATCGAGTACTATGGTTGAAAACAGTTATCGAGTCTTTAATGCCCACTATCAGCAACCCCATAATATCCAATAAGTGAAATATACTACATGCCTAATAAAGAGTTTATACTTCAACGAATATGCACCTATGCTGGGAAAGAGTTTAACCCGTCTATCGATAAAGCGGTGAGCGCCGTGTTGCTCTCTAAATTTAACGTCCGATTACCCCAAAGAACCTCTATGGATGAGTCTTTACGATCAGCCACCAGCGATCACGAAATCATCCAGCTCATATTGCAATACCGCGCCATAGATGAGTAAGCGGTGACTATTGCCCATTGAGAGTATAGTGATCTTATCTTGTTCACTGTTATTTACCCGCGTCAGTTCACTAGCCCATTATTGTTCCATCGCAAGCTTGGTAATAGTTGTGGTCACGGCAGGCTCTGGTGGGCCTAATATTATCGTAGTCGGCGTTGCCGCGTTAGTGGCTGGCACCCTGTCGATGGCAGCGGGTGAATATGTCTCGGTAAGCTGCAAGCAGATATCGAACGAGCCGAACTTAGGATCGAAAAAGCCACAATAGACCGTTATTTCAAGCAAGAAAAAAACGAACGCGCACAACTCTATCAAACCCGTGGCGTTAGCCCCGCACTCTCAGCGCAAGTCGCCGAGCAGTTAATGGCACACGACGCACTCGGTATCTCCGCTCAATCCAGCACACACCCCTTACAAGCCGCCGCATATTCCGCAGACGCGTTTAGTTTAGACGCAGCCTTACTCTTGTCCGCAGTGTGGTTAATTGTTAGGTTTTAACGACAAGCACAACTTATTTTCTTAGTAGGGGGTTGTCTTCGTTAGCGTTCCTCGCTGTCTTAGGGGCAACTACTGCTTACGAAGAAGGGAGCGCACCGATAAAAAGAAGTACTGCGAGCGACCTTTTGGGATGCGATTGCCGGGTTATTGGTGGTGGGGGTTTTTGAGAGGTTGAAGTGAATATTGCGGTGATGCGAGCGTTGATCCTAAAAAAACAACTTGCCACGTACAGAATATTGAATATAATCTTTACGGAGATCTTTCGGAGAGCCAATAATGAACAAGCCTATCAACCTAAATGTCAGAGTCAGCGGAACCCTTGGCGAATTTGTTTCATCTAATATAGGCGAGACGGGTGAATATGATAATGCCAGCGAATATATCCGTGACTTAATCCGCAAGGACAAGGCTCAGACGGATCAAAAAGCATTCGATACCTTACAAGCCGAATTACAGCATGCTTTCTCTGCGCCAGAAAGTAGTTATATAGCACTCTCTGCCAACGACATTATTTCTCGCAATCAGTCTCAATCATAATGAAACCTTATCTTATTCAAACAGCGACGGGGCTTCGCCTTGACGATATTTACCGCTACACCCTGAACCAATGGGGTAACCAACAAGCAGAGCACTATATTCACGGGCTATTTGAGCAATTTGATAACATTGCAGCACAAACCACCTTCTCCCGCCCTATTCCTGCGGAGTTCGGTGTCGATGGATTTTTCTCTCGCTATGAGCACCACATTATTTATTGGAAGACCCTCAGCACAGGGCAGGTGGGTATTGTGACAGTACTACATGAAAAGCTACATGAAAAGATGCACCAAATTGAACGCTTTAAAGAAGACTTTACCTTTAATCAAATACCAACAGAAAAACCATAGAAGTGACGCAAACTGTTGAAAAGTTCACCTTCATTTTTTCAGGTTTTTTACCGGTGGGCGTCCTATTTATTTGCCGACCACCATAAAAAAGCTACGGGTTTTGATGGATAACGATAGGCGGCTGATGGCTAAGGTGATGGGCATAAAGCGTCAATATGATACTTGACCCCTTTTTTGCCGTCCAAAAACAGTTTACCGCTTTTTAATAGAGGCCGCCATCTACATAATACGATGGTAGACCCCTTTTTTCCTCTTTTTGCCGAGTATAGAAAGGGTTAATACCCCCTAATATCGCTCAATTTACGACAAGATTCTAGTGACTGGCAATCGACAGGCTATTACTAATGCTAGCAGTTGAGTATAGGTAGAATAAAACGTCATTGTTCCTAAAATCAAAATACACTATGCCTCAAATTTTTCATATTGACATCTATTTTATATGCTTAGGGGAGTGAAAGCCGGGCTATTTTTCGGCTATTAATCCACTATTTGTACATGATTCAGAATTTAGAACAAGCGCTTCCCGCTGTTGTGCAAACAAGCTCTGAATATTGCTTATGATGATGAACAGCTTTTATTGAAACAGACTTATCTGAGGCGTTGCTCGACTTTGTGGGGGCAGTAGCTCGACGACATCGTCATTCTTTGTATTCAGGTGGCTGATGTTGCCGTTAAGGTCATAGAGAAAGCATTGATCGTTGGCGGCATCTTTCGTTAGGTGATCCTGGGCATCATAGGTGTAAGATTTAATCCGCGTTGTGTTATTAAATACAATGTCTTCTTTTAGCACATTCGCATTTTAATCGTAGGCGGTTTGTTGACTATAAAAATTACCATAATGTCTGCTGGTGTCTCTCGCACTACTATCATAGGTATAGGCCAGTGTGGCTAGGTTGTTATTGGCATCGTAGGTTTTTTTTCGCCTCGTAGGTATTGTTATCAGTAATACTCGTATCATTTTGAGTCAGATCATAGCGAGTGCTCACCACTTTACCGTTTTGGGTTTCGGTGATAGATTTTTAGCGGTGCCTGTCCCTCAAGGGTACTCGTGCCTGTCCCTCAAGGGTAATTTTGCTTCTTGACCCCTTACTTGCTTACTTTTTTGCGTGGTAGTGTGAGCGTAGCGAACCACGCAATGCGGAGTCCGGTTGATTGCTTTGTTAAATGCCCTGTGGCACCATATGCGCATACCGAATACGCACGGAGTGTACGCGATGCAGCAAATATATGACAAAGAAGCACCTAAAAAACCAACAAACCTTAGCGTAAACAGTAACTTACTGGCAAAAGCTAGGGATTTGGACATCAATCTGTCGGCTACCTTAGAGAAAGCGCTTGAATCTGAAGTGCGCCAAAGTACAAGGGAAAAGTGGCTAAATAACAACAAGCAGGCTCTTGGGAACTGCAACTCTTTAGCGCAAGAACATGGCTTATTTGCCGATAAGCACAGAGGCTTTTGATGAAGCAGTTTGATGTATACACCAATACCAACAGCGATACGAATCAAGCTTACCCATACTTTGTTGATGTACAAACCGAACTCCTTGACGTTTTGAAAAGCAGAGTGGTGATACCTTTAACAACAGTACTGCCCGATAAGGGATTACCAAATAATATCTGTCCTAAAGTTGAAATTAACGGGGAGCAATATTATTTACTCACATATCAAATTACGACAGTCTCGAGTTCTTTTTTAAGAAAACATGAGAGTTCTCTATTATTAAATAGAACGGATATTATTAATTCTCTCGATTTTTTAATTTCGGGCATTTAACGAGGCTGTAGAAAAATTGGTTCAAAAGACATACTTTTCCACTCCCCAATGATTGATTGATTGATTTTTTGATGAACGCCAATCGCTTTTCTGTAACATTCTACTTATTCGCTTTATACGGAGGACATAAGGGGTCAAGTTCATATTGACGGCTTATTTTTCTACCCACTCTTGCACTTCATCGTTTTGAATCACCCCTTAAACCACTACTGCACTTCGATGGCGCTATTACCCAAGAAGCACAAACCGGCATTCCTTTTTCTTGGGAGGATTATGTAACATTGGCGGATTGGACTGGGCGAGTAGTAAGAGAGGATAAGCGCGGCGCTATTGATAATCAGCTGCCATCTATCTTAGAGAAAATAAGTATAAGGGTCAAATAAGGGGTCAAGAAATAAGAATAAGGGGTCAAGTATCATATTGACGGCTTACCTACCCATAAACAGTCAATATGATACCCCTTACTTCCTGTGTTTGTGAATACCCAATGGCATGCCTATCCAGAAACACATTGAGTGGGGGCGGTTGCGGGGTTATTAGTGTTGGGGATTTTTGAAAGGTTGAAGTGAATATTGCGGTGATGCGAGCGTTGATCCTAAAAAAACAACTTTCCACGTACAGAATATTGAATATAATCTGTACGAAGATCTTTCGGAGAGCCCGTAATGAACAAGCCTATCAACCTAAATGTCAGAGTTAGCGGAACCCTTGGCGAATTTGTTTCATCTAATATAGGCGAGACGGGTGAATATGATAATGCCAGCGAATATATCCGTGACTTAATCCGCAAGGACAAGGCTCAGACGGATCAAAAAGCATTCGTTACCTTACAAGCCGAATTACAGCATGCGTTCTCTGCGCCAGAAAGTATTTATATAGCACTCTCTGCCGACGACATTATTTCTCGCAATCAGCCGCAATCAGCCGCAATCATAATGAAACCTTATCTTATTCAAAAAGCGACGGGGCTTCGCCTTGATGATATTTACCGCTATACCCTTAACCAATGGGGTAACCAACAAGCAGAACACTCTATTCGCGGGCTATTTGAGCAATTTGATGACATTGCAGCACAAGCGACCTTCTCCCACCCTATTCCGGCGGAATTCGGCGTCGATGGGTTTTTCTCTCACTATGAGCACCACATTATTTATTGGAAGACTCTCAGTACAGGGCAGGTGGGTATTGTGACAGTGCTACATGAAAAAATGCATCAGATTGAACGTTTTAAAGAAGACTTCACTTTTAATCAAACTCTAATAGAAAAACTATAGGGGTTTTATACTAGAGGCAACAACTGAAGGGACAGTGAGACGGTTTTTTTAATCCCTTCGTCATCTGTAAACGGGTCAATATTTTACTGCTCTCCAATTGGTCGCCTATATAGTAACGCCAACAAGGACACCCACTCTACGTCTTGATGAAACCAACAATGTAGTGGCATACTAAATTTGGCCACCGAGTTAGAGGTGATATTATAGTCACCATTAACGAAGGGTAGTATTATGACAAAGCATTTTAATCCAGAATTTAGACAAGAAGTCGCCGAGCTTGTTGTT
>JBLILH010000020.1:0-55369 GCA_047636495.1 Candidatus Endobugula sp. | reverse complement strand
CGCCTACTGTCGGTAACGGCACTTCCGTCGACCGGCGGTCGTAGGTCATACCCTCAAGGGGCAGCTACTCGTCATACCCCAAGGGCACGTAGAGCTTTTATTCTAAAACCCCTGTTCAGTAATGAATATGGGTTTTTTTTGTCTACGAGAAAATGAATCTACCGCTAAGTGTGCAGTAAAAATCAAAAAAACCGGTGAGTAATTTGTTTTTGTATCTAACCTTAGTGAAGTAGTATGCTGTAGGTCTTACCAGAAATTGCCCCTAGGGTGTTAATTCAGCATGCAGAGAATAATACGTCTTAACCTTGTTCTGCATTGACCCCTATTAATTGCTCTTGCAGTTGCTATGTCCTGGGAGATATTATGCAATAATAGTTATATTTTTTGAGGTTGATAAAGTGTCTAGACAGAGCGTGCTAACGATTGACCTTACAGCACTAGTCGATAACTGGCGCGTACTTGATGAAAAAGTAGGTGACGAATGTATTTGTGCCAGTGTTGTTAAGGCGAACGCTTATGGTTTAGGGGTTATTCCAACGGCTAAAGCGCTTTTTACAGGTGGTTGCCGAGCTTTTTTTGTCGCTACCCTTAACGAAGGTATTGAACTTCGAAACATTATTCCCTCTAATACTTGTGACATATTTGTATTCGGTGGTTTATCTTACGACCTCACTAAAGACGGCTCTTGTTCTGATGATTGGCAAAAATATTCATTGATACCTGTTTTGTTTTCGCGTGAGCATGTTTTGCGTTGGCTAGAGTTTATGAAGAATAAACAGCAGGCACTACCTAGCGTATTAAAAATTGATATCGGTATGCATCGAACGGGAATTTCTATAGAAACGGTTGATTATTTGTTAAGAGAGGGCATGTTGAAGTCATTGAACCCTCGTTATGTTATGGGACATTTTGCTTGTGCCGATGAACCTAACAACCCAATGAACTCTGAGCAGTCACTGCTATTTCATGCTTGCGTCCGAAACATAAAGTCCCTCCTGCCCAAAGTATTGTTTTCTCTGTGTAACTCACCTGGGATATTTTTAACAGGTGATAATCACTATCACTTGGTTAGGCCAGGAATTGCTCTTTATGGTGGCAATCCGAGTGGGTTAAGCACAAGCCACATGCGGCCAGTGGTCACTTTGAGTTTGGCCGTGATGCAAAAGAAGGTCATCAGTAAAGGTGAGTCGGTGGGTTATGGAGCAAGTTACATAACATCAAGAGAAACTCGCCTTGCCATTGTTTCTGGTGGCTATGCAGATGGTTTGTCGCGAGCCCTCAGTAACATGGGTTCTGGGTACTATTGTGGCATTAAAGTGCCAATAGTGGGAAGGATATCAATGGATACGGTGATATTTGATATAACGGATGTCGATGATACATCTGTAACTATAATGGGTAAAACCGTCGATAGTGATGTTATAGAGCTGTTGGGCGAACGTCAAACTATTGATGACTTAGCCGCAGTAACGGGAACCATCGGGTATGAAATACTGACCAGTTTAGGAAATCGTTTTCAACGGGCTTACATTTTTTAAATTCACGTAATGAAACAGTGACATGAATAATATTATTAATAACATATTATCCTTACTAGGAACGGGCGATTATCATTCTGGGTCTGCAATAGGTCGTCGTATTGGTGTCTCACGCGCTGCAGTCTGGAAACAATTACAAAAGCTTGTAGATTTAGGGCTAGATTTAGAAAGTGTCAAAGGTAAAGGTTATCGATTGGTAGGAGGCTTCGAGGCTTTAAGCAATGAATCTATATACCCGCTGTTAAATTTATCGGCTAAAGATCACATGTCGGCACTGGAAATTTTTAGTCATCTTGAATCTACCAATAGTTATACAATGAATCGTATTTCCGAAGGTGGGGCAAAAGGTTATGTATGTTTAGCCGAATATCAATCAGCAGGAAAAGGGCGCAGAGGAAGGAAGTGGGTGAGTCCTTTTGGGCATAATATCTACCTTTCACTTGCTTGGGAATTTGACGGTGGGGCTAGTCAGCTTGAGGGGTTGAGTCTCGCAGTGGGTGTCGCTATTGTTCAGTCTTTGAGAGAGATTGGTCTAGAGAAGGCGGAGCTTAAGTGGCCTAACGATATTTTACTTGATAAAAAAAAGTTGGGTGGTATTTTATTAGAAATGCAGGGAGACCCCTCGGGAGTTTGTCAGGTTGTTATAGGCGTGGGGATCAACGTGCGGATGAAGGCAAGCGCAGTTATTGACCAGCCTTGGACAAGTATTGCGAATCATCTCTCTGATGTATCAAGAAATGAATTGGCTGGGCTATTACTTAATAATTTGTTTGCCATGTTGCTCGTTTACGAGAGGGAAGGATTTTCTAAATTCAAAACAGACTGGGAGCGTATGGACGCTTTGCAAGCCGAAAAAGTTGTGGTTGTTACCGGTACAACTCGTATATCGGGTATAGCAAATGGAGTTTATCCAAATGGTGCACTACGTTTGACTGTCGAGGGCGTTGACCAGCCAATTTATGGCGGAGAAGTATCTTTGAGGCGCGTAAGTGATAATTGATATTGATGTCGGCAATACTCGAGTGAAATGGCGCTTGTCTGACGAGAAAGGTGTTGTCCTAAAACGTGGTTTTATCTCAACATCAGCGGTGATCTCATTAGCCAGCTTAAATGTGTTATTCGCAGAAGAGGTGTTTTCAGGCTTGCAACACGTTCGTATAGCAGCTGTTGTGTCAAGCCATAATGACGCGTTTGGGGCATGGGCCAAACAATATGATATTGAACCATTCTTCGCAAGCGTATCGGCACATTGTGCGGGTGTTACAAACGCTTACACAACAGTGACCCAAATGGGAGTGGATCGTTGGCTTGCAACTATTGCTGCTTTTCATCAAGTAAAAGGCGCCTGTATCGTTGTTGATGCTGGAAGTGCGCTGACGATTGATGTGGTGCAGGCAGACGGCAAACATGCAGGTGGTTACATAGTGCCGGGCTTGGAGATGATGTATCGATCGCTACTAGGTGATACTGAGCAGGTGAAACTGCCACAAGTGATGAGCCATGAGTATCCCCTAGATTTAATTCCTGGCGCAAATACTCAGCAAGCGGTACTCTCGGGATTACCCTTAATGTTGCTGGGCCTAGTCAGCAATACGCTGTCAACTAATGAGGGCATTTGTGCATCATCGGTTATTTTTGTTACGGGCGGAAATGGTGATTATATCTCTACATTGCTACAGCATCACGATATAAGAAACATAATGCATGACCCCGAATTAGTCTTGGATGGCTTATCTTTAGCCTTTAATGAATAATGCGTCTGTATTTTATCGATGCTATCTGATGTGGGATAATCCATATGTGTTAATGAATTACAACAAATAGATTTTTTATGCGGCTTATCTTTTTTACCCTATTAATTATGAATTTAGCCACTGCAGGTTATATTTACACGACGCCGTCAATTGTAACCGAGATTGCCATTAGTAATGATTCTTCAGCCACAAGAAATAGCGGTCGCTCTGTTGCCACTATTCCGTTATTAAGTGAAATGATATCGCCGCAGGGGCTTAAAACAGTCCGTGTGGCACTGTCAGCTGATAAGGCTGTGCTTAGCTCTGCTATCTTGGTGAACAAAGCGCTTTCTGTTGACGTAAAAGCTAACCAGGAAGGCGACGATGGGTTGTGCGTGCGTGTGGGCCCATTCCCATCATTGGCGAAGGCGAATTATTTTGTTGAAAAATTAGCAGCCACGGGCGTTAGGTCTGAAGCTAAAAATGTTTTAGCGTCTACAACAGTAGGTTTTTGGTTGCACTTACCTCCGTTGACATCTAAAAAAGTGTTGCTACGCAAGCTAGATGAGCTCAAACGACAGAATATCGATAGTTATGCCATTCCTGACGGGAATTTAGCCAATGGGATTTCGCTAGGAATGTTTACAGAAGCGCGGCGCGCAAACAGTTTAAAAGAAAGCATCTCTCGTTTAGGATATAAGCCGCAGATAGTAGAAGTGCCAAGAGAGAAAAGAGAGCTCTGGATCTTTGTTTTGCCGGAAGAAGCTCAAAAAATAAGCGACCAAGCATGGTTAAATTGGCTTTCTGCAAAAGAATTACCTAAAAAACAACAAATATTGTGTTCAGATGTTGCGTCTGCGTGAAAGTTTCTCTAGAATCGCGCCTCCGGAATTAGGGAAGGTGATAACTTTCTTTAGTTAGGGGGGCTTTATATATTTTGGTTCGTTTAAAGCTCGTATGTAAAAGTGCTTGGAGCGTACAGCTTCAGTTTGGCTGGCGTAGCTCAGTTGGTAGAGCAGCTGACTTGTAATCAGCAGGTCGTAGGTTCGACTCCTATCGCCAGCTCCATTTTATTCCTCCCTCTGATGTCATCTGCGATGATGTCTAGGTTGGTTGGTAGTATTTAGCAGGGGTTCCAGAGTGGCCAAATGGATCAGACTGTAAATCTGACGCGCAAGCTTCGGTGGTTCGAATCCACCCCCCTGCACCATATTTAGTAAAATTAGTTGAACTTAGATTCAATTCAGTTCTGCCCTAATTAAGTGCTGTTTTATAAAGTATTCTATTGTGTGGAATGGTTATATTTAAGGCTTCTAGGTTTTCTTGTGGTGTTCTGCAAGTAATATTTGCGGGTGTAGTTTAATGGTAGAACCTCAGCCTTCCAAGCTGATGATGCGGGTTCGATTCCCGCCACCCGCTCCAATCTTTTGTGTTTTGAGGATTGGTTAAAGGTTTGCAAGGCTTTGTGCTCATGTAGCTCAGTTGGTAGAGCACACCCTTGGTAAGGGTGAGGTCAGCAGTTCAAATCTGCTCATGAGCTCCATTGGCAGAAGTTAGTATTATCTTGTCATGAATTTTTCACAAGCAAGGTAAATGATGACGCGGCAAATTCGCTGGATGCCATTTTATATATGGTGCGCGAGTGGTCTGTGTTTTTTTGGTATTTGACCGTTTGGTCAGTTTTTAATTAGGCAACACTAGCTAGGAGACGCCCACCATGGCAAAAGAAAAGTTTGAACGTAATAAGCCCCACGTCAACGTGGGAACAATCGGTCACGTCGACCATGGTAAAACCACGCTAACAGCAGCGCTAACACGCGTGTGTGCTGAAGTATGGGGCGGTACAATGGTCGCATTTGAGGGTATCGACAATGCGCCAGAAGAGCGTGAGCGCGGCATCACTATCGCCACTTCACACGTTGAGTATGATTCGCCTGAACGCCACTACGCACACGTAGATTGCCCCGGTCACGCCGATTATGTCAAAAACATGATTACCGGTGCGGCACAAATGGATGGTGCTATTTTGGTTTGCGGTGCAACTGACGGCCCTATGCCGCAAACACGCGAACACATTTTGTTGTCGCGTCAAGTTGGCGTACCTTACATCATCGTGTTCTTAAACAAAGCAGATCTTCTAGCAGAAGATTGTGGCGGCGTCGGTTCGGAAGAATACGAAGAGATGATAGAGTTGGTTGAGATGGAGCTACGTGAGTTGCTAGATCTTTATGAATTTCCAGGCGACGACACGCCTATTATTGCAGGATCAGCATTGATGGCACTTAACGGCCAAGATGAAAATGAACTAGGTACAACAGCTGTTAAAAAGCTAGTTGAAGCGCTAGATTCATACATTCCTCAGCCGGAGCGTGCAATTGACCAGCCATTCCTACTGCCTATTGAAGATGTATTCTCGATTTCAGGTCGTGGTACGGTAGTCACTGGTCGTGTCGAGCGTGGTATCGTTAAAGTCGGCGAAGAAATCGAGATCGTTGGTATTAAAGACACCACAAAAACCACCTGTACCGGTGTTGAAATGTTCCGTAAGTTGCTTGACGAAGGTCGTGCAGGCGAGAACGTAGGGGTTCTTTTACGGGGCACTAAGCGCGAAGATATTGAGCGTGGTCAGATATTATGTAAGCCCGGTTCGGTTAAGCCGCACACGACTTTTGAAGCTGAGATATATGTCTTGTCTAAAGATGAGGGTGGTCGTCATACGCCATTTTTTAGAGGCTACCGTCCGCAGTTTTACTTTCGTACCACAGATGTTACCGGTGCGTGTGAATTGCCAGAAGGTGTAGAAATGGTTATGCCAGGTGACAACGTGCAGATGGTGGTTACGTTAATTCATCCTATTGCGATGGAAGACGGCTTACGTTTCGCCATTCGTGAAGGTGGCAGAACGGTAGGGGCTGGTGTTGTAGCAAAAATTGTCGAGTAATGCTTAACGTTTTTTAAGCTGAAAGGCTAACAAGCCGAGTCGATTAGTCGTCTCGGCTTGTGTATTTTTTAAAATCGTATTGTTTAAACTGCTATTTTAAAGTGGTTAATACGTATTAGGCCAGTAGTTCAATTGGTAGAGCGTCGGTCTCCAAAACCGAAAGTTGGGGGTTCGAGTCCCTCCTGGCCTGCCATATTAAATATGTTCATTGATTGCTGAAAAGTTAATTGATCAGTCAAATGTTGGGGTGCAAGTGAACGCTAAAGTAGAGTCAGGTAATAATTCGTTGAATGCCGTCAAGTGGCTCGTAGCCGCTGCCTTGGTCGCTATAGGTGTGGTGGGTAACTCTTACTATAGTGATCTGGGTCTTCTTTATCGCGTGGCAGCATTGCTGGTGATGGGGGCGATAATCTTTTGGGTTGCTGTAAACACGACCCAAGGCGCTATGCTTTGGAGTGTGGTGAAAGAGTCGCAAACAGAAATCCGTAAAGTTGTTTGGCCGACGCGTCAAGAGACAAACCAGACAGCGTTAATAGTAGTGGTTCTTACTGTCATTATGGCATTTATTTTATGGGGCTTAGATACTTTTATTGGTTGGATAGCCTCTCTAATCATAGGGTAAGCAAAAAATGTCTAAACGTTGGTATGTTGTACACGCCTATTCGGGTTACGAGAAAAAAGTAGCTATAGCTTTGAAAGAGCGAATTGAATTAAATGATATGCAGGATTCTTTTGGCGAAGTATTAGTGCCTACCGAGGAAGTGGTAGAAATGCGTGCGGGGCAAAAGCGTAAGTCAGAGAGAAAATTCTTTCCTGGTTATGTTTTGGTTCAAATGGAAATTTCCGATGCATCTTGGCATTTAGTAAAAGAAACGCCTCGTGTTATGGGTTTTATTGGTGGGAAGGCAGGAGAACCAGCACCGATAACGGAGAAAGAAGCGGAGTTAATACTGCAGCGCATAGATGACTCGGTAGAGAAGCCAAAGCCAAAAACAATATTTGAGCCTGGTGAAATGGTCAGAGTCAATGATGGTCCTTTTAATGACTTTAATGGTGTGGTGGAAGTAGTGAATTACGAAAAAAGCCGTTTGCAAGTAGCCGTGTTGATTTTTGGTCGCTCTACTCCAGTAGAACTCGAGTTTGGCCAAGTAGAAAAGACCTAATAAAGATATCTGCGCCCGTGTGGTTTTTGGGTGCAGATCGTTGTGTTCTTTTGTCAAAAGACAAAAGTTAAAGGGGAGCCTTCGATAAAGATGTGGATGTTATCACCACATGTTTTGAGGCGTTACCACCCATTATTAAGGAGTAGTCATCATGGCTAAGAAAGTAGAAGCTTATATTAAGCTGCAAGTTCCTGCGGGAAAAGCAAATCCAAGTCCTCCCGTTGGTCCAGCACTGGGTCAGCACGGCGTTAATATTATGGAGTTCTGTAAGGCCTTTAATGCGCAAACACAGGGCGTTGAAGCCGGCGCTCCGGTTCCTGTCATTATCAGTGTATATAGCGATCGTAGCTTTACTTTTGAAATGAAAACGCCACCAGCTGCATTTTTGTTGCGTAAAGCAGCAGGTATTGCTAAAGGTAGCGGTCGTCCTAATACTGAAAAAGTAGGTAAAGTGACACGCGAGCAATTAGAAGAAATTGCAAAAATTAAAGAGCCAGATTTAACTGCGTCAGATATGGATGCGGCTGTACGTACCATTGCTGGTAGTGCAGAAAGTGCTGGAATTGAAGTGGAAGGGGTTAACTAAGATGGCTAAATTAAATAAGCGTCAAAAATTAGCGAAAGAAAGAGTTGACCCAAATAAGCATTATTCAATTGATGAAGCCGTTGCGATACTTAAAGAGCTGTCCACGGTTAAGTTTGAAGAAACCGTTGATGCAGCCATTAACCTAGGTATTGACCCGCGTAAATCTGATCAGTCTGTTCGTGGAGCAAGTTCTTTGCCTCACGGTACAGGTAAGACTGTCCGTGTAGCCGTGTTTACTCAAGGCGCTAACGCAGAAGCTGCAAAAGCAGCCGGTGCCGACTTAGTAGGTATGGAAGACTTGGCTGCAGAAGTTAAAAAAGGTAATTTAGACTTTGATGTTGTCATTGCTGACCCAGCCGCGATGCGTGTTGTGGGTCAATTAGGGACTATTCTTGGTCCTCGTGGTTTAATGCCGAACCCAAAAACAGGTACTGTAACACCAGACGTAGCGACAGCAGTTAAAAACGCTAAAGCCGGTCAGGTGCGCTACCGTGCTGATAAAGGCGGCATCATTCACGGCGGTATCGGTCGTGTTAGCTTTGATGCCGTAGCGATCAAAGAGAATTTAGAAGCGTTACTTGGTGATCTTAAGAAGGCAAAGCCAGCTTCGGCTAAAGGCATTTTCTTAAAGAAAATTTCATTGAGTAGCACAATGGGTCCTGGAATTAATTTAGATTTAACAAGTATAGAGACCTAGGTCTGCTTGTGGTAAGTACTTTGGGGTCTGCGATATTTATTATCGTAGACCGTCAAAGACCGTAGGGGTGAAATGACGGTGCTAACACTATGTTAGAACTTGATAGATCACTTAATCGTGTTCATCTTTTTAGGTGAAAACCCTACGCAGATGGTGGGAACCCAAATCAGAATTGTTATGTCGTTTTGCGATAAAAAAATACTGGATTTGATCACCGAAAATACTAACAGTTATTTGTTAAGAATAGTTGTTAGTCATGCAATCGATTAATTCTGTCGTATGCTGTTATTAAACAGCATATTGGCAAATATTAATCATTTTAGGAGATAACTCGTGGCATTAGCACTACAAGACAAAAAGCAAATTGTCGCTGAAGTTAACGAGACTGCTAGCAATGCATTGTCCCTAGTCATCGCTGACGCCCGTGGCGTTAATGTGACTGACATGACAGGCCTACGTAAGTTGGCACGTGAAAATAATGTTGAGATTCGTGTGGTTCGTAATACTCTTGCGAAACGCGCCTTTGGCGATACAGAATTTGACTGTGTGAACGAAGCGTTAGTCGGCCCATCAATATTCGGTTTTTCTATGGAAGATCCGGGTGCTGCGGCTAGACTATTCAAAGATTTCGCGAAAGCTAACGAAAACTTTGAAATAAAAGCTTTGTCGATAGGTGGCAAGTTATTGGATGCTGGTCAAATCGATGCTCTAGCTAAACTACCAACACGCGATCAAGCGTTAAGTATGTTAGCCAACGTAATGATTGCCCCTGTAACCAAGCTGGTGCGTACTTTCAACGAAGTACCAACCAAAGTAACACGTGCTGTTGCAGCCGTTCGCGACCAAAAACAGGAAGCTGCATAATGACCCCTTGGGGTGGTTTAACCAGTTTATTATTTATTAATTTTTTATCGGGAGATCTGGGTCATGGCTCTATCTAAAGACGATATTTTGAATGCCATTGCTGAAATGTCAGTAATGGAAGTTGTTGAATTAGTTGAAGCAATGGAAGAAAAGTTTGGTGTTTCTGCTGCAGCTGCTGTTGCTGTTGCTGCCCCTGCAGCTGGTGGCGAAGCTGCTGTTGAAGAACAAACTGAATTTGACGTTATTTTAACTTCTGCTGGCGAAAAGAAAGTAAACGCTATTAAAGCGGTTCGTGCTATTACCGGTCTTGGCTTGAAAGAAGCTAAAACAATGGTAGAAAGCGCACCTGCAGCGGTTAAAGAGGGTGTTTCTAAAGCCGACGCAGAAGAAGTGAAAAAGCAGCTTGAAGAAGCTGGCGCATCTGCTGAATTGAAATAATTAGCTAGTGCGAGACCCTTCAATAATGGTGTTGGTTTTTAGTCAATCCATGATTTAAAGGGTAAAGGCTGACGAGTTTTTCTCGTCGGCCTTTTTCCGTTTGCAGTAAACGGTAAATATAGACCTATAGATTGTTCATATTTAAAACTGCCCAAATTTTTGGATATAACACTACTCTACAGTGTTATATGAAAATAAAAAGACGCAACCCGCGTTACAAGGCTAGCCCCTTTTATACAGCTGAGGCATACAGATGGCTTACTCATATACTGAGAAAAAACGTATCCGCAAGGACTTCGGCAAACTGCCCCATGTAATGGATGTGCCCTATCTTTTGGCCATCCAGTTAGATTCCTATCGCAAATTCACCCAAACAGGTATCTCACTGGATGAGCGATTGGATATAGGTTTACATGCCGCATTTAAATCGGTTTTCCCTATCGTGAGTTATTCCGGTAGTGCTGCACTTGAATATGTTAGCTACAAACTGGGCAAAGTTGCCTTTGACGTGGCTGAATGTATTTCTCGTGGTGCCACTTATGCAGCGCCTCTGCGCGTAAAGGTACGTTTAATTATTTATGATAAAGAATCATCAAATAAAACCATCAAAGATATCAAAGAACAAGAAGTCTATATGGGCGAAATCCCATTAATGACCAATAATGGTACATTTGTAATCAATGGTACTGAACGTGTCATTGTGTCTCAGTTGCACCGTTCTCCCGGCGTATTCTTTGATCATGATAAAGGCAAGACGCATTCATCAGGAAAGTTACTCTATTCTGCGCGCGTGATTCCCTACCGTGGTTCGTGGTTAGACTTTGAATTTGATCCTAAAGATCTGGTTTTTGTCCGTATTGACCGTCGTCGTAAGTTGCCCGCAACTATTCTACTCCGTGCACTAGGTTTCACATCCGAAGAAATGCTAGGCATGTTCTTTAGTACCAGTAGCTTCGAAATGAACAAAGATCGCGAGTTTTTGTTACAGCTTGTGCCATCACGGCTACGTGGTGATGTGGCTACTTTTGATATCAAAGATAAAAAAGGTAATGTGCTCATTGAAGAAGGTCGTCGTATTACGGCTAAGCATATTCGAGAACTTGAAAAAGCCAAAGTGACTCAGTTGTTAGTGCCTGAAGAATATCTCGTTGGACGCTCACTAGCGAAAGACGTTATTGATACTAATACCGGCGAATTATTATTCGAATGTAATACTGAAATTTCAAATGAAGTGGTCGACAAGTTTGTTGAAGTCGGTATTACTTCTGTTGAAACGCTTTATACCAATGACCTCGATTGTGGTGCATTTATTTCTGATACGTTACGATCAGATGCTGCACGTACAGAATTAGAAGCGTTAGTTGAAATTTATCGTATGATGCGTCCGGGTGAGCCTCCCACAAAAGAGTCTGCCGAAGCTCTGTTCCAGAATTTATTTTTCAGTCCAGATCGTTATGACCTGTCTGTCGTCGGTCGTATGAAATTTAATCGTCGTCTTAAGCGTGACGATGAAACCGGTGAAGGTATCCTATCAAGAGAAGATATTGTTGATGTATTAAAAACATTAATTGATATTCGCAACGGTAACGGTGTTGTTGATGATATCGATCACTTAGGTAACCGTCGTATTCGTTCTGTTGGCGAAATGGCAGAAAACCAATTCCGTGTAGGTCTTGTTCGTGTAGAGCGTGCAGTCAAAGAGCGTTTGTCTGTTGCAGAGTCTGAAGGCTTAATGCCGCAGGATCTCGTTAACGCGAAGCCCGTATCGGCTGCTGTAAAAGAATTTTTTGGTTCATCGCAACTTTCTCAGTTTATGGATCAAAATAATCCACTGTCTGAAATTACGCATAAACGTCGTGTATCAGCCTTAGGCCCTGGTGGCTTAACGCGGGAACGTGCAGGTTTTGAAGTGCGTGATGTTCATCCGACTCATTATGGTCGTGTATGTCCTATTGAAACACCTGAAGGGCCAAACATTGGTCTAATTAATTCGTTGGCAACTTATGCACGAACAAACCACTATGGTTTTCTTGAAAGTCCATATCGTCGTGTTATCGATAGTAAAGCCACAGATGAGATCGATTTTTTATCTGCCATTAATGAAGCTGAATACGTCATTGCGCAGGCTTCAGCTGAACTAGATAAAAAAGGTAGGTTAGTCGAAGAACTTGTTTCTGTGCGTCATATGAATGAGTTTACGTTGAAGGCACCACAAGATGTCCAATATATGGATGTTTCACCACGACAAGTGGTCTCGGTGGCGGCTTCGTTAATTCCTTTCTTAGAGCACGATGATGCTAACCGTGCCTTGATGGGCTCAAACATGCAGCGTCAAGCAGTGCCCACACTAAAAGCTGACAAACCACTCGTCGGTACAGGTATGGAGCGCCACGTTGCATCAGATTCTGGTGTGTGTGTGGTCGCAAAACGTGGTGGCGTGATTGAGCGCGTTGATGCTGCACGTATTGTCGTTCGTGCCAGTGATAGTGAGACTGAAGCGGGTGATGCGGGTGTAGATATTTATAATCTCACTAAATATACTCGTTCAAATCAAAACACGTGTATTAATCAAAAGCCGATTGTCCGCATAGGTGACACTATAGTTCGTGGCGATATTCTAGCCGACGGCCCTTCTGTTGATATGGGTGAGTTAGCGCTAGGCCAAAACATGCGCATCGCATTTATGCCGTGGAATGGTTATAACTTCGAAGATTCAATCCTGGTCTCCGAACGTGTCGTTCAAGAAGATCGTTTTACTACCATTCATATACAAGAACTAACGTGTATCGCACGTGACACAAAGCTTGGTAGTGAAGAGATCACTGCCGACATCCCTAATGTGGGTGAAAGTGCGTTGTCCAAGCTAGACGAGTCAGGCATTGTATATATTGGTGCTGAAGTGGGTCCTGGTGATATTCTCGTAGGTAAAGTGACGCCTAAAGGCGAAACACAATTAACCCCGGAAGAAAAACTACTACGTGCAATCTTTGGTGAAAAAGCCTCAGATGTTAAAGACACTTCATCACGCGTGCCAACAAGTACCAAGGGTACAGTGATTGATGTGCAGGTATTCACTCGTGATGGCCTAGAAAAAGATCCTCGATCTAAAGCGATTGAAGAAATGCAACTTGAGAAAGTGCGTAAAGATTTGAACGAGGAGTTTCGTATTGTAGAAGCCGCTACGTTTGAACGCTTAAATTCAGTACTCATCGGCCAAAAAGTGTCCGCAGGCAAAGCAATAAAGAAAGGGACCATTTTAACTGAAGAGATGTTGCTTGAATTAGACAAGGAGCAACTACTCAACCTACGTGTGACAGAAGATACGCTGAACGAGCAAATCGATCGTGCGGAAGAGCAGATAAAAGAGCGGCGTGCCATTCTAGATGAACGCTTTGAAGATAAGAAACGCAAATTACAAACAGGTGATGATCTTGCACCTGGCGTCCTAAAAATCGTCAAAGTGTATTTGGCCATTAAGCGTCGCATTCAGCCTGGTGATAAAATGGCGGGCCGTCATGGCAACAAAGGTGTTATCTCGGTTATTATGCCGGTAGAAGATATGCCTTTCGACGTCAATGGTGACCCTATCGACATCGTATTGAACCCTTTAGGCGTTCCTTCTCGAATGAACGTAGGGCAAGTTTTGGAGATGCATTTGGGTCTTGCTGCCAAGGGTTTAGGCAACAAAATCGACAGTATGATTCGTCAACAAAAAGCCGTTAAAGAAGTGCGTGGCTTTTTGGAAGAGATCTACAACAAAACAGGTGAGATTAAAGATCGAGAAGACCTAAAAAGCTTTACCGATAAAGAAGTGATGGATTTAGCGACTAATCTGCGTGGTGGTGTGCCAATGGCAACACGTGTATTTGACGGTGCTAAAGAGACGGAAATCAAATCCCTGCTGCGTTTAGCTGATTTGCCCGATAGTGGTCAAATGACATTGTATGATGGTCGTTCAGGCGACGCGTTTACACGTCCAGTAACGGTTGGATACATGTATGTGTTAAAACTGAATCATTTGGTTGATGATAAAATGCATGCGCGTTCTACGGGTTCTTATAGTCTGGTAACTCAACAGCCATTAGGTGGTAAAGCGCAATTCGGTGGTCAGCGCTTCGGAGAGATGGAAGTGTGGGCTTTGGAAGCTTATGGCGCAGCGTATACGCTACAAGAGATGTTAACCGTAAAATCTGATGATGTGGCGGGACGTACTAAGATGTATAAAAACATTGTTGATGGTGATCATCGTATGGAACCTGGTATGCCGGAATCCTTTAATGTACTCGTTAAGGAAATCCGTTCACTGGGTATTAATATGGAATTAGAAACTGATTCTAAATAATTATTAAGTACTTTGCGAAATCAACCCTGGTGCGATGCATCAGCGTTGATTTAAATAACTCTTACTCATCACAAAATTTAATTCCTAATCGGAGAAATACCCTTGAAAGACTTACTTAACTTGCTGAAGTCCCAGGGACAAAACGACGAATTTGATTCGATTCGTATTGGTCTAGCGTCACCAGAAATGATTCGCTCATGGTCATTTGGTGAAGTGAAAAAACCAGAGACGATTAACTACCGGACGTTCAAACCTGAACGTGAAGGTTTATTCTGTGCCAAAATTTTTGGTCCAGTAAAAGATTACGAATGCTTGTGTGGAAAATACAAGCGTATGAAACATCGCGGCATCATTTGTGAAAAATGTGGCGTTGAGGTCACGTTAGCCAAAGTGCGTCGTGATCGTATGGGTCATATTGAGCTTGCGAGCCCAGTTGCACACATTTGGTTTTTGAAATCACTACCGAGCCGTATTGGACTATTGCTTGACATGACTTTACGCAGCATTGAGCGCGTTTTGTATTTTGAGTCTTACGTGGTAACCGATCCAGGTATGACGACCCTTGAAAAGGGGCAGCTGTTAACAGATGAGCAATTCTTCGAAGCTATGGAAGAATTCCCGGACGAATTTGAAGCGAAGATGGGTGCTGAAGCCATTCAAGATCTGATGAAAGATATTCATCTTGAAGAAGAAATTACTCGTTTGCGTGAAGAAATTCCAGAGACAAACTCAGAAACTAAGATCAAGAAGTTGTCTAAGCGTCTCAAGCTTTTAGAGGCATTTTTCTTCTCGGGTAATAAGCCTGAGTGGATGGTCATGGAAGCATTGCCAATCTTGCCGCCAGACTTGCGTCCGCTAGTTCCTCTAGATGGCGGTCGTTTTGCGACCTCTGATCTAAATGATTTATATCGTCGAGTGATCAACCGTAATAATCGTTTGAAGCGCTTGCTAGACCTTAATGCGCCAGATATTATCGTACGAAACGAAAAACGTATGTTGCAAGAATCAGTCGATGCATTATTAGATAATGGTCGTCGGGGTCGTGCGATTACCGGTTCTAACAAACGTCCGTTAAAATCCCTTGCCGATATGATTAAAGGTAAGCAAGGTCGTTTCCGTCAAAACCTATTGGGTAAACGTGTTGATTATTCTGGTCGTTCGGTGATTGTGACTGGACCTACTTTACGCCTGCATCAATGCGGTTTGCCGAAGAAAATGGCGCTGGAATTATTTAAACCCTTTATTTTTAGCAAATTAGAATTACGTGGCCTCGCAACCACAATTAAAGCCGCGAAGAAGATGGTTGAACGTGAAGAACCGGTGGTATGGGATATTCTTGACGAAGTGATTCGTGAACACCCCGTACTACTTAACCGCGCGCCAACACTTCACCGTTTGGGCATTCAGGCGTTTGAGCCAGTACTGATCGAAGGTAAAGCGATTCAGTTACATCCATTGGTTTGTGCTGCCTATAACGCTGATTTCGATGGTGACCAAATGGCGGTTCACGTTCCATTAACCATAGAAGCGCAGTTAGAAGCGCGTGCGCTAATGATGTCAACCAATAACATCCTATCGCCAGCATCAGGCGAGCCAATTATCGTACCGTCTCAGGACGTTGTGTTGGGCTTGTATTGGATGACGCGTTCTCGTGTCAATGCGTTGGGCGAAGACATGATTTTTGCTGATAACGCAGAAGTCTCACGTGCTTATTATGCTGATCAAGTAGATTTACAAGCGCGTATTAAGGTGCGTATCACCGAAGTCATTAAACGAGACGATGGTGAATCGGATACTATCGTATCAATACAAGACACGACTGTTGGACGTGTATTATTTTGGGAAATCGTGCCTAAGGGGATGCCGTTTGAAATGGTTAACACGCCCATGGTGAAAAAAGCGATTTCTAAAGTAATTAACTATTGCTATCGCGTCGTTGGTCTAAAAGAAACCGTTATCTTTGCTGACCAATTGATGTATATGGGTTACAAGTTCTCAACGCGTTCGGGTTCTTCAATCGGTGTTAATGACTTTGCAATTCCAGACAGCAAGGCTGCGATTATTGAGCGTGCGGACAACGAAGTAAAAGAAATTGAAGGTCAGTTTGCCTCAGGTTTAGTGACTCAGGGCGAGAAATACAATAAAGTTATTGATATCTGGTCGCGGGCTAACGACCTTGTTGCGAAGTCGATGATGGATGGTATTTCTAAAGAAACAGTTATCAACAAACAAGGAGAAGAAGAGTTACAGGATTCTTATAACTCTGTGTTTATGTATGCTGATTCTGGCGCACGGGGTTCTCCTGCGCAGATTCGTCAGTTAGCGGGTATGCGTGGTTTGATGGCGCGACCAGATGGTTCCATTATTGAGACTCCTATTACCGCTAACTTCCGTGAAGGTTTGAACGTACTTCAGTACTTTATTTCTACTCATGGAGCGCGTAAAGGTTTGGCTGATACTGCATTGAAAACAGCAAACTCAGGTTATTTGACTCGTCGTTTAGTTGATGTCGCACAGGATCTCGTTGTTACTGAAGTTGATTGTGGTACAGAGCGAGGCTTAACATTAACGCCTATTATTGAAGGTGGTGATATTATTGATCCGCTAGGTGATCGTGTTCTTGGTCGTGTGATTGCTCAGGATGTCGTGAGCAATACGACGGGTGAAGTATTGTTAGAAGCCGGTACGATGGTTGACGAAAACCTTGTTGGTATCGTTGAAGAAAATGCCATTGACGAAATTATTGTTCGTTCAGCGATGACTTGTGAAACTCGACATGGTATCTGTGCTAAATGTTATGGTCGTGACCTTGCTCGAGGGCATCTTGTCAACGTTGGTGAAGCGGTTGGTGTCATAGCTGCTCAGTCTATTGGCGAGCCTGGGACACAGTTAACAATGCGTACGTTCCACATTGGTGGTGCTGCAAGTAGAGCATCTGCTGTCGATAGCGTACAAGTAAAACAAGAAGGTACGGTACGTTTACACAACGTTAAAGTCGTTGAGAATCTTAACGGTCACTTGGTTGCCGTTTCTCGTTCAGGTGAATTAGCCGTTGCGGATGCGACTGGTCGAGAGCGTGAGCGTTATAAGATTCCTTATGGTGCCGTTATTTCCGTTAAAGATGGTGCAACGATTACTGGTGGAGCTATCATTGCAAAATGGGACCCTCATACTCATCCTATTATCACTGAAGTAGCAGGTAAGGTTGCTTTCACCGGGATGGAAGATGGTCTATCTATTCGTCGTAAAACAGATGATTTAACTGGCCTAAGTTCAATTGAGGTGATTGATCCTGCAGAGCGTCCGGCTGCGGGTAAAGATCTAAAGCCCGCTATTACTTTGGTTGATAAAAACGGTGATGAGTTAACATTGGCTAATACTAATGTTCCTGCGCACTACATGTTACCCTCGAAAGCGATTCTTAGCTTGAATGATGGTGATGAGATTGAAGTGGGTGATATTATTGCGCGTATTCCACAAGAAGGCTCGAAGACGCGTGATATCACAGGTGGTTTACCTCGTGTTGCTGATCTATTTGAAGCACGTAAACCAAAAGAGCCTTGTATTTTGGCAGAAATTTCGGGTACCGTAAGCTTTGGTAAAGAGACTAAAGGTAAGTTCCGCCTAGTCATTACCCCTACTGATGGAAAACCATTAGAAGATGGTTCTGATCATTACGAAGTGTTGATTCCGAAGCATCGTCAAATGACCGTGTTTGAAGGTGAAAAAGTTGAAAAAGGTGAAGTTGTATCTGACGGTCCAAGTAATCCTCATGATATTCTTCGTCTCCGAGGTGTTGAAGAGCTAGCTCGCTACATCACCAACGAGATTCAAGATGTATATCGTTTACAGGGTGTAAAAATTAACGATAAGCACATTGAGACTATTGTTCGTCAAATGCTACGTAAAGTAGAGATTACTGGTATGGGCGAGTCAAGCTTCGTTAAGGGTGAGCAAGTTGAGTTTACTGAAGTGTTGGAGCAAAACGAAAATTTACGTGATGTTGACAAGCTGCCAGCGCGTTATCAGCGCCAACTGCTGGGTATTACTAAAGCTTCTCTTGCGACTGAGTCGTTTATTTCTGCGGCCTCTTTCCAAGAGACAACACGCGTATTGACCGAAGCAGCCGTAACGGGCAAGAAAGATTATTTACGTGGTCTGAAAGAAAATGTAGTGGTTGGCCGATTGATTCCAGCGGGTACCGGTTTAGCTTATCATGCTGAACGTAAACGTAAACGAGCTGCTGAAGTCGCTTCTCGCTCAGAAGGTGTGAGCGCTGCTGATGTAGAAGCTGCATTGACTGAAGCACTACAATCGAGCAGTAGTTGATATACTTTTTGTCGATCTGATTAAAAAGCCTCCTTTTTAGGGGGCTTTTTTAGGCTCAACTATCTATAATAAGACAAATGAATAACTCCCTCGTGACGATAACGATTTTGTCCTTTAAGGTTTACTACTGTTGATGAAAATTACTACCGGCGTTTTGTTTTACCTTACTATGGTTCAAAGTGTTTTTGCAAATGCAGAGCCCATAAATTTTAGTTTGCTCCCCGACCACAGGCTGCAGCCAGCATCACTAATCGACGTTGCAGGCAGCTATCCCCACGTCATTATTGCTGAATTGTCGACGGGTAAGCTGTATGTTTATAAGCGCACTCGTGATGATACCTTTTTGTTATTAGAGACAATGCACACCTCTATAGGTAAAAAAGGTTACGGCAAAGAACGAGAGGGAGACAACAAAACCCCTATCGGAGTTTATCGGATAACGAGTCACTTAACACCGGAGCAGTTAGACAACTTCTACGGTAACGCAGCTTACCCGGTTAACTATCCTAATGTCTGGGATAAAATGCATGAGCGAACAGGTTACGGTATCTGGTTGCATGCTGAACCTATTGGTTTAACAGAAAAGACTCGCCCCTTATTAGACAGTAATGGTTGTATTGTCTTATCTAATAACGATATTGATACCATTAACAAATATGTCGATGTGGGATACACCTACATAGTAATGACGCCAGAAATCAAGGTGGTAAGAGTCGAGGAAGTGGCTCGTTTACGCGCACAATTACATGCGCGTTTACAATCGTGGCAGCGTGCCTGGGAATCCTTATCTGCAGAGCCATATTTAGCGTTTTACTCTAAAGATTTTACCGATCTAGATAAAAACTGGGAGCAGTGGGTAAACTACAAAAAACGTGTGAACGGGAGCAAGTCGTTTATTGATGTTGCCATTTCTGATGTGGGCATCTATCGTTATCCTAACGAACAAGACATGGTGTGGGTAGAGTATTATCAGACCTATAACAGTAGTAATTATAAGTCGCGTGGCTGGAAACGACAATTATGGAAGAAGGAACCCGATAACGCATGGAGGATTATTTATGAAGGTGGGGGTTAGTTCATCTTTGGGATTTCTTGCCTTAGCCAACGCACAATATCTATCCACATCCCACTGATTTCACTATCACTCGGCATAATTCCAGCCGATGCTAGCTCGACCGTGACTACGGGGATATCTAGATCTCCCCCGGCGTAATTACCCAAAGAGCCTGGGTACGTACCTAGTAGGCGTAACTGTAATTTGCCTAATTTTTTTGGGGCATTGATTGAACCATCAAAATCTACCAGTCGATGTGGCGCATGTACGGCAATAATAACATCCGGTGAAAACTCTTCAATGACTTTGCTAAACCATATGGTTTCTGGTTCGCTTAAGGCAAAAGGGCCGGGATAACGGCGGGGATTTTTGTAGGTTTTTTCTTTCCAGTACTTTAAGGCCAATGCATCCCAATTAGCAGATGGGAAATTACGGTTCAGGTCGACCCCACGGTGATTTTGGCGCTGTGATTTATCCTGTAATAATCCGTCTGGATTGAGATTAGGAATAACTTTCCAGTGAAATAATCCAGAGTGATATTTATTGAGCTTTTCCATCAAGCGAAACATGATTGATATTGCAGAATATTCATCACCATGGATGCCACCCATTAACAACACTTTGCCAAGAGGCTGCCTACTCTTTAGCGGAGGATATTCTTTATAAACAAGAGGATAACCTTGCAGAGAATAGCCATCGCTGTACCGAAGTTCTTGTTTATTACAGTCAGACTGATCGACGCTGCCTAATTTGTTGCCTATGTCACGGCAAAAATCGTTAATACTCTTTGTATTGAGTATCGTCTGTATCGGTATCTGGGCTGCCTTATCGGTGTTTAGGGTATCCACAGGATGAGCGTCTGCTGTTGTTAAGATAGGGTATAAAGAAGAAAGAAGGCAGAAGGTTAGTGTGTTGAAAAAGTAATGCATAGGTATTATCTGTTTAGTGTCTATCATTGTTGGAAGTTATAATTATAAACTGGTAGCAAAGAATGCCCAATAGCCTTCTTTGCAGTAATGGCACTCATTATTCAGAGGTTAGGATTTTTTATTGATTAATGTAGTCACGAATGTGCTGAAACAGTTATTAGGATTTTTTAATTCGATCAACGCTAATGCAACTGCAGACGCCCAAGTTAGACAAGCCATGATAAATAACACGCCTGAGTCATTGCCAATTTGTAGGCCCGTACTTGCATCGAAGTAGGGCATTATGATCCCTAGCGGCGTAAATAAATGGAAAAAGATAGCTCCAGTCATAATACCTATTGCCATTATCGCCCCTAGCGTTAGGGCAGTGGATTTGAACTCGATGCTTAATTCTGGAGCACCTAGTAAACCCATTTTATGCAATAAAATTAACACGAAAGGCGCTAGTAATATGATAGCCGCCACTAGCTCAGCCGTGCCAACTAAATATCCGCCATACACACCAAACCAAGTAAAGCCCGACCAATCAGCCAATGTCGTAAAAATATGTTGAGTCTCTAGGGAATGGGTAAACTTAAACGGGAGTGATTGTAAAAATACAAAAGCAATAAAGATGCATAGTACCAAGGGAATGTTCTTTTTTATAATGTCTTTGTTGTTCATAGTGTCTCTCTTATTATAAAATCGGTGACTTTGTGAGGCTAGATTAGACGTTAGTATGGAGTGGTTTAGTGATTTTCATGTAACGTTATCTTATCTAACAATGGCCTGGTTTTGATTGTAGACCATAGGTAACTATATATGTTCAATGCTCGATATTATAGCCATGATTCAAATCACTGATATCTATTGTGTGGTTGACCCATACGCTATTAATCCGTACAATGCGCAACCCCTATTTGTGGGGATGTACTATTTTTTATATCAAAGAATAGAGTTTATTATATTCATTAGCTAATTTTTCATGGTGAATTTTTTACCTGGGAAGGCAGCGTTAACATAGTTGGAGTTATATTTCATGGCAACGATCAACCAATTGGTTCGTAAGCCTAGAAAGCGTAAAGTACAAAAGAGTGATGTACCTGCTTTACAGGGTAACCCTCAAAAACGTGGCGTTTGCACGCGCGTTTACACTACTACACCGAAAAAACCAAACTCGGCATTACGTAAAGTATGTCGTGTTCGCCTGACAAATGGCTTTGAGGTGACTTCGTACATTGGTGGTGAAGGGCATAACCTTCAAGAGCATAGTGTGGTGCTAATTCGTGGCGGTCGAGTAAAAGATTTGCCGGGTGTTCGTTATCATACTGTTCGCGGTAGTTTAGACACCTCAGGTGTTGCTGACCGTAAACAAGGTCGCTCTAAGTACGGTACTAAACGTCCTAAATAAGTATCCTATTGCAGGGTGCTTTAAAAGACAAAGTATACGTTTTTTAGATAAGATTGAACGAAGAGTAAGGCTAAGCGTGCGGGTTAGTGGGGTATTATTACTACGCTGTGCCGTCTTAGAATTAACCTGAAACAGAGGCCGAGGCCAAACAGAGGCGTAACAACATGCCAAGAAGAAGAGTCATCGCGAAACGCGTAATATTACCAGATCCTAAGTTCGGTAATCTTACACTTGCGAAATTTATGAACATACTAATGATCAGTGGTAAAAAAGCAGTTGCTGAGCGCATCGTATATGGCGCATTGGATTTAGTGGCTCAAAAATCAGATAAAGATGCACTAGAAACATTTAATGAAGCACTAGAGAAAATTGCCCCATTGGTCGAAGTTAAATCTCGGCGCGTTGGTGGTGCAACCTATCAAGTACCCGTGGAAGTGCGCCCATCTCGACGTGAAGCACTTGCTATGCGATGGTTGGTAGAGTATTCGCGTAACCGAAGTGAGAAATCAATGGCGGCACGTTTAGCCGGCGAATTGATGGACGCTGCTCAAGGTAAAGGCGGATCTGTTAAAAAGCGTGAAGATGTTCACCGCATGGCGGAAGCGAACAAAGCGTTCTCTCACTACCGTTTCTAAATACTATTCTCACTACTTGCTTTCGTTATTTGATGGCCTGTTAAGTAGAGTGTAATAAAAGGCAGCTATTTTACAGCTGCCTTTTTTGTATGTACAGGATGTACGGGCAGAAAGCTGCTCCTGCGTTTTCTGCACTTCCACCATCCATGGTGGTCGTATGCCGCGGGCGCAGGACGTGCAAGAGCGGCGTTGTACAGGATGTGAAGGCAAAAAAACACCTTGTGTTTTCTACCCTTCCGCTATCCGTGGTGGTCGTTTGTCGAGGGACGTTAGGGCAATTTTTGTTCCTGCATAAATGGCATTCACAACGTCCATGTTGCTTGAGCGATTCATTTAATATTTATTTTATTGAGGAAATCCACGTGGCACGTAAAACACCGTTATCACGCTACCGTAATATTGGCATCTGTGCTCACGTTGACGCAGGTAAAACCACCACAACGGAGCGAGTGCTATTCTATACTGGCCTCTCACATAAGATTGGTGAGGTGCATGACGGTGCTGCCACCATGGACTGGATGGAGCAAGAGCAAGAACGCGGTATTACCATTACTTCTGCGGCTACAACGTGCTTTTGGGCCGGTATGCAGAAACAATATGACCAACATCGCATCAATATTATCGATACGCCAGGGCATGTGGATTTCACGATTGAAGTTGAACGTTCGCTGCGGGTGCTTGATGGTGCTGTAGTGGTGTTATGTGGTTCCTCTGGTGTGCAGCCGCAGACTGAGACCGTGTGGCGTCAAGCCAATAAATATGAAGTGCCGCGTTTAGTTTTTGTTAACAAGATGGACCGTGCGGGTGCTGATTTTGATGCGGTAATTGATCAGTTGAGAACCCGTCTAAAGGCGAGCCCTGTCCCGTTGCAAATGACGATAGGGTCAGAAGATGAATTTAAAGGTGTAGTCGATCTCATTAAGATGAAAGCCATTTTATGGAATGAAGCCGATCAAGGGATGACCTTTGAGTACGGTGATATTCCGGCGGATATACAAGAAAAGTGCGATAAAATGCGTGAATACTTAGTTGAATCTGCAGTTGAAGCTTCTGATGAACTTATGGAAAAGTACTTAGAAGGTGAAGAGCTAACCGATGACGAAATAAAAGCCGGTATTCGTGCGCGCACGCTTGCGAATGAAATTGTTCCGGTGATTGGCGGCTCGGCTTTTAAAAATAAAGGCGTGCAGGCCATGTTAGATGCTGTAGTGGAATATTTGCCCTCGCCGA
Source organism: Candidatus Endobugula sp. (assembly GCA_047636495.1). Classification (GTDB taxonomy): domain Bacteria; phylum Pseudomonadota; class Gammaproteobacteria; order Pseudomonadales; family Cellvibrionaceae; genus Endobugula. Next base: position 31,500 of record JBLILH010000020.1, on the reverse strand, counting down.
CAGAAGTCAAGGCGATAGAGGGTACGTTAGAAGACGGCGAAACAATTGCCCATCGTGAAGCAGATGATGATGCACCGTTTTCCGCCTTAGCCTTTAAAATTGCTACCGATCCTTTTGTCGGAACCCTAACATTTTTTCGGGTTTATTCGGGAACATTGGAAAGTGGTAGTGCAGTCTTTAATTCAGTCAAGGGCAAGCGCGAGCGTGTCGGACGAATGGTACAAATGCATGCCAATTCTCGCGAAGAAATAAAACAAGTGCGCGCGGGTGATATTGCGGCAGCTATTGGCTTAAAGGATGTCACTACTGGCGACACTTTGTGCTCTGAAAAAGGCAAAATAATACTAGAAAGAATGGAGTTTCCTGAACCGGTCATCTCTGTTGCGGTTGAACCACGCACCAAGGCTGATCAAGACAAAATGGGTGTCGCGCTAGGTAAGTTAGCCCAAGAAGACCCCTCTTTTCGGGTCCAGACCGACGAGGAAACGGGTCAGACAATTATTTCTGGTATGGGTGAATTGCATCTTGATATTTTAGTAGACCGTATGAGTCGTGAGTTTGGCGTACAAGCGAATATCGGTAAGCCGCAAGTGGCATATCGTGAGCATATAACCAATACTTGCGAGATAGAAGGTAAATTCGTACGTCAATCGGGTGGACGGGGTCAATACGGTCATGTGTGGATTAAGTTCGAGCCAGGGGAAGATGCTAACGCGGAAGGGTTGGAGTTTGTTAATGAGGTGGTTGGCGGCTCTGTACCTAAAGAATTTATCCCTTCAGTAGAAAGGGGCATTGCCGAGCAAATGCGTAATGGCGTTGTCGCGGGATACCCTTTGTTGGGCCTTAAAGCGACGCTCTATGATGGGTCCTTTCATGATGTTGACTCTAACGAAATGGCATTTAAAATAGCCGCATCAATGGCGACGAGAAAATTGGCGGAAAGTGGTGGTGCGAAATTGCTAGAACCAATGATGAAAGTCGAGGTGGTGACCCCCGAGGAGAATATGGGAGATGTCGTCGGTGATTTAAATCGACGACGCGGTATTATCTTAGGCATGGAAGAAGCGATTTTAGGTAAGGTGGTGAATGCGCAGGTACCGCTATCAGAAATGTTCGGTTACGCCACTGACTTGCGATCTGCAACACAGGGGCGGGCAACGTTTGCAATGGAGTTTGATCAGTACGTAGAGGCACCTAACAATGTAGCCCGAGAAATTATGGCTAAAAACGGTATGATCTAAAAACGTTATGATCTAAAAACGTTATGATCTAAAGAGAACTGCACACAAGCAGTTGTATTTTTTTACATTAAGTTATTTGCAAGTAAGTAAAACCAATAGAGGAGTTTGTCATTGTGGCAAAAGAAAAGTTTGAACGTAATAAGCCCCACGTCAATGTGGGAACAATCGGTCACGTCGACCATGGTAAAACCACGCTAACAGCAGCGCTAACACGCGTGTGTGCTGAAGTATGGGGCGGTACAATGGTCGCATTTGAGGGTATCGACAATGCGCCAGAGGAGCGTGAACGCGGCATCACTATCGCTACTTCACACGTCGAGTATGATTCGCCTGAACGCCACTACGCACACGTAGATTGCCCCGGTCACGCCGATTATGTCAAAAACATGATTACCGGTGCGGCACAAATGGATGGTGCTATCTTGGTTTGCGGTGCAACTGACGGCCCTATGCCGCAAACACGCGAACACATTTTGTTGTCGCGTCAAGTTGGCGTACCTTACATCATCGTGTTCTTAAACAAAGCAGATCTTCTAGCAGAAGATTGTGGCGGCGTCGGTTCGGAAGAATACGAAGAGATGATAGAGTTGGTTGAGATGGAGCTACGTGAGTTGCTAGATCTTTATGAATTTCCAGGCGACGACACGCCTATTATTGCAGGATCAGCATTGATGGCACTTAACGGCCAAGATGAAAATGAACTAGGTACAACAGCTGTTAAAAAGCTAGTTGAAGCGCTAGATTCATACATTCCTCAGCCGGAGCGTGCAATTGACCAGCCATTCCTACTGCCTATTGAAGATGTATTCTCGATTTCAGGTCGTGGTACGGTAGTCACTGGTCGTGTCGAGCGTGGTATCGTTAAAGTCGGCGAAGAAATCGAGATCGTTGGTATTAAAGACACCACAAAAACCACCTGTACCGGTGTTGAAATGTTCCGTAAGTTGCTTGACGAAGGTCGTGCAGGCGAGAACGTAGGGGTTCTTTTACGGGGCACTAAGCGCGAAGATATTGAGCGTGGTCAGATATTATGTAAGCCCGGTTCGGTTAAGCCGCACACGACTTTTGAAGCTGAGATATATGTCTTGTCTAAAGATGAGGGTGGTCGTCATACGCCATTCTTTAGAGGCTACCGTCCGCAGTTTTACTTCCGTACCACAGACGTTACCGGTGCGTGTGAATTGCCAGAAGGCGTAGAAATGGTTATGCCAGGTGACAACGTGCAGATGGTGGTTACGTTGATTCACCCTATTGCGATGGAAGACGGTTTGCGTTTCGCCATTCGTGAAGGTGGAAGGACGGTAGGGGCTGGTGTTGTGGCAAAAATTGTTGAGTAAAGTCGGTCAGTTGGCTCTGTCTCGTACGGGCGAGTTTTGCTTCTGCATACACCAAGGGCACGTAGAAACCTGCACTCTCGTTTCCGTGGCGGTCGAAGGTGCGGGTATTGTAGCTATTAATAGTTAATGATTTTGGTTTTTTAAAAAGGTCGCCTGTGGCGGCCTTTTTTTATACACCAATTTCACGGGACGTGTTCTTGTTGAGAAGTTTTTTGTAAAATAAGTTGGGATTTTTTTTGATCTATTTCAAATTTAAAGTGTTGTAAAATATTCATCCCTAGTAAACCAGAGCTATGCTCTGATGCAGGAAAGTCTAATACAGCTATTTCTATATTTTCTAACCTATAACTGCCTATCCCCATGCTGTCTACTTTGTAAATTTCTCCGATGGTTTTTCCGTTAGCGGTTAAAAATACTTGTTCTTGTACATACGAGAATTTACTTGAGCGCCTAATCTTCTCGTAATAGTCTTTAGTTATAGTGGTTAATGAGGCTCCAGTGTCAATAAGTAGGTGGGTTGTGTGTCCTGAAAGTTGGGTGGTAATGATAAATTGGTTGGCAATTTTTTTAAGTGATATGGTTTTATTATTAATATCGCTTGTTTCTGTTTGTTTGGGTGAAAGTGCCGAAATCTTGTCTAACCACTCTGTTTTTTCTGATAATAAAGCTAGGTATCCCTCGGCAAGATACGTTTCATCTTGTAGTAAATATAGTTCAGCTAAGCGAAAAATGTCAGCTTCTTGTAGCAAGTCTGCGTGTTCGGCGTGCAGGTAAATGTCGGTGAGTCGTCTCCACTCTTTTTCCTGGGACAGCTGAATGTCGATATATAGTATGACTTCGTTATACATCTGGATAATATTGTTTGCTTGCTCGGTATTGTACGCATAACTTTTGGCTTGTTGGAGTGCGTTAATGGCTTTGCCATACTCAGATAGCGATACGTGATAGCTGGCTTGTAATAAGAGTACCTCAGTGTCGTCGTAAAAGTTTGCCAAATATGCCGTGAGAGCATTAGATATGTCTGCGCTATATTTATGTGGCTCTTTTAGTAGGGAAAGTATATGTGTGGTATAGCCTTCCTTCATGCTGGTGTGTTCAGTAGAGCCTTTGCCAGTGTCATACAATATGGAGGCGGCCTCATCATAATTACGCATCGTTAAATGGAATAAAAAGGTCCCAGTTAACGATCTTCCGGTAGGTGAGCGTAATGGCTTTATGGCTTCAGTAGTTGTAGGGCGGGGCAGGGTTGATTTTGTTGAAGCTATTGTTGGTATGGGCTCATTTTCAGGGGTTGGCGGCAGTGTTGAACTTGCAGTGGAGGGGGCGCCATAGATAGATCTCTCCGCTCCCAACCAATATCCAGCGACCAAGCATACAGTTATGCATATTAAATATGTAATCCATTTCATTTACTGTAGGGCTCGATTGGTGCGAATATATTAGATGGCTTCACGTTCATTACTTTATTCTATCTGCTTTCTTCGTTTTCATTCTGATTTCATCTCAAGCCTCTCTCATATTTTCTATAGATGATCTTGAATTAATATAATCTATGGTTGAACTGTAGTGGTCAACCTTTTTTGGCCAGCCAATTCGAGGTTTTCCAATAAAAGGCTTCTTTATCGTTCGATGGCAATCCTAGATTGTGACTGTGGGGCCTTACCGAGTTGTAATATTTGTAAATATAATCTCGTACAAAATCATTCGCCACTGTTTCACTCCCCTAACCTTTTTTAGGGGCATTCTTAGTTTTCAGGCTTTTAAAAAATCGCTCCATTGGCGTATTATTCCAACAGTTACCTCGTCGGCTCACCTCGGTACCGCTTGATGGTATGCTCTGTTTTATTTGATATTGCTAAATTAATGGCCTAAATGACAAGCTAGTGTAATGACAGCCATGACCCGAATGAAATATTACTCCTGTAGGTTTTTCTTCGCGCTTTCAATGCATTCGATAGCGCCTGTTTAGTTAGCTCAATATCCGGTCAATCTAATAGTGAAAATCCTACAATCTTACGACTATATAAATCTAAGGCTGTGACTAAGTATCTCCAACGAACCACCCCTCCCCCATAGATACGTGACATCACTACAGTGTGGGATTGATTATAAAGGAATACTAATGAATATGCGTGTAAAGTGTGAACTAAGGAGGCATTTTTTGGTTACAAAAAAGCTGGTTTGTTGTAAAGTAAAGTTACTTTTAAATGTAATTAAGCAACGGAATTATAAGGGATATAAAGTTTATGCGTATAGCAGTAATAGCCATAGCCGCAATGGTTTTATCAGCTTGTGGTGGCGGCGGCGGCTCCTCGACATCAGCAACGACAACTGCAGCCGCAACGGTCAATAGTTGTTCTAGTAGTGGTGGCATAACCATATCGGGCACTATTTCATATGAGCGTGTGCCCTTCTCTGCTACTACTGGGGGCGGACTTGATTACGCTAATATTCAAACTCTGCCGGCTCGGGGTGTTGTGGTCCAGGCGTTAGGCGCATCAGATTGCGTTATCAACTCGACTTTTACTGATAATTCTGGTGCTTATAGCTTGAACGTGACGGCTAATGCAGATGTAAAAATTAGAGCTAGAGCGCAGACGGTAAACACCGTGGGGGCGACATGGGATTTTGAGGTGTTGGACAATACCGAGTCTAATGCTCTTTATGTGCTTGATGGTCAATCTGTAGATAGTGGAAGCGATAATTCTGTTCGCAATTTAACGGCGGCCTCAGGCTGGACGGGCAGCTCGTATGGGGCGGCGCGGTCGGCAGCACCTTTCGCCATACTGGACTCTATTTATGATGCGATACAAAAGGTTGTAGCTGTGGATGCAACCGTTGTGTTGGACGATGCTGATGTTTTTTGGAGTGTGAACAATAGTACGGCTAACGGCAGTATAGCGAATGGTGAAATTGGCACCAGTTTTTATTCTGGGGATGAAATGTATATTCTTGGGACTGCAAATAGTGATACTGATGAGTTTGACGGCCACGTTATTATTCATGAGTGGGGTCATTATTTTGAAGATAACTTGTCTCGTAGCGAAAGTATAGGTGGGCAACATTCTATTGGCGATAAGTTAGATTTCAGGTTGGCTCTTGGTGAAGGTTTTGGGAATGCATTTTCTGGTATGGTAACTGATGACCCTGCCTATAGGGATTCATCTGGCGCAAGTCAGGGCTCAGACTTTGAAGTTAATGTCGAAACTAATGCGACGGTGAATACGGGTTGGTTTAGCGAGGGGTCGGTGCAAACTATTTTGTATGATATTTATGATGCGACAGGCGATGCGGATGACTCGGTGTCGTTAGGTTTTGCACCAATATATAATGCGATGACCAGTGCGGCTTATAAAACTCAATCATCAGTGACCTCTATTTTTTCCTTAGTGAATAAAATAAAAGTGGATAATCCCGGCTCATCTGCAGCAATTGATGCGCTGGTTGTTTCCCAGTCTATATCGGCTATTGCGGATGAGTATGGTTTCGGTGAAGCGAACGATGGTGGTGATGGAAACAATTTGCCGGTCTATAAAGTACTGGCAAATGATGGTATTGCGGTGCCGGTGTGTAGCACGAAGGCTAATGGTGAGCCTAATAAATTGGGTGCGAGACAGTTCATGAGGTTAAATGTGGCTTCCGGTGGCGTGTATAACATTGTTGCTACCCGCGTGTCGGGCTTGGCTTCTTCAGACCCTGATATTAGGGTTTATTTAAATGGCAATCTGGTGCTAATTGGTGTTTCGGGGACAGTCAATACAGAGACAATCAACGGTAATTTAAATGAGGATGAATATACCGTCGAGGTAAGAGAGTTTACTAACACCAATAGTAATGAGGCGGCGAGCAATAGTGCTGCTGGTGATGTTTGTTTTAATGTAACGGTAAGTTAAGCGGGCGGCGAGCTTGTTTGATGATAAATTTGTTTCAAGTATAGTTAATGTTGTGGATAAAAAAATGAAATTTTCAATTATTTTAAGTGTTGCAGTGGTAGCGGTTTTTACGTTGGTAGCTTGCAAGGGTGGTGGTCAGTCGGTGCGTATAGCACAAGATTACGTTAAGCAACCAGCCGTTTATCAAAAACCAGGCGCGGCGTTGATGTTGCAAAACAGTCAGGTGAATCTAGAAGTGGCAGGCGCCCAATATGCTGTCGACGTGGTTATTATTAATGGTTACGGTAGTGGCGATATGGTTCTTTCTGTTACGGCATCGGATGGCTTACATATTGTATCGGGTGATACGCAATCTACCGTTAGTTTAGCGGCTGGAAATATTAACCAGTCGTATAGCTTGATAGCGGAAGAGGCTGGGCGTTACTATTTATATTTAAATGCAATGGTGACTAAAAATGGTCGCACGCTAACGCGGGCATTAACGTTTATTGTGCAAGTGGGAGAAGAGCAGTTAAAAGATGAGACGTCAATAAGTGTTGAAAAGACTGGCACTTCCGATACGGTGATTACGATGCCGGCGAAAGAAGAAATTATTCGTTAGCCTCATGTGATTTATTGATCTTGTAATAAAAAAGCCCCGGTAGCGTAAGCTAACGGGGCTTTTTAGTGAGCGCTACATTAGCCGCTCTGCATCAAGAATAGAGTTACTTAGACTTTTTTGCTTGACGCTCTTTTTCTTCTGCGATGACTTTCTCTGCCACATTATTAGGGCATGGTAGGTAGTGCGCAAATTCCATAGAGAACTGGCCGCGACCTGATGTCATCGTACGTAATGTACCAATGTAGCCAAACATCTCTGAAAGCGGTACGTCAGCCTTAATGCGAACGCCTGTTACGCCTTTCTCTTGATCTTTGATCATGCCGCGACGACGGTTAAGGTCACCAATAACATCACCTACGTGATCATCGGGTGTGTAAACATCTACCGCCATAATCGGTTCTATTAGTTGTGGGCCTGCTTTAGGCATAGATTGACGGAACGCGCCTTTAGCAGCAATCTCAAAGGCGACTGCAGATGAATCCACAGCGTGGAAACCACCGTCATACAACTCAATCTCAACGTCCAATACTGGGAAACCAGCAAGTGGGCCTTGATCCATCATGCCTTTAAAGCCTTTCTCAATCGCAGGGAAAAACTCTTTAGGGACGTTGCCACCGACAACTTTCGAAGCAAATACAAAACCAGTACCTGGCTCGCCGGGCTTAATTTTATAATCAATTTTACCAAATTGACCAGAACCGCCTGACTGCTTCTTGTGCGTGTAGCTATCATCAATAAGTGTGGTAATAGTTTCACGGTAGGCAACCTGAGGTTGTCCCACTGTTAGTTCCACACCATAGGTGCGCTTAAGAATATCGACTTTAATATCTAAGTGAAGCTCTCCCATGCCTCTAAGAATGGTTTCGCCTGAGTCAATGTCGGTTTCAACATGAAACGTAGGGTCTTCTGCAACCATTTTACCGATAGCTACACCCATTTTTTCAGAGCCGCCCTTGTCTTTAGGGGTAACAGAGATCGAAATTACAGGTTCAGGGAAAACCATTGCCTCAAGAGTGACAGGATCTTTCGGGTCACATAACGTATGTCCAGTTTGCACGTTCTTCATTCCTACAATCGCGATAATATCGCCAGCTTGTGCGCGGCTAATTTCATTACGGTCATCAGCATGCATTTCTACCATGCGACCAATGCGCTCAGTTTTGCCTGTGAAGGTATTCAGAATGGTCATACCTTTTTCAAGTACGCCAGAATAAATACGAATAAAGGTAAGAGCGCCAAAGCGATCATCCATAATTTTAAATGCTAGGGCCTTTAATGATGCTTCAGTAGTTACTACTGCGAACTTACCTGTTTCATTACCTTCATCATCAGTCAATGGCTGCTGTTTTGCCTCTGTTGGGTTCGGTAGATAGTCAACAACCGCATCTAGAATTAATTGAATGCCTTTGTTTTTGAAGGCTGAGCCACAGTAAGTTGGGAAAAAATCTAAAGCGATGGTGCCTTTTCGAATGCAGCGCTTAAGGTCTTCAATAGAAGGTTCTTCGCCGTCCATATAAGACATCATTATGTCATCATCTTGGTCGACAACGGTTTCAATTAATTTTTCGCGATATTCCGCTACTTGGCCAACCATGTCGGCAGGAATGTCAACAATCGTAAAGTTTTCTGGTAAACCCGTATCATCCCAAACGAAGGCTTGCTGAGTGAGAAGATCAACAACACCAACAAAATTTTCTTCAACGCCAATAGGCAGTGTCATCACAACAGGGTTGGCGCCCAATACTTTTTTAACTTGCCCTACTACGCGCAAAAAATCTGCACCCATACGATCTAGTTTGTTAACAAAGATAATTCGAGCCACTTCAGAGTCGTTCGCATAGCGCCAGTTAGTTTCAGATTGCGGCTCAACACCACCGGAACCACAGAAAACACCTACCCCGCCATCAAGTACTTTTAAAGAACGGTAAACTTCAACCGTAAAGTCAACGTGTCCAGGTGTGTCGATGATATTGAAGCGGTGATCTTTCCAGAAACAAGTAGTTGCAGCAGACTGAATGGTAATGCCGCGCTCTTGCTCTTGCTCCATAAAATCAGTTGTAGCCGCGCCATCATGCACTTCACCCGTCTTATGAATTTTACCGGTAAGCTTGAGGATACGTTCAGTAGTGGTGGTCTTACCCGCATCAACGTGGGCAAAAATACCGATATTTCTATAATGGGATAACTCAGTCATGTGAAATTACTCGTTGGTTCTTCTGGTTGAAATAATAAAAGTGAAAAATTCCGCTTTTGTAATGAAATTGGTCAAAAATAGCGCGGTATTGTATAACAACTAACTTGCTTTGTTGAGAGGTATCGGAAAAATAGTGCTTTTTGATGGATTTATTTCATGTAAATGTTTTTTTAGCGAACAAGAATATGTGAAAGAGTTGCTTCAGGGTAATGTAATGTGAGGGCGGATGAATAATGTGAGCATAGAAAAAAAGACGCTAAACTGGGCTTACTATGCAAATTATAAGTTTAATAGAGGTAATCCAAATTAATGGTTGACGCACGCCCCCCTCATCCATATACTCACGCCTCCTTTTTACAGGGACTGATCAGTAGATTAGTTGGCTGTAATCGTTCTTTAAGATAGTTGGAGTTTAGTTGCAATGCAGAATCAGCGTATTCGTATTCGTTTAAAAGCATTCGATCACAAGTTGATCGATACGTCCACGCAAGAGATTGTCGAGACTGTTCGTCGTACTGGCGCACAGGTGAGAGGTCCGATTCCTTTGCCGACTCGCAAAGAGCGTTTTACTATATTGGTATCGCCGCATGTTAATAAAGATGCACGTGATCAATATGAAATCCGTACGCACAAACGCTTGTTGGATATCGTTGAGCCAACCGAGAAAACTGTTGATGCACTTATGAAGCTAGATTTAGCGGCAGGTGTTGAAGTACAAATTTCTTTAGGTTAGTTTTTAGGTTTAGCGATTAGTAATATATAGTTGATGTCTTTCTATATATAGAAGCAACTGAACACCAAGCATGACTCACTTACATTTAATTGTTTAATGGGTGAGTCTTGTGTAACGCTCTGAAATGGGCGGCCATAGCGGGTCTCTTTATAAGTTTAGGCTTTAAGGAGTGAATAGCCCCGTACACTTGAGAGGTTAGAAACATGACGATAGGTCTCGTCGGTCGCAAAAGCGGCATGACTCGTATATTCGCAGAAGATGGTGCATCTATTCCGGTTACAGTAATCGAAGTCGATCCAAACCGTATTACGCAAATCAAAAGCACTGAAACCGATGGTTACAATGCAGTTCAGGTAACTGTAGGTTCTCGTCGTGCATCACGTGTAACAAAATCTGCAGCCGGGCATTTTGCCAAAGCCAATACCGAAGCCGGTCGTGGTGTTTGGGAATTACGCAATGATGCTAAAGAATCGTTTGAAGTCGGCGGAGAAATCACTGTGTCAGCTTTTGAAGTTGGTCAGAAAGTCGATGTAACGGGTACATCAAAAGGTAAAGGTTTTGCGGGTGGCGTTAAGCGTTGGAATTTTGCAATGCAAGATGCCACGCATGGTAACTCACTATCTCACCGTGCGCCTGGCTCAATTGGTCAATGCCAAACACCTGGTCGCGTTTTCAAGAACAAGAAAATGGCAGGGCATATGGGCGCCGAACAAGTGACTGTGCAAACGTTAGAAGTGGTTCGCGTTGATGTCGAGCGTAATTTATTGTTGATCAAGGGTGCTGTTCCTGGCGCTCCAGGTGGCGACGTTTTTGTTCGTCCAGCCACTAAAGTTAAGTCCTAGGGGGATATGATGGAATTAAGTATTTCAACACCCAAGGGCGCTAAAGGTACTGTAGAAGTATCTGAGCTGACTTTTGGAAAAGAATTTAATCAGAATCTAGTGCATCAAGCAGTAGTTGCTTATCAGGCGGCTTCTCGTCAGGGCACTAAAGCACAAAAAAATCGTGCGGCAGTTTCTGGTGGTGGCGCCAAGCCGTGGGCTCAAAAAGGCAGTGGGCGTGCTCGTGCGGGTACTTCACGTAGCCCAATCTGGCGGAGTGGTGGTGTAACATTTGCTGCACAACCGCGCAGTTATGAGCAAAAAATCAATAGAAAGATGTATCGTGCAGCAATGCGTTGTATTCTTTCTGAGCTGGCGCGCCAAGATCGTTTGGTTGTTGTCGAGTCAATCGCTTTAGACGAGCCTAAAACTAAAGGCCTTGTTAACTATCTAGCTCAGTTCGATTTGTCGGAAGCGCTTATAGTTACTGAAGATGTTAATGCGAACTTATATCTTGCGTCACGTAATCTGCACAAGGTTGATGTCATCGACGCGCAGGGCGTTAATCCGCTGAGCCTAGTGGGTTTTGATCGAGTGATGATTACTGTTGATGCACTCAAGAAAGTTGAGGAGGCATTAGTATGAGCCAGTCACAGCAAGAGCGTTTATATAAAGTTCTATTAGGTCCAGTTATTTCTGAAAAAGCTGCGGCGGCTTCAGAGTCAGCTAACCAAGTAGTATTTAAAGTATTAGTTACCGCCACTAAGGCAGAAATCAAAGCAGCAATAGAAAAGCTATTTGATGTTAGCGTTGTTGAGGTAAATACATTAAAAGTTAAAGGTAAAACCAAACGTACACGTCATGGCCTAGGTCAGCGTAGCGATTGGAAAAAAGCCTATGTTCGTTTGGCCGAAGGTCAAGATATTGACTTCGCGACCACAGAGTAAGGGGTTAGAAAATGGCAGTTGTAAAACGTAAACCAACGTCCGCCGGTCGCCGCTCTGTTGTTAGTGTGGTCACGCCGGACTTGCATAAAGGTGCTCCGTACGCACCTTTACTAGAAAAGAAATCGAAAAGTGGTGGCCGTAATAATAATGGCCGCATTACTACTCGTCATATTGGTGGTGGTCACAAGCAGCACTACCGTATGGTTGACTTTAAGCGAAACAAAGATGGTATACCGGCGACAGTTGAGCGCATTGAGTATGACCCTAATCGCACAGCACATATTGCACTTTTGTGTTATGCCGATGGCGAGCGTCGTTATATTATTGCTCCTAAAGGCATATCTGCTGGTGATAAAGTTGAGTCAGGTGAAGCTTCGGCCATCAAACCAGGCAACACACTGCCAATTAGAAATATTCCTGTTGGTAGTACAATACACTGTGTTGAGCTAAAGCCTGGAAAGGGTGCTCAAATCGCTCGTTCTGCAGGCACATCGGCTCAGTTGATAGCACGTGAAGGTGCTTATGCAACACTGCGTTTGCGTAGTGGTGAAATGCGCAAGGTGTTGTCTGATTGCCGCGGTACCATCGGTGAAGTATGTAACAGTGAGCACAGTTTGCGCTCATTGGGTAAGGCTGGCGCATCTCGCTGGCGTGGTGTTCGTCCAACTGTTCGCGGTGTAGCGATGAACCCTGTTGATCACCCGCATGGTGGTGGTGAAGGTCGTACATCGGGTGGTCGTCATCCGGTCAGTCCATGGGGTACGCCAACTAAGGGTTATAAAACTCGTAGTAATAAGCGTACAGATAAAATGATTGTTCGTCGTCGCGGTAAGAAGTAATTAGCGCTTCGGCTCGTAAAAACAGTTAAGCAGATTAAGAGGAAATAACAGTGCCACGTTCACTGAAAAAAGGTCCTTTCATCGATCTTCACTTGTTGAAGAAAGTAGAAACAGCGGCTGAAAATAATGACCGTCGTCCGATCAAAACTTGGTCGCGTCGCTCAATGATCCTACCTAACATGGTTGGTTTGACAATAGCTGTTCATAATGGACGTCTACATGTGCCTGTCGTTGTTAATGAAGAGATGGTGGGTCATAAGTTAGGCGAGTTCGCGGCTACGCGAACTTATAAAGGTCATGTCGCTGATAAAAAAGCGAAGCGCTAGGAGTTGATAATGGAAGTAGCAGCAAAGTTAAGTGGTGCGAGTTTATCAGCTCAAAAAGCTCGTTTGGTTGCGGATCAAATCCGTGGCAAACATGTTGAAGAAGCGTTAGACCTTTTACACTTTAGTAAGAAGAAAGGTGCGGAAATCATTAAGAAGGTACTCGAAAGTGCGATTGCGAATGCAGAGCAAAACGAAGGTGCCGATGTTGATGAGTTGCGAGTATCAACAATTTTTGTTGATGAGGGCATGACAATGAAGCGTATCCGTCCACGTGCAAAAGGGCGTGCGGATCGTGTTTTAAAGCGCAGTTGTCATATTACAGTTAAAGTCGCCGACGAATAAGAGAGCGAACGTTATGGGTCAAAAAGTACATCCAACGGGTATTCGTTTAGGTATTGTTAAAAAACATACTTCAACGTGGTACGCCAATAGTAACGAATACGCCGATAAGCTTCATGCCGATCTTAGTGTTCGTCAATATATACAAACAAGACTTGCTAGTGCATCTGTTAGCCGCGTTGACATTGAGCGCCCAGCTAACACCGCCAAAGTGACTATTCATACGGCTCGTCCGGGTATTGTTATCGGCAAGAAAGGTGAAGATGTTGAGAAACTACGAAAAGAAGTTTCTAAGATAATGGGCGTACCTGTCCATATCAACATCGAAGAAATTCGCAAGCCAGACCTTGACGCAAAATTAGTTGCTGAGAGTGTTTCTAGTCAGCTTGAGCGTCGTGTTATGTTCCGTCGTGCTATGAAGCGCGCAGTACAAAATGCCATGCGTCAAGGTGCTGAAGGAATTAAGATTCAAGTAGGTGGTCGTTTAGGCGGTGCAGAAATTGCTCGTTCTGAATGGTATCGTGAGGGTCGAGTACCTTTACATACGCTACGTGCTGATATCGATTATTCGACAGCAGAGGCAGCGACAACTTATGGCATCATCGGTGTCAAAGTTTGGATATTCAAGGGTGAAGTTATTGGTGATGTAGTTGATGCAGAACCGGCACCTAAAAAGAAAAACTCAAAGGCCAAATAAGGCCAATAGGGTAGGGTTACGCAAATGTTGCAACCAAAGCGTACTAAATTTCGCAAAATGATGAAAGGCCGCAATCGCGGCTTAGCACTACGAGGCTCTAAAGTCAGTTTCGGTGAGTTCGGTTTAAAAGCAGTGGGTCGTGGTCGTTTAACGGCTCGTCAAATTGAAGCCGCTCGTCGAGCAATGACACGCCACATTAAACGTGGCGGTAAAATCTGGATTCGTGTATTTCCAGATAAGCCGATTACCAGTAAGCCTTTGGAAGTTCGTCAAGGTAAAGGTAAAGGTAACGTAGAATATTGGGTGGCTCAAATTCAGCCAGGTAAAGTGTTATATGAAATGGACGGTGTTAGCGAAGAGCTAGCTCGTGAAGCATTTGCACTAGCCTCTGCTAAATTGCCAATTAAAACAACTATTGTTAAACGTTCGGTGATGTGATGAAAGCAACAGATCTTCGTGAAAAAACAGCTGAAGAGCTTAATGCTGAGTTGTTGTCTACATTAGAAGCGCAATTCAAGCTGCGCATGCAGGCATCATCTGGTCAGCAGGTACAAACTCACCTGTTTAAACAAACTCGTCGTGATGCTGCACGCATCAAGACGATCTTGAAAGAAAAGGCAGGTAAGTAATTCATGGCTCAGATAGAAAATCAACAAGCTAAAGAAGCGCGTACTTTAATGGGTAAAGTGGTCAGCGACAAAATGGATAAAACCATTACGGTTCTTATTGAACGTCGTGTAAAACACCCGCTCTACGGTAAGTACATGAGCAAATCATCGAAACTAAAAGCGCATGATGAAGAAAATTCATGCATCATTGGTGATGTAGTGATTATTGCAGAGTCTCGTCCATTATCTAAAAGTAAATCATGGGCATTGGTTAAAATAGAAGAGCGTGCTGCGCAAATTTAATTTCACTATTTGTATGGCCAGTCCATACAAAAGTAGAGATTTCGGAGACGAACAATGATACAAACACAATCTTATTTAGACGTTGCTGATAACAGCGGTGCGCGTCGAGTTATGTGTATTAAAGTGCTTGGCGGTTCACACCGTCGTTATGCACGTGTTGGTGACATTATTAAGGTTACTGTAAAAGAAGCAATTCCTCGCGGTAAGGTTAAGAAAGGTCAAGTGATGAACGCAGTTGTAGTTCGTACTAGAAGCGGTGTTCGTCGTAATGATGGGTCGCTGATTAAATTTGACGATAATGCGGCGGTTATTTTAAACGCGCAAAACGCACCTATTGGCACACGTATTTTTGGGCCTGTAACGCGCGAGCTACGTGGTGAAAAATTCATGAAGATTATTTCTCTGGCGCCTGAAGTACTGTAATAGTACTTGCTAGTTAAAGAGTAGAGGGCAGAGTAATGCGAAAAATTAAAACTGACGACGAAGTGATTGTTGTTGCTGGTCGCGATAAAGGTAAGCGTGGCAAGGTTGTTAAAATATTAAAAGACGATCGTTTGATCGTTTCAGGTATTCAGATGGTTAAAAAGCATCAGAAGCCAAATCCGCAAGCAGGCGTGCAAGGTGGTATTATTGACATGGAAGCGCCTATCCAAATTTCTAATGTTGCTCTTTTTAACCCAGCAACAGAAAAAGCGGATAAAGTAAGTTTTAAAATTCTTGAAGACGGCAAGAAAGTGCGTGTTTTCAGATCTAATGGTGAAGCAGTAGACGCATAATCTGCGACTGTAATCCCTAAGACGTTATTGATACGGTAAATAAAAATGGCTAGTTTGAGAAAACTTTACACAGAAGACCTCGCTCCTAAGTTAAAAGAAGAATTGGGTCTGAAGAATGTAATGGAAATTCCACGCATTACTAAAATAACCCTTAACATGGGTGTTGGTGAAGCGATTGGTGACAAGAAAGTACTTGATCATGCAGTTAAAGATCTAGAGCAAATTTCGGGTCAAAAAGTAGTAGTAACTAAAGCACGCAAATCTATCGCGGGTTTCAAAGTTCGTGAAGACTGGCCTGTTGGTTGTAAAGTAACTCTTCGTCAAGAACGCATGTACGAGTTTCTAGAGCGCTTAGTTGCTATTTCAATACCCCGTATTCGCGACTTTCGTGGTATCAGTCCGAAGCAGTTTGACGGTAAAGGTAATTTCTCAATGGGTGTTACAGAGCAAATTATTTTTCCTGAAATCGAGTATGACAAAATTGATAAAATACGCGGTCTGGATATCTGTATCACAACCACTGCGCGTAACGACGAAGAAGGTCGTGCTTTATTAAAAGCGTTCAACTTTCCCTTTAAAGGATAGAGACACAGGTAACTTGAGTTATGGCAAAGAAATCAATGATCGCTCGTGAAGCAAAACGAACTGCTACGGTAGCAAAGTTTGCAGAAAAGCGTAAAACATTAAAGGCACTTATAGTTAACCCTACCGCATCTGAAGATGATGTTTGGGCAGCTCAAGTGCAACTACAGAAGCTGCCTCGTGACGCGAGCCCTTCACGCCAACGTAACCGTTGTCGTCTAACCGGTCGCCCACACGGTGTATACCGTAAGTTTGGTTTGTGCCGAAACAAATTACGCGAAGCCGCAATGCGTGGCGACGTACCAGGTTTAGTGAAAGCTAGCTGGTAAACGGAGTAGATTACTATGAGTATGCAAGATCCATTAGCAGATATGTTGACCCGCATTCGTAATGCACAAATGGTTGGCAAAACAGAAGTTACTATGCCTTCATCTAAGCTTAAAATTAGTGTTGCTAAGGTATTAGAACAAGAAGGCTATGTCGGCGTTCAAACTATTGCAGGTGATATTAAACCAGAGCTAACCATCGCCTTGAAATATTTTGAGGGTAAGCCAGTTATTGCAGAGATTTCTCGCGTAAGTCGTCCAAGTTTGCGTCGTTACTCAGGCAAAGAAGACATCCCTTCAGTTCGTGCCGGCCTGGGTGTAGCGGTTGTTTCAACCAGTAAAGGTGTAATGACTGACCGAGCTGCTCGCGAAGCAGGTATCGGCGGCGAAGTACTCTGTACTGTATTTTAATTAATATTTTAAATTAACTCTTATATTTTAGAGAAGAATTATGTCACGTATCGCAAAGAGCCCCGTTGAAATACCTGCCGGTGTTGAAGTGAAGCTTGAAGGCCAAGACATTATAGTCAAAGGCACTAAAGGTTCTATGACACTAGCTATCAATAACAACGTTGAAGTTAAAGAAAAAGACAGTGTGCTTAGTTTTGCCCCAAGAAATAAAGCAAAGTCTTCTATGGCACTGGCGGGGACTACCCGCTCACTAGTGAATAACATGGTTGTTGGTGTTACTGCTGGTTTTGAACGTAAGTTGGTATTAAATGGTGTTGGTTACCGTACTAAGGTATCAGGTAAAACACTTAATTTAATACTAGGTTTCTCTCACGATGTTAATTATGAGTTGCCTGAAGGCGTTACTGCTGAGACACCGTCGCAAACTGAAATTATGTTGAGAAGTGCTGACAAACAATTGTTGGGTCAGGTTGCTTCAGATATTAGAGCATTTCGTCCACCAGAGCCATATAAAGGTAAAGGTATTCGGTATGCAGACGAACATGTTCGTCGTAAAGAAGCGAAGAAAAAATAATTAGCGTATCTTAATAACCACTAGTCGAAAAAAATATTGCTAGGAATTAC
Source organism: Candidatus Endobugula sp. (assembly GCA_047636495.1). Taxonomy (GTDB): domain Bacteria; phylum Pseudomonadota; class Gammaproteobacteria; order Pseudomonadales; family Cellvibrionaceae; genus Endobugula. The sequence goes on along the minus strand of JBLILH010000020.1, from coordinate 13,902 downwards.
AGGTTAACCCTATGAATAGTAAAAAAGAGTCTCGTATACGTCGCGCTCGTCGTGCGCGAGCTAAAATTCGTGAGTTAAGAGTTGATCGTTTGTGTATTAACCGTACTCCACGACATATCTATGCTCAAGTCATTGCCGCCGATGGTGGCAACGTTATTGCTAGTGCCTCGACACTAGATAAAGGCTTACGCTCAGGCGCAACAGGTAATGCTGATGCCGCCAAAGCTGTAGGTGAATTAATTGCTGAACGCGCAAAGGCTGCTGGTATTACTAAAGTTGCTTTTGATCGTAGCGGTTTTAAATACCATGGTCGCGTAAAATCATTAGCTGATGCTGCGCGTGCCGGCGGACTGGAATTTTAAAGGTTAAATCATGGCACAATTTAAGAAAGACGATGCTAACAGCGAAGGCCTAGAAGAAAAATTAGTTCAGGTCAATCGTGTTGCAAAAACAGTTAAAGGTGGTCGTATATTCGGCTTTACAGCACTTACGGTAGTAGGTGATGGGAATGGCCGTGTGGGTTTTGGACGCGGTAAATCACGTGAAGTTCCTGCTGCTATTCAAAAAGCAATGGAAGCGGCTCGTCGCAATATGATTCAAGTAGAGCTTAACGGCGACACATTGCAGTACGCGACTAAAGGTCGTCACGGTGCATCAAAAGTATACATGCAGCCTGCTTCCGCGGGTACTGGTGTCATTGCTGGTGGTGCAATGCGTGCGGTGTTGGAAATTGCTGGCGTTCAGAACGTACTGGCTAAATGTTATGGTTCAACTAACCCTGTTAATGTGGTTCGTGCAACTTTCAATGCGTTAGGTGCCATGCAATCACCAGAACAAGTTGCTGCCAAGCGTGGTAAATCAGTAGAAGATATCCTGAACTAAGTTCAGATATAACATGCGGGGAGTGTTAAGCTACCCGTAACGTAATAAGTCGAGACTCATCATGGCTAAGAAAACAATTAAAGTGACCCAGCTTAAAAGTAATGCGAAGCGTTTGCCTAATCATAAGGCATGTTTAGCAGGTTTAGGTTTGCGTCGTATTAACCACACGGTTGAGGTTGAAGATACACCTTCAGTTCGTGGAATGATTAACAAAGTTCATTATCTAGTTAAAGTTGAGGGTGAGTGATATGCGTTTAAATACATTAGCTCCAGCACCAGGTAGCCGAACCGACAGAAAACGTGTTGGTCGTGGCATTGGTAGTGGTTCAGGTAAAACAGCAGGTAGAGGCCATAAAGGTCAAAAAGCACGTTCTGGTGGTTCTGTTCGTCCAGGTTTCGAAGGTGGTCAAATGCCTTTACAAAAACGTTTACCTAAGTTTGGTTTTACGTCACGTATTGGAATGGTGAGTGCTGAGATTCGATTGGGTGAACTAAACAATGTTGATTCAGACGTAATAGATTTGCAGGCACTTCGTGCAGCAGGCTTGATTAATTCAAACATCAAGCGTGCGAAAGTATTCTTGTCTGGCGAGTTAAGTAAAGCTGTTACGATTAAAGGCTTAGCAGTGACTAAAGGTGCCAAAGCAGCGATAGAAGCTGCTGGCGGTAAGGTAGAAGAGTAATTATATGACGACACCGGGCGGTATGTTTGGTAATCAGAAAGGATTAGGCGAGCTTTGGGCTCGCCTTCGTTTTCTTTTTTTAGCGATAATTGTTTATCGTATAGGAACACACATTCCTGTACCCGGTATTGATCCTGATCAAATTGCTTCTTTGTTCGAGCAAAACGAAGGGACGATTATTGGTTTATTCAATATGTTTTCAGGTGGTGCGCTTGAACGTATGAGTATTTTGGCGCTGGGTATTATGCCTTATATTTCTGCCTCCATTATCATGCAGTTAATGACAGCAGTGACGCCCTCCTTAGAGCAACTTAAAAAAGAAGGTGATGCGGGTCGTCGTAAGATCAGTCAATACACGCGGTACTTAACTATTCTGCTCGCGTTGGTTCAAGGGACGGCGATGTCGGTTGGTTTAGCTTCTCAAGGTCTAGCTTATGAAGCCGGTCCGCTATTTTTGTTTGTAGCGATTACCTCATTGGTTACCGGCGCAGTATTTATGATGTGGCTCGGTGAGCAAGTGACAGAAAAAGGTATTGGAAACGGTATATCAATGCTTATCTTTGCAGGTATCGTGGCGGGATTGCCTAGTGCGGTGGGTCAAGCATTTGAAAGCTCTCAACAAGGTGATCTTAATATATTGCTGTTATTAGGCATTCTTATTATCTTGCTAGCTGTTGTTTGGTTTGTTGTTCGCGTTGAACGCGGTCAGCGACGAATCACAGTTAATTATGCGAAACGTCAGCAAGGTAAAAAAATGTACGCGGCTCAAAGCTCACATTTACCCTTAAAGGTCAATATGGCTGGCGTTATTCCTGCAATCTTTGCGAGTTCCTTGTTGTTGTTTCCTCAGTCTATTGCCTCATGGTTAGGTAATGGAGAAGGCGGTGGTAGCGAGTTTTTGCAAGAGTTCGCGTTAGCATTGGGCCCCGGTCAACCCTTAAACTTTATTATTTTTGCCGCGCTCATTATTTTCTTTTGTTTCTTCTATACGGCTTTAATGTATAACCCGAAGGAAGTTGCAGATAATCTAAAAAAGTCGGGTGCTTACATTCCAGGTATACGTCCTGGTGAGCAGTCAGCTAAATACATTGATAGTGTGCTAACACGCTTAACGGTTGTTGGCTCATTATATATGGCAGCGGTCTGTTTGATGCCTCAGTTCTTGATTGTTGCAACAAGCATACCGTTTTACTTAGGTGGAACATCACTGTTAATCGTCGTGGTCGTGTTAATGGACTTTATGTCACAAGTCCAATCTCATCTTATGTCGAGTCAGTATGAATCGCTGATGAAAAAGTCCAACTTAAAAGGTAATGGTGGGTTATAATATCGCCGCTACATTTGACTGATATCTATTGAGGACACTATGAAAGTTCGTGCATCTGTTAAAAAAATCTGTCGTAACTGTAAACATGTTCGTCGTAAAGGCGTACTGCGTGTTATTTGCAGTGCTGAACCTAGGCATAAACAACGTCAAGGTTGAGTATAGACTTAGATGAAAGCTGTCTTGGCTTTTGTCGTACTTGGTGGTATTGACTGTCGTTTACCGAGAAATCGTTAGGCTATTGCAATTGGGTGGTTTGTTCGCTATTCTTCGCGCCTTTTTGGGTGACAGAGTGGCTTTAATCGCTGTCAATACTTAATTATCTATTGCTCGCCCTATTAAAGTGGGCATTAAAGAGCAACACAATGTGGAGTACATTGAATGGCCCGTATCGCTGGTGTTAACATACCCGATCATAAGCATGCCGTTATCTCTCTAACCTATGTATATGGGATTGGTTCGACAACTGCTAAACGCATTCTCTCTGAAGTTGGTATCGCTGAAGCGACTAAGGTTAGTGAGCTATCTGAAACTGATTTAGATAAGGTTCGTGCGGAAGTGGCAAAGGAAACCGTAGAAGGTGACTTACGTCGTGAAGTTTCTATGAATATTAAACGTCTAATGGATTTAGGTTGCTACCGTGGCATCCGTCATCGTCGTAACTTACCATTACGTGGTCAGCGCACTAAAACTAATGCGCGTACTCGTAAAGGCCCACGTAAGCCTATTAAGAAATAAGACATTTTTATTGATTAACGCTTGCTAGACAACATTAAGGTTAGGAAATATTACTATGGCTAAGCCAAGTACAAAGAAAAAGGTTAAAAAGACAGTAGTGGATGGTATTGCCCATGTACATGCCTCTTTTAACAACACAATCGTTACGATTACCGATCGACAAGGTAACGCGCTAAGCTGGGCAACCGCCGGTGGTTCGGGTTTCCGTGGCTCACGTAAAAGTACTCCGTTCGCTGCACAGGTTGCTGCTGAGCGTGCTGGTCAAGCTGCATTAGAATACGGCTTGAAAAATCTAGATGTCGAAGTGAAAGGTCCCGGCCCTGGTCGTGAATCTGCCGTTCGAGCATTAAACAATGTTGGTTATAAAATCGCTAACATTACTGACGTGACGCCGATTCCACATAACGGCTGCCGTCCACCGAAAAAACGTCGCGTTTAAGGGGGAATTGAAAAATGGCTCGATATTTAGGACCAACTTGTAAGCTTGCCCGCCGCGAAGGTACAGACCTTTTTTTAAAAAGCGGTGTTCGTGCATTAGATTCAAAATGTAAACTTGATACTGCACCAGGTGTTCATGGTGTTCGTCGTGGTCGCTTGTCTGACTATGGTGTCCAGTTACGTGAAAAACAAAAAGTACGTCGTACCTATGGCGTGCTAGAAAAGCAATTTCGTGCGTATTATAAAGAGGCTGCTCGCCGTAAAGGTTCAACAGGTGAGAACTTGTTAAAGCTTTTAGAGACGCGTTTAGACAACGTTGTATATCGTATGGGCTTTGGCTCTACTCGTGCAGAGTCTAGACAACTGGTGTCGCATAAGTCGATTCTTGTTAACGGCTCAACAGTTAATATCCCTTCTTACCAAGTGAAAGCTGATGACGTTATTTCTATTCGTGAAAAAGCGAAAAACCAATTACGTATCAAGAGTGCCTTAGATCTTGCTACTCAACGTGATGTTGAATGGGTAGAAGTGACTGCAGCGAAACTAGAGGGTACATTTAAACGTGTTCCTGATCGTGAAGACTTACCTGCTGAAATTAACGAAAATCTAATTGTTGAATTATATTCTAAATAATAGTGCTGCGCGTATGCGCACACTATTGTGAGTATAAGACATAAATTAATCCATAAAGGGTCTGGCTATGCAAAGTGCTGTTAACGAATTTTTAACCCCGCGCCACATTGATGTCACCGAACATTCTCCAACTCATGCAAAAGTGGTTCTAGAACCCCTCGAACGTGGTTTCGGTCATACACTAGGCAACGCATTACGTCGTATTTTGCTTTCTTCAATGCCTGGTTGTGCAATTATCGAAGCAGAGATTGAAGGCGTTGAGCATGAATATAGTGCGCTTGAAAGTGTGCAAGAAGATGTTATTGAAATCTTGTTGAACCTTAAAGGCGTGGCTGTTGTTATGCACGACGAAGAAAAATCACACGCTATGTTAGCTTTAAAGAAGAAAGGTCCTGGTGTTGTGACTGCTGCTGATATTATTGTTGATCATGACGTTGAAATTAAAAATCCAGAACATGTGATTGCCACTATTACTGGTGATGTTGATCTAAATATGATGCTTACGATTGCACGTGGTCGCGGCTACCAGCCCGCAGATGCACGTCGTAGCGATGATGATGAAACGAGAGCCATAGGTCGTCTACAGTTGGATGCATCTTTCAGTCCCGTTAAACGTTTAGCTTATTCTGTTGAAAGTGCACGTGTTGAGCAGCGCACCGATTTAGATAAGTTAGTTCTTGATCTAGAAACCAACGGCACAATTGATCCTGAAGAAGCCATTCGTCGATCAGCGACTATCCTACAGCAACAACTAGCGGTATTTGTCGATTTGGAAAGCGAAAAGTCTTCCGAGCCTGAAGAAAAAGAAGAAGATGTTGATCCAATTTTACTTCGCCCGGTAGATGATTTAGAGCTTACCGTTCGCTCAGCCAATTGTTTGAAAGCAGAAAATATTTATTACATTGGTGATTTGATTCAGCGTACAGAAGTTGAATTGTTAAAAACGCCGAACTTAGGTAAAAAGTCTTTAACCGAGATTAAAGATGTACTTGCCTCGCGCGGTTTATCACTGGGTTTGCGTCTTGAAAACTGGCCACCTGCCAGTCTTCGCACTGACGATTAACCCACCGCTCAGTGTCTTGCTGAGCGAATTACACGTAAGCTGTTAGCGATGTTTGCTAACGGCTCATTAACAGAATTGCTGAGAAGCAGCTAGTAGGAAGGATTGAGTCATGCGTCATCGTAAAAGTGGCCGTCAGTTAAACCGCAATAGTTCTCACCGTAAAGCCATGTTCCGTAACATGTCTATTTCCTTGGTTGAGCACGAGTTAATTAAAACGACATTACCAAAAGCGAAAGAATTACGTCGAGTAATCGAGCCGTTAATTACTTTATCTAAAGCAGATAGCGTTGCCAATCGCCGTTTGGCGTTTAGTCGTTTAAATTGCAAAGTAACTGTAGGTAAATTATTTAATGATCTGGGTCCGCGTTACGAAACACGCCCAGGTGGGTATATTCGAATTATGAAGTGCGGTTTTCGTACGGGTGATAAAGCCCCAATGGCTTATGTTGAGCTTGTTGATCGTATCGCTGTTGAAAAAGTGGCAGAAGAAGTCGCTGAAGAAGCGTAACTTTTAGCGCTTTAACAATAAAAACGCTGGTATATTCCAGCGTTTTTTTTTGTTTTTTTTTGGTATTTATTACTTATTGAATTAACGTTATGGTGTCTTAAGGAACCAAATCAAGCGTTATTTTTAACTAGCCTTCTTCCATATGCTTTTTAAGAAATACGCCGGTATATGAGTGCGTGAAGCAAGTGATTTCTTCAGGTGTTCCTTCGGCGATAATTTGACCGCCACCGTTTCCGCCCTCTGGCCCTAAATCGATCACCCAGTCTGCGGTCTTAATAACATCGAGATTGTGTTCAATAACAATGATCGTGTTACCGTGATCCCGTAGTCTGTGTAATACGTTAAGAAGCTGTTGTATATCATAAAAGTGTAAACCGGTTGTGGGCTCATCTAATATATACAGTGTCTGGCCGGTATCGCGCTTCGATAACTCTTTCGCTAACTTAACGCGCTGTGCTTCACCGCCAGACAACGTCGTTGCTGCTTGTCCTAAACGAATATAAGAGAGACCTACATCCATTAATGTTTGTAGTTTTCTCGAAATAGTCGGCAAAGCATCAAAAAACTCTCGTGCATCTTCTACCGTTAGATCAAGAACTTGGTGAATATTTTTACCTTTATATTGAATCTCTAATGTTTCGCGGTTATAGCGTTTGCTATGACAGATATCACAAGGAACATAAACGTCGGGTAAAAAGTGCATTTCGACTTTTACTAGCCCATCACCTTGGCAGGCTTCACAGCGTCCACCTTTGACATTAAAACTAAAACGTCCAGGTTTATAACCACGAGAACGCGCTTCCTGCGTAGCAGAAAACAATTCACGGATAGGCGTAAAGATGCCAGTATATGTGGCAGGATTAGAGCGCGGTGTGCGACCAATAGCGCTCTGATCAATATCAACGCACTTATCAAGATGCTCTAAGCCGCCAATTTTTTTGTAGGGTGCCGCTTTTAATGTTGTTGCACCATTTAGCTCGGTAGCGACCAACGGATAGAGCGTACCGTTGATTAGTGTTGATTTGCCTGAGCCAGAGACACCAGTAATACAGGTGAGTAATCCCAAGGGAATGCTAAGATCGACGTCTTTTAGGTTGTTACCCGATGCACCTATCAGTGTCAGTTGTTTATGTTTGTCTTGTATAGTACGTTTTTCCGGATATTCTATTTTACGCGCACCCGATAAATATTGACCGGTTAACGAGTGCTTGTTGTTCTTAATATCTTCAAGCTTACCTTCTGCAATCACTTGTCCGCCGTGCACGCCCGCGCCGGGTCCAATATCAATAATATGGTCCGCAATGCGCATGGCGTCTTCGTCATGCTCCACTACAATAACGGTATTACCGATATCGCGTAAGTGAAGTAATGTCTTTAAAAGACGGTCATTGTCGCGTTGATGTAAACCGATGGAGGGTTCATCCAAAATATACATTACGCCGACTAAGCCAGCGCCAATTTGGCTCGCCAAACGGATGCGCTGAGCTTCGCCACCCGATAAGGTGTCGGCACTACGATTAAGTGATAAATAATTAAGCCCAACATCTACTAAAAAACTTAAGCGATCTTGCAGTTCTTTAATAATTTTTTCGGCAATCTTTCCTTTAGCGCCTTCAAACGTTAATTGCGCAAAATAAGTTAATGCTTCGCCTATGGGGAGCAATGTGAGCTCGGGAAGGGTTTTGTCGTCGACAAAAACATTTCTAGCTTCTTGACGTAATCTTGCACCCTTACAGTCAGGGCAGTTTTGTGTCGATAATAATTTAGATAAGTCTTCACGTACCATTTGCGATTCGGTATCGCGGTAGCGTCGATCTAAATTATTGAGTACCCCTTCAAAGCGATGTTTACGCTTAGTGACATCACCGCGATCATTCACATAATTAAAGCTGATTTGTGTATCACCCGAACCCGATAGTATCGCGTTTTGATGCGATTCAGAGAGTTCATTCCAAGGTGTATCAACGTTAAATTCATAGTGTTCAGCCAATGAATTTAACATATGAAAATAATAAATATTACGTTTGTCCCAGCCACGAATAGCGCCTTCGGCTAATGAGGACTCGGGATAATGCACGATTTTGTCTTTATCGAAATATTGTTTAACACCTAAGCCATCACAACCAGGGCAGGCACCAGCAGGATTATTAAAAGAAAATAATCGTGGCTCTAATTCGCTAAGTGAGTAATCACATATGGGGCAGGCGTGCTTAGAAGATAAAAGCTGGTCCTCTCTATCGCCATCCATAAAGTTAACCAACAATAAACCTGTTGACAGCGTGAGTGCCGTTTCAATAGACTCCGCTAGACGTAGCTGTAAGTCGGCGCGCACTTTAAAGCGGTCAACCACGACTTCAACAGTATGTTTTTTCTTTTTGTCTAGATCGGGCGTATCGTCTAAATCGACAACAGTACCGTCGATGCGCACACGAATAAAACCATCGCGGCGTAGCTGTTCAAACACGTGTAAGTGTTCGCCTTTACGGTCGCGCACAATAGGTGCGAGTAACATGACTTTGGTGTCTTCGGGCAGCTCAAGAACGGTATCGACCATTTCGCTAATCGTCTGTGCTGACAACGGTACATCATGCTTAGGGCAACGGGCTTCGCCAACGCGTGCATAAAGCAAACGCAGGTAATCATAAATTTCGGTTATTGTACCAACTGTCGACCGAGGGTTATGCGACGTAGATTTTTGTTCAATCGAAATCGCCGGGCTCAACCCTTCAATATGATCGATGTCGGGTTTTTCCATCATCGACAAAAACTGTCTAGCGTAAGTTGATAACGACTCGACATAGCGTCTTTGCCCTTCAGCATACAGCGTATCAAACGCTAAAGACGACTTACCTGACCCAGAGAGGCCGGTAATAACGATAAACTTATCGCGGGGAATGTCTAAATCAATATTTTTCAGGTTATGGGTGCGCGCACCGCGTACTATAATCGTATCCACTGCAATGTCTCAGATAGTAAGTTAATCGGCCATTATAGGCTTCCAACCATCATAGGCAAGGAGAGAAGCTCGTCAAAGGTAAACTTGTCGTCAAGAGTTGTTCGTCTTGCTGGTAGCATCGGTTTGCTCTTGCTAGAATGTCCCACTATCTGAGTCAGTCAGTCTATTACCTAGTTACCTATCTTCTCTATAATATATGTCATCAACTATTTCTGCAGCATCACAAGTTCGTGTTATCAGCTCACTCGCATCGCTCTATATATTGCGCATGTTGGGTTTGTTTATGGTGCTACCGGTATTGTCCCTAGCGGGAGATGAGTACAGTGGCAGCAATACCTTTTTATTAGGGGTTGCCTTAGGTATTTATGGGCTCACGCAAGCCTTGTTGCAAATTCCTTTTGGTTTACTGTCGGATCGCTTTGGTCGCAAAATGCTCATTAGTATCGGCTTAATCTTATTTGCGCTAGGCTCGTTCGTGGCCGCTACATCAGAGAGTATCACTGGTTTGATTCTTGGCCGCGCATTACAAGGCGCAGGTGCCATTGCGGGTGTCATCATGGCGATGGTGGGCGACTTAACTACGGTAGAAAATAGAACCAAGGCAATGGCCTCGATAGGCGCATCTATTGGTGTTGCCTTTGCGCTGGCGCTGGTGATTGGCCCATGGGTTTCCTCTTATAGTGTAATGGGATTGTCGGGCGTTAAATTATTGTTTGCCGCGACGGTATTATTATCGTTTGTCGGTATGGTGATCTTGTTAGCCGTCGTGCCCGATGTCTCATCGGTTCAGCAACGCACCTCACAATTATCCATGGTGCAGCTCAGCCGTGTGATGGCCGACAAGCAATGTCAGTTGTTGTATTTAGGCGTATTCGTGTTGCACTACGTATTAATGGCCTTGTTTATTATTATGCCGCTATTGCTAGAACGGGTAGGTATTCTTCAGGTCAGTCATGCTTGGGTCTATTTAACCGTGATGTTGTCATCCTTTGTGGTGATGGTGCCGCTGATGATCATCGGCGAGAAAAAGCGGCTAGTAAAGCGTATTGTGCAGTTGGCCATTGGTTTGTTAGCGATCACTATGCTGATTATGGCGATAGCGTATCAACACGTTTATGGTCTACTGACCTGCTTGTTTCTATTTTTTGTGGCCTTTAACTATCTAGAGGCCAACCTCCCGTCGTTACTCACTAAAACACTACCCGCCGATAGTAAAGGTGCGGGCTCGGGCGTATTTGCTACCTGCCAATTCTTGGGCGCAGCGCTAGGCGGTATCGTCGGTGGTGCGCTTTACGCACATGTCGGTGTAGTGGCATTGTTACTGTCTGCCTTTGTGTTGTTAGTCATATGGCTAGTGGCTATAAGAAAGATGCGTGCTCAGGTCGCATCGGCGTAAGCAGAGCAAAGACGTATCGGCGAAATGTGATAACATAAGCACCATTAACAATCTTAAAAAACACAGGCTTATATCGTACTCACGGGTGCTTATATAAGAGACATAACAGAAATACCCATACAAATACCAATACAATAAGAGGATAGGCGGATGGCCAGAGGAATTAACAAAGTCACAATCGTAGGTAATCTAGGTAATGACCCAGAAGTAAAATACATGCCATCAGGCGGTGCAGTGGCAAACATTAGTGTTGCTACGTCAGAAAGCTGGAAAGACAAACAAACCGGTCAGCCCCAAGAGCGTACCGAATGGCACCGTATCGTATTCTTTAATCGCCTAGCCGAAGTCGTAGGCGAGTACTTAAAGAAAGGTTCGCAAGTGTATGTAGAAGGTTCATTGCGCACGCGTAAATGGCAAGATCAAGGCGGTCAAGATCGTTACAGCACCGAGATTGTCGCCAGCGAAATGCAAATGCTCGGTGGCCGTCAAGGTGGCGGCGGCATGGGCGGCGGTGCAGATATGGCTTATGATCAGACCCCTTCTTACGGTGGCGGAGCGCCAGCCGGTGGTGGCCAGCAACAGTCAAACCAGAACCAAGCGCCTCAGCAGCAGCAACAACAACAGCGCCCGGCAGCACCACAAGCTGCTCCAGCACCTGCGCAAGGTATGGATAGCTTTGATGATGATATTCCTTTTTAGAAAATATCATTGTGCATAGTAAAACGTAGTATAAAAAAGCCTCTGTTATCAGGGGCTTTTTTTGTTGGTAATTGAAAGATAATCCGTTGAACGCTATATCTGGGCTGGTAGTGGGTGGGTGGCACAGTCGTCAATATTTCTATTGAGAAGACAGCAGCCCTATGACCCAAGATATGAGACGGCATTTTCCTCATGTGATCGTGTAGATAGGGCAAGTGCTGTTAAATGTATGGTTTTAATGAGAAAAAAACGCAAGAAATAAAATTGGATTCCCTTTGGAGTGGGTTATCCACACGTCTATCGCTTTGCTTTTTACGATGCCTTGTTGAAGTGGTTCAGTTCAAATAAGTAATTAAGCTAAGCGTAGCACCTTGTGGGTCTGCGATAAAAATAAAATGGCCCATATGAGAATATTAATCGGCCTCATTAAAACAGCTCTCTTGGCGCAACGAGTTTTTAAGCGCCTGTCCCCGAAAGCGGAATGTCGCCTGATATAATGCATAAAAAAATTCTTATGCATTTGATTGCTTGCAACTGTATTCGTCGACTTATAATAGAGTCGGTAAAAGGTAAAGAAGTCCATTTACGCAGTGTTAGTTTTAAAATTTGAGTACAAGTGTTACGACAATGGGAACCCTATTTAAATCATAGAAAAATGAGCAAGCAAGAACACCACCGTTTACTTGTACTGCTTTACGATTCTATCGCTAAATATATCATCCCCGAACGCCAAGATAGGAATGAACCAAGAGCGGTTAAGCGAAGCCCTAAATCGTTCCAGTGGTTGACAGCACCTAGGCGGGAAATGAAAGTAACAAGACGTAAGGGCAAGAAGTATGCAATACAGGCTAAACTTAGCGCAATTTGGCTCTTACCCCTAAAGTTATTATTTGAAGACCTCTAATTGGCTGGCCAGAAAAGGTTGACCACTACAGGTTGGCACTACAGGGTTAGTGATTGCTTATCTTGGTTGTGCCTGTCCCTTTCACCTTTATAAAGTATTAATAGGACGTTGTAATGAGCAGTATTCCGAGTTACGCAGATATAGAAAAGGCAGTAGAACGTATTCGCGGTCACGTAATAAAAACCCCGTTACTGGAATCAGAATTACTTAACGAACGCGTAGGCGGTCGCATATTAATTAAAGCCGAAGTTTTACAAAAAACCGGTTCGTTTAAAGTGCGCGGTGCCACTAACAAAGTGAAGAGCATTATCGAACAGAAAAAGCCGACACGCTTAATCGCCTTTTCGTCTGGTAATCACGCGCAGGCGATAGCTGCAACAGCAAAAAAATTTGGTATACCCGTTACCGTGGTCATGCCCGAAACGGCTCCGCCTATAAAAATACGAAACACCAAGGCCTACGGTGCAGAAATCATATTCTATAATCCTAGACTGGATAATCGGGAACAAATGGCGGTACAGCTATTGCAGGAACAAGGTAGTGTATTAGTAAAGCCGTATGACGATCCCGTGGTAATAGCAGGCCAAGGCACCGTAGGCTATGAAATCGTCCAACAAACTCAAGAACTGGGCATAGATGATTACGCGGTTGCCGTGCCCTGTGGCGGTGGCGGCTTAGTGTCGGGCATCGCACTGGCAATAAAACACCACCGTCCGAATGCACCGATATGGGCAGTAGAGCCCGAATACTATAATGACACCCAACGTTCGCTAAAGAGTGGCAAGCGAGAAAATAATAAGCATTCAGCACCACCCTCAATTTGCGACTCTATTATTACACCGAGGCCGGGTGAACTCACTTTTCGCATTAACGCCAGATACTTAGAAGGCGTGGTCTGCGTCAGCGACAACGAGGTCAAAAGTGCGATGAAAAGCGCCTTTAATACCTACAAACTGGTAGTAGAACCGGGCGGTTGCGTGGGGTTGGCCGCAGTATTGTCCGGCAAAATCGACATAAAAGGCCGCACAGTGGTAGTAATATTATCAGGAGGAAGTGCTGATAGCGCGCTCTATGCACATATATTAGAAGAGGTGTAATAAGACAGGAGGGAAAATTATCTATGTCAAACATTGAAAAAACTACAAGAGAAGGGCTTTACCCTAAAGTTTTGTAGGGACACACATTGACACCCCGAATAAATCAACACTATATTGTGTTTTTAATCGCCTTAACGGTTTTTTAGGCCGTCGTTATACCGCTTAATAATTTCTAGGGACACGCACTAACATCGGTAACAAACATCGGTAAGGACAAAACATCGGTAAGGACAGGCACCGCAAAAAAGAATAACTGATTTTATTTTTTCTCTTTCAGTTGTTTTTATTTTAAGAGTGATTTTGTGGGATGGGTGGTTTGTTGTTTGTTTTAAGGGCTTGAAAGCGTTGTTTTGCCTTTTTTAAACAATAGCTGCCCGTGACTTACTATTTAGTGGTGTCGTTTTTTGCTTGAGATAGGATTTTTATAACGAAGCGGTTTTTCTTCGCCGAAACCGTTGCTTATGTTGTTGTTCAAACTGCGTAGCGTTCTTTATCCAAATTTTAGTTTCAATGCTTAAGCGCTCTAAAATAGGCGGCAGCTGGTTGTTAATAGCGCCGCGTTTATCCTCCCTTACTACTCG
>JBLILH010000019.1:0-62254 GCA_047636495.1 Candidatus Endobugula sp. | reverse complement strand
ACATAAATAAGAGCGGCGTACGCATCGAGACATAATGTGGTAATAAGGCGTATCGGCAAGGGATATTTGTTGGGCGCGAGCTGTCGTCATAAGAAATTCCTTTTCTGTATGGATGAACAGTGTTTATAGTAACGGCCAGCCACTAAGATGTCAACGTGGAGTGGGTGTCCTCCAAGATCGATCAGCGGCACCTCAACCAACTAACGGCCTCAATAAAGGTTCACTTGCGTTTAGATAGTATCTTTGCCTAGCGCTTCCTTCAGATCCCTCATTGGCCTACAATTACCTGTATTCCCTGTTGGGCAGCAATCATAGGTTTCTTCGGGCACCCTTGCATTCGGCTACTTATTCCCTCCTTCCAGGGCTGTGGATGGATTTTCACCACCTAGACGACTGGCATGCCAGTCACACGCTCCGTTTTGTGCATGGCTTACAGCCATTGTTGCACAAAAATCCGCTACACAATATTTTCCTGTGCTATAGGCGTTAGCTGGATTGGTATGGTTCGTTTTTGGTGGCTCGGTGCCAGTGGCCTCGGCCCATAGTTGGTAGCAAAACCGGTATTTTTTCAGTTGCGCCCAGGCCGTCGAAGTCGGTGGTCAGTTTGGTGCGTCAACGTTTCAATAGTGTTGGCAGGAAATTGAGTGTTCCGTTCGTGGGGCCGTTCGCGGCAAGCTGGGTTTTGATCTGCTAGTCTTATGTTCAGGTTAGTTCGCCGCATCGGCGGTCCCTGTGTGTCAACCTAAGCATCAAAACGCGCTTCATTGCCGCCGCCGACATGATGCTGCAACTGGTTATTGCTCGAAAACAGGAGCGTCTGGATCAGTACTTAAAGCGCAGCATCTTAGCGCCACGGCTATTGATCATCGACGAAATCGGCTATTTGCCATTTGGTCGCGAGGAGGCCAATCTGTTCTTCAATGTCATCGCCAAACGCTGCGAGCACGGCAGTGTCATCGTCACCAGTAACCTCCCATTCTCACAGTGGGCCAGTGCCTTCTATGGCGACACGACATTAACCGCTGCGCTATTGGACCGGCTGTTACACCACGCGCACATCGTCCAAATCCGGGGAGAAAGTTATCGATTGAAGGATAAGAAAATGGCCGGTACTGCACCGATCTCAACCAGCAGCAAAGACCTATTAACCAATACTTAAACGCCAAGGGTGGGTCAGTTTTAAACTGGCGTTGACAACTCGGCTTCGGAGAAGGTTATCTGGCCCATAGTGGCGGCGAATCCTATGCGGTTAGCGATGGCTGTATTATCGCTGATTTTGGAAAGTTATTCAGAGGTTCCTTAGCTAAAGTGACAGCAGAAAACCGGCGTGACTTACTGGAAATACTTGAAGACCGACACGATAGTCGCTCGACCATCATCACCAGCCAGTTACCGGTTGATCAATGGCATGAGGTTATTGGTGACCCCACCTTGGCTGACGCCATTATGGATCGCATTGTACACAATGCTTATAAGATCAATTTAAAGGATGATTCAATGCGTAAACGCAAAGCCGATTTGACAAAAGGTACACGTTTGAAATAATAATACACAACCCGTGTTGTTCACGCACCGCCAAAGTGGCAACTTTGCTCTGGTTTGGGTGGCAACTTTAAAATGGAATCGGTGGCAATCTTCACTGGTTTACGCATACTGTTGGTACATGAACGGTGAATGAATTTTCAGGCATTACAGTAAATAACCTGGAAAAGGATAGGGTCTAGATTGGATTGCGCAGATTGATATTGGCGGATAGGCCTTTTATACTACCTATACTTAATTTGAATGCCTAACTTCCACAACAACCGTATTTTTAGATATATCTATTATTTTATTATCAATATCCCTAGTATTTATATTGTCCAAATTGGCATCCCATTCATCCATCAAAAGAAGAGAAATATTTTGACCACAGGCGAATTCTATTTCCTTTATTCTTTTTTGTCCAGTTGACCCAGAATTACCATAACCAATAATATCAACATTAGGGCATAAATAGATACTATCTTCTCGGAACATTTTTAACATCTTAAGTAAGGCAGATTTACCTACTCCATTTCTTCCTGTAATTAAATAACGCCCCGTATTAATATCGCCGCTCTTAATTCTAGACATCAATTCTGTTGCACTAATATTATTGTTAGAGGAATATGAATGTACTGATATCTCATCATATTTTACGAGGGTAGATAGATTCTTTCGAATTATTTTAGATACATATTCCAATAGATTTTTATACCTATACCTAATAAGTAGTACACGGCTGTTCATTCCGCTTAATGCGTGGACGTTTCCGTATAATTGCAGAGATCTAGGAAGTACTGCAACTAGTACGCCTATGACCTCAGGGCTATTACCAATATAATTCAGAGTGAAATATACCAAAATAGGTATAGAGAGTAGTATAGGTGCTGTTGCTATTATTTGCTCCAATATAGTATATCTTTCCGTTTCTGAAAAATATCGTTTAGCAGAATTTGAAAATATGGATTTTTCTTTTACGAATGTACTCGTGCTCCCATTAAATAGCATGTCCCATAATTTATCCAGGTTCTTTATGGTGTCCTGCTTTCTGTCCTGCATTGAGGAGGCCAAAGTGGATATTCTTCCGCTCAATACTGTAACTATAACTAAAGAAATTAATATCGATGTACCCATTACTATGGTTATCTTCCAACCTATAGTTATACCAAAAACAAATAAAGTAGAGATAATGTTCAAGTACAAGGAAAACAGATCAATATTGAATTCTGTTATATCTCTGTATGTTTCCATTGCTTCAGTGGATAGCCAGTTAACAATTGATCTTTTGTTTTCAGGGGTGGATATGCTCTGATCGACACCAAGCTGACTAATTGATGATTCTACGTAATTCATCCAAGATATATTCATCAATCTATTACAAACTATCTCGTTGAATGAGCTGATAACATAAGACATAATAGCGGCAACAAAGAACAGTACTATGTAATCCAGGCCCTCTTCAGGGTTTCCTAACCCAACAGACCTTCCAGCTTCGGCAATAAAATACGTAGATCCCGCCAATAGAAGTTGTTGAATTATAATAATAAGTATGGATAATCTGAAATATTTACTTTTATAAAACATAATATAATCCATAACTAACTATTAATGCGATTAGGACAATTAGAGAAATGCAGGAAACACGTTTTCTCGCAGATATCCGTTTAATTACTTTGGCCAGCTCTTTTTTGGCCATATCTAGCTGGTTAAGGTCAGTATTCTTTGTCGACAATTCGAACTTATCAATATATGAGTTCAAAAATGATTTTTTTTATCTAGATTTACGCTATTCTGAATTAAAAACTGCAAATCAGTAGGAACTAGATCCCTTATTACTAATGTTGGGATTGGAGTTCTTAATGGGAAATAATCATTTGAATGTAAACTTGGAGCATCACTTTTCGGGAATAGAGCGCCTATCATCGTATATTTATTTACGTAAACCTCCTTGATAAAAAGCTGTATATCACACAGCAATTCGCTATCAAAATCGGCTGGGAAAAGAACAACTACAGCCCCAAAATGATTGTCCTTTTGAATATTGTTAACATAATGATTTAAAACACCCTCTAAAAAATCTTTTGATTGGGATAGATTCTTAAGGGCTTCTGGATTTGGGTAGTAGGTTAGATGGATATTATTTTTATTTAGTGCAGGTTTAACAAAGGGGCAAACAGCTCCTTTTCTATGCGGGTGGGGGGAACATAAGAATTTATCAATGTACGGAGTAACATTTCTATCTAATTCTTCAACGTATTTTGGGAAAATATTTTTTGGGAAATTATTCAATGTCCAATAGGCGTTACTCACTATTCATGCCTCTATAATTTCTTATTTGTCCGTAAAGCATCGCTACAGAGTAGGACTCTGTAGCGACATATTATTAAACTACCATCTCCAGCTGCCAACAGTGCTAGAATTTAATCTAAGCGCAGAAAACACTTTTGAAATAAGTGATTTACTTTCATGAGTCTTTGTAAAAACTTCTGACTGTGGATATGAATAATTATCAGTATTCATATTTTATTCCTATTAAGTAATTAAAATACAAGACGCCATGGTTCTCGCCACAAAACAATACCCAAGTGCCAGCTATAAAACAAGCTGTAATTGTCTTATTTATGAACTACTACTGCAAGATACTGTTTGTTAAGCTAATAATATGTTATATATTTGTGGTGTGCAGGGCAGGGCAGTATACACATGTTCTCCCGCCGTATTATTTTGGTTTTATACCTTTTGGTATGATTTTTTGTGAAATATCTAATGCCAATAAAAAACGTTTGCAACATGTATTTAAATGCAGCTAACAAGCGGCTCAATCTGACCTCCACTGCGTTGCTCGTTTTGTGCTTTTCCGCTACGCTGGCACAAAACAATCAACTCCGTTTCGGCAGCTTAGCCGAGCGTTAGAACTCAAAAAACCATATGGCAAAAATTAAAAAAGAAGTTGACGACTGAGCAGAAGAAAATAAAGAAAAAAGCGAAAGCTGAGCGTCAAAAGAAATATATGTGGGTTTTCATGAGCGGAAAGCAAGTGAGAGTTAAGAGACCCCCAACAATTGACGGCATTCCTAAAGATGAATGGATTGAACAAAATGCTGGTCCAATCTGGCTTCATCAAAATGAGATGTGGGATGTTTTAGAAATAAGGGCACTGAGTACACCCACCAATAAAAAACTTTCGCAAAGACCAAGCTGAATTTTTAATCATTCACATCATTCTTCAAAAATATTGAGAAAGTACCGAAAAGAGCGGATAGATCACCTAAAACACAAAAATCAGGCGAGCGAGCACTGCGATTGAGAAACTACAATCAGCGAGTTTGTTTTCAGGAAGCCGTTGCGCCGTTTTACTGGGTAATTGAATTTTTTATAAAAAATTGTTTCAAATTTCTGCGTGTTTTCAATCCATTCGTCAACATCAATATTAAGGCGATGTAATATTGGTAGGAATGTATCGGGGATAAAGCCCCGCTTGTCTTGGCGTTGGATACTGCCTGTTAAATCGACAAGGCTAAGGTAATCGTTGTGGCTGAATAACACACCGTTTTGGTGGTCGCAATGTAGAGTGGGTATCCTTGAAAATTAAGTTGTCGGTAAGCGGCTAACCAACCACACCCTGAAGTGGTCAAGTAAGGGCAGGGGGAGTGATTAACCCATAGAATATAAGTTAATCACTCAAAGCGTCTACTTAGCTTTTGCTAGATACATATTCAAACGGTCTTTATTCATGCTGAATTTAGCATTTAATGTGGTGGCCTTTTTCTTAATGTCAGCCAAGTTAGTTGGATCACCGGCAACAATTACGCCTACCATCGCTAGCATAGAATGCGGTAGACATTGGTATACATAAACACCATTCTTATCAATTTTAACAGATAATTTTTTTCCTAAGTCACTTTTCCAAGGGGTGGCGCCAGCAGGAATAAGCCCAGTCACTGATTCAGAGTTATGCCCGGGATCGGTAGGTTCAAAATGCACTGTGTCACCCACAGCCACTTTCAAAAAGCCGGGTTCAAAAACCATGATGCCGTCAACACCAGAATTTTTCATCTGAACGGTATGCTCGGCGGCGAAAGCTAATACCGATAAAGTGGATAGTACTAATGCTACACAAAGTTTACGAATCATTTTTTTCTCCTAAAATATTACGCTTCTACTCAAGTGATAATGGTTATCACTTTCATTAAGGCAAGAGTCTAACAATACAACATACGCGACAGCTAACTGTTTAGCCTATATCCATGCAACAAATTTACTATAGATAAGGAAAGAGTAAACGGCCCCACCAATAAAAAACCTGGTCTTTAAGCGACCGAAGAGAGGGTGCGTTGAGAATTTCTGCGTTAGAGCGTGCTGTCAGGAATCGACGTTTTCCTAAAGGCGTCTTATTTCACACAGATAGGGGCATTGAATATATTGCAACAGCCTTTCGCAAGCGTTTAGCGCAATATGGCATTAGTTAAAGTACGAATAGACCAAAGAAAATGAATAATAATGCGCAAATTGAATCATTTTTTAATAGTGTTAAAGTGGAGACAATAAAGCGAAAACCTTATCGTTTAGACAACGAGGTGCGCGGCCTCTTTAGTCGCTATGACCGCTATTATAATTATCAACGCTCTCACTCGTCGATTAGTCAATAGGCTATGTTTCACCGATGGAATATGAGCCCAAAAAGGCCGCGTAACAAACGAGTGCTTGCGCAAACGGGTTAGGTTCCGCGAGCAGTGTTCGTGTTTTTAAACTGTCGATGGTATGCAAAAGACGGGCGACTCGCCATTCGTACACCAACCGCTCTATCTTTTTCTCTTGATAACGGAACCCTCAAAGCCAGTTGTTTGGAATGCCATAGCGGTCCCTTTATGTAGACTAGTGGTGTGCATAGATGAGTCCCTAGAGTTCTCCCACGTATTCATCTTGCGGGAGATGTTGCCGCCCTCAGGGCTGGACGATAGACCAACCTTTTGAGCATGCAGCTTGGCATTGATGATATATGGAACTTTATTTACTCTCGGGGGCATCGTTAGGCGGCAGCCATAAGGCGAGGACCGCGGTGAACTCGGCCGCATAGAATACTCTTGCGTCCGGCCCAGTGGCATCGCCAGCGAAACGTCCGAGCCGAGCCGCACAGTCAAAGAAGCCCGGTGCTGGCAAGCCGCCGCGCCACTTGCTGATGACCATAGCTGCGATAAAGGGGCGGTCAGCTGCAGCGTCTTCGGCCATAAGTTGCTCTAGCGCCTCGGTGAGTTGACGGATGGTTTTCGGGGGGATGAGCAGCATTTCTTTGGCCGCCTCCCGATAGATGGTCGGCGAGCGCAATGTGGCGAGTGCTTGAAGATGTGCTCGAAGCCGGTGGACGAGGGTTTCAGGCTGATTGTTTTGTACCGTTATCATCATGGCTAGACCTGTAACTCTGGTAACTCTAGTAACTCTAGTAACTCTGGTAACTCTAGTAACAATGATTCAGTTTTGACGAGGTTGAACAGCTCAGCATCAATAATGGTGTCGCCGCCTGTGATAATAGACCTTAATGCTGGAACAGAACTCATCGTGGTTCGGCCAGGGTAGCAGGGGGTTTTGTCATAGGCTTGCCGTGGATGAAGTTGATGCAGACCCCATCGAGCTCTTCCAGAAGCAGGGACTCGCTCGTGAATCCGCAGGCATAAGACGCCTGTGCTTGACGGCTGCAGCTGTTGTTTTCGAGATGCTGACACGACGTGCAGGTCCCGAAAGGCTGCTTCCCCCGTTCTTGGGACACTTGATTAAGCACCCGCTGTAATGCATCAGCGAAGTGCCCTTGGACACTAGGGGGTAACGAGTCTGTGGCACGGGCGAGGGATTCTAAGGGGTCATTCGCAAGAATCCCCTTGGCTTTATCAGTCAACACGAGCCTTACACTCCGTCTGTCTTTCTCTGACCGCTCCCGTGCGAGAAAGCCTTGGACTTCAAGGCTTTTGATAGTCTGCGAGGCGGTTCCTCGAGTTGTGGCATGGAAAGCGGCGAAGGCAGAAGGCGTACGCGAAAAACGGTTAGCTTGATTAAAGTATCTGAGTGCGGCCCATTGAGCGGCTGTCAGCCCCTCAGCGAGTCCATCTCCAGTTGCTATGCGCCCCAAATGAAAAACTAATTCTGCGATCGCACGACTATTCATTATTAACTCCTCTGGGATGATTAGATAGTAGCGGTTAAAACTTATCTTGACAAGACTATAGTGTCGTTACCATACTATGTTTCTTTAAATGTAGTATGGTAACGACACTATAGTGATAAGGCAGCGGTTTTGATGCAACACTACATTAGAATTGAATTCTCTACTGTAGTGAGTAGCATACCTTTTTTAGAAGGTGCGTTGGTAGCTCATTCTAAAAATAACATGGGTGGGCAATTAGCCGTTAAAGCGCTTAATTCAAAACACCTTATGTCGATGAAAGTAGTCCACTTGAGGATCGTATTAATGACATTCTTTACGATGATATTAATGCTTCACTGGCCGCTCACGGAGGTGAAGTGTCTTTGGTTGAGGTTACGGATAGCAAATGAGCTATTTTAAAATTTAGCGGTGGGTCCCAAAGTTGCATCTCTGTTGATGTCCTTAATGCGTGGAGTAGTGATTGCACTATTAAATTGTATTCTAGAACTTACCCCCATAAGTGATCAAATTGAGCGCTCATCAACTTATATTTAGAGGTATTCGTACTATTTAACATAACCAGAAAGACAGCACGTAATAAATTGAATTCGCATTTTGCCCATTTTGGCGATGTAATCCAGAATCCGATGTTGATATTAATGTGTAGCCGATCGCCAAGTCTGGTTACCCAATATATCGAAGAGACTATAGAAGAGACTATAAAGGAAAAGAACGCTATGAAACCCACGCAAAATAAATTATTGAAACGCTTTCGACAGGTATTTCCCGAGGCCATGATCGGGGTAGAGGACGAGAGCCATCTTCACGTCAGCCGCGCCGGTGCCAAAGACGGTGCTGGGCCTTTTAGAGTCCAAGTGATCGATGCTCAGTTCAATGAATTACCGCGTATCGACAGGCACCAGCTGCTCCACAACGCCCGGTCCGACTGGATGCCGAGCGGTTGCATGCACTGGATATTATCATCATGACCCAGGAAGAAGCCGGAAATGCAGCAATCCAGTGGAGATCATGGATGTGTCTTCTCTGCGGATGGATATATAACGAAGCTGCCGGCCTACCCGATGAAGGGATCGCCCCTGGCACCCGTTGGAAAGACGTTCCATCGGACTGGACATGCCCAGAATGCGGCGCGGCCAAAGAAGATTTTGACATGGTTGAAGTCTAAAATGGCTACATTTACTGAACACTATGGGCACCGATTTTTATCCGGTTTTGGAGCGCGCCCCAATAGCGCCAGACTGTCAGTAACATCAGTCTCGGGTGTTTTGCTACGCACCACCAACGCGCGCGCAACCCCAAAGCTTTAATCGATATTATTGCTGGGCTGACACCCCTGCGAGGCTGACGATGTCCGAGGAATTCGCTGATGCCGTTCTGTTCTTTTTGTCATCGTGGTCGCGCGCCGTTTTACCGGCCAAAATCTGATCGTCGATGGTGGACGGTTGAAGGGCTAGGTCTCGCGCAACAAAAATATCACTAAGATTTGTTATTGGGCGGCATGAGTGTGGCTATTCACGGTGACAAATGGGAAGCTGTCTTTGAGAAAGTGACCAACGTACACTAGGCCAACGTGGTGATAGAAAAGTCTTGCTCAAATCAAAAGACCCCGCTTGCCAAGCCCTAACGCGCTATCGCAGAAAAAGTTATCCATGCAGTCTGAAGCCGCCTAACTGAACCCTTAATTTGGAGAATGACTATGACTATGACTATGACTATGACTATGACTATGACTATGAACATGAACGTCACGCAGAAACTGATCAAGTCGCATCTAATGCACGGTAACATGACGCCCGGCGAGGAGATCGGGATACACATTGACCAGACGCTGACCCAAGACGCCACCGGCACGCTGGTGATGCTGGAACTGGAGGCGATGGGCTTGGATCGGGTAAAAACTGAGGTGAGCGTCCAGTACGTTGACCACAACATTATCCAAGAGGACTACAAGAACCCCGACGACCACCTTTTTTTGCGTAGCGCCTGCCAGCGATTCGGCGTGTGGTACTCGCGGCCTGGCAACGGGGTGAGTCATCCATGCCACCAAGAGAATTTTGGCAAGCCGAGCAAGACGCTGCTTGGCTCTGACAGCCACACGCCGGCGGGCGGTGCGATAGGCATGCTCGCAATCGGCGCTGGCGGTCTGGAAGTGGCGATGGCGATGGCGGGCGAACCGTTCTTTACACGCATGCCCCTAGTCTGGGGCGTGAAGCTCACCGGTAGCCTACCTGACTGGGTGAGCGCCAAGGACGTGATTCTAGAGATGTTACGCCGCCACGGCGTCGACGGCGGTGTGGGTCGGGTCATCGAGTACTTCGGGCCGGGGCTGGATACATTGAGCGCGATGGATAGGCACGTGATCGCCAACATGGGCGCCGAGCTTGGCGCGACCAGCACCGTTTTTCCTTCCGATCAGGAGGTGCGCCGCTTCTTAAAGGCATGGCAGCGCGAAGACGATTGGGTTGAGCTGGTCGCGGATAAAAACGCGACATACGACGTCTACGAAGAGATCGATTTGTCCAGCCTAGTGCCACTGATCGCCATGCCGTCCAGCCCCGGCAACGTGCGCCCGGTCAGCGAAGTCGCGGGCGAGCGGATTTATCAGACCTACATTGGTTCGTCGGCCAATCCCGGCTACCGCGACTTTGCAGTTTGCTCGATGATGGTGCAGGGTCGGCAAGTGAATGACCGCGTGTCGTTCGATGTTAATCCCACATCTCGAGCGCAACTCGAAACCTTGGTGCGCGACGGGCACATCGCCCAACTGCTGCACGCCGGCGCGCGGTTGCACCAAGCTGGCTGCAACGGCTGCATCGGCATGGGCCAGGCACCGGCCACCAATGAGCTCTCTTTGCGCACGGTGCCGCGCAACTTCCCCGGCCGATCCGGCACCCGCGAGGACAAGGTCTGTCTGGTCAGCCCAGAGACTGCAACGGCGTCAGCGCTCACCGGAGTGATCACCGACCCGCGTACACTCGGTATTCCCTATCTGCGCATCGCAGACCCGGATCACCCGATTATCAACCGCGCGATGTTCATGCCGCCGTTGCCGCTTGAGGAGGCACTGCAAGTGGATATCGTAAAGGGCCCGAACATCGCTTCGCTGCCAAACTTCGAGCCGCTCCCCGATGAGATCGAAGTGCCGGTTCTGCTCAAGATGGAGAACGACGTTTCTACCGATGAGATCATGCCACCAGGGTTGCGCGTGCTGCCGTTTCGCAGCAACATTCCCAAGATCGCCGAGTTCTCCTTCGACAGAATCGACCCCACCTACGCCACGCGAGCCAAGCAGTTGCCGGGCCACGTTGTGGTGGGCGGGGGCAATTACGGACAAGGCTCGAGCCGCGAGCACGCCGCACTAGGCCCTCAGTACCTCGGACTGCGCGCAGCTCTAGCCAAGGGTTTTGCACGCATTCATGCACAAAACCTGATCAACTTCGGCGTACTGCCGCTGACCTTCGTCGATCCTGCGGACTACGACAGTATCCAGGTCGGCGACGTAATGCGCCTGACCGATCTGCGACGCGTGCTGACAGAGGGGAATGAACTGATAGTCGAAAACGTCACACGCAAGGTCAAGTTCCAGATGTGTCACAGTATGTCGCCGCGACAAGTGCAGTTTTTGCTGCGCGGGGGCTTGATAAGCTGGATGAAAGAGCGCCTCTCTGCTTTACCCGAGTCTGGCGGCGCATGATGGGATATGCAGCGCAATGCGTAAGCTCAGTTTTGCCAATATTGCGCAGCCACCGCTGCGCCTTGGCGGCCGGCCAAAGTAGTTGACCTGCAACAAAAGAGACATATTTGACTAGCGCTGCGTGGCCTCGTTCAGGCAGCGCCTCATGCTTCACACCATCTACTCAACACTCAATCAAACCCCACCAACAGTTAGATTATTAAGCCACAAATGGCATCTATGCTTATCACTTCTTCCGAAAATGATAAGCACCAGGTAACTACTCAGCTCACAGCCAAAATCGCGCTGAACTGCGTTAAAAAATGTGAGTTTACACCTTGCTCAGCACAATGTTAACTGCAATTTGAGCAGTTACGGACAGTGCTGAGTAGTCACAGCATCAGTAACATTAAGGGCGGCCTACTAAGCTGCAGGCAGACCCTTCACGAACCCATCGACAGTGGCTATGCGCCCAAATAAAAGACCAATTCTGCGGTCGTACTAGCGTTCATTGTTACCTCCTCTGTTATGGTTAAATAGTAGCGATTAAAACTTATCTTGACAAGACCATAGTGTCGTAACCATACTATAGCTAATTAAATATAGTAGCGTTTAGAAACTATATGGAAAGAATAGTAGTTTCGGTGCGATACTATATGTCCTTTAGTTTTTGAAGCTAATGAGCCGCTGACAAGATGAGTCGCTGGCAACACGGGTCATGCCGATCCCTTACTTTGAAAGTGTTTGATTATTTTAGTGATTTATCGGGAGCATAGATTATGGCAATTACATTTACTGAAACAGCGGCAAGACGTATTCAACACCAGATTGCCATGCGCGGCAACGGCATTGCTCTTCGCGTCGGCATCAAGAAAGTGGGCTGTACTGGCATGGCGCACACCTTTGAGATCGCCGACGACATTCGTCCGACCGATCACAGCTTCGAGTCGCATGACGCTCGCATACTAATTACTGCCGACAGCTTTGAGTTTCTCGATGGGTCACACATCGATTTCGTCACCGAGGGGCTAAAACAAACGTTTAAATTTGACAACCCCAGCGTCGAAAGTGAGTGCGGCTGTGGCGAAAGTTTCAATTTGAAAAAAACTAAACTCGATGTAAAAAATCCAGAAGTGACGTCATGAACACAATAACTGAAAACATGGAAACGGTCATGCCTGCCAATTTCCTCTTTACTGACGTCGCGGCGACGAAGGTCGCTGAACTGATCGCCGCAGAGGGCAATCCCAATTTAAAACTACGCGTTTTTGTTCAGGGCGGCGGCTGCTCGGGTTTCTCCTACGGCTTCACCTTTGACGAAATAACCCATGATGACGACGCTGTGATCATGAAAAACGGCGTGTCATTGTTAATTGATTCGATGAGCTACCCGTTTCTGATGGAGGCAGATGTTGATTACAAGAACGATCTAGAAGGCGCGCAGTTCGTTATCAAGAATAATCCAGGGGCTAAATCTACCTGTGGCTGCGGGTCATCTTTCACCACTTAACTTTGGAGCAACATCATGAGTGCAGAATTACAAGATTTCGTTAACCAGCCCTACAAGCATGGTTTCGTCACCGACATCGAGTCCGATGTGGCGGAGAAAGGGCTCAGTGAAGACACTATAAAGATGATTTCGAGTAAAAAAAACGAGCCCGAGTGGCTCCTTGAGTTCCGGCTTAAAGCATATCGCGGATGGCTGAAAATGGAAGAACCGACCTGGTCTAGCGTTCACTATCCGAAGATTGATTTACAAGCTATCAGCTATTACGCCGCACCCAAAAAGAAGCCGCAATTGAACAGTATGGATGAAGTCGATCCTGAGCTATTGCGT
This sequence comes from Candidatus Endobugula sp., assembly GCA_047636495.1. Taxonomy (GTDB): domain Bacteria; phylum Pseudomonadota; class Gammaproteobacteria; order Pseudomonadales; family Cellvibrionaceae; genus Endobugula. Next base: position 49,063 of record JBLILH010000019.1, on the reverse strand, counting down.
ACCTTCGAGAAACTCGGCGTGCCACTGCATGAGCGCATGGCGCTGGCTGGCGTTGCTGTCGATGTTGTTTTTGACAGCGTGTCGGTGGCGACCACCTACAAGAAAAAGCTGGCTGAGGTCGGCATCATCTTCTGCTCGATGTCAGAAGCGGTACTGGAGCATCCTGAATTAGTGCAGAAGTATCTTGGTAAGGTGATACCGGCCGGCGATAATTTTTTCGCCGCGCTCAACTCAGCGGTATTTACCGATGGATCGTTCTGCTTCATCCCCAAGGGCGTTAAATGTCCGATGGAATTGTCGACCTACTTTCGCATCAACACCGAAGAGTCGGGACAGTTCGAGCGCACGCTGATTATTGCCGAGGAAGGCGCTACGGTCTCCTATCTTGAAGGCTGCACCGCCCCCGCATTCAGCTCCAATCAGCTGCATGCGGCGGTGGTCGAGCTGGTGGCACTTGACGACGCCGACATCAAATATTCAACGGTACAAAATTGGTATGCGGGCGATGAAAACGGCGTCGGGGGCGTGTACAACTTCGTCACCAAGCGTGGTTTAGCCAAAGGTGTCAATTCGCGCATTTCTTGGACCCAGGTCGAAACTGGGGCGGCGATCACTTGGAAGTACCCATCTGTGATATTAAAGGGTGACAACTCGGTCGGAGAGTTCTATTCAGTCGCGCTCACCAATCATCATCAACAGGCCGATACCGGCACCAAAATGATCCACATCGGTAATAACACCCGCAGCACTATCGTCAGCAAAGGCATCTCAGCGGGGGTTTCCACCAACAGTTATCGCGGGCAGGTCAAAATCACCCCCAATGCTGACGATGCGCGCAACTATTCTCAATGTGACTCAATGTTGATAGGCGATAAATCCGGGGCCAACACCTTCCCCTATATCCAAGTACGCAATAATTCTGCTCAAGTTGAGCATGAAGCATCGACCTCAAAAATCGGGGAGGATCAGCTGTTCTATTTCGCTCAGCGAGGGATCGACGCCGAGGCAGCAGTGTCGATGATCATCAACGGTTTCTGCAAAGACGTATTTCAACAATTACCGATGGAGTTTGCGGTCGAAGCGACTCAGCTACTCGGTTTAAAACTAGAAGGGAGTGTCGGATGATTTACCAAGACAGCAACACTATACTCGAAGTTCAAGGGCTGCGCGCATGCGTCAACGGCAAAGAAATTTTAAAGGGCTTGGACTTCACAGTAAGAAGCGGCGAAGTGCATGCCATTATGGGGCCGAATGGCTCGGGTAAAAGCACGTTTGCGAAGGTGCTAGCGGGTCACACAGCTTATGAAGTGACGGCTGGCACCGCGGTGTTCGAAGGCCGCAACCTGTTCGAGCTAGCCCCTGAAGAACGCGCGCGTGCCGGTGTATTTCTCGGTTTTCAGTATCCGATAGAGATCCCTGGTGTCGCCAACAGTCAGTTTTTACGCCTGACTTACAATACGCTACAAACACAGCGCGGCAAGGAAGAACTCGACCCCCTCGAATTTGACGACTTCGTGCGCGAAAAGATGAAGATGCTTGATATGAGTCCTGATTTTCTCGATCGGAGCGTTAACGAAGGCTTTTCGGGGGGGGAGAAAAAACGCAATGAAATATTGCAGATGGCGCTGCTCGAACCGAAACTGGGGATCCTCGACGAGACCGATTCCGGCCTCGATATCGATGCGCTCGGTATCGTTGCCAACGGCGTCAACCAGCTCGCCAACAAGGACAATGCAACCGTACTTGTTACCCACTATCAGCGACTACTCAATTACATTGTGCCCGATTTTGTGCACGTGATGGATGCAGGCCAAATCATCAAGACCGGTGGCAAAGAACTGGCTCTCGAGCTCGAAAACCGTGGCTACGACTGGGTCGGCGCCGAGCACAGGGAGGCAATGACAACCGTATGAATACACTAACGACTATTCGCCGCTCGCCTGCGGGTTGCTTTCGCACGCTGCTGACAGGCTTACCGCCATTACAGACGAGTCCCTCATCGTGGATCAATACCTTGCGGGCCGAGGAGATTGATCGGCTCGATATGCTGACACTACCCACCAAGCGTGACGAGGATTGGCGTTTCACCGACATTTCACCACTGACAAAGCTGACCTTAGCGCCCGTATCTAATGTGACCTCGCTAGAAGCCACTGACATCGAGCATTTTTATATTGCAGAGGCGACCACCCGACAAGTTTTTGTTGATGGCGTTTATGCGCCGCATTTGTCGAGCGCGGAGGCAAGTACCGAGGTGTTGGCGTCCAACCTGCCGGCGGCACTTGCCACGCATGCAAAGCTGATCGAAGCCCATTTGGGCCGTCACCTAAACTGCGATGACAACGCCTTCGCAGCACTCAATACGGCCGTGCTAGATGACGCTGCGGTGATCTTGGTGCCTCGCAACGTGACCCTTTCAGAACCGGTGCACCTACTGTTTATTGCTACGCAAAAAGAGGTCATGAATACGCCTCGGTGTCTCGTGATTGCCGAGTCTGGCAGCGAGGTGACGGTGATCGAAGATTACGTCGAGCTGTCGCAGCCGCATTCGCAAGAGGGCGCGCATTTAACCAATGCCGCGACAGAAATCGCGCTACAAGACAATGCCCGTGTCAATCATATTCGAGTGCAGCGCGAAGGCAGTAACGCCTTCCATCTTGCCAATTGCGCGGTGTCTATTGGGCGTTCGAGTCATTATCAGTCGGTGAGTGTCGCGCTGGGCGCACAGATTTCGCGCTATAACCTCAACGCGTTGCTGGCCGAAGGCGCCGAATGTACGGTCGATGGGTTGGCACTTATCGCCGCTAATCAGCTGGCAGACACGCATACCTGCATCGATCACTCACAGCCGCACGGCGTCAGCCGCCAGCTGCACAAATGTATCGTTGGCGGTAGCGCTCACGCAGTGTTCAACGGCAGGATCCTGGTGCGTCAGGACGCTCAGCATATCGACTCTGTGCAGTCGAGCCGTAACCTGCTATTGACCAGTAAAGCGCAAATTGATACTAAGCCACAGCTAGAGATTTTTGCCGACGACGTGAAATGCGCGCACGGCGCGACCATAGGCCAGCTCGACCACGAAGAAGTGTTTTATCTAAAGAGTCGCGGACTCTCCGATAACGCTGCACGTAATCTGCTTACCTATGCGTTTGCGACAGAGATCATCAATCGCATTCCTATCGCATCCCTTAAGCACCAGCTCGAACAGCGTGCTTTTGAACAAACCAGAGATCAGCTATGAAAGCCCTCGATATAACGACCTCTATAACCCCCCATTCCAACTCGGTATTGGGCTTTGACGTCGAGCGTATACGCGCCGATTTTCCTATCCTTAAACTCCAGGTCGATGGCGAGCCACTGGTCTATCTCGACAACGCCGCATCGAGCCAGATGCCGCAACAAGTGATCGACCGTTTGGTTCGTTATCAGACCCACGAGCACGCTAACATCCATCGCGCCGTGCACTACTTGTCAGAGACTGCAACTGCCGAATACCAGCAGGCACGCCGCAAACTACAGCGTTTTATCCATGCGCGTGAAGACCGTGAAGTGATCTTCACCAGCGGCACCACCGACGCCATCAACTTAGTGATGCACGGCTATGGTCGTAAATTCATCAAGTCTGGCGACGAGATTATTTTGACCACCCTCGAGCACCATTCAAACATCGTGCCTTGGCAGATGCTGGCCGAAGAAACAGGTGCTGTGATCCGTGTAGTACCGGTGAACGACGCCGGTGAACTGCTGATCGATGCCTATAAAGACCTGTTCAACGAACGCACTAAGCTGGTTGGCGTGATTCACGTATCGAACGCACTGGGCAGTATCAACCCAGTCAAAGAAATGACCGCTCTTGCGCACGCCAATGGCGTGCCGGTGATGGTTGACGGTGCTCAGGCGGTGCCACACATGCCCGTCGATGTGCAGGATCTCGATTGCGACTTCTACGTCTTCTCGGGCCATAAATTGTGCGGGCCAACCGGTATTGGCGTTCTGTATGGCAAGGCCGAGATACTGGAAAAAATGCAGCCCTTCAAGGGCGGTGGCGACATGATTTTGTCGGTGACCTTTGAAAAAACCACCTACAACACCATTCCCCACAAATTCGAGGCGGGTACGCCGCCTATCGCAGCGGCCATTGGACTCGGCGCCGCAGTCGACTATTTATCAGAGATCGGCATGGATGTCATTGCCGCGCATGAACTCACGCTGCTTAATTATGCCACCGAGCAGATGAACCGCATGCCCGGTGTCCGCATTATTGGCACCGCGCACAACAAGGCCGCTGTTATCTCGTTCGAAGTCGACGGCGTGCACCCGCACGATATTGGCACCTTACTTAATCAAGAGGGTGTCGCGGTGCGCACCGGGCATCATTGCGCGCAGCCGGTGATGCAGCGCTTCAAGGTGCCCGCAACCACGCGCGCCTCGTTCGCATTCTACAACAGCTTGCAAGAAATCGACGCTTTGATCGCAGGCATCCGTAACGTGCAAAAGGTGTTTGCGTAATGGCCAACTATAAAGCGCTCTATCAAGAGGTTATTCTCGACCACAACAAGAAGCCGCGCAATTTTGGCACGCTAGCACATGCAACGCATAGTGCGGAGGGACACAACCCGCTGTGCGGTGATCACCTTAGTGTGGCGCTTAGTTTCGATCACGAGTGCATTGACTGTATCGCCTTTCAGGGGGAGTCATGCGCGATCTGTAAAGCGTCGGCGTCGATGATGACGGCTGCTATTAAGGGCAAAACACGTAAGGACGCAGACATTCTTATTGAGGAATTTCTCGCCATGGCCACGGGTAAACTCGACCTCAACCGCCCCAATAACATCGGACGGCTTGCGGTATTTTCAGGAGTGTGCGACCTACCGACGCGCGTCAAATGTGCCATTTTGCCCTGGCACACCCTACACGCCGCGTTTAATTCGGTGGCCAGTACCTCGACCGAAACAGACAATGATAATGATGATAAAAATCCACTGCACATACCGAGTGGCAACGTGTGATGCAACCCTCCCAACAGAGTAACCTTGAGAGAACAATATGCTGACAGCCAACGAATTAAGAAATTACATTATGCATGGTCTGCCCTGCGATTACGTGGAAGTGCTGGGCGATGATGGACAGCACTTCGAGGCCGTGGTCGTGAGTACACAATTCACCGGAAAAAATAAGGTACAGCAGCATCAGCTGGTATATATGGCACTTGGAAATCGTATGAGTGCAGAGATTCACGCACTGGCCATACGCACATTCACGCCCCAATCTTGGGAGCAATCACCCGCTAATAACGTTGGAGAAATATAAGATGAACACTCAGGAAAAAATTAATCAGCAGGTCACCACCAATGCCATCGTGCTTTACATGAAAGGCATTCCACAGTCACCGCAGTGTGGTTTTTCTGCGGCGACTGTACAATTACTTAAGGACTGTGGCGTACAGAAATTTGCCGCCGTAGACGTGTTAGCTGATCCAGAAATCCGCGAAGGTATTAAGATTTATAGTCACTGGCCCACGGTTCCACAGCTCTATATTAACGGCGAGTTTATCGGTGGCGCTGATATTGTTCGCGAGATGTATGAGCAAGGTGAATTACAGGAATTGATTGACTCAGTGGCGGCTTGATAATGCTAAAACGGGTAAAGGGTAGGCTCCCCCCTTAATGGGATTGTCGTCGTTTTGGTGCCACCAATGTGGCTCCGTTTTCAGGAGGTTAATATGCCAACAATAGCAGACATTGAAAACACGCCCAATCCGAACGCGTTGAAGTTCATTCTCAAGGAACCGCTGACGTGGGGTATTACGCACTCGTATGAAAATGCGGGTCAGGCACAGGATGATCTTCTCGCTACCGCGCTATTTGACATCGAGCATGTAAGTAATGTGTTTTACGTGGATCGCTGGCTCACCGTTACCCAAGATGGTGACGCCGATTGGGGTGAATTGGTGCGCAAAGTCGCGGTACCTATTCGAGCTACACCTGCGGCAGAGGCGCAAACAGCGGCTACGGTTGAAGCGGCCACTGCGGCTAATACCGAGCTTAGTTTAGCCGACCAGCAGCGTCTTGATTCGATCAACACCTTGCTTGACGAGCAAGTTCGCCCTCATCTAAAAAATGACGGCGGCGATTTGCATGTGGTTGGCTTGGCTAACAACCTACTTAGCGTGCACTACCAGGGAGCGTGCGGCACCTGCCCAAGTTCGATATCTGGCACTCTAAGAGGCATTGAAAATTTACTACAGTCGATTGAACCAGACCTCGAAGTCATAGCGGTTTAGGCGTCACATTGGCTGGTAGATAATGACATGATTATACCGTTTTATTTGGCATCACACACATAACCCAAACCTTAAGGAAAAAATCATGAAACTCACACACGACAATCTAGGGGAACACTTACGGCAAGCATTTCCCCAAGCTGCAATAGAAGTTGAACCCGAGAGCCAGCCCCACTTGCATTTATATAAGAATCATACCGGTAATGAAGATGGGACGGGTGGTTTTCTAATTCGGGTGATCGACGCCAGATTCAATGGCTTGCAGCGCATTGCTAGGCATTGGCTGATCTATGACGCTGTGTGTGGCTGGATGTCGGAGCGGGTGACTGCACTGAGGATCATCCCGGTAACGCAGAAAGAAGTCAGGCAGGTGCTTAACGATCCTTTTGCCGCCGTATTGTTCGACATAAAATATGTAACCAATGTGTTTTACATTGATCGCTGAAGAGGCAGGATCAGCACCGACAGTAGCGTCGACAAACAAAAAACAGTGTGGTTTAACGGTCACACTGAGAATGTTGAAAAAAAGAATGGACAAGCATTAAACTGATAGGAAACTTAACCATGTCAGACCTACAATTTACAGAGCAGGACTGGCGCCGATTTTTGGCCAGTATAGGAGAAGATCCCGATAGACCCGGCCTCGTTGAGACACCATCTCGCGTTGCTAAAGCTCGGAAGCATTGGACTGCTGGATATACGAAAGATCCCGCTGAATGTCTAAAAGTGTTTGAAGACGGGGCGGACGAGTACAACGAACTCATCATGGTTCGCGGCATCCCCGTCTATAGTCACTGCGAGCATCATCTAGCACCGTTCTTTGGCCATGCTACGATCGGTTACGTTCCCAACGGTAAGATAGTCGGCTTGTCGAAGCTGACGCATCTGGTCGATTGCTTTTCCAAACGGTTGCAAGTGCAAGAACGACTGACCGTTCAGATCGCTAACACGTTGATGACTCACTTGGCCCCCCAAACGGTGGGCGTTGTTATTCGCTGTCGGCATCTGTGTATGGAAAGTCGCGGCATTCAAACACAGGGAGAGGAAACGGTTACTTCATCCATGCTCGGAGCACTGCGAACTAACCAGGCGTTGCGTGCAGAATTTTTTGCGTTAGCGCGGGGGGTATAACGTGTCTACTCAGTATATTGAGGCAACCGAAATCGAGCCATTCACTAGTGAAGATAAATATTCATCGGACAAACAAAGAGGTGCACGCAAGACCAAACGCAACGAGATCGATCCCGCCGAAAAATTGCCAAAACCAGATTGGCTTCGCGTAAGGGCGGGAACATCCGAGCGCTATCGTGAGACCAAGGACATCGTAAGTTCTAATCAGCTGGTCACAGTATGCGAAGAGGCAGCCTGCCCGAATATTGGAGAATGCTGGAGCAAAGGCACCGCAACCTTTATGATTATGGGCGATAAATGCACACGACGCTGTAGATTCTGCAACGTCAGCACCGGACGGCCCAGCCAGCTAGACGCTAACGAACCCAAACGTCTGGCCCAAACCATCGCGCTGATGAAACTTAATTACGTGGTCATCACCTCGGTTGATCGCGACGATTTGCGTGACGGCGGCGCGGGTCATTTTGTCGAGTGCATCCAGCAGATCCGCGCACTAACACCCACTATCTATATCGAAATATTGACACCTGACTTTGGTGGCAGGCTCGACCATGCGCTGGAAATCCTCAGTACCGCACCGCCAGATGTGTTGAATCACAATATCGAAACCGTGCCGCGTTTATACAAAGAAGCTCGTCCCGGTGCGGTCTTCCAAAACACTCTCAACCTACTGCAGCGATTCAAGGCCTTGAATCCCAACATACCCACTAAATCGGGTCTGATGGTGGGCTTGGGAGAAACCGATGAGGAAATTTTGCAAGTACTACGAGAGTTGCGCGCTCACGATGTTAACATGCTGACCATTGGCCAATACCTTCAGCCGACCGGTGGACACATGCCGGTAAGTCGGTACGTGCACCCTGACACCTTTACAATGTATGCACAAGAAGCCACTAAAATGGGCTTCCTGCATGCGGCCTCGGGCCCGCTAGTACGAAGTTCTTACCGTGCCGACGAACAGGCTCAGGCAGCTGGAGTTTTTTGACCGACGGTCAAACTATTGCTGCTACCGTCGTGATGCCATCGATTGACGAGCAACTATTTAAAGCGAATTGACGATGTAGAATGATGACGACATGAACAAGCAGCTAAACAATTAACGCCTGTAAGGCGGTAGCAGGGTATATGTCTATCAATTGATGAACGTCGTGAGGCGTTATAGTCTTCGTCAGATGATACCTTGACGGATAATAACCGCTGGACATAGTGTAATTTTTGCGCTGCTATGGCCACTTGTAAAACGCTTGGTTTCGGGATGGAAGCAGCTGTGCCTTAGGTCAGTGTGATATCGGTAACGCTATCGAACGCCGTAACATTGTGACACGATAAGCGCTAATGGTACGCTTAATTCCTTTTGAATGCTTAAAAAATAATCAAATACAAATCAAATCAAATACAAATCAAATAGACAGTGGAGTGACAACGATGAAATGGAGTGAATCAGCTTGGCAGGAGAGCATGGCAGTTTATGAAGAAATAGTGCGACATCCTTTCAATGTTCAGTTGATGAATGGCACTTTGCCCACGGAGACATTTACGTTTTATATCGCGCAGGATTCGGTGTATCTACATGCATTCGGTAGAGCACTGGCTTTGATCGCAGCCCGCAGTAACCATCCTGAATACACTCTAGATTTTATACGTTTTTCGGAAGACGCACTAGCGGAAGAAAAGCTATTACATGAAAGCTATTTTGAAAAATTCGGCTTAAGTGATGATGCTTTGGCTTCCCCTACCTGCGATCACTATTCACAATTTCTTTTGGCCAAAGCCGCTTTAGATCCCATCGAAGTGGCCATGGCGGCGATGCTGCCGTGTTTTTGGATTTATAAAAAAGTAGGGGACCATATTTATAAACATCAAGCCAATAATAATAATCCTTATTGCGACTGGATTGCTAATTATGCAGGTGAAGATTTTTCGCAGACGGTACAAAAAGCCATAGATATTTGTGATGAAGTGGCGGCTGAGTGCACTCAGCAACAAAGGCTCGCGATGACACAGGCATTTAATGCATCCACTAAGTTGGAGTGGATGTTCTGGGATAGTGCCTGGAGACAGGAGCAATGGCCTGTCTAAATGTGCTGACTTAATATTAGAAAGCGCTTTATACAGACACGTTATGTGGTTCGCTTTGGGTTCTGGCCTTCATACTTCTGGTTGACCCCTGTATTGGGTGAACGACGCTACTCCGGTCACGATATGTTCTCATTATTTTGGAAGATCTATGCCTGATTTAACTTACCTGCGACCTTTTGATCTCGCTCGTGTCGACTTAGCGGCCATTAACCGATGATGAAAGCGGTTGTAACCACCGGCAACGTCAGTTATGAGAAGCTCGACTACTGTAATGTGCCCATTCCTATACCGGGACCGAGCGAGGTTTTACTCAGGGTCTTCACGGCCGGCGTCAATAACACAAAAATCAATACACGGCTTGGCTGGTATTCCTCATCAGCTCAAGATGCACCGAGCAATTAGCAGCAACGGGCGATGGGCCAGAGATGGAGGATGGTGGCTGCAACGAGTCCACACCGTTTCCGTTTACTCAGGGGTCAGACTGTTGTGGGGAGGTCGTCGCTTCGGGTTAGGGTCCGAAAGCACCGGATGTCGGGAAGCGAGTTCTTGTCAGAGCCTGTATGCGTCTAACGGCGTTGATTCTCTGGATAATATTTGGATGGCGCATTCGCTCAATACGTGACTGTCATTATCGGTGTTTTTGGATTAATCGCCGCGGTAAAATTTTTTATGTAGCGCCGGGGTTAGTATTGATAGAGATTGCATAAACACGCAGAGGACACTAAACCTATACTGTTGACATACAAGTAACCCATTGGCACTCGAAACATGAGCAGTGAAAAATGCGTATCGCTTACTCTCCAAGACCTGTGTGGAATTTTTGCTTCACCGTCATAATTTTTTAAAGGTTCCTGTCGCGTAAAATTTTTCCAACTGCTTTTGGTACGGAGTCATATCGACACCGTTTTCTTCTAGCCAATGATCGTTATAGTAAGTATCCAGATACCTTTCGCCTGAATCACAGATCATTGATACCACGCTCCCTTTCTGTTTGCGAGCGTTAAGCTCTGAAATGATCTGGAAAGTAGCGTACAAATTAGTTCCTGTTGAACCGCCGCAACGACGACCTAGAAGCTTTCTCATGAAATGTATTGTTGCATAGGATGCTGCATCAGGTACTTTAATCATTCTATCTACTACCGAGGATATAAATGATGGTTCTACGCGCGGCCTACCAATGCCTTCTATCATGGATCTTCGATCGGAAACCAACGCTTTGTCCTTAGAGTGATAGTAATCGAAGAAAACAGAATGCTCCGGATCCGAGACACAGAGCTTGGTATCATGACCTTTATAACGAATATATCGACCGATGGTCGCCGAGGTCCCGCCCGTCCCAGCGCTCACCACGACCCAAGTTGGCGTAGGGAATGGTTCGCAGGTCATTTGTGCAAATATTGAATCGGCAATATTGTTATTACTCCGCCAATCTGTCGCTCGTTCCGCAAAAGTAAACTGATCCATATAGTGGCCTTTCAGTTCAAAAGCCAGCCGAATGGCTTCAGAATAAATATCCTTTGGCTCTACCAGATGACACTCTCCGTTGTAGAATGAAATCTTCTCGATTTTCTCTTTAGATGTCCCTTCGGGAACAACCGCAATAAAACGTAAATTCAGTAGTTGCGCAAAATAAGCTTCTGAAATGGCGGTGTTACCGGAAGATGATTCTACTATCGTTGTATCTTCTTGAATCAGCCCGTTACAAAGGCCATAGAGGAATAAAGAACGCGCTAAACGGTGCTTAAGACTGCCTGTTGGATGAGTGGATTCATCTTTAAGGTAAAGATGAATATGTTCGATCGCAGGCAGCTCTACCTTGAGTAAGTGCGTATCTGAAGACCGCATAAAATCAGCCTCTATTTTAGACATTGCCTGACTAACCCAATTTTGCATTACTCGTCACTCTCTGATTCGAAGTTGTTTTTTAACATTATAACAATTTGGCTTAATCGATGAGACAAATCTTTGTGGTGCTATTCATAGGAGTGGTCGACACTCACGCAAAAAATGACTCTAGTGTAAGCGATGTATGGACTCCACCACCCACTTCAGTAGTCTGGTGTTGGCAAAAACTAAGGCGGCCATACAATGAACAATTCTAACGTTATCCATTGTAGCGATGGAAACTGTCGTTATTGGGGCGATTAGCAAGATCATATAGGCACAAGATAAGAATCATTGCCCCAAAAGAGTGAAGGCTTTTCTACAAGGTCAAAAAACGGATGCTAATGATGCCTTGGCAATAGCCGCTGCGGCACTGCAGATTGGTGTTCGCTTTTGTCCAGTAAAAGAAGTTGATCAGCAATCACTGCAGTCATTAGAAACCAGCCGTAAATTTTTAAGCCAAGATCAAGTTGCGTTGGGTCATCATATCCGTGCGTATCTTTATGAATATGGTATGACGATAGCAAAGGGGGAGAAGAATTTGAGGGAGGCTATGATTCTACTGTTAGATAATGAGGATGCTCGTTTGCCTGCGTCAATTAAAACAACTCTTTTAATTCTTTGGGAGCGTTATCAATTAACCGATGAACAAATAATTCAAGTAAAAAAAATAAAGCTTCGCTGGTCAAACAAGTTGAACCCTGCAAAAGATTAATGGATTTAGAGGGTGTAGGTGAAGTTTGTGCATCAATGCTTTATGCAAGTTTAGGTGATGGAAGGGAATTTAAGAACGGCCGACATGTCTCTGTATATGTTGGGTTAACACCGAAGCAGCATAGTTCCAGTGGCAAGATTTATATGACGAGAAATGACAAAAATGGAGGAAATAAATAATTACGATCAGCCCTTTATCAAGGTGCATTGGCAGTAATTTATCGACTACCCACGGAGGCTAAAACAGGCAAGCAGTCTTGATTGATTACTCTCGCTCAACGACTAGGGATAAAACGTGCCTGCATTGCCTTAGCGAATAAAACGGTTCGACCTGCATGGGCATTATTAAGTACAGGAAAATCATATCAACCCGTATTATTAAATAGTTGAATGGCAATTTTTTGCCTATTAAAAATGAATTCAATAAAAAAATTCTACAACGATAACGTAGCATAAAAGATAAGGCCAACCCATCAAAAACCTGTGATTGGCGAAAGCCCTTTTGAGGCTATGTAAGCGAAAAGGATGGTAGGTGCGCAAACATCAAAGGCTAGAGGATAGCTTCCTCAACAAGAAACCGTATATACGCCAGCAGTTTACATTTTTGTGTAAAAATTAACGTTGTAAAATAGGTGGAGTCCATATACGCCAATCGAACCCCATCCTAGTATAGCCATCATTAACACAATAAAGTCACGCCTTCTATTTTAAGGAGGTACTAATGAAACCTTATTGCAAATACGACTGGCTCGCTTTATTCTTAGCATTCGAACAAAGCGGTTTGAATCAAACACAATTCTGTCTTGAGCAAAACCTTAGCTCTCATCACCATTCTGAATAAATTGGCGTCTCTAAAACGACTATGACGATTTTTAGAAAAACTGGAGTGATTAGGCACCGCATCTTCGAGACCTAGCTGACAAAACCGACGATAAGCTAGATTCAACTCAACTTCTTTACAGAGGCGTCGTTCTGAGCGAATGCCGTAACAGTATTCTAGGATCATTAACTCAGGATCAATTGATGGTCTGCCAGTGCGACTGCAGAAAGGTTTCAAATGCTGTCGAATGGCATCAAAACCAAGAAATTCAATTATCTGGCATAATTAATGATCAGCGGAGATATGATTTTCAAGGCAGACATCATAAAACAGCGCATTCTGTGCTGTAGTAAGTTGTCCCATCATATAAAAGTCCCTCTCCATCAAATAACGAGCTCATTATCTCTCAAAAGCGAGTTTTCCAACAGTATCGGCGGCGGTCATTCAAGATGTTTGATAACACTCTTATTCTATAATGAATACATCTAAAACGATATTTGCTTACTGGCGATACCTACCTATACTTAAAATATAAATTGCATTAAAATTTCTTTCGTTAGGTGGAGCCTGTATGTTGACCATAAAGAATAAATTTATGTTGGTAGGGTCACTTATTTTGGTGCTCATGATTGGCATTTCATTGTTTAACCATCATTTAGCTAAAAAACTCGAAGGATATAATCAAGTCCAGCACAGCTTAAGTGAAATACGCGGAGACATGTTGATGTTACGCAGGAATGAAAAAGATTTCTTAGCAAGATTAGATCCTAAATATGAGGGACAATTTTCTGACAATTTAGCTGTTTTACTAACAGAAACGGATAAACTTCGTAAAGCGGCGGCTAGTGCTGGCTTAGATGCCAAACCTATTAAAGAAATGCAGACTGCATTTATTCAATACGGTGATATATTTACTAAGCTCATTACTATCCAAAAAAACATTGGTTTTAATCCAAAAGATGGCTATTACGGCACTTTGCGTAGCGCTGTTCATCATGCGGAAGAAATAATTAAAGCTGTTGACGATCAACAGTTACGGGCAGATGTTTTGCAGCTTAGACGAAATGAAAAAGATTTTATGCTGCGGTCAAATACCAAATATATAGATAAATTTACAAAAAGTATCAATACGTTCAATGATAACTTAACTAAAAGTAACCACGGTGAAGCCCAAAAACAAAAAATTACAGCAGCGATGAAAAGTTACCAAGATAACTTTTCAAAGCTTGCAGAGAGCATGAGTAAAAAAGGGCTGGATAGTACAAGCGGTATTGTTGGTGATCTACGTGCAACAGTACATACTGCCGAGGAGATTATTGGCAGCGTCACTTCTGAATTAAAAAATACCATAAAAACTGAAATCGGCAGTAACGAACAACTGACCTTAGTTAAATACACGGTTTCTATCAGCTTGATACTTATAATCATAGGTCTGTTATATTGGTTAGGAAAAGGTATTCTAGACTCGATTAAAAATATTTCTACTATTATTCGGTATTCATCCCTTCATAAAGACTTATCCGCTAGAGTAGATACAAAAGTACGTGATGAGTTAGGTGAGACAGGTGTAGCATTTAATGAGATGTTAGAAAGTTTCCAGTCCACAATAAGCGAAGTAAGTGATGCCTCTATCCAAATGGCGGCAGCGGCTGAAGAGCTATCCTCGGTCACGTTACAAACTGATGATAATGTTAACCAACAAAAATCAGAAACTGAAGTTCTAATAAAAGCGATTGAGAAAATGGTGGGTGCGGCCCTTCAAGTTGCAGAAAATTCTATTCTTGCTGCAGAAAACTCAGCTAAAACAACCACAGAATCCACAGAAGGTCGGGAGGTCATCAATAGCGCTGTCGCCACTATTAGTTCACTTGCTGAAAGTATTTGTCGGGCTTCGGCGGCTATTGTGCGGGTTGAACAAGATAGCGAAAAAATAGGCACTGTACTTGATGTTATCCGTGGTATTGCAGAACAAACCAATCTTTTAGCACTTAATGCGGCCATTGAAGCGGCGCGAGCGGGGGAACAGGGGCGAGGCTTTGCGGTCGTAGCCGATGAAGTTAGAACGCTGGCTGGTCGTACTCAAGAATCAACGCAAGAAATTCAAGCTATGGTTGAGTCACTTCAAGCAGGCACCAAAGAAGCGGTGTCACTGATGGATGAAAGTTCTAGATTGACCAGCGATAGCGTAGAAAAAACCTCGGCTGTCGATCAACGCTTTATTCAAATCGCCGAGTCTATTGAACATATCAGTGAGCTAAATAATGAAATATCTAATAGCGCAAAAGCCCAAGAATTCACCTCCGTAGAGGTCAATCAGCATATCGCATCCATTACAGAGATAACCGCACATACCGAGCTAGGGGCAAAAGAAACATCACAGGAAAGTAAAGAGCTAGCCAAAATTGCCAGCCGATTACAAGTACTAGTGAATCAATTTAAAGCCGGCTAGTTGCTTTAATAAGTAGTAATAATAAATAGGGTCTACCATCGTATTATGTAGATGGTGTAGTGGCATACTAAATTGAGCCACCGACGTATAGCCCTTTCACTGACGCTACCGCTTGGCAAGCTTCATTAGCAAAATAGCCCTGAATTATCACTAAATTGGCTGAATCTATTGTAAATTCTGTTGTAAATGTTGGTTTGCTCATGCTTATTGATATCTCTTGATTGATGCGGTTTACCACTTATCATTTGGTACGAGTTTATTAGACCACTTCAATCTCATGTCCTTATTAGCTACCCCAGAAATTCGCGTTTGTTTAGATGTTGGTTGTTATTAACATCATGTCTCCCCCCTATGTCAGTCTAGTTGTCATGATGCGCTTTGCGCATTAAGTCAAACGGTAGAAAACGAACCTATCCACCACATGGTTGAAGCGGATATAGAAGGCTTTTTCGACCATGTGGATCAAGAGCAGCTGATGTCATTTATCGGACATCGCATAGCGGATAAGCGAATACTCAGACTCATTCGACGGTTTTTAAAAGCAGGGATACAAGAAGATGGGCAGCCTAACGCTAGCTAAATGGACACCCCGCAAGGCGGCATCATATCGCTATTGTTAGCCAACATCTACCTTCACTACACGCTAACCTCTGGTTTGAAAAACGTGTTAAGAGTAGATGTGAAGGCTATGCGCGGCTCATTCGTTATGCGGGTGATTATGTTGTGTGTTTTCAATACGAGGCTGAAGTAAGGCGCTTCCTGACGTTGGTGGAAGTGCGATGACAACCATTCAATTTAGCCATTGTGCCCGAGATAAAAAGCCGTTTGAGTTTTGGCTCTTTTGTTCAATCGAAAGCAAAAGCCAGAGGTAAGAGAGCGGCCACCTTTGATTTTCTAGGGTTCACGCACTACTGCTCGTGTAGTCGAGATGGAAGACGCTATCGAATGAAAACCGTGAATAAACGGTTTACCGCGAGTTAGTGGATTGTAAAGAGTGGCTCAAGGCAAATAGAATATTGCTGACGGCGCAAATTATAAAAACGACAGCGGCAAAGTTGCATGGGCATTTTGCTAAATATGGGGTTACGGATAATAGTAAAAATGTGCAGAGTGTTGCCTACTGGGTAAATCATTGGTTGTTTAAGTGGTTAAATCGTCGTGGTAAACGGGGGGTTATACGTGGGAGAAGTGTAATAAGCTGCTCCAGCTGTTTTCGCTACCGAGTCCTCGCATACAGGTGAATTTTGTGTCTGCTTCAAGGTGAAGTGTGTTGTCGAGGAGCCGTGTGCGTAAATAGCGCAAGCACGGTTCTTTGAGGGGCGTGATAACAACCCGTGAGATTAATAGAGAGTAAGCAGATGTCACACAGTAGCTGTGTGCAGCGAGGTGCACCCAGAAAAGTATTATCAGCTTATTGTGTGGCTTGCTGGGAGAAATCCGTCTGCTCGACCAGCAACTGTTTTAAAAAAACATTGATACGACCAACAATGAGATCGGAATCCTATATAACCATGTTATCTTGTTCACTTAGGAATTTTCGCTACATTTTTAACGCTATTGTTATAACTTTTAACTCTATCGACGTAATACAAAGGAAATACAGGCTATGAAAGACACAAGCAATAAAAGTCATTTCTTTGCGTATATTAGCAAAATCCGATGGGTGATACGGTGGGGATTAAAACGCAATGCTATCCCTGAAAATGTGATGGAGCATAGCTGGGAAGTGGCCACTATCGCGCATGTTATGGCGATTATTGGTAACACGCGTTTTAACGCTCATTACGATGCTCATCTTGTGGCGACCACCGCTCTTTATCATGATGTCTCGGAAGTGATTACGGGCGATATGCCCACACCTATCAAATATCACTCCATAGGTATGCAGAAAGCGTTTAAAGAAGTGGAGGTGCAGGCCGAGAGAGAGCTGTTATCACTGTTGCCCGATGACATTCAGGCCGATTTTGAAACGCTATTGGTGTCAACTAGTATTCCAGTGTATGTCAAGAAGCTCATCAAAGGGGCCGATACTATTTCAGCGTATTTGAAATGTCAGGCAGAGTTAAAAGCGGGGAATAGTGAGTTCTCAAAAGCCGCAGAAGACATTGCTGCGCGTCTACAAGGGTTCAATATGCCAGAAGTTGAGGCGTTTCTCAGCGTATTTGTGCCGAGTTACCAGCTGACTCTTGATGAACTATTAAACGGCAATGAAAAAATACGTAATCTGCCTCTGCAAAATAAATAAACAAATGAACCAAAGGTCGAGAGGCTAGGTGTAACTGCTACCTAGTACATTTATAAACATCGCTAAAAATAGTGATATTTCACCGTCGAGCGGCACCGAGGTCGTGAGTGCACCAACAGTAGGCGCTTCTAAGCGAGAAGGCGCCATGAGTCGCCGCAGGAACCGCGGACCTCGGTGCTGCTTGACAGTAAAAAGTGCATTTTTAGAGATGCTCTTAATGCCGGCACAACACAACTACTGGTCTTAGCTCAGCCACTGATGAGTAGGCGACTTATGAGTAGGCGACTATACCCTCTACGCCACGACATTTTCCCATTTATACACGTACCTAAATATACGTGTACCTAAATATAGTTGTTTGCTGCAAGTCATCAAGATTGCCCCAAAGGCGTTTCTTGCTCGCAAAACCACTCCATTTCAAGTATCCTAGCAGGCTATTCTTTGCTTACCCTTTTTTCACTTTTTACCTATGTCGAGCCCTATGTATTCTGTCCTGCGCAAGCTGTTATTTAGTTTAGATCCCGAAATCGCACATGATCTTTCTCTTGAATGCCTTGGTGCGGCTGAACGCTTAAAATTATTGTCGTTAGTGACTTCTTTTACCCCTTCAGTCACCGATTCACCCGTTGAACTACTCGGCTTAACCTTCCCCAATGCAGTGGGTTTGTCGGCAGGGTTAGATAAGAACGGTGATTATTTTAATGCGCTAGGGCAGATGGGCTTTGGTTTTGTCGAGATCGGCACGGTGACCCCTTTGCCACAAGACGGAAACTCTAAACCCCGTATGTTCCGCTTAGCGGAACATAATGCCATTATTAACCGCATGGGTTTTAACAATAAGGGCGTTGATTACTTGGTTGAGCGGGTTAAAAGACGACGTTTTGACGGTATTTTGGGTATTAATATCGGCAAAAATAAAGCTACGGCCGAAGCCGACGCGCTAGCGGATTATGCCATCGCAATGGCGAAGGTCTACCCCCATGCAGATTACATTACGGTAAATATTTCATCGCCGAATACGCCGGGCTTACGCAACTTACAATTTGGCGATAATTTAGATCGTTTATTAGAAGGGCTGGCGATAAAACAAGCTCAGCTAACCGAGCAATATGGCCGTCGTGTACCGGTGTTGATTAAAATTGCCCCCGATATGAGTGAAGACGAAGTGGCCGATATTAGCCACACCTTTTTAAAACATCAGGTCGATGGGGTGATTGCCACTAATACTACACTCGATAAAAGTGCCGTGAGCGATAGCCCCCATGCAGAAGAGATGGGTGGTTTAAGTGGCGCCCCGCTAACACAGCAATCGACGGTGGTGATTAAACAGCTCCGTGCCCATTTAGGTAGCGAGATGCCGATTATTGGTGTGGGGGGCATTCAGCAAGGTAGCGATGCGATAGAAAAACTTAACGCCGGTGCCAATTTAGTCCAAATATATTCTGGATTTATTTATCGCGGCCCTGCATTGGTCACCGATATTCGCAAGGCGATAACCGCGCATCATTCACTGCATTAA
This sequence comes from Candidatus Endobugula sp., assembly GCA_047636495.1. Lineage (GTDB taxonomy): Bacteria > Pseudomonadota > Gammaproteobacteria > Pseudomonadales > Cellvibrionaceae > Endobugula. Next base: position 29,939 of record JBLILH010000019.1, on the reverse strand, counting down.
TATCGGGCGCGCATGATGCCGTTATTGACCATATAGTAGGGTGCGCCGCGCGAGCTTAGTACATACTTATTATTCTATATCTAGACGTGAACCATTTATGAAAACTTATCAATACTACGCCGCTTGCCCCAAAGGGCTTGAGGGCTTATTACTCGAAGAGCTGACGTCACTTAATGTGGAGTCGCCACGAGAAACCATCGGTGGCGTTCACTTTAGTGGTGATTTAGTGACGGCTTATCGTTGCTGTTTATGGTCGCGTTTAGCCAATAAAATATTATTACCGCTCGCTAATATTGAGTTCACTAACGATCAAGAATTATATGACGCCGTACTGGATATCCCGTGGGAAGATCACTTGGCGGAAGAGGGCAATTTTAAAATTGATTTTATTGGCACCAACGATATTATTCGCAACAGCCAATTTGGTGCGGTACGGATTAAAGATGGGATTGTTGATCGCTTTCGTCAACGGACTAATAATCGCCCATCGGTGCAAAAAGATTCCCCCGATTTATTATTCAATGCGCGCTTAGTGAAAGCGGGTACGGTCAGAAATCGTTCTAGCAAAGACAGTGTCCATATTAGTATTGATTTGTCGGGGCCAAGTTTACATCGCCGGGGTTATCGGACTAAGCAAGGTCTTGCCCCGTTAAAAGAGAATCTTGCTGCGGCAATATTGTTACGTGCGCAATGGCCTGCCATTGCCAAAGAAGCCAACTGCGGCTTAATCGATCCTATGTGTGGTTCGGCGACGATCTTGATTGAAGGCATGCTAATGGCGGCCGATATTGCACCGGGCTTGTTCCGTCAAAAATGGGGCTTTAGCCGTTGGTTAAAATTTGATGCTAACGACTTCCAACCTTTATTTGATGAAGCCTTAGCGCGAAAAGAAGCGGGTCTTATCGCATTAGACGAAAAAGGCATGGAATGCCGTGGTTACGATGACGACTGGCATGTGTTGCGCGCTGCGGAATCGAATATTGCGTTAGCCGGTTTAAGTGCCTTTATTCGTGTGAGCCAAAAAGGCGTGGATGATTTAAAGCAACCTAGCCATACCAAAATCGCTACTGGCTTAGTGATTTGTAATCCGCCGTACGGTGAACGTTTAGGTGAAGAGCAGGCACTATTACCGGTTTACCGTCAGTTAGGTCACGCATTAAAAACCGAATTTGCCGATTGGAAAGCCGCCGTATTTACCGGCAATATTCGGCTTGCAAAAAATATGGGCATACGCGCGCGTAAAATATATAAGTTTTTTAATGGCACATTGCCTGCCGAACTGCTGTGTTTTGACATTAATGAAACGTCGATTGTTAAGCAATCGACCTTAGATAAAGACGATAGCCGACAGCCGCAAGGTGGCAGAAGTGATAACGATGTCAGTGAAAACGGAGATGGCCCTACACCAAAGACATTTGAGTCGCTCACCCCAGGTGCGCAAATGGTGTGTAACCGCTTAAAGAAAAATAGAAAAGGATTACGTAAATGGCTCACCAAAAGTGAAGTCACTTGTTACCGTTTATACGATGCCGATATGCCGGAGTATTCAGCGGCAATTGATTGTTATGGCGACTTTATTCACGTGCAAGAATACAAGGCCCCCAAAACGATAGAGGAGAAAAGTGCACAATATCGTTTTGATGAGTTACTTAGCGCTATCCCCATTGCTTTAGATATTAACGAAGCGAATATTTTTGTTAAACAACGCCAGCGTAATAAAGGCAAGATACAGTATGAGCGTTTAGCCCACGAAGAAAATCGGGCAAAAATTTCCGTACAAGAGGGGCAGGCCACTTTGCTGGTGGATTTGTGGTCGTATCTGGACAGTGGCTTATTTTTAGACCATCGCCCTGTACGACAAATGATTACGCAAATGGTGACGGGTAAAAGCTTTTTAAATTTATTCTGTTATACCGCAACGGCCACTGTGCATGCAGCATTGGCAGGCGCAGAGTCTAGTACCAGTGTCGATATGTCGAATACCTATTTAGATTGGGCCGAAGAAAACTTTTCTGCCAACCACTTAAACAGTAATCGACATGCATTAGTGCAAAAAGATTGTATTAAGTGGTTAGAAGAATGTAGAGAAGGTTTTGATGTGATCTTATTAGATCCGCCGAGTTTTTCTAATTCAAAACGTATGGATGATGTATTAGATATCCAGAAAGATCATGCGGCGATGATTGATCGTTGTATGGAATTGCTGAACCATGGTGGCGTGTTGATTTTTTCGACTAACTTGCGCAGTTTCCGTTTAGATAAACAAGTGGGTAATACCTACTGTGTCGACAATATTACGGATAAAACATTAGATCCCGATTTTCAGCGTAATCGTAGAATACATCAATGTTATTTGATCCGAGCGTAAATTCGTTTTATGAATAAAAATTTTCAAGTGGTTAGTGACTATACCCCCGCTGGCGATCAGCCAAAGGCGATTGAAAACCTGATTAAAGGTATTCGCAATGGGCTTGCTCACCAAACCTTACTGGGTGTAACGGGTTCGGGTAAAACGTTTACTATTGCCAACGTAGTACAAGAAATTAATCGTCCAACGATTGTGATGGTGCATAATAAAACCTTGGCGGCGCAGCTGTATGGCGAGTTTAAAGAGTTTTTTCCTAATAATGCGGTAGAGTATTTTGTGTCGTATTATGACTATTACCAGCCCGAAGCGTACGTGCCTTCGTCTGATACCTTTATCGAAAAAGATTCCTCCATTAATGAGCATATCGAGCAAATGCGATTGTCGGCGACCAAGTCGTTAATGGAGCGCACAGATACGATTGTAGTGGCGACGGTATCGGCTATTTATGGCTTGGGTGACCCTGCCGCTTATTTGAAAATGGTGTTGCATATTGATCGCGGTGACAAAATAGATCAGCGCGATGTGTTACGCCGCCTAGCCGAACTGCAATACACCCGTAACGATGCGGTTTTTCAGCGCGCTACTTATCGTGTACGCGGCGATGTGATTGACGTGTTTCCGGCCGATTCCGATCGCGAAGCATTGCGTATTGAATTATTTGACGATGAAGTCGAGAAGCTCAGTTTATTTGACCCGCTTACCGGTGAAAGTTTACAGCAAGTGCCGCGTTTCACGGTGTATCCAAAATCCCATTTTGTGACGCCAAGATCACGTATTCTCGACGCTATCGAGCATATCAAGGTGGAAGTGAAAGAGCGCTTAGAACAGCTGCGTAGCATCAACAAGCTAGTAGAAGCTCAGCGCTTAGAACAGCGGGTGAAATACGACATTGAAATGATGCAAGAGTTAGGTTATTGCAATGGTGTTGAAAATTATTCGCGTTATTTATCGGGTCGGGATACTGGCTTACCGCCACCGACATTATTTGATTACTTACCGCCCGATGCCCTACTGATACTCGATGAATCACATGTGACCGTGCCACAAATCGGTGGCATGTATCGTGGTGACCGTTCGCGTAAAGAAACCCTTGTGGAATACGGTTTTCGTCTGCCGTCGGCGCTAGATAATCGACCGATGAAGTTTGAAGAGTGGGAAGATTTGGCGCCACAAATGATTTTCGTCTCGGCCACGCCGGGTAATTACGAAGCCGAGCATGCGGCACAAATTGTAGAGCAGGTGGTACGCCCAACGGGGCTAGTTGATCCGCCTATTGAAATTCGCCCGGCAGATACTCAAGTTGATGAGGCGATGTCGGAAATCGCTAAGCGCGTTGCGGTAGATGAACGCATCCTTATTACCGTATTGACCAAGCGTATGGCAGAAGATTTAACCGATTATTTGGCAGACCATGGTGTGCGTGTGCGTTATCTTCATTCGGATATTGATACCGTAGAGCGGGTAGAAATTATTCGTGACCTACGTTTAGGTGAGTTTGACGTGCTGGTCGGGATCAACCTGTTACGAGAAGGCTTAGACATGCCTGAAGTCTCTCTGGTGATGATTATGGATGCGGATAAAGAAGGCTTCTTGCGTTCAGAACGCTCGCTGATTCAAACCATCGGGCGTGCGGCACGTCACTTAAACGGCAAGGCCATTCTGTTTGCCAATAAAACCACTAAGTCTATGCAGCGTGCGATAGATGAAACCGATCGACGTCGAGCGAAACAAGTTGCTCACAACAAAGAACACGGTATTACCCCGGTAGGCATTAAAAAGAAGATCTCCGATATTATGGAAGGTGCCGTCGTTATGGGTAAGGGTAAGCGGGGGAAAATATCTGAAAAAGAAGCTTCATATAACCTTCATCCAGAATTAGTCGGTAAAAACCTAAAACAAAAACTCGCGATACTTGATGAGAAAATGTATCAATCGGCTAAAGATCTCGATTTTGAAAGAGCAGCATCGCTGCGTGATCAGATTAAACAGTTAAAAATTAGCGAAGGTTAACGCTACGGTTAACTTAGTGTAGGGCTAAGTGCCGGGCTAAGTGCACGGTCTAACCGGTGGATACCGAGTTAAGCTCGGTATCACTTACTTTATTTACTTTGATCATTAGTCAAGTAGTAAACCAGCGTCTCGTCGACTGCAGGCAATCTATAGATAAACTCACAGATAAACCTTCGGATAAATACTATTAGTATGCCTTTGTTACTCGCTAAGATATTGAGGTCTTTGGGAAACCACGCAGCGGTAGCCTTACCTATTAGCGTCAGTTTGGGCTTGGTAATTCCCTCGCTATCGGATGCCTTAGCACCCGCCTTAGTTCCTGCCTTGTTGATCCCGCTCACATTATCGTTAGTGCGCATTCAAGCGGGCCAGTTAATCAGCACGTTAAAGCAATGGAAATTACTCATATTACTTTGTATGTGGGTATTGATTTTGAGCCCGGTTATTATCAGCGCATTGCTATCATTAGTTCATATACCTGAACCAATGGCTATGGCTGCTATTATCGCCTCTGCTGCTCCACCATTGACTGCGTGTGCCGCCATCGCCTTGTTTTTACGGTTGAATGCAGCGCTAACCGTCGTCATCACGGTTATAACGATGTTACTTGTCCCTATAACCCTGCCGTTCTTGGTGTATCATTTAGTAGGACTAGACATCGATATTTCATTATGGCAATTAAGCCTGCGTCTAACGGGATTTATTTTGGCCGCATTTGTATTGGCGCTTGGGATTAAAAAAATAATAAAGCCCGCACAAATAAAAACTACAGCCCCCATATTAGATGGTATCTCGATTATTTTTATTAGTGTATTCACTGTTGGTATTATGGGCAGCGTGACCGAGTTATTTTTACAACAACCCGAATTTGTTTGGCTTACGTTAGCTGTGTCTAGTGCTGTTATTATTGTTTTATACCTATTGGCGACGGTTATTTTTGGCGATCGGGCGCGAGTACCGCAATGGCGATTGGCTTAGCGAGTGGAAACTGTAACCTTGGTTTAATGTACTTGGTCTTTGCGGACCAAGCGCCCTTGGAACTGTTGGTGTTTTTTGCTATTGGACAGATTCCATTGTATTGCTTGCCCTCCATGCTCTTGCCCATTATTCGATATTTTTTGGCACATAAGCCATCGATGTAAGTCACATTAGGGATCGATAAGTTAAGTATCATTACTTGCTCGTCGATGGTTAGCTATGTTTAATTTTACGTGATTATTGTTTTTTTTATGCCCTCTGTCTCACATCGCCTAGATCGCTTTATTGCTCGTCGTTTATCGATCAACATTCGAGCGGTACGTGAGTTATTAATCCAAAAGAAAATAACCCTAAATGGTGAGGTGGCGAGCTTAATGAATCAGCCCATTGGCATTTTTACGGCGGTTGTGGTTGACGGCGACGTACTACAGCATCGTGATCCCGTGTATATCATGTTAAATAAGCCAAAGGGCGTAGTGAGCGCCACTAAGGATGATCGGCACACTACGGTTATTGATATTATTGACCACCCGAATAAGCACGAGTTACATATAGCCGGGCGCTTAGACTTTAATACCACGGGGTTGTTACTGCTAACGAACGACGGGGCATGGTCAAAGCAATTATCTTTGCCCGAAAACGCTGTCAATAAAATCTATAGAGTGAGTTTACAAAAACCATTAACACCCGACATAATTATAAAATACCAGCAGGCGTTTGCCACAGGTATTCATCTTCTACCCGAAAATATCACTACCCGTCCTGCTACTTTAACCGTGTTGAATGATCATACCGTAGAACTGACTATTTCCGAAGGGCGCTACCATCAGGTAAAACGCATGTTTGGTTTTTTTCAATATGAAGTGGTAGAACTGCATCGACTATCTATAGGTGACATCATTCTTGATAAGGGGGTAGTGTTAGGAGCGAGTCGCTTATTGACGGCACAGGAAGAAGGGTTGCGCAGATCATCGCTAGTTAACTGAATGCGTTTAAACAATTAAATACTTAGCGGATCTAATAGCTCATTTAATTTTCCGTTGTCTTGCATGTCTTGCATGTCTTTCAGTCCTTTTTTGAAGCGACTAATAAGAGGATTTGATGCTTATAGCGTCCATCATTCCAATGGTGAAACAGATGCTAGTACGCACTATCCAAAATGTTATATTGTTGCCAGGCATCATAACCGTTAAAGGTAAACAAGCGACACTGCGTACAAGATATATACCGGCGGTAACACCTAAACTTAAACTTAAACCTAAACCTAAACCTAAACCTAAACCTAAACCTAAACCTAAACCTAAACCTAAACCTAAACCTAAACCTAAACCTAAACCTAGTAATGGCAGCCTAGCAATAATACCTGCACCCAATAAAGCATATAGTGCCCAAACGCTGAATATTATAGAAATGATTACAGTAACAACTACAGTAACAACTACAGTAACAACTACAGTAACAACAGTAGGGTAAATGTCACCTGCTTCAGCCATCAGCGCCATTTCTTCGCCAGCACCAAAGAAACGATACAATCACCACCAAATATAATCCAGCCAAGGTGAGCTAATGCCGCTATAGCGTTATATAGAACTCTTAATATTAATGGTTTTTGTAACTACTTAGCTCACAGCCAAAATCGTGCTGAACTGCGTTAAAAAATGATTGTTTACACTTGTAAACTCACATTTTTCGCCTTGCTCAGCACAATTTTAACTGCAATCTGAACAGTTACGGACAGTGCTGAGTAGTTACTGGTTTTTTTGTTTTCACGGATATCTTTAATGTTCAGTACTTTTTAGGACGGGGTGATTATTGCTGGTATTTTATTATATATAGAAGAAAAAATATCCCCATCAACAGTTGAACACTTACGATACGCCAATAAACTATTTGAAATGAATGTTTAATTATTTTATGGCGAAACAGTATTTGTGCAATTAATGCACTGGGAGAACCACCTAAAAAGGCAAGCCCGTGTAGTAATTTTTCTGGGATTCTGATGAGAGTTGAGCCTGATACCATTTTGTCGTAAGCATACATAATTCCCGTGATTATATTTAGGGCAATAAAAAAAGCCACCACTATGGACATGTGACGACTTAAATACATCGACAATATCAATGTTAATATGATTAATATCATTGAGAATACTAAGACTGGGGACTTTCTCTTGTTTTCAGTAATAACCACCGTCGCACTGAGGCCTTTTTTCGTAGAGGATAATTCAAATTCAACATTTTGTCCTTTGGTTAAACTGCCAACAGTAACCATACTGCTTATATGTACAAAAATATCTTCTGGTTGATTTTAAGGGGTGACAACTAGTCTGGCATAGGGGGAAAACCGTAGCCCTTTGATTGATTAAATGTTACTACAATACCTTTCATCATGAAGTGTTTTTCTTATCTAGTATGATTATACTAAATAGTAGCACGTCTGGGTTATCACTTTATAAAGTTGCCCATTGGCAGATCGCAAAATAGACGTTGGTGAAGGTAAATAATACAATAGTGACAGCGCGTTTTATTTGCGTAGCGAGAAATTCGTGGGCATTTAAAGAAGTAATTTACACTTCAGATTACTCTGTTATTCTTTAGTTAGCGGCGTTGACGGACAAACTTTCACGTGAATTTAAAGGCGGCTATTAACCGCCTATTTATCGTCTAAGGAATCGTCGATACTCTACATCATCATGCTGCGAAAAATGGAGACTCTGTTTTAATGTCAAATCCACGACAAATAATCACTACCCAGAATGTTTTTTCTGGGTTTAAAAAACTGCTACCACTATCGCTTTTTGTGATCGTTTTTGGGCTTGCCTTCGGTCTTGCCGCTACTCAGGCAGGTTTAGAGAATGGCGTTATTTTAACCATGAGCGTGTCGGTGTTTGCGGGTGCGTCACAGTTTGCCACCCTCGATCTTTGGGGTGAGCAGGTGTCATTGATCCCTGTGGTGGTCACTGTGTTTGCCATCAATGCCCGTCACTTATTAATGGGCGCCTCACTTCATCCGCACTTGGCCCATTTGTCAACGGCAAAACGCTATGGTGCTGTGTTGCTGGTATCCGATGCTAATTGGGCCATGACGCTGCAGGCCATTAATCAAGGCAAACAGGGCTTAGGGATATTAATAGGGGGCGGCATGGCGCTTTGGTCGTTTTGGATACTCGGCACGTTGTTAGGTCTTTATTTTGGCAGCGCCATTAACGATCCGTTTAGTCTGGGGTTAGATATGGTGATGGCTTGTTTTTTGTTAGCGATGGTAGTGGACGGTAAAAAGAATTTAAGAGTGCTCGTTATATGGGTAGTCGCCGCATTGAGTTCGTTGCTAGCGTATTGGTATCTACCGCCCAACAGCCACGTGATTGTCGGTGCATTGGCCGGAGGTACCTTGGGTGCCATTTGGATCGGGAAAAAGCATGAGCATTAATACTGGTGGTTATGGTGCGTTGATGATTATTGGTGTCATGGCTATCGTCACTCTGGCCACTCGTTGGGGTGGCGTTTTTATGATGGGCTTTGTGCCTATCAACGATCGGGTGCAGCAGTTTATTAGCGCTATGTCAGGCTCGGTGTTAATTGCCGTATTAACGCCTTTGGCCATTAATGGTGACAACGGCGCAAGGCTGGCATTACTCGCCACAGCGATCACCATGCTAGTACTAAAAAAACCGTTACTAGCCATTAGTGCAGGCATCGTTGTGGCGGCAGTGGTTAGGCAATTGTAAATGTTTTGGCGAGTTATATTCAATACTGTTCACAATGGGTAGGTTGTTTTTATTCGATATATATTCGTTACTGATTTGTAGTTACTAGTAGCTACGCCAATAGATTGCTAAGAAAAACCACAATAATGAGTGCGGCAGATGTAGCAGAGTGAGGAATAGATAATATAAACCTAGGGTCGCTTCGGTTACTGTAAACATGTCTGTCCTAGTGAGCTAAATATTTGCTAAAATAACTTTATTTTCTCTTCAGGAGTGGGGCTTTGTTAGGTAATCGTTTCAAAGACATGAATTTGAAGGGCGATCTGTTCGGTGGCGTCACTACCGCCGTCATTTCTTTACCGCTGGCACTGGCATTCGGTGTCGCTTCTGGTGCGGGTGCTGAGGCTGGTCTTTGGGGTGCCATCATGGTGGGCTTCTTTGCCGCCTTATGGGGAGGGTCCACGACGCTCATTTCTGAACCTACAGGCCCAATGACCGTTATTATGACGGCAGTACTAACCAGCATGATGGCAAAATATCCCGAAACAGGCATGGCAATGGCGTTTACTATTGTGATGATGGCGGGTGCGTTCCAAGTCCTTCTAGGGACGTTAAAACTCGGAAAATACGTCACTTTGATGCCATATAGTGTGATTTCTGGCTTTATGTCAGGTATTGGCGTCATTCTCATTCTCTTACAAATATCGCCTCTTTTAGGTCAAGCCGCGCCAGCGGGTGGGGTGCTGGGTACCTTATCTGAGCTTCCCAATACCCTCGCCAACATCCAGTTTGGTGAGTTGTTTTTGGGTGTTCTCACCCTAGGGATATTATTCTACCTCCCCAAAAATTATCGTCAATATGTTCCAGCACAATTAGTGGCTTTGATCGCTGTTACTCTATTATCAGTCATTATCTTTGATACCGACAGTATTCGCCGAATCGGTGAAATTCCGGCGGGTTTACCCTCCCTGGTGATGCCACATTTTAACGCAGATATGTTTACTGCGATGGTGATTGATGCGCTAGTACTCGGCACATTAGGCTGTATAGATACTCTGCTTACTGCGGTGATTGGCGATTCATTAACACGTAAAGAGCATGATTCGGATAAAGAATTACGCGGCCAAGGCTTCGCGAATATGATCTCTGGTTTGTTTGGCGCGCTACCGGGTGCTGGCGCGACTATGGGCACTGTAACCAATATTCAAGTGGGCGCACGTTCGCCTCTTTCAGGAATCATTCGTGCGGTAGTCTTGGCGTTAGTGGTGTTGATTGCTGGCAGTTTAACCGAACCTATTCCGATGGCGGTGTTGGCGGGTATTGCGGTATACGTAGGGTTTAACATTCTTGATTGGAGCTTTATTCAGCGCGCGCACAAGGTGAGCGTTCAAGGCATGGTGATCATGTATGGCGTGATGTTTTTAACCGTTTTTGTTGATTTAATCGTGGCGGTCGGTTTAGGTGTATTTATTTCTAACATCCTTATTATTGAACGGTTGAGTCGGGAGCAAACGCGAACTGTTCGATCTATCAGCGATACTGATGGCGACGATAAAGACCTACCCCTCACAGAAGAAGAACGCGGCATACTTGATAGAGCGAATGGCAAGCTGCTGTTTTTATATCTTTCCGGACCGATGATATTTAGTGTCTCTAAAGCCATCTCACGTCAGCACACTAGAGTGTCTGAGTATGAAGTGATGATTCTTGACTTAACCGACGTCCCGATGATAGATGTAACGGTGGGGCTTGCGCTTGAAAATGCTATAAAAGATGCGTTAGATGCCCAGTGTGAAGTCTTTTTATTATGCCCGAATGAAAAAACCCGCGAACAGCTAGAGAAGTTTAACGTAGTAGATTTGGTGCCTAGTAACAACACCTATTTATTCCGATATGAAGCCCTAGAAGCTGCGTTGAAATATATAGAAAATAATAAAAGTCCAGCGGGATTAGCATCGACTTAAGGGCTGGCTTTTGCGCGACGTTATCTAGCATCTTAATTATTCGACGACCCTTATTCCAACACTCAATAATTAGATACCTTATCATTCTATTTTTTACAGTTATTGGGTGCTTTATGAATCGACATTAGTCATGCGAGTTATGCTGACCAATTGTTTATCGAACCTCCGTTGGCTCGTACTGTAGGTGGGAACTCACAGTGGCGGTTGGGCGGGTAAGTCGAATGATAAAATCCAAGGAGCTGATTCGCTTACAGGGAGGCCTGACCATGCAGAAGAGCAAGTATCCCAGCCTTTCTATTGATCGGCTAATCAGTCAGTTATCAGTTTAACGGGACAGTATCAGGCATCGTTCTTATTCTAGCTGCGCGATGGATCTTAACCAAAGAAACAGCAGTGCTGGACTTCGCTAACAAGCGCTAAAAAGTTTTCAATGCTATTCACTTTGGGGGTTGGTTCTACCCATGCCATTGCATATCGCTCATGTGCCAAAAAACCTTCCATACGCCTTGGCGCTTAACATAAGTTGCTTTAGCCACGGGTATTTCGATTTTTTCTGACTTATTTTTTCAGTGTGGGCTAATTTCAAAGACCTCTACACTTTGGTCTTTGATGCGATATCCACTATCGATTTCATTTCTGATGTGAGCAGGTGGTCGGTGCGCGTCTAAAAATTTTCTGAGCTCTCTCTCACATCTTTTTATTTCAAATTCACTTATAGCCATTTTAAATTTCACCCATAATTCTAATGAATCAGAGACATAGCAGTGAAGTAATCTAGTTACCCTGCTTTTTTGCAAGAATAGAGTTGCATTTCGTTAGTGAATTTTGTGAGCATATTTTGTGGGCGGAAGTGAACTAACTGTAAACTCACTTCCCAAGCTTAGCTATAGTTATACCCACCTAACGATATAGACTCGCTAATCCACTATCAACATTTATATCTATTTTTTGCGTTTGCTGCTGTTTTAACAGGCTAAGTAATTCAGCAAAGTCCCATACGACGATGGCGGGGCTGTAGAGTTGTTTGTCTACCATTTGTATGGCTTGTGCGAGTTCTGGAAAGGTGTCAATGAACTCATCACTGTTGCTAACGGCGTGCTGGTTTTTTACACTTGCCCATTCCAGAACAAGTGCTTTCACTGTTCGCCATTGTTGTTGCTCGATGGCCTGTTCTAACTCGTTATAGATAGTGTTAAGAGCACGTTTTTTTGTGCTGTGACTCATGTCGTTTTCTTGGTTCTTGCCTTTTATTAACGGCGAAAAGTTGTATTTTCTATTGCGGTGTTTTTCTTTTAGCCATAAGTAACATAGTACGCCGGTTAATAGCATCAACAACAGTGTGCTGAGCTGCCACAGCCATAAAAATGCGGACGTATTATCAATATTTTTTAAGTCATCGACTGCATTATTTTGAGTAGGTTGCGGTATGTTAGGAATAGCTTGTTGTTGATCAAGTGAGGTACTCGCCACGACAATTTTTTGTGATGTTAAGGTAATTGTTTCTTCTTTGTCGGTTACTGTATTCCACCAGCGTAAGCTAATAGGTGGCAGGGTAAAGGTACCTGTTTTTTTAGGGATCACCGCGTAGTTAATGATACGTGTACCAGTGATACCCGTCAGGTTAAGTTGGTTATTGGTATCGGCTTTATCACTGTAAATAGTAAAATCGGTATCATTAATGCCATCGAGGTCTATATTGGGCAGTTGTGAATGCGCAAGGCCTTCGGCTGTAATGCGGAGTCGATAAGAAAGCGGTTCGCCTACTTTGGCGGTAATAGTGGATTGTTGCCAATCTTGTGAAAACGCTACGAACGATGCGGGCAACCAGTGATCTGCGGTAGATTGGCTTGCAATAGGTCTTACGTTAACGGTGAGCGGATTACTGTTGATGATGATATACGGGCTTCTGACTGCGCCAAAACGCTTACTGGGCTTTTCTACTTGCCAGCGTTGTGCAGGAATAGTAATGGTACCACTGGCTTGCGGGTGTAAGGCATAAACCAATTCTAGTACGTTGTACTCAACGCCATTCATCATTGTTTTATAGTTGTTTTTATCAAGATATTCTTGGGTGCTATTAGCGACCGTTAATTCACTGGGTTCGTAGCTAGAAAGCGCAATACGGTAATGTAATTGCAGTTTAAGTAATACCTGCTCCTGTACATAAAGACTCGTTTTATTGACGCTGGCGACAAGAAAAACATCTCTGGTGTTGTTCTTATTATTACGCACAGCATTATTATTTCCGCTTGTCCCTACGTTAATACTAATGGCATCACTAAAAGCACCATTGGCCGAGAGCGAGGGAATAATCAATTTGCCATTTTCTTTAGGGGCAATGATTAACGTCCATTGAGTGATAGCGGAGACACGGCCATTAATAATAGAGGCCTGACTACTTTTTTGTTGTTGTAAAACATCAAACTGTAAGGTGAGGGTGCTAAAGTCGATCTCGTCTGAGTCTTGTTGATCAAGCGTGATGGTTAATAATAGTGTGTCATTTATCGTAATGTTGGTACGGTCTACACTCACCGTTAATGTAGCTGCGCTCACGTTTTCGATGAGTAATAGAAGCCCAATGGAAATGAACAATAAAATGATTTTTCTTGGTATTAACATTATTTACTCTTTAGTATGTGTCTTGCGTACTTATTGCGTCATTGCGTTGATAGACACCGGGTCGAAGCCCGTACTCAACTTGATTGCGTGTCTGGAATGTCGTGACTGTTTCCAGGTATGACGTGCTGTTTTTTAGGCGTTTCATCAACGTGTTAGTATTTTAAATTTCATATGGCGTATTAAATCCTGTCATGCTGGTGAAACCTGGTATCTAATCTCTGTCATTCTACCGTATGTTAATAACGTTCGTGGGCGTTGTTGTCTGGTAAATCCCATTTTCCGCTTTGATAAAGTTGGCGACGCTTTTCAAATTCATACTGAAATTTCCTGCGCAGTAAACCGCTGGGATCGTCAGGTATTTTTTGTAGCCATTGCTCTAATTCTTGTTGCTCTTCAGTACTGAGTTGATCGAAGGCAGAAAGGTGAGCGGTTTGTTCGCCATTCTCTACATTTTCTTTATCCTCTTTGTCAGAATTCTTCAGTGCGCTCGCTTGCTCGTCATTTTCCTCATTTTCCTCATTTTCTTCTTTGTTTTTCTCTCCGTTTTGCGCACCCTTTGTTTCTTCGCTCGGCTCTTCTTTTTGTTGCTGCGATGGTGGGTCTTGAGACTCTTCTCCCGGCTTTTTTTCGAGTGAATCTTGTTCCGAAGAGTCGCTTTTTTCTTTGTTTTTCTCTCCGTCTTCTTGATCTCCGTCGTCTTTTTCGTCGTCGTTATCTTGCTCCTGATTTTTCTGTTGCTCTTGCTGTTGTTGTAGTTGTTGTACTAAGGCTTTATTTTTTTGGGCATCTTCTAGGGTAGGATCTTTTACTAATGCGGTGTCATAGGCGGCTATGGCTTCGTCAAAGCGTTGTAGCCGGCTAAGTGCATTACCGCGGTTGTAGTCGTCGGTGGCGTTATCACCTTTCGCAAAGGCATCGACGGCGGCTTGGTAGTTTTGGTTTTTGTAGGCAGCGCTACCTTGCCATTGGTGATTGTCATTTTCGGTAAATAATTGTTCTGAGGCGCTATAGTCTTTGTTATCAAATGCTTGCTTCGCTTGCTGATCTTTATTTAATAACAAATTACCCAACGAAAAAGCATAGGCGGGTTCGGGCATAGTCATCGGTAATGCAATAAGTAGCACGCTGAGTAACCCGCCACGACGAAACATCAGCGCAAAGAACGGTAAGCAAAACAGTAACAACATGGGGCCAAATTCTGCCCATTGATCCATAGTGCGTGACTGCTCATCCTTGCTTGATGATTGTTGAGAAGAAAGTATTGTTGAGCGCTTAATGGTGTTGATAATAAAATTAATATCTGAATCGTTAGCTTGCAGTGGTAAATAATGACCATTGGTCGTGGAGGCGACTTGTTGTAAAACCTCATCGTTGCGTGACGCATTAATAATGGCGCCACTTTTATTCCGTAAAAACCCTTGCTGGCCATCGCTGCTGGTTTGCGGTATCGGTGCGCCAGCTGGCGTGCCTACGCCAATAATAAATAAGGCGTGTTGTGGCTGTTCGCTCAGGGTTTTCTCTATGGCGTTAACTGCGCGAGGGTCTATTCCGTCGGTGAGTAGTAGATACGACGCATCGTTAATGGCTGCGTCTTTAACTAATTGCACCGCGCTTTCTATGGCCATTTCGATATTACTACCGGGAATAGGTAGTAGGCCGGGGGTTAATGTGGATAACAAATTGTTGATGGTTTTAGTGTCATCGGTAAGAGGGGTGACGATATGCGATTCGCCTGCATAAACAATGAGCGCGGTTAAACCGTCTTTACGTTGGCTGAGTAGGTCTTTAATTTTCAGGCGGGCGCGCACAATACGCGAAGGCTTGTTGTCTTCGGCGCGCATACTGGGTGATAAATCTAAAATAATGACCATTGCCCGTGAAGATTTTTGCAGTGGCTGGGGGAGTTGTTGCCACGTGGGCCCTGCAAGCATAAGACAGACCATCACCCATGCGCCAGCAAGTAATAAATACACAGGAGCCACTGTCAGCCCCTGGGTCTTTGCCGTCAGCTCATTACCCGTTGTAATGTATTTCAGCAGGCTGGCATCTATGCATTGTTCGAACCCTGTGTGCTGTCGGCCCTGTTTGCTAAGCCAGTATGCCAATAGTAGTAATACCGGTATCAGTAATAACCAGAGTGGGCGAATAAAATGAAAGGTGGTTAACTCATCCATTTTGGTTACCTTTATGCTTGTTTTTTAATACAGGATTATCAGACAAGATGTTAGTTAACAGAGGTCTAGTGAGAAGTGCTATGTGTATGCGTCGCATCCAAGCCGTTAGTGCAAGGCTAAATAGTAAGGCGATACTGAGTGGCCACATAAACAGTGATTGAATCGGGCGAAGCCATTCGGGTTCTTTGTCGGTGGGCTCTAGCTTGTCGAGTTCTTGATAAATTTGATTGAGCTCGTCGGTATTCCGCGCACGAAAATAAACGCCGCCAGTGGTTTCTGCAATGCGGGTGAGGGTTTCTTCGTCTAGCGATGCTGAAGGGTTAACACGCCGATTACCCAAGAAACTACGGATCACCATTTCGTCAGCGCCAATGCCTACGGTGTATATTTTGACACCAATTTTTTCGGCAAGTTTGGCTGCCTGTAATGGTTCGACTTCGCCTGCGGTATTTTCACCATCGGTCAGTAAAATGATGACCTTACTGTTATCGGATGATTCTCCTTGCTTTTCATCACCTTCTTTTAAACGTTTAACCGATAAACCAATGGCATCGCCAATAGCGGTATCTTGTCCGGCAAAACCTAGCTGGGCTTCTTGTAAGAATTGATTGACCGATGCGGTATCGAAGGTCAGCGGAGTTTGCAAATAGGCTTGCGTGCCAAATAACACTAAACCAATTCTGTCGCCTTGACGCTGTTCTATAAAGTCGCTAACCACTTCTTTAACGGCTACTAAGCGGCTAACTGGACGATTGTTAATTTGCATATCTTCTTGCTGCATACTGCCTGAAATATCGACAGCTAATAATAGATCACGTCCGCTAGTCGGTAAAGCTTGTGGTTCGCCCACCCATTGTGGTCTAGCGGCTGCTAGTAAGAGTAACGCCCATATAAGGGCCAAGCATAGAGCGCGGAGTAGTGTGCGATATGGCGCACGATCCGCAGAGATGTTGGTATATGTCAGCTGCGCATAAAACGGTACGACTACTGCTTGATCTTCTTTTTGTGATGCGGCTTTACAGGGCGCAATAAAACGATAGACCAACCATGGTAGGGGTAATAGTAAGAACACCCAATATGAAGCGAGCGTTAGCATTAGTGAGGCCCTCTTTGTGTTGTACCTTGTGTTGTACCTTGTGTTGTACTTTTTTCTGTACTTATGTGTGCACTGTCTTGTGGGGAGATACTTTTATGTTGCTTAATCCATTTTTCGCAAGCGCGGTAGAGTGTAGGAATGTGTACCGTATCTTGCTGGCCTTTCGATACTTTTTGATATTGCTGGTTAATCATCCACTCGGCGAGTTCATCGCTAAACAGGTCTTTCTGGGTTTTATGGTTAATGCGTTGATTAATAAAGTTGACCCATGCTTTTCCAAACAGCGTCGCTTTATCATCGCCGTAGGCAGTGAGTACCGTACGTTTGAGTATCGCCATCATCTCGTTGGCGCATTGGATAGTCGACTCTTGGCTGCTCCCCACAGTCTTTGTGCGTTTATCCAGCTGCTCTCGTGACTGCTGTGCTTGCCATGTTTGGTAGTGCTGGTGAAGTAAGGCTAATGCGGCACGGCGATAACGCCATTTTTGTTGGTGGCGTTTTAGCCCGTAAAATATTCCTACAATAATCGCGACACCCAGTAATACCAATAGCCACCAGCCAACAGCGGGTGGCCATGCGCTAATGGTGGCGGGCAGATGAATGTCGGCAAGAGGTAAAGTTTGTTCCATTAGCGCATCACCCCCATGGCAATTTCATGTGCGGGGTTTTGTACCGGTGCTTTAATCAGCCGAATGCGTAAACGCTGACATAGTTGTTGTAGCGCGGCTTCTTTGGCTTGGTGATATTGATTAAATTTGTGTGTAAGTGACCGTTGTAGCGGCAATTGGCGCGAAGCGTGGCCGTCGCTAACGGTAATCTGGGCGGTATGAGGCAGCGCCATTTCAAGTTGATCTACCACCCATAACAGGGTGATGCGGTGATGGCGAGAAAGATAAAAGAGTTGTTTTTCACATTCTTCATCTAGGTCATAGCAATCACTAATCAGCACGATATCGGTACCAGTTTGCGTGGTATGGATGACGCGTTTTAAACAGTCGCTCATCGACAAATTATCCGCGGCTGTAGCGGATAATTGCTGGTTGGCCGTGCTGAGTTGTTGTAACCAGCGATTAACGGTTTTATGGCTACGGGCAGGGCGCGTTTCACTGATGTGCTTCCCACCTAGAACGATTCCGCCACTGCGGTCGCCAGCAGCTAGTGTGGCCCAGTTAACCAAGGCCGCTAATTGGCAGCTATAAACCGATTTAAAACAAGGGTGGCTACCAAAGAAGCTACTACGTCGTTGGTCAACGACAGTCACAATGGGCTTTTCTTTTTCTTCTGCGTAACGCTTGCTATGGGTGACTTGAGTACGGGCGGTCACGCGCCAATCAATCGAGCGAATATCGTCACCGGCTTGATAGGGGCGAACGTCTTCAAACTCCATTCCACGGCTCACAGCACGGCTTTGATGCTGCCCGTTTAATGGCGCGTTAGATTTGCCGCTGGCGGCAAGATACTGTTTGGCGGTATGGCGCAGCTGTTGCAACTGTGCCAGAGAGACATAAGCCCCGTCGTTAACGCCATCATCTATGTGTTGGCTGTTAGCTGCTTGAGTGAAATGTGAAGAGGTGATCATGATCCCGTTACTACCTTAATATGTCGCTTTGTAAAACGTCTACTATATAACAGCGACGTGTTGTAACAGTCGAGTAATCACATCGTCCGGGGTAATACCCTGTGCTTCGGCTTCAAAACTCAGTAATAAGCGATGACGGAAGACATCGTAAATAATCTCATGGATATCATCGGGCGTCACATAATCACGGCCATGAAGCCATGCGTGTGCTTTTGAACAACGATCTAATGCGATGGTGGCGCGTGGGCTCACACCGCATTCGATCCATCGGCCTAATTCATTATCAATCTTATCCGCATGACGGGTTGCCATGGTGAGCTGAACGATGTAATCGTCGATACTGTCGGCGGTGTGGACGGCCAACACACTTTTGCGCGCTTGCTCGAGCTCGTCGATAGTAATTTTTTGCGGTTGCTCGTTAGGTGCCCGACTGGCTTCGCTTCGTGCCAGTTGAAGAATCTTGGCTTCGGCATCGGCATCGGGGTAGCCAATGGTCACATGCATTAAAAAACGATCGAGCTGGGCTTCGGGCAGCGGGTAGGTACCTTCCTGTTCAATGGGGTTCTGTGTGGCCATGACGAGAAATAAGTCTGGCAGCGGGTAGGTGGTATTGCCCACACTAATTTGCCGCTCGGCCATGGCTTCTAGTAAGGCAGATTGTACTTTTGCAGGGGCACGATTGATCTCATCGGCTAAGACGATATTGTGAAATAGCGGCCCCGGTTGAAAATCAAAGCTGTGTTCTTGCGGATTATAGATATCGGTGCCGGTGAGATCAGTCGGCAATAGGTCAGGGGTGAACTGTACCCGTTGAAAATTTGCTTCAACACCTTCGGATAAATGCTTGATTGCCTTGGTTTTTGCAAGCCCTGGTGCGCCTTCAACTAATAGGTGTCCATCGGCCAAAAGGGCAATTAATAAACGATCAATAAGCTGGCTTTGGCCAATAATCTGGCTTTCTAGCCATTGTTTTAGTGGAGCAAGTTGCATTGATTAATCCTTGATTATGGTGTGTGAAAAAAGTTATTTTAGTGTTGATGCATGCCTGTTACTAACTAATAGTTAAAGTGATTGCTTATTTTTTTGGTTGTATAGGTGCCTATGTAAGATCGTTTAGTGGTTTTTCAAGTGACCCAGATTAGTCCGCCTTTACCATTAGCCTACGTCACTTAATGCGAACGGCGTTATTGAAAAACTATTATATCGAATATCCCATTAAGTTGAGCGTAAGCTTGGATTCAATATTCGTTTTGATCACCAAAAACATCGTTAATAATGGCTAAATCGGCTGAATCAATACCAACGGTTTAATCACTACGGCCCAAAATTCGGCATTATCTATTTGCCACTCAATGGCTTGTGTATCGCTGGTCGGGTTGACGTGCTGGGCATCTATCCACTGTTTTAGTGTCAGCGCATCATCATCGGCAATCGCTTTGGCAACGGTAACAAGGTCAAGTTCCTTGGCAACCGAAATAACATTCCCACTCGCAAAGTGCGGCTCGATATCACCCCAATTTAAACGAGCAGTTTCTCGATTGATCTTGTCAACAGAGTTAATATTCTCGTTATCTAGCAGATCTTGATCCAGTAGCGCTTTTAATTCATCATTGCTAGGGATAGTGGATAACTGCTCTGATGATAGAGAGGCTGGTTGGGCAGACGAGGGGGGAGTATGAGTATTATCGGTCATAGCTGTAGCTGCTGCTCTTTGGCTTGTTTAATTAAGTGATCGGCACTGTTGATCAGCTGTTTGCGTTGTAATATGACCTGTAAGCGAGAGCCACCCACTTGCCGCCATAAAATTGCCGAGCGAATACCGGCAAATAATAGTACGCGAATTTGGTTAGCAATACGTGTCTGTTGTAAGTAATTATAATCACCATTAACCTGAATGCGAAAGCTAAAGGTGCTGATTGTGCTGGTGTAAATGTCAGCAAGGCTGGCTACTACATTTTCGTGGGTGGGATCAAATAAGTCGGCTTGCCGTTGAGCTTGTTCTATACGCTTGCCCACAGTGTTTAGCATGTCGGACTGCTTCATTAGCTTCTTTTGTAAATGTACCATCCCCATGACATACCGCACTATATCGTTACCATTAGGCGTGTTAACGCGGTTAAGGGTGTCGCGCAATAGCATCAAGCCCGCGAGTATTTTTTCTGTGCCGCCATAGACATCACTAATTACACCGGGGTTTTGCTCAAATAAACTATGAGTGGCGGTACTTAAGTCACCTTGATTAAGGTGGCCACTAGTGGCGAGCTGTTGTACTAATAGTGCAGACTGAAAAATGCCGCCTAATGCGAGTGTACGCTCGCCCCATCGCGATAAAGGCGCTGAGACGGAAACGGCAGAGGTTGACGATGGCTCTGTAGAAGGTGTGGTAGGGTCTTCTTCGATGGACATAAGTTTATAAAGCCGTTTGTCGTTATATACAGTCGTTATAGGTGGTGTCGATGAGGCTCAGTATCAAGCCCATTCTTAAGCCTAGAGCCACTTTCGAGAATCACGCTAGCGATTAATTAATATCAGCCGTCAAGATTAGCTGCCAGAATGCGTTATTGACATCAGTTAACAAATTTGGCTGTCAAGTGTGTAGATCAGAGCGCGACTCTATCACCGCGCCGCCTAAGCAATGCTCACCATCATAAAGCACAATAGACTGGCCGGGCGTAACCGCACGTTGAGGCTCGTCAAATACGACACTAATTGTACCGTCATCCTTTACGGTGACCTCACAGGCTTGATCGGCTTGGCGATATCGTATTTTGGCGTTACAGCGAAACGAGTTGTCGTCGGCGAGTGCTAATACGCTCACTGTTTGAGTGTTAATCCAGTGCATACCGTTAGCGGTGAGGTGTTGATGGTATAGGCGAGGGTGTTTATCGCCTTGCACAACAATAAGCTGATTAGTGTCTACGTTCTTATCGACTACATACCATGGCGCATCGGGTGCATGCTTTACGCCGCCAATACCCAGGCCTTGGCGTTGCCCCATCGTGTGATACATTAAGCCAAAATGCTGACCAATGACCTGGCCTTTGTCGGTCACAATTTCACCTTCTTGCGCGGGAAGATACTGTTCTAAAAAGTCTTTAAAGCGGCGTTCACCAATAAAACAAATGCCAGTACTGTCTTTTTTGTTATGGGTGATAAGCTTATGTTGCTCTGCAAGTTGGCGTACAGCGGGTTTTTCTAGCTCGCCTACAGGGAAGAGCGTTTTTGCCAGTTGCTCGCCCCCCACTGCATGTAAAAAATAACTTTGGTCTTTGTTGTTATCACAGCCTTTTAGCAGGCGGGTTTCGCCAGAAATGCTGTCGTCGCGACGAACATAGTGGCCTGTGGCGATCATGTCTGCACCTAAGACGTGGGCGTAATCCAAAAACACCTTAAATTTAATCTCACGGTTACATAGAATATCGGGGTTAGGGGTACGACCCGTTTTGTACTCTTCTAAGAAGTACTCAAATACATTGTCCCAATACTCAGAGGCAAAGTTAGCCGTATGCAGGGTAATCCCCAAGGTATCGCAAACGCGCTGGGCATCAGCTAAATCTGCCTTGGCGGAACAATACTCGGTACCATCGTCTTCATCCCAGTTCTTCATAAACAGGCCTTCGACCTGATAACCCTGCTGTTGTAACAATAAGGCGGTTACAGATGAATCAACACCACCAGACATACCCACCATTACGCGGGTATCTTGGGGAAGAGAGAAAGATGCAATAGTCATAGCGTAAAACGCCCATTGAGGTAAAACGAATTAATAGACTCTTTATTTTACCGGTTTTAGAGAGGGATTGTTGGGTGAATGTGGGGAAAGGTAAGTAACTTATTTCTGTAGGGCTTGAATGAAGCGCGGATTTTAGTCGCCAGTGCGACACGCTATTATTGAGTGATCACCCGCGAATCAATAAAATAATACCAAACATTGACAGTGTTTCTTCATCTGTGCAGATAATACTGTCCCACCAATCATAGACCTTGTAAATAATATAGGCATAGCGGGCACCCATGATTTTTATCATGACAGCGCCGTAAACCGCTCCCCTCCCGCGACTAATACCCATTAAAATGATGTGATTACCATGCTACCAAGCCGATAGAGTCCCCATCAACACACGCCTAATCAGTCTGTAAATGCCCACTCAACATATCGCGAAAAACAGCTCTTTTGGTGCGAGTGCCTAACTTGCACTAGCAAGGGATAGTGTCTAATATGGCGGTTTTTCTAAGGTTAGCGAATAAAAATGATTTATAGTATTACCTTTGTGCTGGCATTTTGCAGTATTGTATACGAGCTCCTACTTGGACAGGCATTATCAGCTTTTCTGGGTAATACCGTGCTCCGCTACAGTGTCACCATTGGTCTTTATATGCTGTCTATGGGTGTCGGTGCGTTGATTGCTGAGGGGCGCTTTGTTAATCGTCCAGTAATTAGTCTATTGTTAGTGGAAACCTTACTCACCTTGATTGGCGGTAGTAGTATTGTTCTGTTGTTTGTTGTCAATGCGCAAGGAGTGAGCCCCGCCCTAATTTCAGTGGTCGCCCACGGGCTGATTATTGTTATTGGCATTCTTTCTGGTTTTGAAATCCCCCTACTGATTCAACTCAAAAGCTTTGCAGAAAAGAATAAAGACAATGCCATTATCGGTGTTAACTACTTAGGTGCATTTTTGGGTACGGTGGTTTTCGCGCTTATTCTTTACCCTTACGCCGGCATAGTTATGGCAGCGTTTATGGTGGCATTGAGTAATGCGCTTGTCGGCGTTGCGCTTGTCACGCAGAGTAAGCATGTCGAATCCAATGAAAGAATATTGTTTTATCTATTACTAATAGTAGAGTTAGCGCTGGTGCTGGCACTGGCTTATTGCCTGATTACCTCGGATCATATTAGCGAAACACTTCTTAACACTTATCTTGGAGTATGAGGAAATTACAGTGACTAATGCAGTGAATAAGCAAAAAACCACCTTTGGTGACCATTATCTAGTCGACCTGCACGGCTGCGACCCTGATCTCATTAGTACGGTAGAGGGGGTGAGGAATATATTAATGGACGCGGCTATAAAATCTAAATCGACGATTATAGATGATCGCTTTCACCAGTTCGAGCCCTTCGGTGCCAGCGGTGTCATTATCATTGCCGAGTCACATTTTAGTGTGCACACATGGCCTGAAGATGACTTTGCAGCAGTGGATATTTTTACCAGCGGTGTTCTCATGCAACCCCAGATTGCTATAGATATCATGACGGCAGGTTACGCAGCAGATTATGTGAATGTGACTAAAGTGACAAGAGGTTCCCTGGCTAACCAACGCATGCAAAAGAGCCGTTCTCGTGATTATTAGCCCTACGCGACCAATCATTTATGTCGTCACCTTATTACTGGCAGCGTGTAGCCTTCTTTATGAACTGCTTATCGCCCAGACGCTGGCGATGCTTGCCGCCAATACGGTCGTTTGGTATTGCTTGACTATTGGTGTATACCTTGCAGGTATGGGACTTGGCGCACTGGCGCACGAAAAATACCCCACAAAAAATGCGTGGGCACGACTATTTAAAGTGGAGTTGATGCTCTGTCTTGCTGGTGCGTTAGCTGTACCCATACTGCACTTTGCTCACACTTTTGGCTTGATATTCTATTTGTTTGATTATCATTTCTTAACGAATATCATCTTTTTTGGCACTGCATTTATCTTAACCGCAACGATCGGGTTGCTGACCGGCTTTGAGCTACCATTGTTGATTGATCTTGGTAATACTGTTTCTAAAAGTAAGGTCACCAACCGCGTTCTTGCCGCCGATTACTTTGGCTCCTTGTTGGCAGGATTTGCCTTTCCGTTGCTATTTATGCCCTATTTTGACCTCATCACCGTAGGGTTACTCATCGCTAGCATCAACCTAGCCATGGCTTTGCTTGTGCTGTGGTGGGCAAATCCAAGCTACCAACAAATAGTCAAGCGTCTAATCCTCTGTGGCACACTCGCTGTCGCCATGCTGGTAGGTTTGCTTTCTGTGCATACTATCGAACAGTACTTCATTAAGAAGTACTATCACTACTGGGATTACGGAGAGGAATTTGTCCGCTTTATGGGACCTATGAACGATGTGGAAGACGTATTTCGCACTCGCTCTCCCTACCAGAATATCGACCTTGTCTACGATGCCGAAGGTTACGATACAGACTTTTTAATAGATATTTATTCCACGAAATTTGTCGAGAACAAGCACCAGCCGCGTAACTATTTGTTATTCCTCAATGGAGACATGCAATTAACGTCTAGTTACGAGGAGTTTTACCACGAATACTTCGCTCACGTCCCCATCGCTGTCAGCGGTGCGGTGCCTAAACGTGTATTGGTAATGGGGGGTGGCGACGGGCTGTTGTTGCGCGAATTGGTTAAATTCCCAAGCATTGAGACAATAGTGCATGTAGACCTAGACCGAAAGCTGGTTGAGCTAGCTAAATCCCACCCAGTGCTAACCGCAATGAACGAGGGGGCCTTAGAAGACCCAAGAATCGAAACACACTTTGGCGACGCTTATCACTATATTCGTCATTCAACAGAAACTTTCGATGCGATTTATCTGGATTTTCCCTACGCTAGAGATTACAACTTATCGCGGCTTTTTAGTCGTGAATTTTACCACTTTGCCCGTGCGCGACTAGCCCAAAATGGCTTCCTCGTTATGGATGCGCCGAAATTGGAGCAGCTTGGTATCGACTGGAAAATATATAGCAACACCCTTTTTGCGGCAGGCTTCAAAGACGTTCATCCCTATCTTTCGGTTGTCGAAGAATTTAACCAAGAAGCGTTCTCTTTTATCATGGAATCCGAGACTGAGGGCGCTCCATGGGAAGTCGAAGATGCTAATGCTATGCTTTTTGAATTTGCTGACTCACTCAGTCTTGGCTTTATCATGGCACAGAACTTGAAAAAAGATGTGCCTATTTATTGGGACGAAAACATCAAGCGACATGTGTTAACAAAAGAGCGTTTAAATTTGACGCTAGAAAAAGAATTTCCTATCATCGAGAAGATTGACCCAGAGATGATTAATTCAATATTGAAGCCCACTCTTCCTGTCAATGCAATATGGGATATACGGACCGCTTGGTGATATAAACTAGGCATTAGATACCAAGCTGTTATTACCGCTTTTCAGCGCCCAGTCAGCGCCCAGTCAGCGGGCAGGTAAGTTAACCATAAACAATTCACGGCATAATGCGTGCATTGTTTATGAGGTAAAACGGTATTTTTTTATTTACGCCACTGTTGCTTATGCCACTTTACCAATTGACCACGTCGAATAAATTACTGAAATCATCTGTCCAAAGAGTTGGTTTAAGCGGGCGTTGCCATTGACTCTGTTGATCGATAATCTTTTCATCCTTAAGAAATTCCGCATTACTGGTGATGAGTACCCAATCGCTATATCCATTATAATCTCCACCATAATCTACAATAGAAATAGCCTCTTTACCGGCTCGCAGAGCGAGTTGTCTGGTGATACTGCTTAAATCAAGATGAAGATTGGTGATATGAATAGCTAAGATGCCATCTTCCTTTAAGTGCTCCCAGTACATGTCTGAGGCTTCGCTGGTGAGTAAATGCATAGGAATAGCGTCGCCACTAAAAGCATCAATAGCGAGTATATCTAATTGGAGAGAACCGCCAGCTTGCAGCTGTTTTGTGAGGGACCGCCTGCCATCGCCAAGAATGACAGTGTTATCGGCTTTGCCATCTTCAAGGTAGGAAAAGTAATGTTTAGCAATGTACGCCATATTGGGATCAATTTCATAAAAAGAAAACGCATCACCGGACTCACCGTAGGCTGCGATAGTCCCTGCTCCGAGCCCAATCATAGCGGCCTTGAGCGGTGTGGGCGATGAAACTGTACTTAAGCGAGCGGGGTGACGAGTCATTGCTAGGCCTACACCAGAGTTATATCCGTAATAAGAGCTGGGTTTATTTTTTAAGTCATCGTGTAACCACTGTTCTCCATGTCGAATACGACCATGGTAAAGACTGCGGTAGTGATCTTCAGTGCCTATGTCTTCATCGTATACATGCAGTACGCCATAAAAGTCGCGTATATTGAGTATGGAGCTTTCTTGTTGGTAAGCTTTGTGATCCCATAAATAATATCCGCTGATGGTTATAGCTGTTATGGCGGCAACACTAAAACCCATACGTAGACGCTGCGATAATAGGTGTTTTTCCATGAGTAAGCACGCACAGGCTATGCTCATAACGGCCAGCAAGACTAGGTGTAGTTCCCAGTAGCCATCAAATAGTAAAGGGGCAATGATATTCACTAACACGCCACCTAAAGCCCCGCCCAATGCTACATATAAATAGAACAAGGTTAGATGATGATCGGTGGGACGTTTACGCACCATTTCTCCGTGGCAGACCATGCAGCAAGCAAACAGGGCGGCACAATAGATCACTACTTGATAAGCTAGTGAAATTTTTCCATTATCATAATCGTGTTCAAATAAATAGAGCAAGGCAGTAATACTTATCGCCAAGAAAGGAAACCAGATAATACGTCGATACCAAGAATCACGGTCAAAGCAAATGATAAAGCTCATTAAGTAAAGGCTGAGTGGTAACACCCATAAAAAGGGAATTACCGCTACATCCTGAGTCATCTGATTAGTGATGGAGAGGAGTGCAATAGAGCCACAAGCCGCAAGCAGCATCCATAGTAGGCGTTTTGGCCAGCTAGGGGGTTGAGGCTCATGCTCATCGATATCGATTTCTTCCGCTAATGACTGCCTGAGTATTGGCCAAGATGAGCAGAAACAGAATAGAAAAAACAGGCCATAAAAGAGTGACCAATAGAGAGCTTGTTGGCTTAGCTTTACCATGGGTTCAACAATAAAAGGATAGCTCACTAGAGCTAGCAAAGATCCTGTGTTCGATAAGGCGTATAAGCGAAAGGTTTTCTGGTTTGGGTGTACTCTAGAGAACCAGTGTTGTAATAGGGGGGCCGATGCTGATAATAAAATGAAGGGCAGCCCGACAGCGCTGAAGAGTAATAATAAAATTTCTAGTGTCTGGTGATGATGAGTATCAAGTAGTGAAGGCGTAATGGGTAAACTTAAAAATGACAAGGCAACAAAAATGAGGTGCAACGACACCTGTTTTTTTAAAGGCACATAACGTGCCAATAAATGTGCATAGGCGTACCCTCCTAAAAGGCCTAGTTGAAAAAATAGCATGCAAGTGGTCCATACCGTCGGTGTGCCGCCATACCAAGGTAGAATAAATCGGGCAATAATGGGCTGCACCTGAAAGACTAAAAAAGCACTCGTAAATATGGCTAAAGCAAATGAAAACATGGAAGGTTTCGCTTTTAAAATGGAGCTGTATATCGTGTTTAGGGATTAAACCTAAGGTTAATATGACCTATAGTGACAGAAATATAATGGAGTAGTGCGCGTATAAATAGAATGATTCCTGTCATTTCGAACGTTTCTTCAATGGTATAACTCATACTGTAGCGCCAATCATCGGTGTCGTATGCGTCAGCAAGGGAGGCGCTTATCATTTCGATTACTATGGCGCCCGAGATAAACGTCACCCCCGCTACGACAAAATGTAATTGTGTGTCGGTAGGTAAGCGCTTGAGCCAAGGTAGGTAAATTATGCCAACAATGGCCACTGCGATACTGTACGGCACTACCCAAGGGTAATAGAGCACACCTGAGGCATCCAATAATAGGGTGAAATAATCACTGACTTCTTCGTGGAGCTGCGCTGCTTCATCAAACCCCAGTAAGGCAAAAATAATAGCCAAGCCAAGCCAGTGCCAACGTTCCCGGAGCTGATGTTGTTTTTTATCTAAGTAAACGACCAGCAGTAGTACTGCGCAGAGTTCAATGGCCATAGCCGAATAAAAAGAGGGGAGGTTATTTTCTATATCTAAATCTAAAAATTTAATATAGGGAGCCCAGTCGAGGTGATAGACGGATATTTGAATAATATGCGCACTAACGAGTAAGGCAACAATGATTTTAAAGGTAAAGTATATCGATGATATAGAGAGGCTGACGTTCATAGTGATGTTACTTGACTAAAAGTAGGGTGGCCTAAAAGAGTATGTGTCTTATTTGTGAAAAGCAAGGCATTGCTGGGCGATTTTTCATTGTCATCACTATCAATTTAACACTTTTTTGTATAATGAATTAATGTTAATATATTTTGAACTATAATAAGTTGTATAATGAAGCAGTTTGTTGTTTTTGTTAAACAGGGTTGGTTATTATTATGAAAAATTCGTTACCATTATTATTGGCTATAGCCGCTATTATATTTGCTCAGTCGTCGAGTGTTGCAGCTACGATATCTAGACAGTCATCTAATGTTACAGCTGATATTTTTGCTCAGTCGTCGAGAGTTGAAGTTGACGTCATCGGGTTCTTTAGTGATTCAGAGTATCTTGGTGACCCTATAGCGACTTTGGCGAAAGGTAAGTCTAAAGGTTCTTCTA
This sequence comes from Candidatus Endobugula sp., assembly GCA_047636495.1. Classification (GTDB taxonomy): domain Bacteria; phylum Pseudomonadota; class Gammaproteobacteria; order Pseudomonadales; family Cellvibrionaceae; genus Endobugula. The sequence continues at coordinate 938 of JBLILH010000019.1, read as the reverse complement.
AGTCTAAGTCTAAAGGTTCTTCTAAGTCTAAGTCTAAAGGTTCTAAGGGTTCTAAGGGTTATAAGGGGAGTTGCGCGAGTTCAGGTAAAGGCTCTAAAGGTAGTGGCTACAGTAACAATAATAACTGCAACCCTAGCCCTGGCTAGGGTTTATGTGAGGGTGTAAAACAAACTGTTTAACTGCCCAGTTTACACATGAGGAGCTAACTGCTCCTCAAACTCTATCACCTCGGTGCCGCTTGACGGTATAAAACGATTTAACGCCGCTTTCCAATCCCTAATTGGCATAGTACCCCAAGGGCAGCTACTGCATTTTTTAGAGGCTGCTTCAACGGCTAAGTAGATCACCTTCATAGCCGCATTGTCATTTTGAAATACCTTCCGAGTTTTAACCGATTTACGAATCACGCTGTTTAAAGACTCGATGGCGTTGATCGTATAAATTACTTTGCGAATATCTTGCGGGTGATCAAAAAGCGTAATCAGGTTAGGCCAATGTGCACGCCAAGATTTACTGATCTGCGGATATTTTTCATCCCATTTTTCTGCAAAACGATCTAACTCCAAAGCTGCCTCTTCTTCTGAGACTGAATGGTAAATAAGCTGCAGATCTGCGGTGACTTCCTTGTAATCTGTCCACGGCACAAACTTCAGTGAGTTACGCACCATAAGGACAATACATAGCTGGACCCTTGCATCAGGGAAGGTGGCATTAATCGCTTCAGGGAAGCCTTTTAAGGCATATACGCAAGCGATCAACACATGTTTAACGCCTCTGTTTTGTAAGTCAGTTAGCACTGAAAGCCAGAATGTCGCCCCTTCATTTTCAGACATCCACATGCCAAGTAGCTCTTTATGGCCTTCGACATTAATACCTAAAGCCAAATAGATGGCCTTATTGATGACTCGCTTGTCTTGGCGAATTTTAAGCACAATACA
>JBLILH010000018.1:0-67568 GCA_047636495.1 Candidatus Endobugula sp. | reverse complement strand
TGCAAGATGGCTTTTAAATCGGTGGGCGTTATATTGGTCATGTGTTCACATTCACTCTTAGGCTACCGGTTTTTATTATTGGCCATCTTACCCAACCATGTACTTAAAACGCTTACTCTATATTTATACAGTGGTGTAGATGGGGGGTTACTCTCTATACAAACCTGCTACACTTTGCGCTATATTTTTGATTTTATGTTTAAGCGCAGCGGGTTGAATCACTTCTACATGGTTGCCGTATTTTAAGATATCGCGCACTAATTCGCGGTCATCATTGTAGGGGATGGTTATTAGGTAGTTGTCGCCCTGCCATTCGGTTTGCTGGTCGGGATGCCACTGAATACTTGCGACTTCGTTGGTCACGGGGGGATAAAATTGAAGGATGGCGAGGTGTTTGGGTTTTCCTGCGAAAATACCATAGCTAGTTTGGTAGTGCTGCTGACATTCTTCTACGCTAATAATACAAGCATTATCATCTTGCTTCATGACATAGGTGATTCTGGACAGCATAAATGAGCGTAAGCCTTTGCGCTTATGACACCACGCGTCTAGATACCAATTTTCTTGGTAGTGAATCAAGTACTGGGGACTAATAGTGCGTTGGCTGACTCTACCTAAATAATCATTATAACGAATAAATAATTGTTTCTGATGGACAAGGGCATCGACTACGGTACTGAAAAACTGACTGATAATGGGGCGCTTATTCATCGACAAATATTTTATACTGCCAATAAAACTATCCACTTTAATGCCTTTAGCTTTCAACAGTTTTTCTACTTGTTGCTGCACAACCGCTATTTCATTACCTAATAAGCCTTCACCAATGGTATCGAGTGTATGCAGGATAGTGGCAAGACCATGGAGTTCTTTTGACGTTAGCCATAAACCCGGCAACTCGAAGGTGTCGGCGTGCTTATCATATTGCCAGCCTTTACTATGCTCATCATAGTAAAGCGGTGCATGAAGGTAGTCCCGCAGTGTATCGATGGCTTTTTTAGCCGTTGCTTTGGTACATTCGAGTTCTTCGGCAATGCTACGGATGGGAATGGGGAACCGGTGATTAATTAGTAAGCGATGCAGTTGTTGAATCTTGTCGAACTTGTCCATGATGTGTGTTTCTTTCTCCATACCCACGATAAGCAGAAGACTGAAGATACGCCTCCTGGTTTCTCACCACAAGGCGTGCATAACACATTGGCGCGAAAATCAACTAAAAGACGATATGTAATGCAAAAAGAGCGTCCCTGCTCTGATCCGGCCCTTAGCATCCTGCTAGGGGCCGGAACGTCTATTCCTTAGCGCCTGCCTTCTTCTTACTAAAAAAGCAGACCAAAGACGTGCTTGTCGACGATGACTGCGAACTAACGCATTATTTGCATCGGCGTTATCCACTGTTAGTGGCACTAGCACATTATCATCCTGGCGACGAAAGCCTATGTCCTCTAAAAGATGCGCATCTAGACGCTGCATTTCACGCATGCAACGCTGCTCTCGCTGTTGTGCGCGCAACGCCGCCGCATAAGCCAATACAAAACTGAAAAATGCGAGGCATACTGATTTACTATTTTTTACAACTAACATATCGTTCTCCTAATAACATAAGAAGACCGTTGACTTGTCGAGGGGCTGTTTTAGAAAGGGAAGAAATTTAAGACAGTGACCGCGACGAGTTCCGCGGCCAAAGTAAAATATATTGCTATTGCATTAGGCGCGCGGGAGTTGTCATCCACCAAAATCGCTTGGCGGCGACGGTATGATACATTGACTTAATCGAGGTCGCTGCAAGGGCAACGATGGTAGATAAGTGTGAGTTCATTCGCGTATAAAACCTAAAGAAATTTAACAATATATGAATGCTTGCGTTATGATGCAAGCAAGCTAAATTATGTATGATAACTGACAATTAATCTAGACAAAAAAACATTTTTTACACGGTATGGGTGCAACGTCTTCAGAATCTATTATTTATTCCTGTTAATTTTTTTTATGCGCTCACTTATGCGTCCACTTTATGCGCCAATGCTATACGCTAGGGTCTCTTCGCTACTGTCTATTTTATTGCTCATATTACCCACTACACCAAACCACAACTGACTTATTATATGACTATCAAAACTGTTGATCTTATTATTCATGCCAAGTGGATTCTTCCCGTTATTCCTCAGAATACGTTACAGCGAGACTGCTCGCTGGTGGTTGATAAACAACGCATTATTGCCATTAAGCCAACAGATAATATTCACCAACTCTATCGCGGCGACGAAGAATATCAACTTGATCATCATGTCCTCATGCCCGGCTTAATTAATGCACACGGACATACAGCGATGAGTTTGTTGCGCGGTTACGCCGATGACGTAGGCTTAGACACGTGGCTGAATGATCATATTTGGCCTACTGAAGCTAAGTATGTCTCTGAGGAATTTGTGAAAGATGGCGCAGAGCTGGCCATGGCCGAAATGATTCGCAGCGGCACTACGTGCTTTTCGGATATGTATTTCTTCCCCGAAGCAACCGCTGCTGTAGCGCACGCCGCAGGAATGCGCTGCCAAATCACCTTTCCTATATTCGACTTCCCTTGCGCGTGGGGAAATGGCCCCGATGATTATGTGAGTAAAGGCTTAGCCTTGCGAGATGATTACCGCAACCATGAACGTATTACGGTTATTTTTGGCCCCCATGCACCTTACACCGTTGGCGACGAGACCTTTACGCGCATTGCCAACCTAGCGTCAGAAATACAATGCGGCATTCATGTTCACTTACATGAAACCAAAGGCGAAGTAGAAACCGCGCTTAATGTATCGGGCAAACGTCCAATACAACGCTTATTCGACTTACAGGTGCTCACCCCCACTACTCAGTGCGTGCACATGACACAAGTTAACGATGACGATATCGCCCTGCTACAACAAACAGGCGCACATATTATTCATTGCCCCGAATCAAATTTGAAACTGGCCAGTGGTTTTTGCCCTGTGGATAAATTACTTAACGCGGGCATTAATGTCGCACTAGGCACAGACAGTGCCGCAAGTAATAACAATTTAGATATGTTTGGCGAAATGCACACAGCGGCGCTGTTAGGTAAAGCGGTCGCCGAAGATGCCACTGCACTTAATGCGCAACAAGTTATAGAAATGGCAACGATTAATGGTGCAAAAGCCATGGGAATTGATGACGATACTGGCAGCCTAGAAGTGGGTAAATATGCCGACGTCATAGCCATTGCATTAGACGATATAGAACATGCGCTACAACACGATATACTCTCGCAAATCATGTACACCCATAACGGGCATCGCGTCAGCCATAGCTGGGTGAATGGTCAGTTATTAATGCAAAATCGTGAGTTAACCACATTGAATATCAACGATATTGCTAACAAATCTATGGCGTGGCAAAAACGCATGACGTAATACTTAGCGCAAGATTTAACGTAACACTTAAGCAACACTTAATATGATAATTAACACAGCCATAATATGACCACTAATATGGCTGCTAATATGACCGATGACATGACAGTAGCCACACACATTATTTTTTACAAAAGAACTAACGGGCATCCATTATGAACAACACCAGCAACCAAAATGTCGATCCGCAAGAAATTGCTAAATTTGAAGCCCTCGCTAAACGCTGGTGGGATAAAAATAGTGAGTTCAAGCCACTCCACGACATTAACCCACTGCGCGCCAATTTTATTGATGAGCGTTCGCCCGTCGCCGAACTTAATGTACTTGACGTAGGGTGTGGCGGTGGTATTTTAAGTGAGTCGTTGGCTCATCGAGGTGCCAGTGTCACCGGTATCGATATGGGCGAAGCACCGTTAAGTGTAGCGCGCTTGCACAGCCTTGAAAGCGGTGTGAAGATCAATTATCGTAAGATCACCGCCGAAGCCTTAGCCGAAGAACAGCTTGGACATTACGACATTGTCACCTGTTTAGAGATGCTGGAACATGTGCCCGACCCCAGCCAAGTGATAACCGCTTGCGCACAACTGGTGAAACCCGGTGGGGATATTTATTTTTCTACTATTAATCGTAACCCGAAGTCTTATGCGTTTGCGATTATTGGCGCAGAATATTTGCTGCAGTTGTTGCCGAAAGGCACCCACGAATATGCAAAATTCATTAAGCCATCGGAACTCGCACAATGGTCTCGTGATGCGGGCTTGTCGTGGCAAGAGATAACCGGCATGACCTATAATCCGTTCACTAAAAAGTATCGTCTTAATGCAAACGATGTCAGTGTGAATTATTTGGTTCACGTTAAGAAAGAATAAGCACCGCTACACAGTCGTTGCCCGCATACCCAAGATGGAGTCAAGGGTAGCTTTGCAGAAGCAAAATCTGGCCCGCATTACTCAGTGCACCCGGTTTATGGACGGGCAACCGATAGCGTTGTGGACGGATAAGGCTTTTTTTTCTGTGAACTGTTAGCGGTAAACTGTAAACTGCTTTTTTGCTGTTAGCGATAAACCACTCATTCTTTTCCTGTAAGCTATCCCCTATGTCTTTAAAAGCCGTTTTTTTTGATCTCGATGGCACGCTGTTAGACAGCGCGCCTGACTTTTTCGTCGCCATGCACCAATTGATGGACGAATATCAACAACCTCGTGTTGATGAAGCTTCTATACGCGCCACGGTATCCGATGGTGGACGCGCGTTAACCACGCTTGGGTTTGGTTTAGACGTGGGTGACGACGGATTTGATGAGCGTCATCAGCGCTTACTCGATATCTACGCCGAACACATGGGTCAACATTGCGTATTATTCCCAGGCATTGATACGCTCATTCGCCAGCTCAAAAGCGCCTCACTTTTTTGGGGTATTATCACCAATAAGCCAGCGCGTTTTACTGATCCTATTGTGGCCAGCATGACCTTACCCGCACATCCTCATTTAGTGATTTGCCCTGACCATGTCAGCAACGCTAAACCCGACCCAGAAGCGTTAATTTTGGCGTGTAACAAAGTCGGCTGTACACCCGCAGAAGCTATTTATGTGGGCGATCACCAACGCGATATTGACTGCGGCATACGCGCTGGCAGTCCAACCATTGCGGTGACCTTTGGCTACACTAAAACTGACGATGATATACTTTCGTGGAATGCTGATTATATTGCGCACAACAGCGAAGATATCTGGGCTGCGGTACAAGATTACACCAACCATGATGCGAATAAAAACATCAACAACCGCCAAGTAAACGAACTCTACATGAATAAAGTCCCTATGAATAAAGTCCCTATGAACAAATAATCACTACAAGTGATCAATGCATCCCTTAACGCACCCCTTGATGTTGGCTATAAGCATTCGCAGCCCTCACATATATTAATAGATAGACGGTTATAGTCATGAACGATTGGAAAAACTTCACGCCATCCAGCGACGCACTTCAAGGCAAGGTGATCGCCATTACTGGCGCAGGCGCAGGTATTGGACGAACGTTAGCGAATAGCTTTGCGGCTTATGGCGCGACGGTTATTTTAATGGGGCGAACGGTAGAGAAGCTGGAAGCGATTTATGATGAGATACAATCACATCACCCCGATGCGCTCCAACCCGCTATTGTGCCCATTGACTTTGAAGTCGCGGGCGATGCAGACTACAAAACACTGCACGACAGTATCGACGCTGAGTATGGAAAACTTGACGGCTTAGTGCATTGCGCCGCTGAACTCGGTGAGCGCACATCGATTGGCAGCTATTCTATTGCCGTGTGGGAAACATTAATGAAGGTGAATGTGACCGCACCGTTTGCACTCACCAAGCACTTGCTGCCACTATTGCAACTCAGCGAAGCCGCTTCTATTATTTTTACCAGCTCGAGTGTGGGCTTACAAGGCCGCGCTTACTGGGGAGCCTATGCGGCGTCTAAGGCAGCGTTAGAAAATCTCATGCAAACATTAGCCGATGAATTAGAAGACACCAGCCGCATTCGCGTTAACAGTGTAAACCCTGGTGCAACGCGAACCGCCATGCGTGCACAAGCTTTCCCTGCTGAAGACCCCGGTACGGTAAAATCAGCAGTCGAGCTAATCCCACTCTACTTATATTTAAGTAGCGACGAAAGCCGCAGAATTACAGGACAACAGATTTCTTTTTAAGCATTGCTGACACGCTGTTAAGCAAACATGGAGCGAAAGTGAATATTTCAATCAAAGCAAAAAGTAGTCGCGGTGATGCCTCTTATACCGTTGATTTTATGACTAAGGATGGCGTTTTATCTGTTTTTTGTGACTGCCCTGCCGGCGAGTGGGGGAAGTTTTGCAAGCATAAGTGGCAACTTCTTAATGGTGATGAGTCTATGCTGACCAGCATAGATCAGAGTAGCCAACTCAAAATAGTCCATACACTGGCTATAGAAAAGGGTATCCATGACCTTTACAAAGACGTTGACGCCCTTGAGAAACACAAGAAAATACTAGCCAAAGAGCAGAAAAAAGAAAAAGATTCCATGAAAAAAGCATTATCTAAAAAGCACACCCTAACGGAAGAGCAATTTTTTGACTTGAACGCATCGTTGTCTGCAATAGATACAAAAATGGCCTATACCGGCTACCTAATCACTAAAGAAAAGGAAGTGGTCGAGAAAAAATTAAAAAGTGGTTTTTAAATTGTTTAGTATGCTGTCACTGCAGTTTTACTTACAATGACCCCCTATACTGAACGCTTTCTCATTGGAAGCGCATAAGCTCGCCTTTTATTTTGGCGATAACTCCCCCCACAAATAATGAACACGCAGTCTTTTTATGAAAACACCTAAACGCATACAACCTTTAGTCGACGATGGATTAGTCGATGAAGTGATTAGCCGATTAATGAGCGGTAAAGAAGCCGATGTCTTTATTGTACGCTGCGGCGATGAAATCCGCTGCGCCAAGGTATATAAAGATGCCGTTAAACGTAGCTTTAAAAAGGCCGCGCAGTATCAAGAAGGCCGAAAAGTACGTAATAGCCGTCGTGCTCGCGCCATGGAAAAAGGCTCTAAGTTTGGTCGTAAGCAGCAAGAAGACACATGGCAAAATGCCGAAGTCGATGCGCTATATCGCTTAGCCACTGCAGGCGTGCGAGTTCCCAAGCCTTATGGATGCTTTGATGGGGTCCTCCTAATGGAACTAGTGACCGACGACGAAGGGAGTGTAGCCCCGCGCCTTGGCGATGTGGACATGACAGAAGAGCAAGCAGAAGAAGATCACGCGGTGATGATGCAATATGTCATGCGTATGCTGTGCGCGGGCATTGTTCATGGGGATTTATCAGAATTTAACGTCTTAGTGGATGACTACGGCCCGGTGGTTATTGATTTACCTCAAGCCGTAGATGCCGCCGCGAATAATAATGCGCAAGCTATGCTAACCCGTGATGTAGACAACATGAAAAATTATTACGGACGATACGCGCCTGGGCTTTTAGCAACACGATACGCAAAAGAAATGTGGGATCTCTACGAAGAAGGTGAACTTCACCCAGAATACCCCCTCACCGGCGAATGCATTATCGACGAAGATGATGCGGATGTGGATGCGGTATTAGAAGAAATCAAAGCCGCGCTAGCAGAAGAAGAGGCCCGCCTAGAGCGTATTCGTGTGGCAGATGAAGAGCCATGACAGGTAGGTGTTACACGCTACACTTTAGCGAACAAAAAGGATTTCAGGGGACGTTAGTAGACCATCATTAATCGATGGCCTTCGATGCTCTTTTCAAGTGCACTATTTTTCCTTGGGCACACCATATTTAAGTAACGCTATTTCTGCGTTACGCTTTATTAATCGGCACTATTTTTAAGCAACACTATTTTTAAGCAGCACTATTTTTAAGCGGCACTATTTTTAAGCGGCACTATCTCTAAGCGGCACTATCTCTAAACGGCACTATCTCTAAGCGGCACTATCTCTAAGCAACACTATCTCTAAGCAACACTGTTATGAATAACTCAGCGATTCGTCTCGATATTAAACGCTATGGTAATGAAGCCAAGAAGCATTCACACGATTATCACCAATTAGTCCTCCCTTTAGCGGGGACTTTATCGCTGTCTATTGGTGACAACGGTGGCGAAGTAAATGACAAAAAAGCGGCTATTATTCCTGCTGGTAGAAACCATGAATATTCGGCATCGACAGACAATCATTTTTTAGTCGCTAATATCCCACAAACCTTAGCGCCTAGAATAGAAAGACTCCCACAGTTTGTGAATATCGATTCGAGCTTACGACTCTACATTCACTTTCTACATCAACAGTTACTTGAGAGAACCCACGGCGGTGAGACTCAGCGACAAATGCTCCTCTTACTTATCCAGCTTATTCAGGAATGCCATGGCAGCCCCGTACATTTAGATCATCGCGTTGCTACGGCTAAGTGCTTTTTAGATGAACATTTTCACAAAACAGTGACCATGGCAGAGCTAGCAAATATCGCCCACCTAAGTAGTCGACAACTCAACACCTTATTTAAAGCTCAAGTAGGCACGACACCCCACCACTATTTAACAGAAGTTCGCATGCAACGGGCTTGGCACCTCTTAGCAAATTCCGACCTAAGCGTTCAATGTATTGCGGACGCAGTCGGTTACCTCTCGTTATCGTCTTTCAGTGATCGATTTAGTCAGCACTTTGGTCAATCTCCACGTCACTTTCGCCGAAAACAGAAATAGTTTCGCCGTATAAGTAAAGTCTCTTTGCAATCTCAAGCGTACACTGACCTACCTATTCATGCATGCTTGAAAAGATTTATGTCAACAAACAATACGGCGACATTTATTGGTTCAATTTCCATTTTATTGTGGGGTACTTTAGCGCTGCTCACTAAGTTGACGGGCGGGCAAGTACCGCCCTTTCAAATGATGGCGATGACCTTTGCCGTTGCTTTTATGTTGATGAGCATTCGCTGGTGGATACAGGGGCATACTGGTCTTCGATTTATTCGGCAATCACCACAGGCTTGGTGTCTCGGTATAGGAGGTTTGTTTGGTTACCACTTCGCTTACTTCAAAGCCATAACACTTGCACCTGCTATTGAGGTGAGCTTGCTCGCCTATCTTTGGCCACTATTGATAGTCTTGCTATCGTCATTCCTACCAGGAGAATCATTTAAGCTGCGCTATGTGGTCGGAGCCATAGTCGCCTTAGTAGGCTGCTGGTTATTGATTGGGATGAATAGCAATGGTTTTACTTGGAAATATGTTAACGGCTATCTCATGGCTGTTATGTGTGCGCTGATTTGGTCATCGTACTCAGTGCTTAGCAGGTTAGTTCAAGCGGTTCCTACTGATGCCGTAGGCTGGTTTTGCGGAGTAACTGCGTTGCTAGCCTTCATATGCCATCTCCTATGGGAAGAGACACTCTGGCCTAGCGATACCGTTGCTTGGCTGTGTATTCTTGGCTTAGGACTTGGCCCCGTAGGCCTAGCCTTTTTTACATGGGACTACGGTGTTAAGCATGGCAACATTCAATTGCTGGGCACACTGGCTTACAGTACGCCTCTTATTTCTGTAATATTACTAATTTTGGCGGGATTTGGTCAAGCCACGAGCCTGTTAATCATCGCGAGTACTCTTATTGTTATTGGGTCATTCATTGCTGGACTATCCCAGTCTTCATAGGGCTCAGTCTACATAGGGCTAAACATACATAAAGTTAAGCCTACATAGCGCTCAGTCTACATAGAGCTCAGTCTACATAGGACTAAACATACATAAAGTTAAGCCTACATAAAGTTAAGCCTACATAGCGCTCAATCTACACCCATTAAGAATCTAATTCTTATCAATGTTGAACGGTTTATTTAGCGCTCTCAGCTGCACTTTTCTGCAATACCTTCAACGTCAATTCGCAATCCGCTTTTTCGGTAGAAAACTGAATAACATGATCACTAATCGTTAAGGATGCTGATAACGTTCGTTCGACCAATAGCGCTAGCGGCTGAACCTGCTCCCACTGAAATTGATAAACCGAAACGTTTAACGTGGCTAAATCATTTTGGTGCTTTAACCACCAGCTATCTGATTTACTATTAAAACTATAAACCGATGTGTTCTGAGCGCGACGCGTAGCTTTTTTAATACGGTCTACTGCGGGCTCACCCACATCAATCCAAGACATTAACTGGCCATCTAAGGTGTTCACCCATAAGTCAGGTTCGTCGGGTGCCGATAAGCCTTTGGTGAAACTTATGCCCTCTTGTGATTGCAAACAAAACGCCAATACTCGCACCATCATTCGTTCTGTGGTTTCCGATGGGTGCTGCGCAACCGTTAAAGCTAACGCTTCGTAGTAATCACGATTAAAGTCAGACACCATAATAGTAAATTTATAGATCGTGGGTTTTATTGCCATAATGGGAATACCGTCAGTGGTGCCATAAGTCATGCGGGAATGGGAATACCGTTCACAAAGGAGCCTTATTAAGGCTTTTACTAGGAGAGCAAAGAGTCAGGAAGAAGACAGTAGATGCCGGGTCAAGCCTGTCTTCAACTCGATGGGTACCCGGCATGACGTATCCGCTAGTCTTACTGCACGCCTTACCGCTCGACTCGCTTACCTGAACGCGTTTACGCTTATACGATGGCGAGCAACTCTAGTTCGAAAACCAATGCCTGAAAGGGGCCAATCGCACCCCCTGCACCGTTCTCACCATAAGCAAGAGAGTAAGGAACGTATAGCTTCCACTTACTGCCAACAGGCATTAGCTGTAGTGCCTCTGTCCAACCAGCAATCACTCCATTCACGGGGAATTCTGTTGGCTCGTTGCGGCTGTATGAACTATCAAATTCAGTACCGTTAATTAATGTACCACGGTAATGAGTCCGTACCGTTGACGTCGCGGTGGGTAAGTCGCCGTCACCTTGGGTGATAATTTCGTACTGTAAGCCAGTATCGGTTACATGAATATCGTCACGATCGGCATTCTCCGCTAAAAAAGCTTCACCTTCGCCAGCCGCCGCTTTGGCTTTTACGGCTTGCTGTTCTTTCATACGCTCTTGAATAACAGTAAACGCGGCATTCACATCTTCACTGGATACGGTGGGCATGTCGCCATTAAACGCATGACGCAAACCTTCCAATGCACACTCTAGTGACGCGCCTTCGAACATACTGTTTAGCTGGTCGCCCATTTGTAGGCCGATGCCGTATGAGGCTTGTTCTTCTAGGGTGCTAGGGTGGATCTCTGATTTTACTTCGGTCATCTATTAGCTCTCGTCAGTTAGTGGATAAATAATAAAACATGCATTCATACAAGGAGCGCTGATAAAAATACACGGGGCATATTAAACACGAAAGGCGAAGAATTTACCAGTGAACGAGCCCTGTAAACATCTCCAGTAGCACTATTACGCGGAGCTTTTTGCACGTCTGCTAGATATGGCAAGGGGAAAGGTCATAAGTGCAGAGCAGCATACGCGGTTAACCCGAGAAACAAGTGAACAACAACACCGAAAAGCAGGCTAACCTTTAGATGACTGGAGTGAAGGGTATCGTCTGCACTATTGCGGTAAATTGATGACAATAAGGCATATATTTATTACGATCTGTACTAGAATTAATTACATCGATATTATTTATGGTATTCAACATGACAATTAAAGCTAAAATATTAATTCTTTCAATCTTTACTGTTCTAGCAAGCTCATTTTCCCTCACGTTGCTCAATGTAGTGGGGGTGAAAAACTTATCAGAAAAGAACATTGTGGCTACCCGCGAGCGCATGATGGACATCAAAAAGCAGGAAGTGAAACAATTTACCGACCTGGCCTCCAGTGCGATTAAAGATATTCTCGACACTACTGATGACTCTATACGTCAAGAATCACTAGCGAAACGTATTAACAATTTGCGCTTTGGCGAAGACGGTTACTTTTTTGCCTACTCTGGGGATGGTGTGGTAACGGCACATGCGACGGCAAGTTTGATTGGACAGAATCTCTTGTCGCTCAAATCCAAGAATGGGGTTGCCTTCATTCGAGAACTTATTGCCGCCGCAAAGCGCGGTGGCGACTACGTGCTATATAATAGGCCAAAGCTTAATCAAGAGGGCCAATTTATGAAGCTAGGTTATGCCATCTGGATACCCGAGGTGAAATGGATGATCGGCACCAGTTTTTATATTGATGATATCGACGATGTTATTGCCGAATTGAGAGTCGAGCAATCAAAGAAAATCAATTCGGCTATTGTTTCCACCATCCTTATCTCGGGCATTATTGCTACGATCTTGATTGTATTAAGCCTAGCATTGATCAACACTATTGTTAGGCCTTTAAAGCGGATAACGCACCGATTAAACGATATTGCTAGCGAAAATGGGGACCTGACACAACGCCTTGACGCAAGCACCAATGATGAACTCGGTGCGCTCGCCAGAGCGTTTAATTTATTTGTAGACAAAGTCCATAGCCTAGTCAAGAAAACAGCGGAGACAGCTGAATCTGTTAATGACTCGGCCACCAATAGCCAAAACCTCTCTAACAAGATAACCCAATCGGTTAATAATCAACGCATGCAGACAGACATGGTGGCAACAGCCATGAACGAAATGTCGGCTTCTGCCCAAGAGGTGTCGAACAATGCATCGGAAGCCGCACGTTCAGCTGATGCGGCGAATACTAGTTGTAATAGCGCTAAAGATGTAGTCGCCAACAGTATCCATTCGGTCAAATCATTAGTGAATGAGATTGAAAGAGCGTCGACTGTCATCAATGACCTAAAAGGTGATGTAGGTGAAATTGTCACCGTTCTAGATGTGATTAGAGGTATTGCCGAGCAAACCAATCTATTGGCCCTTAATGCCGCTATTGAAGCGGCGCGAGCGGGCGAACAAGGGCGCGGGTTCGCCGTAGTGGCAGACGAAGTGCGGACGCTGGCAAGCCGCACCCAAGACAGTACGAAAGAGATCCAAGAAATGATCGAACGCTTACAAAAAGGGTCAGAAGAGGCGGTGAATGTGATGATCTCTAGCAAAACCGTCGGCGAAGAAACCGTCGAGCATTCGTCTAGTGCGGGATCATCATTAGATGACATTGCACTTTCTGTCAGCGCCATAAACAGTATGAATGCGCAAATTGCTAATGCAGCTAGAGAGCAAAGCCAGGTAGGCGAAAGTATTAACGAAAACTTAACCCGTATATTAACCGAGTCGGATGTGACAACTGAAGCAACATCCGATAGCCACAAAACATCCTCTGACCTAGCCAGTAAAGCAACTGAATTAAGCAGTCTAATCCATCAATTTAAAATATAGCCATCATTATATTGCGTACTAATAGTACTATCGCTATCAGTACTTAGTCGAGCGGTGCTGGTCTGCAGCAGGCGCTAATGCCTAGCATGTCGATCAATAAGCTATTCGTTATTGGCTAGGCCAGTCATTTAAGGTCCAATCATAAACGTAGTTGAAAACAGGCGTGCGAAGACCGTTTAATTTCATGGTTAAGTCGTCGCCTGCATATCGCCGGATGTGGGCAATCACTCCTTCCGTCGTTCCGCCAAAGTCTTCTTGATACCAATCGTATATTGTCGACAAAACAACTTGCTGCTGCGCGATCATTACTGCGCGAGGGTGATTAATATAATTACGTGCGGCCTGTTCAAGCAGAAATTCGGTGTTGTTTGCGGTGAATGCTACCGTTGATAAATTAGGGCACGAAAAACTAGCACAGTTGACCGCATAATGAATACGTGGGTCATCATAAATAGGGCGTAAAATACCGTGTTCAATATCGTTTAACGATAGCGACTTACCGTTCACGGTTAACATATCGTCACCCCATGGACCAAAACGAAACAAACCCCCACCCACTTTGGTAATGGAGGTCACAGGGTAATGCTTCACTATGAGCTGGACCGTGGCGGCATTATATAAATTAAGCCAGTAAGCCTTCTGTTCTTTTCGCGTTAATTTCAATGGATTGAGTGACATCAAATAATGGATGTAGTCCTCAACTAAGGCGTCGTCCTTGAGTCGAATTTTTTCTTGCAAAGCAGTATAATTAACATAGGTTTGTTTGTTCTTTTCGACAACATAACGCTCTAACGCTTGCTGCCACAAGCTGTGGTCGACCTGAGTGATACTGGACGCATTATGCGCTTGCCATTCTTTCAACAATAATTTTTTGGGTGCACTTAATGCGGACTGACTACTCGATATAATCCATACTATTAATAAAAACTGATTAATCCATAATATACACTGAGCGTTACGTTTTACCACATTGTTTACCTTCTTTATCTTTTCAATTCTACTGGCGTTTATTGATATGGGGCATCGCTGATGTCTATACACCTTTAATTACTATAAAATAACACCATGACACTTATCTAAAAGCCAGAAACCTATTTAGAAGCCAGAAAACTATGCCGCGTATTACCATCCAAGAAACCGACATGACGTTGACGGCTATTCGCGCACAAGGTGCTGGCGGCCAACACGTGAATAAAACATCGACGGCGATTCATCTACAGTTCGATATTGGAGCATCTTCTTTGGAAGAAGTTCATAAGGCGCGCTTGGTTAACCACCAAGATTATCGTATTAGCAAAGATGGCGTCATCACGATTAAAGCGCAACGTTTTAGAAGCCAAGACAAAAACAAACAGGATGCCATTGGGCGCTTACGGGACTTGATTGAAAAAGCCATTCACATCCCTAAACAACGCCGCGCTTCGCGGCCCAGCAAATCATCTCAACGAAAGCGGGTGGACCAAAAGGTCAAGCGCGGCTCCACTAAACAGCTTCGCCAAAAGCCGCCCTCACACTAATAAGCTAGTGTTCATACACAAAAGGCTCGTCGCGAGGGGGAATATAAAGGGTCATGCCTGCTGATCAATGGGCGCTAGCTATATAGCGAACCGATAAATGTCTCTGCATCACTGGCTATCAGCTCGACTTTTTCATCGGTCATTTTGGATAAGGTACGATAAGGCATGCCTAATCGAGGATTCCCTAGGAGTGCACCTTTATGACGGCGCAAAAAATCCCAGTACAGGTAATTAAATGGGCAGGCGTCCTCACCGGTTTTCTGTTTCACTTTATAGTCGCAATGCTGACAATAATTAGACATTTTATTAATATAGGCACCGCTAGCTATATAGGGTTTACTTGCCATAACACCACCATCGGCAAATAAAATCATACCGGTAACATTGGGCATTTCGACCCATTCATACGCGTCCGCGTAGACTAGTAAATACCAATCATTCACCTGCTTAGGATCAGCATCTATCAGTAATGCGAAATTACCCAACACCATTAAACGTTGAATGTGGTGGGCGTAACTATTGGCTTTGGTATCGCCTACACATTGCTTAAGGCAGTTCATTTTTGTCTCGCCACTCCAATACCATTCGGGGAGTGGATTTTTAGCGTTTAAAAAATTCGACTCCGCATAATCAGGCATTTTGTACCAATACAAACCTCGCACATATTCTCGCCAACCGATCACTTGGCGAATAAACCCTTCTACCGATGCAAGAGGCGCATTGCCCGCGTGGTACTCGTGCTCAACGCGTTGCACCACTTCTAGCGGCTCAAGCAAGCCATTATTTAAGTAAAAACTAATATGCGAGTGATATAGCCACGGGCTATCTTGCTTCATTGCATCTTGGTAATCACCAAAATTAACTAAACGCTCAGCAATAAAATCTTCCAGCACTTGCAGTGCTTGCTCTCGTGTCACCGCATAGGTAAATGGCAGCAAATCACCGAAGTGATCACCAAAATGTTGTTCTACGACGGCTAATACATCTTCGGTGATACTGTCGGGAATAAAACGGGTGGGCTCTGGAGGAACGATATTTTTGGGTAATGCTTTGCGATTCTCTGCATCGTAATTCCATGCGCCTCCGACGGGTTTTGTAGCATCCATTAAAATATCATAGCGCTTCCGAACTTCGCGATAAAAGAATTCCATGCGTAACTGCTTACGCCCTTCTGCCCATGTAGAAAAATCGTCGGGCTGGGTCAAAAAGCGAGTGTCATCGACAATCTTGACCGGTAAAGACCATTTCGCCCCCCACGATTTAATGATTTCTAGCACACGGTATTCACCCGGGTAAGTGACAACTAATTGCTCTGGAGTAAACTGTGCCACCGCCCTACTGATTTCGGACGAAAACGATCCTTGATTGCGCTCGTCATCAATGGTGACATACACCACGTTATAACCGGCTGCGGTTAACTCTTTAGCGAAATGCCGCATAGCAGAGAAAATATAAGCGATCTTCTTTTTGTGATGTTTAACGTAGGTTGCCTCTTCCAAGACCTCACACATAAAAACCAGATCGTTGTCTTTGTCACAATCAACAAGAGACGATATAGAGTGACTGAGTTGATCGCCCAATATAAGGCGTAAACAGTGAACCGGGGATGGGATACTCATAATGAACCTTTGATTGCGCCTTTACATATGGCCTGTATATAAAACCTCACTGCGGTCCCGTTAACGTCGACTCAATTAGCTATAAGCTACGTCAATCCTAAACAAGCGGAACCGGATCGAGCTCGGCATGACGACATTACGTTAACGGGACAGTAGTGATAAAACCTGACTATTCCGCGATACGCTGGCCGTCCCATGCATAACAGTAGCCACTATCTTCAACCCCAACCTTATTAATGACCTCGAGTAAGCGAGCTGCAGAATAATCTCGGGTAAACAACTTACCCTCAGGGACGTTTCTTTGAAAAGGTTCTGACAATGCGGTATTGACCGTGCCGGGGTGCAATCCAATAATCGTGGTTTTTGGCTGTGATCGCTTAAGCTCTACCGAGAACGTTTTGATCATCATATTGAGCGCTGCTTTAGAAGCGCGATAAGAATACCATCCGCCTAATTGATTATCTCCGATACTGCCCACTCGCGCAGACAAGGCTGCGAACACTGCATAGTCACTACCCCGCATTTTAGGCAGAAAGTGCTTAGCTATCAGTGATGGGCCAATCATGTTCACCAGCATATTTTGTGTAATGTTCTCAGGACTAATTTGCTTAAAGGATTTTTCTGGTCGTAACTGGTCATCATGTAAAAAGCCCGTTGCGACAATCACTTTATCAATCACCTTAGGCAATTGAGTCGCGGCTTGGGCGATGCTACTTTCGTCACTGTAATCAATCGCCAAATGTTGGTAATGTACCGCTGTCGATAACGATGGTATGTATTCATGGCGAGACAGGCCGTAAATGGTATTGACGTGTGTGTCATGGGCCAATTGATCAATCAGTGCTTGCCCTATTCCGCCCGATGCTCCCACGACCACTACATGTAATCCCTCTAACTGTTTTGCATCTGTCATAGATAATCCTTTGCTGCTTCATAAAAATTTATCAGAAAATATACGGATGGCATACTTTTATAGATGCACGAGGTGCAGATACACCGTTTTGTCACCCCCAATATTGAGATATTGCTTAATCAAGTAACGGGGTAAGCCATCACAACATATAAGCAAACCGCAATGTTACCGCAACGAGAAAGCGTTAAAATAGACTTTAGGCTTATAATTATGTGGTTTTATTATGCCACTCATCGCTAAAATCAATCACACAAGTCAATTATATCCAGTACAATAAACTAACACTGATATTAATGTCGTTAGGATTACCATGCCACACTCTACTATTGAAAACTTAAATCTTGTTTCACAAAACGTACTCATATCGCCTGCAGACCTTAAAGTACTTATGCCGGTAAGTGAAGCAGCACTAGAAACCATTATTAATGGTCGAAAAACGATCAACAATATTCTAAGCAGAAAAGATAATCGCCTAATAGTGGTTATTGGCCCATGCTCGATTCATGATGTAGATGCTGCGATGGATTATGCTAAACGCTTGAAAGTGTTGGCCGATAAGGTGAGTGACTCTATGGTTATTGTCATGCGTGTTTATTTTGAAAAGCCACGCACGACAGTGGGCTGGAAAGGTCTTATTAATGACCCGCACCTGAACGGTTCATTTCAAATCGAAGAAGGTCTTAAAATTGGTCGTAAACTACTACTAGATATTTCTGAACTAGGACTGCCTACAGCTACCGAGGCACTAGACCCAATTTCGCCTCAGTATCTGCATGATCTTATTTCTTGGTCGGCTATTGGTGCGCGAACGACGGAATCACAAACACATCGTGAAATGGCAAGTGGCTTATCATGTGCGGTGGGTTTTAAAAACGGCACCGATGGCAGTCTAACCGTGGCTATTAATGCCTTGCAGTCGGTGTCTAGCTCGCATCACTTTTTAGGTATCAATGGCGGTGGGCAGGTAGCAGTTATCCGCACTAAAGGTAATCCCCATAGCCACGTAGTACTAAGAGGCGGTGGCGGCAAGCCCAACTATGATTCGGTCAATATTGCGTTATGCGAACAAGAATTGCGCAGTGGCAAAGTAGCTGAGAATATTATGGTTGACTGTAGTCACGAAAATTCTAATAAGAATCACGAACTACAGCCGCTAGTACTCGATAATATTACTCATCAAATTGTTGATGGCAACCATTCGATTATAGGCTTGATGATCGAAAGTAATATCGGCGCGGGCAATCAAAAGATTAATGAAGACCGCTCAAAAATGGAATACGGTATTTCGATCACTGATAAATGTATTGATTGGCAAACTACCGAACGCGTATTACTTGATATGGATCAGCGTTTAAAAACGGTATTACCTAAAAGAGGCTAAGTTAAGGTTGATGTCGAAAACGCCTCATAATATGGCGCTACAAGGGTCCGGAGCATGGGGTGTTTACTTATTAAAATTGCTTCTCAACCATTGCAAGTAAAGCCTGCATTAAAAAACCAGAAAAGCCCGCTACGGTTAAACAGTAGCGGGCTTTTCTGGTTTTTCGAGGGGCTGCTTAGCGCTTACTTAAGCAACCGACAGTTTCTGCATATACTCTGCTAGCTCGGTGTATCCACCGATATATGTTTTACCGTGAAAAATTTGCGGTACGGTTTCCACTGGCTTACCTATTGTCTTCTCTAAATCAGCTTTTGAAATACCTTCTGCTTGGATATCGATCCAACGCATGTCTTGATCATTTTTTTCAAGTAGCTGTTTGGCTCTGACGCAATACCCGCAATCTGGGCGCCCGAAGATCGTAAAATGTGACATTATTCCTCCTAATAGTAGTTATGTATGTCTACTAGTCCACGTTTAAAGGCATACTATTCTTAACGTTGTTACCCATGAAGTATGCATGCAACTCACAAAAAATAGAAATCAATTCAGGCCATCATGGTGATTAAAAAAATTAATAATACGCATTGCTAGTATCGGTGTGATCGGTTACATCTTTCACGCCTTTCAGTTCAGGGACTTTTTCTAGCAAGGTCTTTTCAACACCTTCTTTCAACGTGAGGGATACGGCACTGCAACCTTGGCAGCCACCGCCAAATTTTAAAATAGCGTAATTGTCTTCTGTCACTTCTTCTAAATCGACTTGCCCGCCGTGTGACGCTAAACCAGGATTCACCTCGTTATACAGTATATAATTAATACGGTCTTCAACGGGGCTGTCATCGTTAACTTGTGGCATTTTTGAGTTAGGTGCTCGAATAGTTAGCTGCCCACCCATTTTATCTGAGGCATAATCTACTTTTGCATCCACTAAAAAGGGCAAACTTCGGCCTTCAAAATAAGCCGTAAAATCAGCATATTCAACAATTTCATCACCTTCTTGCTCTTCGCCTGGTCTACTGTAAGCAATACACGTTTCTGCTTGCGATGTACCCGGACTAGAGACGAACATACGAATCCCCATACCCTCTGCGTCCTGTTTACTTAAGAGTTCTTTCAGGTACTGTTGGCCTGATTCTGTAATTGTAACGGTCATATAACTATCTTCTTTGGATGTGAAGGCATGGTGGTGGCTGCTGTTAACGCATTGGCGTTAATTCGAACCCAATAAAATGTAACATAAAAACAACTCTATGTTGCCATGAATTACTGATAGACTCTACCCCAAAAACTATAAGGATATTGAGTATAGGGTATATGAATACCCATACGGATGGGAAATAGTGATGGATGTGTATCAAACAAGTAGGAAGGTAAATAATGTCTAACAAAGACCCTCAACGACCGCGCTGGTGGCAAATTGCACTAAGCACCGTCGCAGCCGCATTTGGCGTTCAAAGTCGCAACAACCAACAACGGGACTTTGAACACGGCAATCTGACTACTTACATTGTATCGGGCGTTATATTTACCTTGATCTTCATTACTGGCGTGGCTTTTGTAGTAGGCAAAGTATTGTCGAGCCACGGGCTTTAGCGGCTAGCTTATCTCGGTATCTTCTGAACCAACGAATTACTGAGTGAGTGTTTATTCGCTATCGGCGATTAACGCCTTCGCTACACCTTCAGAAATACTGCGCTAAAAAGCAAGCACTACCGGGTGATGCGAAAGAATATCTACACACTGATAGTTATAGACCAATAATTATGAACTAATAGTTATGGACCAATAGTGATAGACCAATAGTGATAGGCGAGGAGTGACAAAAAATAGTCACAAGGTATTACTGGCTACTGACCCAGAATACACAGATCACAACAAAAACAGTGATGAGCGCAACTGCCGATACAGCGTCTGCGAGACTGTCGCCTTCTTCTTGAATCTCGATTTGATCATTCATTATGCATTCCTTATTTTTATTATTACGTGTTTGACATCGTATTGGCTGGATGATGCATTAAGTGCCAAACAGCTAACATTAAGTCTATTTGAACAAACTATTGTCTAAAAAACAACTCAATTATAATAACCTTGTCTCGAACAGAGCCTGCCCGCCTTTATTATCACCCTATAATAATTCTGCAAATATAAAGATGCAGCGAGACAACTATCTCTAGGATCCTGTCGGACTTAGGGAATCGTAGCGTTTAGTCACTTCAAAAACGGCAATACCCATGAGCGTTAACAAACCCGTCACTCTACTATGCCAGAAGTTGCCTTTCAGGCGGTGTTGGACGCTAACAAAGCAAAGAAGACAGGGATTGTTATCGATGGGTATGGTCAACACCGCTAAGGGAACAAACACTATTTTTAGCCGCAATATTGCACAAAGTCTCTATGCTGATCGTCACGATGAACTAGGGGCTTGTCGGACGAAGAAAGTCGCCAGCCAAGTGCGCAAAAGGAGTTATGAGTATAAGCGAGAGTCACAGGACGATAACCACAAGTGCCGAAAACGTCGACGACTTGACGGAGCCATTCGACATTATTGTAGACTGTGAAGAGAAAAATTCTGGCCATCGCAACAGCGACGCAAGAGCAACCAAACGCTGCAGAAGACATTAACCGCCGTATTGACAATGTTAACGAGTGGGAGAAATAGACTATAGACACAACTGAGCTCGTTATGCAGGGTAATCAACAGCGAATACTCTCTGTGGATGAACCAGAGAATGCTATTGATCCATTGGCATCATTCGACAGACACTTACGCTTTCATTTTACAGGTATTACTGACGAGCCGATGTGTTGTTGATTACGTTGTTTGGACAGTTGGATCTGTTTTTGCCTTTCGGTAAAACCTGCACGCTGTTCTGGCGTTTGTTTATCGTAACAACGAGGACAAGCAATACCGGCAAGGTAATGCGTAGATAACTTGTCATCTTCTGTGATGGGATGACGGCAGCCGTGGCACTGGTCATACTGGCCTTTTTCTAAGTCATGGTCGACTGCAACGCGATTATCGAAAACAAAACACTCGCCTTCCCATAAGCTTTGCTCTTTCGGGACCTCTTCCAAATATTTCAGAATGCCGCCTTTCAAGTGATATACCTCGCCAAAGCCTTGCTCTTTTAAATAAGCAGTCGATTTTTCACAGCGAATACCCCCTGTGCAGAACATAGCCACTTTTTTGTTGTTGACGGGGTCTAAGTTTTCCGCGACGTAATCGGGAAACTCACGAAAGCTTGTTGTCTTAGGATCTTGAGCACCTTTAAATGAGCCAATAGCGTATTCATAATAATTTCGGGTATCGACTACTGTCACATTGGGGTCACTAATCAAATCGTTCCAATCAGTTGGCTCTACGTATGTGCCAACGATATGATTGGGATCGATACCCTCAACACCCATAGTTACAATCTCACGCTTTAATTTTACCTTCATTCGATAAAACGGAGTCTCGGCATAAAACGATTCTTTGTGAGCGATACTCGCAAAACGCTCGTCTTGCTTGAGGTAAGTTAAGAAGTCGTCAATACTTTCTCTAGAACCCGCTACAGTGCCATTAATGCCCTCTATCGCCAACAGTAACGTCCCCATAAGTCCCAGCTGTTGGCATTTATTCAGCAAAGGTTCTCGCAAAGCGGCATAATCAGGCAAGCTCACAAACTGGTATAGGGCGGCAACAACAATAGGATGATTCATAATAGAAACTACAATTAACAAGCATTAAAAATACTGACGCTATAACACATCAAACAATACAGATTTCACTACCACTAGAGGCTTCAATAGAGGCTTAGCCTACAAGCCTTTCTGAATAATATGTGTGCACGCTATGTTTTTCCACCACCCATGCACGGGGGAGAGGTTAATTTGATGGGTGAGGCCTTCCACTCGACCGCTGTCAATGTCTGCATACTCAATGCATGAATACCACCGGCAAGTTCATCCGCGAGCACTTCATAGACTTTTTGCTGCCGTTGAACCGGGCGCAGACCGGCAAACATATCGCTCACAATAATCGCTTTAAAATGTGACTCTGAACCTTGGGGAACATTATGCATATAACTTTCATTATGCAATTCAAATACTTGTGGCGAAAATGCTGTTCGAAGCTTGGCTTCAACAATATTTTGGATGCTGGTGTGTTCGGCAGATGGCGAGGTATTTGGCACTGGATACTCCGTATTAAATAAGTCATTAACTGCAAAATTTCGGTTAAGAAGTCGAAATATTCATCAAAATTAATGCCTAGAATGACATTCATTAATCATCTTGGCTTAATTAGATGACAGTATATCGATAATCTATACTAGACTCTTATATATCATTTGTACAAAGTTGTGATGGTGTGCACATTTATGAATAAAAAAGTATTTATTAATCGTCGAAACAAAGACCGGGAACGCAGAGAAGAAACTGATCCCTGTAAAGAGCTTGCGGTTGATATTTATCACCGTAAGCGCCGGAAAGCCTTGGAGCGGCGTAAAACGCGTACGCTTGATGAAGACTATTATGCATTTTTAGCCTCGGTGACGCTAGAGGGTGACGAGCTATCCGATAGCCAATATCATTAAATTGGCGCTAGTCAGCGACCTGCAAAAAACGGTATCATCAGCCGCTATAACAGTAAACACAAACATCCGCTGCCTCCGCTCGACAGAGTGTGACTGGGTAGTGGGCAATAGGCAGTGATTCATAAGTGACTAATCAGTCGTTATCTGTTTGATAACCGGCCAATACAACCATTCAATATTCGCCAGATATCTGCGCACTTTATAGCTTATGAGATTATTTTTAGCGCCGATGGAAGGAGTGGTCGATCACTTCTTACGTGACATACTCACCAATATTGGTGGCATTGATATCTGTGTCACCGAATTTATTCGCGTCAACGATCACGTCTTACCTGACCGCGTATTTCAACGCTTTTGCCCAGAGCTGTTAGCCGAGTGCAAGACACCTGCTGGCACACCTGTACGCATTCAATTATTAGGCGGAAAACCCGAGCCTATTGCCGCCAATGCGGTAAAGGCGGTAAGCATTGGTGCGAGCGCAATTGATCTTAATTTTGGCTGCCCGGCTAAGACCGTCAATAAGAGTGATGGGGGGGCTTGCTTGCTTAAATCGCCGCACCGCCTTTATGACATCATCAACGCCACTCGCCTAGCTGTCCCCGAACACATTCCGGTGACGGCCAAAATGCGCCTAGGCTTTGACGATAGAAGTAATTATTTAGAGAACGCTCTGGCCGCTTTCGAGGCGGGGGCTAACGAGATTACCGTACATGCACGCTCTAAGGCCGATGGCTACCGGCCACCCGCTTACTGGGATGCACTAGCAGAGATTAAACAAGCCGTTACTATTCCAGTGATAGCAAATGGTGAAATATGGACGGTGGATGACTTTATTCGTTGCAAGGAAGTCAGTCAGTGCAATGACTTTATGTTAGGTCGCGGCTTACTCTCCTGCCCCGATCTCGCCTTACAGATCAAATCTCATCAGTCAGGCACGCATTACCAAGCGATGCAATGGCCTGAGATATGCCAGATGCTACAATACTTTTTTGACGCCACCACCGAGGAGTATTCGGCGCGTCATGTAGGTAATCGTCTCAAGCAATGGCTTAATTATTTGCGCCGACACTACCCCGAAGCACAAACACTATTTGAGACGATCAAACGTTACCGCACCAAAGAAGAGATCGATCAGGCGATGAGTGCTTATCTTCCGTCATAAGTGCTACCTTAATAAGGATTTTCCTCACTGATCAACATGCCTCTAAACACTTGCTTCACTAACGAGACTGATTGCGTTCGACCAATCTAGGCTCTGACACGGCATCAAAACCCGATGGCGTTTTACTCACCGCATTCGCCGACCCTTCAAAACGCAATTGTTTAAGCTGATGTCCTTTGGCCGCTAATGCCTGCTGCTGAGCTAACGGTAAGCGTTTATCAAAAAACACTTTGTCTGGTTTCCACTGCTGGTGAATACGCGGGCTTGCCAAGGCTTGATAGAGCGACTGATTAAGCCCTATGGTATTAATAATGCCCTGTGTGACCTGCGAAATAATCATTGGTCCACCTGCAGCACCAATCGCCATCATAGGCTTACCATCGCGCATGACAATCGTTGGGCTCATACTCGATAACGGACGCTTTTTAGGCTGAATACGGTTAGCTTCGCTGCCCACTAAACCATAGGCATTAGGCACATTGGGCTGTACGGCAAAGTCATCCATTTGATTGTTCATCAGCACTCCTGTCCCAGGAATCACCACTTTACTGCCAAAGCTAGTATTGAGAGTCGTGGTCATTGCCACCCAATTACCCTGTGCATCAGCCACGGATATATGTGTGGTGTGCTTGTCGAAAAGGTCTTTCTCTGCATTATCTGGAGTACTGTACGAAGAGACCGTATTGGCTGTTTGAGTATTAATGGTTTTGGCTAATTGTTTCGCATAGCTTTCTGCGATCAACCCTTTGGGTACATCGACAAAATCCGGATCACCCAACCAGTAAGCTCGGTCGGCAAAGGCCAACTTCATTGCTTCAACCATCACATGCTGACGCTGGGCATCTGGCATTGATTGAAAATCGAATTGCTGCATAATATTTAAAATTTCGGCCACATGCACACCGCCCGAACTCGGTGGTGGGAAGCCATAAACATCGTGGCCTAAAAAAAGGCTATGAACAGGTTGCCGACGACGCAATTCATAAGCGGCAAAATCTGCTTTGGTAATGAGCCCTTTATTTTTCATCATCCACTGCTCAACCGCAGTAGCAAAATCACCTTTATAAAAATAATCGCTGCCTTGCTCGGCTAACTGACGATAAGTTTTTGCTAAGTCGTTCTGAATTAAGCGGTGATCAATCGGCCAAGGTTGTTGTTGATCCAAAAATATAGCGGCAGTTGCGGGAAACAACTGTAATTTTTCTAGTGTCCGCTGCAAACGACTATGGTAGTCCGGCAATACAATAAAGCCTGATTCAGCAATATCTGCTGCTTGGCGATAAAGAGAGGCAAGCTTAACCGTTCCTCCTGACGCCGAAAGGTAATCAAACGCGGCCACCGAGCCAGGGATGCCTATTGCGAGCGCACCATCACGGCTTAGTGACTTTTGCACTTTACCATTGCGTAAATACATGTCGCGATGCGCTTTTGCGGGGGCCATTTCTCGCGCATCTATCGCTTCTATACGCCCGTCCGCCCAATGCACCATCGCAAATAAACCCCCGCCAACTCCTGAATTGTAGCTATCCACCACGCCCAGTG
This sequence comes from Candidatus Endobugula sp., assembly GCA_047636495.1. GTDB lineage: Bacteria > Pseudomonadota > Gammaproteobacteria > Pseudomonadales > Cellvibrionaceae > Endobugula. Next base: position 41,600 of record JBLILH010000018.1, on the reverse strand, counting down.
TCAGCGCCGCGGCTATTACTGCGTCAATGGCATTGCCACCGCTCTCTAATTGCTTGGCCGCAGCTTGAGTGGCTAATGGGTGCACTGTCGCGACAGCGCCATAGCGAGTCTTATACGTTGTGCCCGCTAACATCTCTGCCTTTGCTATAACAGGCAGCTGCATGGAGGAAGCTATTGGGGCGTTGACGGACAATGGAGTTACCCGCTGGGTTTCCGCTGATTGTGCATTGGCGCCTACGCTGTAAAAATAAGTGGCTATAGTGAGTCCTGTTAAAAAAGCAGAAACTTTACAAGACATGTTAAAGTCCGACCTATTGAGCAACCTATTGAGTAATCTACTCCGTAACCTATTATCAAAAAAAATCGCTTTCATCTTTCATCCTCAACTATTCATTGACTGGCGTTAACAAGCCACTCAGGCGCTGTAGGCTCTACCATCACAGCTTACGCATATTAAGTGGCCGTTCAATACCTATTCAACTATTAATGGCACGGCTAATATACAATCACATTTTAAACCTTAGTTTTACACAAGAAGACTATGTTTTATACTACAACGATACTTTGTCATTTCAAACAGACCATAAAAAAGAGACGTAAAAGTGTGCGGGGCATTCAACGCTAGGAGCCTGTAGGACTTGAGAGTCGAAGCGGGGTAGTGAGAAAATTCACCGATTTCTCGCTGCCATAGTGATTTTTACTAGGTCCGACAGGCTCCTAGGATTAAAGATAAGACCGTTAGCTGATGCCAATCGATAAATTGGACTCTACTGCGAAAAAATTAAAGCAGTCATCTTTGCGCCACTAAATGCAGTTGTTTGGAATAAACAAACGTCCATAGCTAACAGCACCAATCTATTCGTTCTTATATTCACTCGCCACGAGCCATTTATGGTTGAGCAGACTAAGAACAACAGACATAAAAAAACCCCACTAAAAAGTGAGGCTTTTTTATTATATGGTGCACTCGGGTGGATTCGAACCACCGACCGCTCGGTTCGTAGCCGAGTACTCTATCCAGCTGAGCTACGAGTGCATTTTTCTTAAAACAAGTGCAATCTATGCCGTCTCAAGAGGCGCGTATACTAGTGATTTGCGGGGTAAGCGTCAAGTTAATTTTGCAACAAAGGGGTATTTATTTAATCACGACTAATAACGTCATCCGCTGACCGATATTTATTGTAAAGCCAAAAAACTTACTGACAATATAGAGTTGTAAATATTGGTACCACCCTATATGATAATGATTCTCATTAGCGATAAGGACAAACACTATGCTTTCATCCATCTCATCCGCACGCACCATTAATTTACTTCTTTCGCCCGGCGATGCCAACGCTGATACCTGTGAATTTTGGGATCAATATTATTCACTAGGCAATAAGGCGCATCAGAGACAACAATTCATTCAAGCTATAGCGTATTTTGAAAAATGTATTACTCTGTGTCTCAATATGCTGAAGAAAACACCCTACACACATCACACCAAAACCCTTCCTTGCATGCTACATCAATCAAGCCATAACTTAGCCGCCTGCCATAACGCATTAGGCCACGGGTTGCTATCGAAGCAAACATTACAAGAGCTGCATGAGCAACTATTACGCATCGTATGCTGTGATCAACAACCGAGAGCTAGTAGACTCGATGCATTAAGCTCTATAGATCAGTCATTATTTTCACTCACATCACAACTCGCTTATTTGAATCAAGTCGAGGAAATTCATCCTGTAATCATCAAAACAGAATTGATCGCCACGACTATTTCGGAGCTATTACTTAATGCTGCCTGATATGCTGGACATGGTTATTGACCTCGTCATGGAAAATTTTTATGTGCAATATATCTGAGTCATCGACAAGACTGTATCGATCCGGCTTGTTTTCAGGCACAAAAAAACCGCCAAAGAAGCGGTTTTTTTGTGCCTGAAAATGGCGGAGAGGGAGGGATTCGAACCCTCGATACCGATCAAGGTATACTCCCTTAGCAGGGGAGCGCCTTCGGCCACTCGGCCACCTCTCCAAATTTTATGTGTCATTTATTTATTTCACAACTTCGGCCTACTGCGTAAACAGTAGGCCGAAGCCGAGGCATAATACCAGCAATAATGATTGAGTCAATTAAATATGGCTGTTTTATCAATAATATTCGAAGTCGGCTTAATGATGTCGACCACTATCGACTAACCCCCCCCTTTTATTTTATTGTACCAGCCATATCCACTCGGCAGCGGGCGTTAACTATTCTTGCCCTTCCTCTTCAGGCAACAAACCTTTCTCACGTTGAATACGCTGATAAATTTCTTCGCGGTGAACGGCAACGTCTTTGGGTGCATTGATACCAATGCGCACTTGATTGCCTTTAATTCCTAATACGGTCACGGTGACTTCATCGCCGACCATTAACGTTTCACCGACTCTGCGGGTTAATATAAGCATGCTTTACTCCTAAGTTGCCTGTAAATCCATAGTTAGAGCGTTGGCACGCTGTTAATACGCTGACAGACAGTACACCTGTCGGCATATAAAATAAGTTAAACTCCGCCTGAAAAATATTCAGACCTTTTAACTACGATTTAATTAATCGTTCTTATCGAGACCAAAGGCAGTATGCAGGCTTCTTACTGCAAGTTCTGCATAACGCTCGTCAATAATCACTGATATTTTTATTTCTGAAGTAGTGATCATTTGTATATTAATATTTTCTTCGGCTAATGTTTTAAACATTAGCGACGCGACACCCACGTGAGATCGCATGCCTACGCCGACAATCGAGACCTTAACAATAGTATCATCCGTGGTCACCGACTTCGCACCTAATTCCGCCGCAACGGATTCCATTACCGACTTGGCTCGTAACATATCATTACGATTAACGGTAAAAGTAAGGTCGGTGGTTTTATCTGCCGCCACATTTTGAACAATAACATCGACTTCGATGTTCGCGTCGCTAACAGGTGCTAACACCTTTGAAGCGACACCTGGAATGTCAGGAATCCCAGCAATAGTGACCTTTGCTTCGTCTCGGTTTAATGCTATTCCAGAAACTACCGGTTGCTCCATAGTAGAGAACTCCTCATCAATCGTAATTAGCGTGCCTGAACCTTCTTGAAAACTGTGTAGTACACGTAAAGGCACATTATATTTGCCGGCAAATTCGACCGCGCGAATTTGTAATACTTTAGAACCTAGGCTAGCGAGCTCTAACATTTCTTCAAAAGTCACTTTATCTAAACGTCTTGCCGCTGCAACAATGCGTGGATCTGTTGTGTACACACCGTCTACATCGGTATATATCTGACACTCATCGGCGTTAAGTGCTGCAGCAAGCGCAACCCCGGTCGTATCTGAGCCACCGCGTCCTAGCGTGGTAATATTGCCGCTTTCATCAACACCTTGAAAGCCTGCAACCACAACGACACGTCCAGCATTAAGGTCAGCGCGCATATTTTTTTCATCAATCGATTGAATGCGTGCTTTGGTATGGGAATCATCAGTCATTATTTTGACTTGCCCACCAGTATAGGAACGCGCTTCACAACCTCTGGCTTTTAAGGCCATACACAATAAGGCGATCGTTACTTGTTCGCCGGTCGATAAAAGCACATCCATTTCGCGGACGTCAGGTATGATTTGCATTTCTTTCGCAAGCCCCACAAGGCGATTTGTTTCGCCTGACATAGCGGACACCACCACCACAAGGTCATGACCTTGTTGCTTAAATGCGGTAATCTTTTCTGCAACAGCTTGAATACGTTCCACCGTCCCGACGGACGTGCCGCCGTATTTTTGAACCAATAGGCTCATAATATTGTACCTTAAGCTTGCTAATTCGTTATAATTTCTCTGTCTAAAACGCATGTTGCTTTACGCGCCAAAGTTGAAAAACAGCAATTAAACACTATCTACGGCTAAAAGTTAAGTGAAGACCGTTAAATGAATAAATTTTCTTATTCGCTAGCGATTGATTGTCGTTATTTATGCCACAATGCGACTACTAGTGACAATAGATAATACTAATCGATAGTACTAATCGATAGTACTAATCGATAGTGCCAATAAGCACCATAAGTATAGCGCTATGTGTTCAATATAGCCTTATCGTGTAAATGCTGAGCAACTAATAGAGTCAATAAATTTCACTCAAAAAAGCCACTCACTAAAACGGTTCTGGGTGATAACCATCCGCTATTTTTGTACCCACTGTTCTGCTGCTGCTAACAAGGCTGGGATACCCGATGGGTCGGTACCACCACCTTGAGCCATATCAGGTCGCCCACCACCTTTACCCCCCACTAAGGGCGCAACTTCGCGCATAAGGTCGCCCGCTTTAAAACGAGCAGTTAAATCCTTTGTGACTCCGGTAATGATAGATACTTTATTACCTTCATTCGTCACTAATAAAAATACGGTATTATCGATTTGGCTTTTTAGCGCATCTGCCATGTCACGCAAGGTTTTCCCATTGGCGCCCTCAACATGATGTGCAAGTAAATTAATTCCCGCTAATGGTTTCACTTGTTTCAGCAATGCGCCGCTGTCGGCACTGGCTAGTTTAGCCTGCATGGCAGCCATTGTTTTTTCTTGCTCTTTAACTTGTGCGGCTAGCTGCTCAACTTTCTCTACTGCATTGGTGCTATTGGTTTTCACACTCTGTGCAATATTCTCTATGGCCTCTTTATAGGATAACAAGCGAGTTAACGCTTTGTGGCCGGTAACGGCTTCAATACGCCTCACGCCCGATGCTATTCCCGACTCGGCGGCAATATGAAAAACACCGATATCACCGGTACGATTAACGTGAACACCGCCACATAATTCAATCGAAAAACCCTCTCCCATTGACAGTACGCGCACTTCATCACCGTACTTTTCATCAAACAGCATCATCGCGCCTTTGTCTTTGGCTTGCTCGATATCGCAGTGATCTATCTCTACGGAGGTGTTACGACGAATTTCATCGTTTACCATTGTTTGTATTTGCTCAAGTTCATCAGGACTAACCGCTTGACTGTGAGAAAAATCAAAACGTAACTTTTCAGAATCTACTAAAGAGCCTTTTTGCACGACGTGCTCACCGAGTACTTTTCTCAAGGCTGCGTGCATTAAATGCGTAGCAGAGTGATTAAGTATCGTTGCTTGACGCACCTGCGAATCAACTTGAGTTACCGCTGAAGCGCCACAGCTAAATTCACCCCTTAACACTTTACCGATATGTAAGTGATGCGATCCATTTTTTTGACAATCCTGCACCTCGAACCGATTATCACCAACAGTAATATAACCCGTGTCGCCGACCTGACCACCCGATTCGGCATAAAACGCTGTGCTTGATAAAACAATGGCACCTTCATCGCCTTGTTTTAAGTTTTCAACAGACTGCACGTCTTGGTAAATAGCAGTGATCGATCCCCCGCCATTAACGGTATCGTAGCCAGTAAAATCAGTGGCGCCGTCAAGGTCAATCGTCGATGAATAATCCAACGTGAATTTCCCCGCAGCACGCGCACGAGCACGCTGCTCATTCATGCACTTTTCATAGCCTTCCATATCGAGTGTGAGCGCGTGCTCACGAGCAATATCATTAGTCAGATCGGTGGGAAAACCGTAAGTATCATAAAGTGAAAATACGGTCGCACCCGGAATCTGCGTTGAGCCGCTCTGAGTGAAATCAGACGATGCTAATACCGATTCTAATACTGACAACCCTTTTTCTAAGGTTTTCTCAAACTGCTGCTCTTCAAGCAACAATATCTTTTCAATTTGCTTTTGCTGAGAACGTAACTCGGGGTAAGCCTCGCCCATAGTATCGACTAGCGCCGCTACCAACTGATGAAAAAACGCCTGTGTTTGACCTAATTTATGCCCATGGCGAACGGCACGGCGAATGATGCGACGCAGAACATAACCACGCCCCTCATTAGATGGCATCACACCGTCGATAATTAAAAACGCACAAGAGCGAATATGATCGGCGATCACACGCAGCGATTTATGCTCTACATCTTGTGTATAGGTGATTTTAGCAGCCGCTTTTAATAAATGTTGAAATAAGTCTATATCGTAATTGTTGTGTACATTCTGCATTATCGCCGAGATGCGTTCTAAGCCCATTCCCGTATCGACCGAAGGCTTAGGCAACTTTTCCATTGTGCCATCCGCACTACGATTAAACTGCATAAATACAATATTCCAAATTTCGATATAGCGATCACCATCTTCTTCTGGTGTGCCGGGCAAACCACCCCATACATTTTCACCATGATCATAAAATATTTCGGTACACGGACCGCATGGGCCAGTATCCCCCATCGCCCAAAAATTGTCAGATTGGTACTTTTCACCTTTATTGTCACCAATATGAATGATTTTTTCAGCGGGCAAACCAATATCATTATGCCAAATATCGTAGGCTTCTTGATCGTCGGCATAGACTGTTACGGTGAGTTTATCTTTGGGAATCGCCATCCACTCGGGTGAGGTTAAAAATGTCCATGCATAATGGATCGCCTCTTTCTTAAAATAATCACCGAAGCTAAAGTTACCCAACATTTCAAAAAACGTATGGTGGCGAGCGGTATACCCTACATTCTCCAAGTCGTTATGTTTACCACCCGCACGCACACAACGCTGCGATGATGTCGCACGTTGGTAATCACGTTTATCGCTCCCCAGAAACACATCTTTAAAGGGCACCATACCCGCATTCGTAAATAATAAGGTGGGGTCATTATTAGGCACGAGCGAACTACTGTTAATAACAGTATGGCCATGGGTATTAAAGAAACGTAGGAAAGCATCGCGAATATCTGCGCTTTTCATAAAATCACTCTTGAGTATGGGTGGTAGCAAAGTAAACGGGAGTATAGACGATAGGTAATAAAGCTGACAGTGCGGGGTACCGCTTAATAGAAAAGCCTAACTGACCACCTCGTTGAATGGGGAATGAAGAGGCTCGCAGCACTTAATGCAGACTACTCACTAGCATGTCACACCATTGCCTCAGAAAAAGCTTTGCCTGCTAACAAATGCAGGTGCAAATGAAATACCGTTTGCCCAGCATTAGCGCCATTGTTGACGATCAAACGAAAGGCATCATTCACACCTAACATACTCGCGATTTCACTCGCTTTTATCATTAAATGCCCTAGCAGCAGTTGATCTTCTAGTGTCGCGTCGACCAATCGTGCAATCGGTTTAACCGGTATAATTAATACATGTGTGGGTGCTTGTGGTGATATATCGCGAATGCAGATACAGTACTCGTCACGGTAGATGATGTCTGCCGGAATATCACCGTTAATAATTTTAGTAAATAATGTGTCTGCCACCGCTGAAATCTTCATCAATACCCCCTAAACACCGGCTGCTTGCTTGGATTTCCACTGTGCCTTTTCGTCGGCACTAAGCGTGCGAGCTTCAGACTCTAACATAACAGGAATACCATCTCGCACAGGGTACGACAAGCCACTCGCTACGGCGATGAGTTCTTGTTTTTCTTTATCGTACTGCAGAGATGATTTAGTAACAGGGCATACCAGTAAATCCAATAATTTTTTATCCACGTGTCTCTACTACCTCGTTTAATGCTATTTATTAACTATTTTTGTATTCGCACCAGATTTTTTACGCTTAACATCCAAAGCAAGCTTACCTTTAACTGGATAAATCTATTACTGCGTTAATGGGTCTATCAAATTACTTGGAGAGAGGTAATGGCAAACTACTCATCAATAATTGTGGATCCAGCCGTTGATTAAACCAGTTCATTCGCCAATCCAAATGTGGACCTGTTGAGCGACCTGTTGAGCCAATTTCTGCAATTAATTGCCCCTGTTCTACATAATCGCCTACGACTACGTGTGCTTTGTGCAGATGAATAAACGTTGATGAAACACCGTGTCCGTGGTCCATAATGACTGTACCGCCTGAAAAGTACATATTATTATGGACTAATGTAATGACACCCGATGCAGGCGCTACCACTGAGGTTCCCTGTGGCGCAGCAACATCGACACCAAAATGAGGACGTTTAGGAACACCATTATAGACACGGCGACTACCGTACACCCCAGAAATAATACCCTTAGCAGGCCAAGAAAACACCTGTGAATAATCTTGTCGCTGTGAATCTATTTTTCTTGCAGCCTTTGTCGCACGCACTTCTTCGCGAATTCGGGTCAGTGCTGACTCGGGTACGTTAACGGTTTTTTGTGGAACACCGATTATTTTTTGTTCGTTATATGTGCGCTGTTTAACAGAAAAAGTGTGTGTAATCACCTCGCCACTGGCACTAGTTTCAGTGAGACTAACACTGGGTTTGGCATCACGCCCTAAACCAACAACGAAATCACCTTGGCTATTCACTCTCACTGCCTTTCCTAAAAAATCGATCTTATGTGATGGAGTCGTTTTACCTAAAATAAGACCTCCTTGAATCCACTGGCTTTGAATTTCTAAAGAAAAACACCACGATGAAAAGGTGAGCAAGATGCTATTAATAGCAATCAGTAACTTATAATTCATTTAGGTCTCGATGAGCATTGTTCTGTGTTGATCTCGATAACGTTATCGACGTTAAATAGTCTATTATTCGACACGCAAAAAAAGCAGCAGAAACGCCGCTATTGCTTACTGATAGAATCAACGGCTCTTTAACTAAAATCAAGAAAACCTAGATCTATTAAGCTTTGTATTTGAGCAACGGAATTTAATACTTCTCCACCTGGTGTAGCATCATATAGCCCATCATCTGTCTTAAACTCCAGCAAAAGCGATGCCCCGCCGTCAATACCGCCATAGACATTGCCTTCACTCAAGTTTCTTGAAGCTGCATCTACTAAGCCACCATCTCTGTCAATATACAAAAGCTGCGCTCTTGAACCCGACGCGTTTTCAAAGTGTAAAAAATTAAGCGCTTGCTCAGCACTACCATCAAAAGTAGGGACCCCCGCTCGTAAAAAATCACCCAATACAAGCGTATCAGCATCGGTGTCCGTGGTCACGTCTCCGACAGTAAAATCTCTAAAGCGAATCAAGCCGCCATCAACCTCCGACGCGGATGCATCAGTCACAAATGCATCGTCGGCATCAAGAATAAAACGATCATTCCCTGAGCCTACGCTTGCCCCTTGAGCAGCACTTGCTGAACCACCGACACCCTGTATATTTTCTGCAAAAAAAGAATTTACTCCGCCTGAAAAAATATCGTCATCCGATGCTGCAGCGCCAATTAAATTATCTTCCGCACTGGTTCCTATAACCGTATTTTTTACGTAGTCGACATTAATATTAACTGTCGCCTGAGCAGTATTACCTAGATCGTCTTCTACCTGATAAATGAAACTATCAGAGCCATTGTAATCATCGTTGGGAGTATAAGTAAATGTGCCGTCATCATTAAGCGCCAAGACACCATTGGCCACATTAGAAATAGGCGTCGTGTCAACTGACAAATCGTCTCCAGCATCGTTGAACAGCACCCCATTAGCGAGTGTTGATGTGAAAGGGGTATCAACGATCACCTCGTAGCTATCATTTTTTGGCACCAGTAAATCTACCACAGGGGTAACATCTATTGTTATGGTGTTGGGGGTTGCATCAAATGCACCCGCACTATCTTGCACGCTAAAAGTAAAGCTACTGTAACCGCTACCATTGGCATTTGCTTCAGGCACAAACACTAAATCACCTGCCATTATAGATGCGATATTAATGGTTTGGTTAGCGGTTACCGCTAAGCCGGAAAACGTGAGCTGTCCCGATGTTGGCAGCTCATCAATGCGGACATTGGCAAAACTATCGCCTTCAGTGTCGCTATATGCGAAGTCGCTCCTTAATAAAACATAATCATTGTCCTCAGCCAATGTAATGGTTTTATCGGCGCTGCCTGGGGCATCATTTAAAGGTGCCGCATTAGTATCTTGGGCAATAGTCACTATGCTATCACCTTCCAAAAAAGACTGATCACCTATTTCATCAAGGTTAAACAAATCATCTTCGGATAATGCTAAAAAACCTTTGAAAGGAAGAATTTCCGTTCCAGTGCGCTCCCAAATTACCACTACCCCCGGACGACTGCCTGTCTCAGCCACTGGTTCGTTAGCGTTTGGCGCAGAGGGAGATGGCAAAATGGATTCAATGCTTTCTTTGGACAACAGCGTATCTAACAAAGAAACGTTGCTCTCACTTCCATCATCTTGCAATAAATCATCGTTGTTAAAACTGTCGGCATTACCCAGTTGATCAATAAAAGAAGGGGTAAATTGAACACTCGCCAAGGGGTTAATAGTGATGAGTCGCTGAGGGTTAGCGGTATTCGCCAAGAGCATAGAAGCATCTGACGTAATAACGACGTCATTAACGTATATTACGTCACCAACGGCAGCCAAGTAACGAGATTCTCCGTCTTCGGAAACGCGGATTATATAGGCATCGCCAACGACTTCGCTAATTTTAGCTACCGCAGTAAGGGCTGTTTGAACGGAGGTGTTGATAGTAGTCTCCCATAATATTTGAATGCGAACAGATAGCCCCCGATGTGGATAACACGTCATCACTGAACGTTATCTGCATCGCGATCACTACCATAGTAACCATTAGTTGTTAATTGCGTTTGTCGACACACTCCCTTGAAAGATGAAGTGCTTTGATATTTAACGCTGACCACTCAAAAACTTATTTATTGAGGTAAAGACATCCAAACTAAAGCATCATAAAGTAAAAGGTGGGCAATCTTTGGCCTCACCAAAAAACTCAAGCCGTTAACGACCACAAAAGAAGAACGCTGCGAGAAATCATATAACATCCCACATCACTACTTACCGTTCACGCTGACAATGGGCGTTTATTTTAATCGATAAGGGGCTTAAAAAGCCTTCTTTCGATTCTCGAAAACACTGCCGATTTTCGCTACACAAGAATGTGATCATACATAGATAAGCCTTTACCTTTACCTTATCCATCAACAGACAAAAAGTACACGTCAATCTCGTTTGGTTATAACCTCTAATCTACGCCACCCTATATTAATCAGCTAAAACACGTGGCAGTCAAGTCTGAAAAAACCATGGCTTTTAATCTAAAACGAGATTTCCAGATGCAATCAGTGCATTTAATTGAGCAATAGTGTTATCGGTCTCACCAGTAGCTGTACTAAATGCATCAGCACCTGCAAACCGCAAAAACATGTCTGCACCATTGCCTCCTAAAGTCGTATCTAGAGCCAACCTGTCCGCGCCATCAAATCCACCTTCTTTATCAATAAACAGTAATGTTGTTCCGTAATAGTTATCAACAACATGTAGATAAGGCAACGCTGTCGTTGCCGTTAAGCCTGTACCATCTAAAAAGTCTGCTATATTGAGTACGTCTGCGTTAGAGTTACTGCCGGTATCACCAAAAGTAAAATCTCGAAGCCTCGCGGACGACGTACCATCAGCAGCCGCATCAGCAACAAAGGCGGTATTCGAGTCAAAAACAAAGGTATCTTTACCACCAAACCCATACACGTTGTCTTGACTCCCACCCACAGTGTTATCACCGTTACTATAGAAAATTTCATCCGCAGAAGTCCCTATAATGATCTCGGGCGCTACTGTACCTCGATAAACATTTGCTTCTTGTAGTATGCTATCGGTGTGAATATTTTTATCGGTAATCATTTGAGATAGGGTCACTCCCGTCACATCGGTTAATTCAACAGTAAAATCGTTATATCCCGAAATGTGTCCATCACCGTCTAAATCAAATGTTAACGTAGTATTAGAACCCGAATCCGAAAGATAGATGTAATTATCAATATTAGAATTCAACAATTCCCCCGATAATAACGCTGAAAAATCTAAAATATCGTTTGGTTTTATGCCGTCTCCTGTTCCTGTGCTACCAACCTGAAAGTCAAGTATGGTATCTGTCTCGCCAATAGATGTGTCGCCCGATTGCCACACAAAACGGTCAGTATCGGTATCAGTTATACCCGTAAAACCGCCTCTTAAGGTATCAGAACCGAGGCCTCCAAAAATAATATCTTCGCCACTACCGCCTATTATCACGTCATTACCCGAACCGCCAAAGATAGTATTATTACCATTTTCAGCTGAGTTACTTGTATTATCATCGCCCCCTGTAATGGTGTCATTTCCTGCACGCCCATGTATAACAACACCAAATTGACTACCCGCAACTAAGGTATCTGCGCTACCCGAGCCATAAACGACATCATCATTACCATCATTAATAGTCCCGACCAGCTCATTTTCCACTTCTATACCATTACCACTATCTGTAGCATAGGTTGATGGCAGAACCCCTATTGTAAAATCACCTGTTTGTGTCGCCTCTGCGCCAGTAGTAGAGCTAGATGTCGCCTCCACATCAAAAGTAACCGTGTCACCCGCACTATAAGGAGGGGAAACGCCACTTAGATCAATAGATAAACCACTTTGCGTCCAGCTAGTAATATCCACGGTATCTGTTAAAGACCCCGAAGTATAAGTATTAGGAACGGTACCGTCTGAAATAATGGCGCCGACAGGAATACTGCTAAGAACGACACTTAGAATAGTATCTGTACCTTGAGCGCTCACCGTTAATGAAGACAAACTAATCGAGTTAGTCACACCTGCACTCACAACATCTACACTAGGGTCTACTGGAAAATAACCCCCATCAGTCTTGGTACCCAGTGTCGTTGAACTAACGGAAGTGCCATTTCTATTGGACGCTGCTACATTAGGCCCTGTATTTGATTCAAATTCACCGAATTGGGCGCCAGCATTAATTAAGTCTTCTGGGCCCGCAAATAAACTGTAGTTATTGACCGATAAGGGCTTAGAAATACCATTTTCAGACAGGGCTAGATTAATTATTCCGTTTGCACTTTGATTAGCAGCATATATCTCTATTGTGTAATATCCGTTTGCTGGAGCAGTAAATATTGACTGGCTTATTATGCCTGCATGAACAGTTACCGGAATACCAGTACTAAAACTACCATAAGAATTACCCTCGGTGGAAACAACTACTTGTCCACCTAACTCAACATGTAAAGTATCGTCTCGGTAACCCTCTATTCTGTACTCACTGTTGGCGGTAAGGTACACCAAACCGGTTATCGCATTTGCATCACCTTCACCAAGCCCGATGCTGTCTGAAGCAATAGTGGGGGCAGAACCGATCTCACCTATCAGCCTATCACCAATACCAGCGGTTAAACGAGTTACCGTGGTGGCTGCTTGTGCCTCTGTTTGGACTTCCGTATTGGCGGCGATACCATCTAGCGCAACGGTATTATCAAAAAACCTTAATAACAAGCCTGTTGACTCCGGGACAAGACCGCCATTATCTTCAATAACGGGGGGCGTAGCAGACACATCTTCGGCCCCATTAATAGTAATGGTGATATCGTGTGAGGTGCCATCATCTGCTTTAATGGTATAAATTTCGGTAACCGTATCACTCGCGTCTAAGGCTTGCACAGCCGCTAGCGAATTGTCTAGTGTGTACGTCCAGTTGCCCGACACATCAATAGCCAAGCCTCCCAACGCCGTGCCATTGGTCGACCCTGTCGCCTTAAAGTCCGCCCCCGTTGTCGCGGTAATCGCCGGAGTATCTCCCGTGTCAACGTCGCTGATAGTTAACGTGCCCGTACTGACGAGCTGCACGCCTGCGGTAACGCCATCGGTATCCACGTCTTCTGTCACTGAACCCGTATCAGCGCCTGCATAGACAGACACATCTTCGGCCCCATTAATAGTAATGGTGATATCGTGTGAGGTGCCATCATCTGCTTTAATGGTATAAATTTCGGTAACCGTATCACTCGCGTCTAAGGCTTGCGCAGCCGCTAGCGTATTGTCTAGTGTATACGTCCAGTTGCCCGACACATCAATAGCCAAGCCTCCCAACGCCGTGCCATTGGTCGACCCTGTCGCCTTAAAGTCCGCCCCCGTTGTCGCGGTAATCGCCGGAGTATCTCCCGTGTCAACGTCGCTGATAGTTAACGTGCCCGTACTGACGAGCTGCACGCCTGCGGTAACGCCATCGGTATCCACGTCTTCTGTCACTGAACCCGTATCAGCGCCTGCATAGACAGACACATCTTCGGCCCCATTAATAGTAATGGTGATATCGTGTGAGGTGCCATCATCTGCTTTAATGGTATAAATTTCGGTAACCGTATCACTCGCGTCTAAGGCTTGCGCAGCCGCTAGCGTATTGTCTAGTGTATACGTCCAGTTGCCCGACACATCAATAGCCAAGCCTCCCAACGCCGTGCCATTGGTCGACCCTGTCGCCTTAAAGTCCGCCCCCGTTGTCGCGGTAATCGCCGGAGTATCTCCCGTGTCAACGTCGCTGATAGTTAACGTGCCCGTACTGACGAGCTGCACGCCTGCGGTAACGCCATCGGTATCCACGTCTTCTGTCACTGAACCCGTATCAGCGCCTGCATAGACAGCAACATTCTCTGTTACAACACCACCTACCAACGCTTCGTTGACAATAGCCGTTGTAGCATCAGCAGGAACTAGTTGATCATCAGGGGTTTCGGTGTCGCTATCATCGGAATTAGTTGGGACTCCATTATCAGGAAGTTTTTCCTCTTTCTCACTTGAGCCGGTGTCCGTCAGACTCCCAGCATCTGGAATTTTTTCGTCTCCACCTCGCTGAATCGCATTGACAATATTGTCCGTCACAAAACGCCCATTAGCTTGATTGCCGCCTGCAGAGGTAGAGTCAAACTCATCCTCTAGATTGACCACTGTTTCTGTCTGACTACTCTCATTAGCAGTAACGGTACCCCCATCGGGAAAGGTCTCGTTAAAGGCACGAATGACACTAATGGATGGCTTAGAACCGACGTTAACTGGGTTGTCGAGCGAAGAATTTATAATTAAATTAGCGATGCGATCGAATAAAACATCATCGAAGGTGGCCGACTCGGCTGCTCCAACCGCTACCGTACCATTACCTACAGACACCACGGCCCTTGAGTTAGAGGACGTCGCAACAGTGTCTCCAGAGAACAAAACATCTCCAGCCTTGGCGATTATTTGCTCGCCTGTCGAACGAACAATAAGCACCTTGCCATCACCTTCTACGCGATCAATCTTGCCCACTAACTCTTCACCCGCCATGAAATACCTCTATATTCTATTTTTGACAATTAAATACCAACAATTATTTGCTATTATCAACAATAACTAGATCCATCACCAATAATCATTTGACATAAAAATGATCATTTAACACACAATTTAGCATTAACTACTGAGCATTAACTACAGGCCTAACGCCTCGGTCAACTGACCCGATGAGTTAAGCACGCGTATTTGCGAGTACATCTGGTCATATTTGGTATTTGTGTAAGTTTGCTTTGCACTAACCAACTCACTCTCTGTATCTAGCAAATCAAGTAAAGAGCGACGACCAATGTCGAACTGCTGGGAATATGCCTTCTTAACCAACTCCACGGATTTAACATGAACATCTAAGTGACCCATTTGTTGTTGAGTCGCTTCATAAGAATACCAAGATAGTCGCATGCCTTCTTCGGTTTCCCAGCGAGCACCACGCATCACATCTTTTGCTTGGGTGACCAATTCTGCAGTTTGTTGACGACGCGCGCTATCTTTGCCACCATTGTATAAATTATACTTAAGACGCAACGCGATGACCCAATCTTCATTGTCCGCAGGAACACCATCAACATCCTCGTTCCACGTGCGATCACCTTCAAGAGTTAACTTAGGATGACGCTTACTTTTTGACGCTGCATATTGAGCCTCTGCTGCTTCAATATCTGCTGCAGCCGACTTCATAGTGGGATGTTTATCAAAAGCGATTGTCAGCGACTCATCCAAGCTAGTGGGCAGCACCAATGAAGCAGGCGCTTCCATTTGAGATGCATCTGGGATGTAACCTATTTGCCCCTGAAACTGACTTAAGGCATCTAAGAAATTGTTTTTACCTGCAATAAAGTTACTTGTCGCCAAAGATAATCGAACAGTAATCTGCTCAACATCGGCTTTACTTCCGACTCCACGCTCAGTACGTAAAGAAGTTTGGTCGAATATTTGCTGATGTTCATCAAGGGATTCTTTAAGCAGAGACAACAGCTCACCCTGGCGGAGAACATTAATGTAAGCTTGCGACGCTCTTAATGCTGCATTTTCTTGCGTATCGATAGCGGTATATAATGCGCTTTTGTAACGCGCTTTTTGCCTGTCCACTTCATTACTGGTAGCGCTGCCATCATATATTGTTTGACGTAAACGAAGTGCGGCTTCTTCACGTGTTAAGGTAACGCTAGTATCACGAGTTGACGGTGAGCGCGTCCATTCGCGACCGATGCCAAGCTCGGCATTTAGCGTAGGGAAATAACCGGATTTAGCACCCGTTATCTCAAACTCCCGAGCCAACATTTCTTGTCGCGCCGCTTGAACGTCAGGGTTGTTTGCTAACATATCTTTAATAGCGTCTTGCAAGGTAAGCGCATTGACAGATAGTGAGGACAACAATAGCCCCGCAGTGATAACAAGCTGCGATACCTTAAACATGTGTTTAAAGCGAATACCAAATTTCATAAATAGCCCCAGAAAATACTGTTACAGACGCACGCGGCGCCCTAAAAAAACCATGTATATTAACAACTTGTCTCGAGAAGCTTAAGCTAAACGATACAAAAAATACAATAAATACATGGTTAATACATCTTTTTACTCTTTTACAAGAGAAAAAGCAATTTTCTGAGGAAATCAGGGGCTTACGAATCCATTCTCAATGATGCTGTGCCTGCAACCAAAAAAACAATATTGTGCAAGCAAAACAAGCCACAATCGAGAAAATTCATATCTGCTTTGACCGCAGATCATAGCTGGTCGAAAGCGCTAGAATTGCAGCTAACGCTCCCTCAATGCCAACTGCTTGGTTTTTAATATAGGTTTGAGTATGTAGTCAAGCACAGTCTTCTGACCCGTCAAAATATCCACACTAACGGTCATTCCAGCAATAATAGGCTTGGGATTTCCCTCTGTCCCCAAAAAGGACTGCTCCGTTTCAATTTGCACCACATAAAAGCTATTACCCTCTTCATCAGTAATGGTGTCAGGGCTAATATTGATCACTTTACCATCTAAACCACCGTGAACAGAGAAATCGTATGCGGTAAACTTAACCACTGCTTTTTGCTGAGGATGCATAAAAGCAATATCTGCTGGACTCACACGCGCCTCTACTCGTAATTTATCTTCCGTAGGAACAATGGCGACAAGATCTCGACCAGGCTGGATAACACCGCCTAATGTTTTGACGAATAATTGTTTAATAGTGCCTGTCACCGGTGACACGACTAATGTCCTATCCACCTGATCGGCAATGGCTTGACTAGACTCATTTAAGCGGCTGAGCTCGGACCTCACTTCGTTATATTCGGCTTGCGAACGACTGCGGAAAGCAGACTCAGCAGCAGTGAGTTTTTGTTCTGACTCATTTAGCGACGACTCTATACGAGGAATAGCTAGCTGTGCGGCATTCATCTCTCCTTGAACATCGTTCAGATCACGCCTCAAGCGTATTATCTCAACCTGAGATACCGCACCTTGCGCTACTAACGGCGAGGTAAGATCCAACTCATCCTTTGACAACTGATAACTTCGGCGTAGACGTTGATACTTGGCACGCAACTCTGATAGCTCTTGGCGTTTTTGCGCAACCTGCTGAATAATCACTTTATTACTAGAGCTTATCTCTTGTGCTCGCGCGAAATACAGCGATTTTTCAGCGGCAACAATCTTCTCAGGAACAAGAGCCTTTAGCTCAGCCTCAGGAAAGGAACCACCTTCGGCTTCTGCTTTTAATCTTAACGATCGAGACAGCAACTGAGATTGATTAACCTCCGTTTCACGCAGGGAAGAAGAAAAGCGCTTATCGTCCAAGCGAAGTAACGGCTGACCTCTTTCTACCGTTTGCCCTTCTCGAACAAACATTTCCTCGATAATGCCGCCTTCAAGATTCTGCACAATTTGTACATATTGGGATGGTATCACCTGACCTTCACCACGGGTAAATTCATCAACATTCGCTAGCGATGACCATACCAAAATAGCGATAATAAAAATAATGATCGCCCAAAGTAATTGCTGCCCCCCTCTGGGGGTTTGATGCAGGATGGCCGCCGAAGCCGATGAGGTGTATGCAAGATCATCATCGTCTATCTTCGGTTGCTGATTAGTTTTATTTTTTTCAGGATATTTAAGTGACACGTAATTGCCCCTTCTGTAATGCTTCGATTACGGAGTCTCGTGGACCGTCTGCGACAATCTTGCCATTGTCTAAGACAATTAATCGATCAACCATCGACAGTAAAGATGCTTTATGGGTAACGAGGATTAAGGTTCTATCTTTTACCGCTTTGGCTAAACGCTGAGTCACCAAGTTTTCTGTCGTATTATCCATGCCACTAGTAGGCTCGTCATAAAGATATATTGGCACACTATTTAGCATCGCGCGCGCCATACCGACACTCTGTCGCTGACCGCCAGATAGCGCTTGCCCGCGCTCGCCTACGGAGCGATCGAACCCCATTGGATGACTATCAACAAACTCTTTAACGCCTGATACGTCCGCAGCACGAAGAATATCCTCATCTTCCACATGAGGAGAACCATACATAATATTAGACTTGACCGTGCCGGAAAACAGCACAACGTCTTGAGGCATATAACCAATATGACGCCGCAGGTCAGCGGGGTCTATTTGCTGAATATCTATGCCGTCTACCAAAATACTGCCTTCACTCGGTTTATATAGGTTGAGTATTAGCTTATGAATAGTTGATTTACCTGAACCTATTCGTCCAATCAACCCGACTTTTTCACCCGGTTTAATCGCAAATGAAATACCCTGTAAGACAGGGGTCTCTTCGCCTGGGTAAGCGAAGCTAACATTCTGAAAGCGAATAGCGCCATTAAAGTTCGGACGTTTCACAAAGGGACGCTGAGGATCACGTTCCTGTGTTTTATCCACTATTTGCTCAAGACCATCTAACGCCGTCTTTGTTTGATCATACGTCACTAATAATGTAGCTACCTGCGCAATAGGCGCTAACACTCGCCCAGCCAACATCACGCTGGCTATCAGCGCACCCATAGTCAGTTCTCGCTCGGCAATAAGGTAAACACCCACAATAATAATAACTACGTTAGCCACTTGAGTGACGGTGCCTGAAAAAACACCTACAGACATAGACAGCATGCGCATTTTCTGACTCCAAACCGACAAATGCCCAACTGATTGTTCCCACACACGCTGCACTACACCTTCTGCGCCGAGCGTTTTAACCGTTTCTAGACCTACCAGTGACTCGACTAAAGTCGCGCTCTTTTGTGCGCCAGAAGCAAACGTTTGCTCAACGGCATGACGAATGGGTTTGCGCATAATAAGCCCAAAGCCCAAAATCAACGGGAGTGCCACAAGCGGAACGTAGACCAACGGCCCACCCACATAATAGATAAGCAATAAAAAGATGACCACAAACGGCATATCGACAAAAGCCGATATGGTCGATGTGGTATAAAAATTACGCACTTGATCAAATTCACGAAACTGACTAGTAAACGCACCCACCGATGAGGGACGCTCACTATAACGAGAACCTAATACACGTTCGAATAAAAAGGAGGACAAAAGAATATCGGACTTCTTACCTGCCACTTCAATAAAGTACCCGCGTAATGTTTTGAGTATGGCGTCGAAAAGAAAGACGATGAGCACACCTATGGCTAACACCCATAAAGTTTCTACGGCGTTATTAGGGACGACTCTATCGTATACGTTCATTACAAATAGCGGGTTAGCCACCGCGAATAAGTTAATGAAGAGAGAGGCAAGTAATACATCGCGATAAATACGCCATGAGGACTTCATGACCGACCAAAACCAATGTTTTTGATTCGTGTCTACATGACTATCAGCAATAGATTTATCGAGATGATACGCTGCCCGAGTGTAAATAACATAGCCAGAGTAAGCTAGTGATAACGCCTCTAGGCTGACTGTTTTTTCAGTGCCCGTCTTTGACTCTATAATAGTCGCCTTACCTTGGCCGGTATCATACGATAGAAGAATAACGGCGCGGTTACGCTTTAACAATAGAGTGACAGGGAATACGATATCAGGTATATCGGTTAGTGGTTTTTCTTTGACCTTGGCATCAAGGCCCGCACGCTCGGCTGCACGCACAAATAGTTCGGGCGTCAGCTTTTCATCTACTAATGGTAGACCTGCAATTAAAGATGTTTCTGAGCACGGTGTATTTTCTAACTTGGTGATCAGTAGTAAACATGCCAGCAATGGATCATGAAATTCCTTTCCGACGTCGGCGGCAGATTGGTCAGTCGCTTGATCAACCGCCACTTTCGCCCCCTCAACGTTAGTAGGCGTCGATGTGACAGATGGTTCAGGGATATTACTTTTCAATGATGTTACCTATTCATTAACAAACATTTCTATTACAAGGCTCTAGGAATCCCACCAAAAAGTGGCTAAACATATAGAATATATACTTCTATTTTATGGGATTCTCCTAAATAGCTTATCTCTCTCGGTTATTTTAGTCTATATTGTGCGAACAACCAATAAAACACTGACGGAGCCTGATGCTATGCCATACTTTAAACGGGATAATAACGGTACTATTACGTCGTTAAAACGGGAACAAAATAGTACACATACAGAATTTTTGGCGCCGACCCATCCTGAAGTCGTCGGTTTTTTAACGACTGAAAAACAAAACAGCGACGACGATAATGCAAAAAAAAACCTATCCGAGTCAGATCAGGATTTTGCCCGCGCAACTGAAGATTTAATACATTTACTGATTCAAAAGAATATTATTTTATTTACTGAACTGCCACTAGAAGTGCAAGCAAAGATGGCTGGCAGAGAAAAGCTCCGCTCGAACCTACAAGACAGCCCCTATAATTTTTTAGATAATAGTGATTCTATTTAACTTTTATTCTTTTCAGTAAATCCACACATGACTAGGTCAATGCAACAATAACGATACACCACAAAATAAGCGTTTTATCTATCAGTCTAAGCGCGCGAAAAATGTCGTCATTGGTGACGGTCCCATGCCCGCCGAACACCGGCTTAGGCGTTAACTCACCGTGATAATATGCATCCCCTCCTAAACTAACATCTAAAGCGCCAGCACCCGATGTCATCACCACTCCAGCATTAGGGCTGGCGAGCAAAGGTGCTTGTTTTCTCCAGCAACTTACCGCCAGTAAAAATTGACCTAGCGAAGCGTAACTTATCGCAACTAAGCGACTAGGCATATAGTTAAGCACATCATCCATACGTGCAGAAAAGCGACCAAAATAAAGGAACCGATCAGTTTTATAACCCCACATAGCATCTAGTGTATTACTTAAACGATATAGAATAACGGCTGGAAAGCCACCGACGACAAACCAAAAAATAGGCGCAAAGACGGCATCGCTACCGTTTTCTAAAACAGATTCTATAGTGGCTTTACGTACATCGTTATCATTTATTTGATCCGTATCACGACTCACAATCCATCCTACTTTTTCGCGTGCCGATACAATATCACCATCTACAAGTGGCTTAACGATTGCCATAGCATGCTGTCGTAAGCTGGTATAACCTATCGCTAAGTATAAAAAAACTGCCTCAAAAAAAATAACAACAACTGCACTGAATACGTCAACTGTTGATTCAACGTAAGTCACAAGCAAAATGATGAGAAACGTCGGTAAAACAACTAACAGCAGCCAACTCATTGCTCCCGTAAAAAACTGTAACAATCGTGGATGATCCTGTGAATTAACTCGCGACTCAACACGATTCACCATCCAACCAAAACCCACTAACGGATGAAAGCGTTTAGGCTCAGCAAAAATAATATCTAACAGTACCGCCAGCAGCACACTAATAGCGATCATATCTTTGCTACACCACTAAAAGATAAAAGACAAATAAAACACTGACCTCACTTAATTCAATCAGTGCACCCACAGCATCGCCCACAAAACCATCTAAGCGCTTGACCCAAAAAAATCGAAAAACGAAGCATAAAATAAATTGCGACGCTAGCAGTATCAAGGCAATAAAAGATGGTAATACAAAAAATGTAATTAACGCGACTAACAGTATCACAACGAGGGCAACAGACTTAGGCGCGTGAACTGCTAATATTGCTCCAACACCGGCGGTCGACGCATGTGGGGTGTAAGGTGTCATCACGATAAACAGCAGCGCACAAGACCGAGAGAGAACCATCGCCAACAGTAAACCTAACACTAACTTTGTGGATAAGCTGGCCACAACACTCACTTTTAACATTAGCAATAACATGAGCGCAACCGCACCCATGGCGCCGACACACGGATCTTTCAATACCTGCAGTATTTTGAGCTGTTTTAAAGATACTAATTTTGGTGGCCCACTACTTTGCTGACCAACAACAGAATGCCCAGCATACAGCGCATCAACGCAATCGGCCAGCCCGTCAAGGTGGAGCCCGCCAGTCAACGCTACCCAAACAATAACCACCGTCACCGCTACAACAAATGGTGATACGGTCGAAGTAAACAACATTAATAGAAGTAGTAAGGGTCCCGCCAATAATAATCCCACTACCGGATACCATAATACTGAGCGACCCAATAATTTATTAGGCAATTTTGCGGGCAACCAGTGGGCTACGGGTAGACGCGTCAATAACGAAACGGCCGTTAACAACGGGATAATCCATTCTCGAAGGGATTCGCAAAAGTATTCACGAGAAAAAATCAAAAACCGATTAGACACTTTATACGCCTGATACACTATTAACATTATGTGCAATTAAACGATAATAGTATTGGGAAGAAGGATAATCATAGCTTATTTGAATACGCGATAAACACGCATAAGGCACATCAAAACGCCCCATATTATTTAGTGACATAGATAAGCAATGCGCTAACAGCACACGCATGACACCACCATGAGTGACCAATAACGTGTGTTCATTCGGTGTTTGGCGCACGTGCTGCAGTAAAATGGTAACAACACGATCAGAAAATGTATCCGCAGCCTCACCATTAGGCGGTGGAAAATTAACTGGGTCGGCAAACCATTTTTTTACGGTGGCTTGCTGTGTTTCCCACACGTGATCAACACGTTGCCCTTCCCAGTCGCCAAAATGAATTTCTTGATACCCTTTGTGGCAGATCAAAGGGACCTTACATTGCTGAGCCAACTGGCCAGCAACAATAGAACAACGCTGCAACGGCGAGGTCATAATACGTGACCAAGGGTCAGATTTTTTTTTCAATAGTTTTTCTACACTTTGTAGCATCTGCTGATGCCCAACATCGGATAAAGCGACATCTGTTGTACCACGGTAACAATGACCGTCAGCACATTCTCCATGGCGCAATAAATCGATCGTTGAGCTGAAATGTGTGCTACCCACCGTTTACACCTGCTTGCTCAAAAGTAGCCATTGTATTATGCAACAACAATGCTGATTGTAATATTGGCACGGCAATCGCTGCGCCACTGCCTTCACCTAAACGTAAACCTAAATCAAGTATCGGTTCTGCTGACAAAACGTTAAGCGCGATGCGATGCCCTGGCTCTGCGGAGCAATGAGAAAACAACATCCAATGTCTAACTGAGGGGTTTAATTTCACCGCCATCAACGCCGCAGCCGTGCAAATAAAACCATCTACCAGTATCGGAATACCTAATTGAGCACAGCGTATATAACTCCCTACCAGCGCTGCAATTTCTAAACCTCCTAGACATCGTAAAATCTCACATGGCTCGTTTAAAATAGCCTTGTGTAACAATAACGCAGCATCAATTACTGATTGTTTATGCAACAAACCCCTAGCATCAACACCGGTACCCGGGCCGACTACGTCTATAGAAGGTAATTCGAGTAACGCAGCACAAAGCGCTGAAGCCGACGTAGTATTCCCTATTCCCATTTCACCGCCAATAAATAATTGTAACGGCTGGTCACTTGAATATTGGGAGCACGCTTCGTCGACAACACTGCAACCCGCCGCTAAAGCATCTGCCAGCTGCACTAAAGTCATCGCCGCGTGTAAAGACAAGTCGGCAGTACCATAGGCAATGTGCTTATCTACCCATTGAGGATGAGCAATATAGTGATCAGGTAACGGTTTAACGGTGCCCGTGTTACAGACTACAAACGCAGCATTCAGGTGCCGACTTAATACACTGATAGCGGCACCGCCATCAAGGAAGTTAGCTATCATTTGAGTAGTCACTGCTTGAGGAAATGCCGATATATTCTGTTGGCACACGCCGTGGTCACCAGCAAAAACGGCAATATAGATATGCTCTACATGGGGATGTATAGTTGATTGCCAGCCCGCAAACATTTCTGCATAAACCTCTAATTGCCCCAGTGAACCCGCTGGTTTAGTCAGTTGCTGCTGATGCGCGCGCGCTCGGTCACGAAAAGACAAATCAATAGCTCTTGCAGGTTCAAATAACCAGTTCATATAGTAACTCTTAATGAAACCTTGAAAAAGGCTGTGAGAAAATAATGCTTAGCGCTTGTTTTTAGTTCTAGTGTATAAACAAAATTTTTAAACAATAGGGTTGCTAATTTTCTACAATTGTCAACTTGGCTTGAGCGCTAGTGGCAGACCAGCGATCACCACACTGACTTGATCGCAATACTCGGCTAAGGTCTGATGCAGCCAACCCGCTTCATCAACGAACTGACGCGACAATTCACCCATTGGCACAATACCTGAACCAACCTCATTACTGACGAAGAACAAACTGGCAGAGGAATGTTTGACCGCTTCAATAAAAGCCAATTTAGTATCATCCCAACAATTTTGCATTAATGCATTCGTTAACCACAAAGTAAGACAGTCTATTAATACACACTGTGTGCTGCTAGCATTACTGATCACCGCAGCTAAATTTAGGGGTTCTTCAATCAACGTCCAGCGTGTATCGCGACGCTGCTGGTGCAACAGAATACGTGACGTCATCTCTTTATCGTCACGAATGGTGGCTGTTGCGACATAATGAAGTGTTTGTTGGCAAGTCAATGCTTGAATAATCGCCTGCTCTTCCGCAAAACGACTTTTACCACTGCGGGCACCGCCCAAGATAAGATGTCTAGTCATAAGAGTAATATGGTTTTACATAAAATTAATTAGCATAAAAAAGACTGGCTCAGTAGTCTACACCCTTGCGCGCCTTAATACCGCTTGCGTAAGCATGCTTACGATCTTTCACTTCGGAAACCGTGTCCATGATCTCTTGCAATGCAGAACCTCCACCTCGACCTGTCACGACAACACTTTGCTGTACCGGACGATTACGTAATGCCGTTAACACCATATCTTCGTCTAAATATTTATAAGCAAGCATATAGGTTAACTCGTCAAGAACGACTAAATCGTAGCTATCATCTGTTAACAATGGCACGACTTGTGCCCAAGTGTCTTTTGCGGCTAGAATATCTGACTCTCGATCTTGGGTGTCCCAGGTAAATCCAGTGCCCATCTGGTAGAAAGTGACTTGGGGACATTGGTCACGAACATAAAGCTCTTCGCCAGATAGTTGCTGGCCTTTAATAAACTGAATGACGGCTACTTTTTGCCCGTACCCCAAAGCGCGCATAATCATACCAAAAGCAGAGCTTGACTTGCCTTTACCATTGCCAGTCAACAGTACAGAAACACCTCGCTCTGTTGACGCCGAAGCAATTGTCGCATCAATTTTTTCTTTTTGTTTTCCCATCGCCGCATTGTGCTTTTGATTTTGATTTTTATCCATAGTACATCCCAATATAATAATATTTACTCGTTTTAATGCTCAATTAACTTTTGAATTACTGGTCAGCTTCCGCGGGAGACCTTACCGTTAAGTCTCTTAATAGATCAGATACGATAGCATATTTCGCTTTAACATTCTTTCACGCAACACTAAATTTATCTCATCTAATGGCTCTTACGCTCTACACCACGGCTATATGCTAAAATTCACGTCGCTATAAACCAGCTAATACAAACACAAAAAAACCGCTAACCTATAAGGGGTAGCGGTTTCTAAATATATACAACATTAAACAAATAACGGACTTTAATGTTTCAATTTATATTTTCTTAAGAAGATATAAATGACGTTTTAAGCACCATATCTATGTGCTCTTTATAGAACCCCTTATTTCTTAAATAACGCATTTTTTTTGCAGATAAATGTCGTTTTTCTTCTTCAGTCTGAAAGTCTATATCGATCTCGGCGTCAACGCTACCAAATCGTTTGTCATTAACTAGCTGCGCTAACGCTTGCCAATCAATTGATTGACGGTCAAAGGCTGCGAGAGCCGTACTTTCGCAAATGCCTTTCTCTCGTAATTCAATTTTAATTTTAAACGGCCCATTACCGGCACTGATCTTCGCACGAATAAACGATTCGGTAAAACGCGAATCACTTTGATAACCTTGAGTACGCAGCTCGTCTAAAACATGCTGTATCGAATCGGCAGCGGAAAACTTTTGTGACAACCGGCGATACAGCTCTACCCGCGAATACTCTCTACGCGCTAAATATCGCAAAGCACTCACCTTAATCGCCTTAACTTCATCTGTACGAGAAGAGGACGACGAGCTATATGAGTAGCTCAAGGACATAGTAGCTGATGTGTATGCTGTATTAGCCATGGTAGTTACCTCGCTTTATCCTGTAGGTTGTTCAGCTGCAATATCAACTACGTTGCCTTTACCTTCGGCTTCACCTTCTACAGTATCAGGTAAATATTCTCGTCGAATAGCGGTTTCAACTTCTTCTGCAATTTCAGGACGCTCTTGTAAAAACTTGATGACGTTGCTTTTACCTTGACCAATTTTTTCACCTTTATAGCTATACCATGCACCCGCTTTATCAATCAGCTCTAACTTCACGCCATAGTCAATTACTTCACCTAAACGATTAATACCATGACCATAGGTGATTTGAAATTCAGCTTGCTTAAATGGTGGGGCAACCTTATTTTTAACCACTTTAACGCGAGTTTCTGAGCCCACCACTTCATCTCCATCTTTTACCGCTCCTATCCGACGAATATCCAATCGAACCGATGAATAAAACTTAAGCGCATTACCGCCAGTTGTGGTTTCTGGATTACCGAACATCACACCAATTTTCATACGAATTTGGTTAATAAATATACATAGACAATTTGCATTTTTAATGTTTCCCGTTATTTTCCTTAATGCCTGCGACATTAATCGTGCTTGCAAACCGACATGATGATCACCCATATCGCCTTCAATTTCAGCTTTTGGTGTTAACGCTGCAACCGAATCAATAACGATAACGTCGACTGCTCCGGAGCGCACCAACATATCGGCCACTTCTAATGCTTGCTCACCGGTATCAGGTTGAGAAATAATGAGGTCATCCACTTTTACACCCAATTTGCTTGCGTAAATAGGATCTAACGCATGTTCTGCGTCGATAAATGCACAAGTACCGCCTTGCTTTTGTGCTTCGGCAATCACTTGTAACGTCAACGTCGTCTTGCCCGAAGATTCGGGGCCATAAATCTCAGCAATACGCCCTTTAGGTAAGCCGCCTATCCCTAAAGCGATATCCAGACCCAGTGAACCGGTTGAGATAGCGGGAATTTTCACTAGTTCACGATCTCCCATGCGCATAACAGTGCCTTTACCAAACTGCCGTTCGATCTGACTTAACGCAGCTTCTAATGCTTTATCTTTATTGGAATCCATTGTTTTGTCCTCTTTCACTCGATTTTTGGCAGTTTGTTTACTCATGGTTTGCTTGCTCACAGTTTTTTACTCTACGTATTATTCAATTTTAAATAGTTCGACGACTTTAGTATCGCTCATTGAAGCTACTATAACGACAATGTACTGTATGTGCAACCAGCACTATTGTTTTATACAGTATATTTGCTTTTATTTTTTTGTCACAACGTTAGCGCACCTTTAATGGCCTCGATAACCGTTTGATATCTAATACCTTTTCTATCACCTTCAAAAATAAAGGCTTGTGATATGACAGATAAATCTTTTTTTGCCCAGGCAATCCATACCGTTCCCACGGGCTTTTCTTCGCTCCCACCTCCTGGCCCGGCTATACCCGTGACCGCAATCGCAACATCAGCATCCGCAGCCGCTATAGCCCCGCAAGCCATGGCCTCTGCCACTTGCGAGCTAACCGCTCCATATCGTTCCAACTCGCTCTCACCCACCTGTAACAACTGTTGTTTAGCCACATTGCTATAGGTAATAAAACCATGGGAAAACCATTGAGAGCTGCCCACAATGCTGGTGATAGCATGCGCAACACCTCCGCCGGTACAAGATTCAGCCGTCGTTATAGTATGACATTGATGGAGAAGATGACGCCCTAGCTGAACGCATAGGCGATTAAGTATTTCATCATCCGAAGAGATAATCGATAGAGGCATATCACTACATCGCGTAAGTCATTATTTAATGGGATTATACGCGCATGTTAACTTATCGATCGCCTATATTCGCAACCGTTACTGGATAGTGTCTATCACTATATAGCTCGTCATGGCTCGTCGCGAGGGAAAATAAAAATGGTCACTCCTATTAATGAATAGAGGCCACTAGATACGGGTGTTTACTTATTGCAAACAACACCATCTAGTGGTGTGAAGATGGCTGTTTTTATTTTTAGCAGCAGAGTCCTACTCATGAATGGGCACTAGCTAGTCCTGAGAAGATAAATATTCTGCATAAGTCCCTTTAAAACTATGCAACTCATGCCCTTTAATTTCTATAATATGATTAGCCAGCGACGAGACGAACTCACGGTCATGGCTAACGAACAAGAGTGTGCCTTTATAATGTGATAACGCAAGGTTTAACGCCTCGATAGACTCCATATCCAAGTGATTGGTAGGCTCGTCCATTAATAATACGTTAGCATCCATCATCATTAGCTTACCAAATAATAAGCGGTTCTTTTCACCACCCGAACACACGGTCACTCGCTTATTAAAATCATCTGCCGAAAACAATAAACGACCTAGGGTTGCTCTCACAATCTGATCATCGTGATTGGGTTTACGCCACCGGCTCATCCAATCAAATAAGTTAATGTCTTCTGCGAAATCTGCAGTACTGTCTTGCGGGCAATACCCTAAAGCCGTATTTTCTGACCACTTAATTTTTCCACTCTGCGGGCTGATATGATTCATCAAACAACGCAACAATGTGGTTTTACCTGCTCCATTTTCACCAATAACAGCGACACGCTCACCCGCATCGATAATCACATTAGCTTTTTTAAATAACATGTTATCGTCAAAACTGTGGCTAATGTTTTCTAAAATTAAGGCTTGCCGGTGTAATTTTTTATCTTGCTTAAACCGAATAAATGGGTTCATTCTGCTAGAGGGCTTAATGTCATCTAGCTTGATTTTTTCTAGCTGCTTAGCGCGCGATGTTGCCTGTTTAGCTTTTGATGCATTAGCCGAGAAGCGACTGACAAACTGCTGCAGATCGGCAATTTGGGCACTCTTCTTGCTGTTTTCCGAATGTAGGCGCTCCTGGACCTCTGTAGCGGCCCGCATAAAGTCATCATAGGTACCTGGGTACACTCGCAGCTCACCATAATCGATATCGGCCATATGGGTACATACGGAGTTTAAGAAGTGGCGATCATGAGAAATGATGACCATGGTGCTTTCACGATCATTTAGAATCGTTTCTAACCAATGAATAGTATTAATATCAAGGTTATTGGTCGGTTCATCTAACAGTAAAATATCAGGATCAGAGAACAAGGCTTGTGCCAACAAGACGCGTAATTTACGACCCGGCGCGATATCGCTCATGAGGCCATAATGTAACTCTTGCTCAATACCCGCACCCATGAGAATTTCTTCAGCGCGGCTTTCAGCGGTATAACCGTCCAGCTCTGCAAATTCAGTCTCTAGCTCAGCAACCTTCATACCTTCTTCTTCTGACATTTCTGGCAGACCATAAATACGGTCACGCTCCTGCTTTATTTTCCATAGATCGGCATGCCCCATAATGACCGTATCAACCACTGAGAACGCTTCAAAAGCGAACTGATCCTGGCTTAGTATACCGACGCGTTCATTAGGCGTAATAGACACGTTACCTGCCGTAGGCGCAAGCGTACCGTCAAGAATTTTCATAAAGGTCGACTTCCCGCAACCATTAGCACCAATGAGGCCATAGCGATTGCCATTGCCAAATTTAACGGAGATATTTTCAAATAGTGGTTTTGCACCAAACTGCATAGTGACATTTGCGGTAGAAATCAAAGGGAATATTCCTGAAATAAGTGTCTGATATAAGTGCCCGATACAAATGTTTGGAATAAACACTACAATATAAAGGCAAAATCGATGTAAAAAAAAGGCTACCCAATGGGTAGCCTTTTTAATAATGGTGGGTCGTGCGCGACTCGAACGCGCGACCAATTGGTTAAAAGCCAACTGCTCTACCAACTGAGCTAACGACCCGAATGTTGTGTTGGTAAACGTTAAACTTGCTGCTCAACGAGGCGCACATATTAATGATTACACGGGAAATTTCAAGCCTTTTCTGTATTATTTGTCGTTTAAATTTATTCCGTGCTTTAACGTGCATATTTTGTTGGATCATTGACTCCCGCATCGGCAAAACCTTGTTGACGTAAACGACAACTATCGCACTTACCACAAGCATCACCGTTTGCATTTGCCTGATAACATGAAATTGTTTCTGCATAGCTAATGCCCAGGATGATTCCTTGGCGAATAATATCAGCTTTGGTCAAGTCTATTAGCGGCGTTTGGATCCGTAGCGGCTGACCTTCAACGCATGCCTTAGTAGCTAAATTCGCCATCTGTTCATAAGACTTGATATAAGCAAGACGGCAATCGGGATAGCCCGAGTAATCAACAGCGTTTACACCAATAAAAATATCGCTCGCACCCAGTACTTCGGCCCAACCTAGGGCTATAGACAAGAATACCGTATTACGCGCTGGCACATACGTGACTGGAATACCTTCACTTGCGGTCTCTGGAACATCAATCATATCATCTGTTAATGCAGAGCCGCCTATCGTACGTAAATCAAGCACAATGGTCTTATGCTCAGTAGCGTTCATCTTTGAAGACAATCGCTCAGCAGCGATCAGTTCTGCTCGATGTCGCTGGCCATAATCAAAGCTCAGGGTATAGCATTCATAACCTTGACGTTGAGCAATAGCAAGAACCGTGGTTGAATCTAAACCACCAGAAACAAGTACAACCGCTTTGGGTGCAGACGAAGCCATAAACATTCACCTATAAAAAATGATTAATATAAAACACATGTGTTGTATAAGTACTATTAACGCCCTGGTTTGTCGCCCCATAGTGCTTTGTGTAACTGCATTTGAAACCTCACAGGAGCACGATCAGCTAAAATCCATTCAACCAACTGGCGAGCGTCTAATTGCTCGTAAATAGGGGAGAATAATATTTCCGGAACCTTTGCACTCAAGTCGTATTCATTGATTTTAAAAAGCGACCACTCATAATCTTGACGATCGCCAATCACAAACTTCACCTGATCTCCCTGCCCTAGCAGCGGGATATTGGCATAATCATTACGCCCGACTTCGCCTGACGATGGCGTTTTAAGATCCATAACAATACTAACTCGAGGATCAACATTATTAATAGATAACGCGCCACTGGTCTCAATAGAGACTCGTAAGCCCTGCTCACATAGTGCGGTTAATAACCTGCGCGTTTCAGGTTGCGCCAATGGCTCCCCCCCCGTCACACAGACATAACTCGCGCCATAAGACATCACTTTAGCCATAATGTCGCTTAACGCCATTCGCTCTCCTCCATAAAAAGCATATTCCGAGTCGCAATATGTGCAACGCAAAGGGCAACCGGTTAAGCGAACAAATACAGTAGGCTTGCCCACAGTCTGCGCTTCGCCTTGGATTGAAAAAAATATTTCGGTAATTTTTAATGATGAGGCTGTCTTTAACATGGGCTTTCGAAGAGTGGGTAAAAAATAGGCGACGAGTATAATGAAAAATCCGTTAACAATCTACGGTTATCAGCCTGAACATGCGGACGGACAGCCCCAAGTTTTGGCGAATGGCAAACGGCTCTAATACAACAGACAACACTCGTTGCGTAAATTTCAAAAAGAAAAAAAACAAAAAAGCCGGTATCGGCCACTGCTGCCCCGTTAACGTTCTAAGCATTGATTGCTGAAGTTTTTACCAGCATAGGCAAATTTTTGCGCCAGCTAAACTTGCTTTTATCATATCCCTGTAACCCCTGCTGGCGGTGGAGTTAAACGGACGTACTCGTAACATACCTCAGTAATCAATACCTAACTCACGCTTAACACCAAACCTAAACACTATAAACGCGTTAACATTGACTCCACAGCTTGCGAAAAAGTGTTACTTAAACAACAGTGAGGCATCAGTAGTTCTTGCTGATAAAAGATTTAGCGAGTAAAGCAGCATCGGCATTGCTAGCAACCACTTTATCAAAAATCTCTTTCGCTTCTTTTTTCTTGCCTTGATCAAAATAAATTCTAGCTAATTTAAATTGTGCATCGGGAACTTTAGCATGACGAGCATACTCACTAATTAACCATTCAAAATTATCTGCCGCCGCTTTTTTCTCGCCGTTAGCAAAAAATATTTGCCCGACCCAGTAATAGACGTTGGGCGTGTACTGGCCGCCTTTGTATTTATCAAGGTACTCAGTAAATCTTGTCTGGGCACCCGCATAGTCTTGCTTATCTAGCAGTAAGTTAATCGCTTGGTTGTACAATGTGTTAGCCGCTTCGCTATTACTGCCCATCACAGTACTTACGCCAGGGTTTACAATAGATATACCTGCAGAGATTGAGCCCGTGGCAACTGTTGAAGTGCGGGTAACTTCGGTCAATTCTTGCTGTTGGCGGGTTAACTCGCTGACACGTTTATCAAGATCTAAATAGTCATCTAATCGTTGTTGCTTTAGCCTTTTCATCGCATATGCCTGCTCTTCCACTATTCCCCTGAGCATCTGCACTTCTTGCTGCAATGCTTGCATTTCGTATATTGCACTTAACTCAGAAGGCGGTGCTGAAAGCGATGGAGATTGAGTGCTGACGTTTGCATTTCTCACTTCAGCTTGCGCTATAAGTTCGGTAGGCAATATCACACCCAACAAAGCAACAAGTGATACACGCTGGATAATTAACATGGGAGGCCACCAAGATCAAAAAAGAAAGAAAATAATGAGATCAGTTGCAAACAATGAACAAAGAGGGAGGGGGTTAAATTTAAGTCGCCATAAAATGGCGACTTAAATGATGGAACGTCTTACTTAATTTGAACTCGACGGTTTTGCTGGTGGGCATAATCGTTCGACTCGTTAACGGCTGGCTTTTCTTCACCATAGCTAATCACTTCCAACGATGATGTAATACCGCGAGACAGTAAATAAGCGCGGACTGCTTGTGCACGACGCTCACCCAAAGCAATGTTGTATTCACGAGTACCACGTTCATCTGCATGGCCTTCTAAACGAACTGCACGGGGTTTAGCCTTAAGTGCGACGGCATGAGAATCTAGCAATGCCCGTGAATCAGCACGCAATACTGAAGAATCGAAGTCAAAGTAAAAAGTGTTTGCTTTAGGTGCGACCACGCCTTCTTTTACATTACCCGTATTTGAACCTGTTGTAACAACAGGTGCTGGCAAATTGTTAGATGCTGTAGTGGC
This sequence comes from Candidatus Endobugula sp., assembly GCA_047636495.1. GTDB lineage: Bacteria > Pseudomonadota > Gammaproteobacteria > Pseudomonadales > Cellvibrionaceae > Endobugula. The sequence continues at coordinate 7,778 of JBLILH010000018.1, read as the reverse complement.
TGTAGTGGCTGTAGTGGTGCCTGTATCTTTTGTAGAAGAGCTAGAGCATGCGGTTAAAAATAGTGCCGCCGCTAAGATAATAGATGTTGTCTTTATAATTTTAACTAAAGTGATGGTGCTTAACATGATTTTCTCCAAAATTAACAGTTTTAGGTACGGTAGTGTTTACATTTTTTACATTTTGCTAAAAAAACGATAATACCACATTACAAGGGCAACACTATAGTGTGCACTGATGACAGATTAGTTTCAATAGCCATCGATGTCCAACACCTACGCTACACCTTATAAACGTTACAAAGGTGTGTTTAATCGGTTGTTGGCCTGAGCACTCTACCATAGCATTTTAGTCGGGACACATATCATTTGAGGAACGGTGACCATGCAGGTTCTCTTACATCGCCAGACGTTGAAGGTAAATTAAAGCGACTGCCTGCATCTAGTGACACGCTGGCCAAAATACCTTTACCGCCTAATTTTGTAGCGTAGATCAATGATGCTCCATTTGGAGCGATACTAGGCGACTCATCAAGACGACCTTCTGTTGTTAACACTTTCACCGTACCGGTTGCTAGATCTTGTGTGGCAATATGAAAAACGCCTTCGCGTTGATGCACCATCACAATACTTTTGCCATCTGGCGTGAGCTGCGCTCGGGCATTGTATTCGCCTTCAAAGGTTAATCGTTGAGGGTATCCTTGGGTGATCGACGCGATATAGATTTGTGGTTTACCTCCCCGATTAGAAGTGAAAATAATACTCTGCCCGTCAGCCGTCCACGTGGGCTCCGTATCGATCGAGAAGTGCGTGGTTATACGAGCAAGCTGCTTGGTAGCTAAATCAAGTGTATATATTTCAGGGTTGCCATCTTTTGATAGCACTAAAGCCAATTTTTTGCCGTTAGGAGACCACGCTGGGGCACTATTTAAACCAGTGAAATTAGTCAGCTGCTCACGCAGACCTGTTTGCAGGTCTTGCTTAAAAATAGCGGGGCGACCCGTTTCAAATGATACATACACCACCGATTTTGCATCGGGCGACCATGAGGGAGAAAGAATAGGTTCGGACGATTTTAACAATATTTGCGGCCGCGCACCGTCCATATCCGCACGTATTAATTGATACCGATCACTTGAGTGCTGCTCAACATAGATAATATCTGTCGAAAATGCACCCCGAATACCCGTAATCGCTTCATAGATTACATCACTAACGTGGTGCGCCATATCCCGTAGGCCATCTGCAGAAACCACAATAGCCTCGTTAAAAACAATGCTTTTTTGACTGACCACATCGAACAAAGAAAACACCAGTTGGTAGCCAGCACCACTAGGCGAAATATCGCCGATCACTAGATATTCACTCCCGAGCAAACGCCAATCTCGATATACTACATTTTCAGGAAGAGATGGCAACGACAACATATTATTGTGGTCGATTGTTGAAAATTGGCCACTACGGCGCAAATCGTTCGATACGACTTTAGCAACGTCTTCGGTTAACGCGCCAACACCAGAATAATGAAATGGCACTACGCTAATGACCGTTGGATTATCGACACCCCTAGAAATCTGTATTGTCAACTCTGCATGAGCAAACGATGAAAATAATATAGCACCTATTAATAAAGCTTTCATTAATCTCACTGTCTCAAATCCTCTGGTTTAAAATATAAGGTGAAAACACGGAAGTTTTTCTCAAAAACGTGATTCGGCATATTTTGCAGCGCGGGAAAACTATCTGCTTTGTTGACCGCCAGCACAGCAGCGCGGTCAAATGCTAGATCACCGCTACTTTCTGCAACACTGACATTTATCACTTTTCCCGTGGGCACCAGCTGTATCCGCACTAAAGCACTCATACCATTACGCGCAGAGGCGGGTCGACTCCAATTAGCACTGACTTTTTCATTAATGATATTACCGTAAGCGGCAACTAGCTCCTCATCGTTTGCGGCCTGCTCTGCCTCTTCAATCCGTGCTTTCTCAGCATTAATACGTTTATCTAAATCGCGCTTACGCTCTTCTTCAGCTTCTTTTTGTAACACCGCCTTCCGCAGCTCTTCCTCTTCTTTTTGTTGCTTTTGTTGTTTTTGTTGCTTGATCTGTTCTTGTTTTTTTCGCTTAGCGTCTGCTTTCTTTTTATCTTCTTCTCGCTTTTTAGCTAACTGATTTTTATGCACTTTTTCTTCAGCCGCTTTTTTTTGTTCTCTCTTTTTTTGCTCTGACTTCCGTTTCTCAGCTTGCTGCTGGCGTTTTTCCTTTGCTGCGTCTTGCTGTTTTTGAGTATTGTCGAGCGTAGGTGGTTTACTCTCTTGCACAACCGACTTAATTGGCTTAGTTTTTGGCTCGAACTCAACCAACGTGGCTTTAATATAGTTTGGCTTGTTGATGATCGTCTTTTCTGTCGCGACCGACCAGCCTAACACCACCAGCCACACTAGTACGCCATGGCCAATAACACTAAAAATGATTGCTACACCATATGACCTCATTCAACTGACCTCATTACAATAATATTTAACATATATTATCTAGCAGGCTCAGTCACTAGGCCTACCGATTCGGCACCTGCGTTTTGTAAACGGGTCATTAGCGCAACAACAGTACCATAAGGCACGGATCTATCACCCCAGACTAAAATAGGTGTTTGGGGCTTTACTCGCAGTACTTTTGTGACTTGAGCGGTGATATCGGATAAAGGTTTTACTGACTTTTCATCATCACCGACGTTGATATAGTAATTATTTTGCGCATCAACCGATATGACTAAAGGCTCTTCTTGATTTGGCGTGGGCGCCGAATTTGCCTGCGGCAGATCAACTTGTACACCTTGCAACAACAATGGTGCAGTCACCATAAAAATAATAAGCAGAACCAACATCACGTCGATATAAGGAACGACGTTAATTTCAGCCATTGGTTTTTTTTTGGTGCGCAGGGGCTTTTGATAACTCATCAGAAATTACCGGTGCAGCTGACGCTGGAGAATAGAAATAAACTCTTCAGCGAAAGTATCATAACTGTTTGCTAGCGTCTCAGCTCTTGCCGAGAAACGATTATAAGCCAACACTGCGGGGATAGCCGCAAATAGACCCATCGCTGTAGCAATCAACGCCTCCGATATACCTGGTGCAACAGTTGCCAGCGTTGCTTGGGTCGCATTTGCCAACCCTCTAAAAGAATTCATAATCCCCCAAACAGTTCCAAATAGACCAATATAAGGGCTCACCGATGCCACACTGGCCAAAAAAGGCAAATTCGCATCCAACTTTTCTTTTTCGCGTGCCATTGCAACGCGCATGGCACGCTGCACTCCATCCATGATCGTAACGCCATCAACGTTTTCTTGCTGGCGTAAACGCGAAAACTCCTTATAACCCGCTCTAAAAATCATTTCGACACCTTCAACTTTACCTTGAGTAGCCAGTTCGTTACCACGGCGATACAGTTGTGTAAGGTCGACACCTGACCAAAATTGATCCTCAAAATCATCTAAGGCTCTTTTAACGCGACGCTGATAAGACGCACGTTGAATAATCATTACCCAAGAAATAACTGAAGCAAGAAATAAAATCAACATAACGAATTGTACTAATAAACTCGCCTCAGCAATGAGGCTATATATCGATAAGGTATTATCAGGAGTGGTCATAAAGTATTGGCCTTATGTGTAAGGAACTGACGGATCAATAAGTTCTGTAACGGCAACAAAAAACACCGGACAATGACGCAGAATTAGTCGATTGTTTTTTTAGGTCTAACTCTACCATGAGAGGTTTTATTTGTGTGTGGAAATAGCCAAAAATACAATGATAAACATGCCAACAATCGTATTACAGCAAGCTATTGATAGATCGATGCAGGTGGGCGGGTAAAGCCGTTGGCTTCATTTGGCTATTAACGCATGCTATTTTGGCCGTAGCAACGCACAAAATTTGTCCATCGCGCCGGACTTGCTGCTCAAACACGATATAACTTTTAGCTAATTTTTTCACTGTGGCAGAAGCGATAATTTCGTCATCCAGCCTTGCTGGCGCCAGGTATTGCGCTTCAATACTCTGTACGACTAATAGCAATCCCTCTTCTAATATCGCGGTTTTACCAAAGCCTAATGAACGTAGCAGTTCAGTACGACTGCGCTCAATAAACTTAAGGTAGTTGACGTAATAAACAATACCGCCTGCATCAGTATCTTCGATATATACTCTAATAGGATGCTGAAAATCGTTACTCATAGACTAAGACCTTTGCGCGAAAACCATTTTACTTTCATGCTGCGTTTACCCCTCAAGGGAGATCAAGGAAAAACGGACTCAATCGGTCGCTTACCTCGGTGCCACTTAACGGCATACACATAAGCTCGCTCTTGCGTGCAAAGAGCTCATGCCGTGTTAGTTACTGAATAGAAGTTGAGATATTTGACGATGCTGGGGAGATAATAGAGAAGTGATCGTAAGCTAACTGAGTCACAACTCGGCCACGAGGTGTTCTTGCCATATACCCTTGTTGTATTAGATAAGGCTCTAATACATCCTCAATGGTATCGCGTTCTTCACTAATGGCGGCAGCTAAACTTTCCACCCCGACGGGCCCACCACCAAACTTTTCGATCATGGCTAATAATAAGCGCCTATCCATAGTATCAAAACCATGCTGATCAACGCTCAGCATATTCAGCGCTGCATCTGCGATTGCTTGGGTCACATCGCCATTCGCTTTAACTTCTGCATAGTCCCGTACGCGACGCAGTAATCGGTTAGCGATACGCGGAGTGCCGCGAGAACGTTTCGCTATTTCGGTCGCGCCCCCTTCATCCATTTCGACACCCAACAAACGAGCCGAACGCCCAACGATGTAGGTCAAATCAGGTATATTATAAAATTCCAAACGCTGCACAATACCAAACCGGTCTCTTAGTGGTGAAGTTAACAGACCTGCTCGGGTGGTCGCTCCAACGAGGGTAAACGGCGGTAAATCCAGTTTAATAGAACGTGCAGCTGGGCCTTCACCAATCATAATATCTAATTGGTAGTCTTCCATTGCAGGATATAACACTTCCTCTATCGCTGGACTCAAACGATGAATTTCATCGATAAATAGTACGTCACCTGCTTGCAGATTAGTCAATAATGCCGCCAAATCACCTGCTTTTTCGATAACTGGGCCAGATGTTGTGGTAACTTGCACACCCATTTCATTGGCAATAATATTTGCTAAGGTGGTTTTACCTAAACCCGGCGGGCCAAATACCAAGGTGTGGTCGAGAGGCTCTCCTCGCTTTTTCGCTGCCTGAATAAAGATCTCCATTTGCTCGCGCACACGCGGCTGACCAATATAATCGGCCAATGTTTTTGGGCGAATCGCTCTATCTTGATTTTCTTCCATGGGCTTTGCGACAGGAGCGATAATACGCTCTGCCTGCAAATTGTCTTTTTCTATCATTGCCGCGGTACTCTTCATGCCTCGTTATAACGACCGATAATTACGATAGCTATTTATGATATTGGCTTTTTATGTGGTTAGGTTTTTATATCATTGCTTTGTTTTATTACTTGATACCGATGACTAGCCACTATTGATTAGCACTTTTTAATGCGAGTCGAATCAGCGCTTCACTAGTCGTTACCATTTCTACCTTTTGTGCTGCGCTGATCATTTGTGCTGCTGATACTGGCTTATATCCTAGGGCAATTAATGCACTCTCTGCGTCGGTAATCACTGCATTTGAAATCGACATCGACAAAGGGCTATCGACTGAAGCGTGAACCGCCCCACCAACCGTTTTATCGAACAAATCATCTAAGCGATCTTTCACTTCAATAATTAACCGTTCGGCCGTTTTTTTACCCACCCCAGGCACACGAACCAATGTCGCCACATTATCGCTTTTCACACAGTGAACAAATTCGTCGACAGGCATTCCTGACAGTATGGCTAACGCCATTTTAGGACCCACGCCACTGACCTTGATTAAGACACGAAATAATAAACGCTCGTCTAGCGTGTAAAAAGCAAATAACTGATGCGCATTTTCACTAACGGATAGATGAGTATGCAGTATGACCTTTTCTCCCGTTGCCGGTAGAGGGTAAAAACTGGTCATTGGCGCTTGAACTTCATAGCCAACACCCGCCACATCGATTAATAAATACGGTGCTTGTTTTTCAATTAATACTCCCGATAAACGTCCAATCACACCATACGCCCTCTTCTAAAATGTGTAGCTTGTGAAACGGCCAGCATATGTCGGTAAGTATTAGCATGGCAAAGCGCTACGGCCAACGCATCAGCAGCGTCTTCTTGTGGCGTACCCGATAATTTAAGTAGTTGTTTTACCATATGCTGCACCTGAGTCTTATCAGCATTGCCATTGCCGACCACCGATTGTTTAATTTTTTTAGCTTCATATTCAGCCACTTCTAAATTATGGCTCACTGCGGCGACAATCGCAGCACCTCTGGCCTGACCCAGTTTTAGCGCTGACGAGGCATTCTTTGCCATAAAGACTTGCTCGATAGCCACTTGTTGCGGGCAATATTCCTCTATGACTTCGCAAACGCTATGAAAAATCACTTTTAGGCGCTCGGGTAAGGTATCTTTTTTTAGGCGTATGACACCACTGGCGACATACTCGCATTGGTTACCTACGCTATTGATAATCCCAAAGCCTGTTTTACAGGAACCTGGGTCGATACCTAGAATTAATGACAAGATGCCCCCTACTGTTTTTTTATCCAGTAGTGTTAGTATCTAGCGATAGACAGTAAAGGTCAAGCAGACAATTTACCCGCTATTCGCATGTGTTTGACGACAGACTTATTCACTTTTCAATTTAATAAACGTAATGATTAGCGCTTAACCCGCTAGCCAGTATGCTAGGCCCGCAACCATGACCAAGCAAACAACTGCAGCAGCCGTGATATCGGCTCTAACATCGTCCCCATCTTGGCGCGCGGCTTCTTTAATGGCACTCTTGACATCAGACCAATCTGCATTGTCATTTATTGCATTAATCACGGAGAGAGCAGTTTCTTTAACTGACATATATAACCCTTTGCATCGTTTAATAAAATATCATTCAGACTGAAGACAACAGCTTATCGTATATCGCATCCATGTAAATACCTTGCTGAATAATAGAGAGACATTTCATTGAATTTCTTTCTAAAGCCCAAAATCTTCACGTGAGCGACGTAAAATCAGCTCCATTTTTAACCACTGACTAATGTATTTATGCTTAAAAATACCTAGGAGCCTGTCGGACTTAGGAGGAATCTACTGCGGCAGCGGGAAATTGGTGTATTTTTCCGATCATTTTCGTTAAATAGGCTCACTATTCGCCTCAAATGATCGAAAAAATGCCCTCAATTTCTCACTGCCTCGCTACGATCCCCTAAGTCCGACAGGCTCCTAGCAAGATTACGGCTCTATCGCCAACGCTTTTCACTGGCTTAGCGCAATCTGTATTTCCTCATTATTTGGTGTGGGCTTTTGGATGGTGGAACTACGCTATTATGATGCAGGTTACCAAGTGGTTGCTAACTAGTGCCTGACCGAAAACCTCGTCTTTTCGAAAGGGCGACCAATTTATCATCAAAAATATCTTGATACACAGTGGACTCGGTTGGCTAATTTTTGATCGCACCCCTGTGCAGATCAAAAATTGACCAGAAAGGGTTTTGATTCGCAATTTTTAAGCGTAAGTATTCCTTCAACATCTATTTGATTTTGGCTTTAGGTTTGCTTTAGCCGATCAAGCAGCGAACTTTACTCTTT
>JBLILH010000017.1:0-68445 GCA_047636495.1 Candidatus Endobugula sp. | reverse complement strand
AATGGACGGGCTTATCGTATGAAGAAAAAGAATCCGGTGGACAGGCTTGGATTGTTTACTTGATTTCAATCATTGCCGTGTTCTTAGCATTGGCCGCATTATATGAAAGCTGGACCATACCTTTGGCGATCATACTAACTGTTCCACTTGGTATATTTGGTGCTGTTTTGGCCACATGGTGGTCTGGACAAGCAAATGATGTTTACTTTCAGGTGGGCTTATTAATGACCATTGCCTTGGCTGCCAAAAATGCAATTTTGATCATTGAGTTTGCAAAAATTAATTTTGAAGATGGCATGAATGCCTATGATTCAGCGGTCATGGCCGCTAAACAAAGACTTCGCCCTATTTTGATGACGTCATTGACATTTATTTTGGGCGTTATGCCGTTGGCATTTGCTTCAGGGCCTGGATCGGGTGCACAGAATGCAATATCAATTGGCGTACTGGGTGGTATTACGGCCACAACAATATTGGTTTTATTTTTCGCGCCATTCTTCTTTATATGGGTCATGCGTCTATTTAAGACTGAAGAGTTAAAAAGTGGCCGTCAAAGTTAGGGCTCACATTCAATGTTATTCAGCGCAAAACAAGTGTTTAGCTTAGGTGCATTTGTACGGGTCAAAGTGTATTCAAATATTGTAGTGTGCTGGGAGCTACAGTCAAATCTGGTGTATGAGTCATCAAACAGCCTCTTTATCCTGTTGTTTGATGCCATCACTGAATTTCACCCCAGTAATAACATCCGCTAGTAAATTGTATCCTCGTAATCTGTGCCAACGTTTCTGAGCCGTTTCCATTAACGTTAATACCATCGCCAATGTGGTTGCTCGACTGCCGCAGTGTTTACTTTTTGTTGTCCTCAGTCTTACCGTGGCGAACACCGATTCAATCGGGTTTGATGTACGCAAATGCCCCCAGTGCTCGGCTGGAAAATCGTAAAATATTAACAATGCCTCCCTATCTTTTTCAAGGCATTTTGTTGCCTTTGGGTATTTTACGTTATATCGGGAAATACAGTCATTCATCGCTTTGTTTGCCTGAGCTTTCGTTTCTGACAACCAAATTTCATGCAATAACCCTTTCACTTTTGGTTGTATTGCCTTCGGTAACTTAGCCAGTACGCTGGCCGTTTTATATACCCAGCACCGCTGACCTTGGGTTTCTGGCCAGCATTTAGCCATCGCTTTCCAAAAGCCTGGCGCACCGTCGCCAACCGTTACTTTAGGGTCTGACTGTAGCCCACGCTGTTTAAGATCCAGCAGCACATCAGACCTGCTCGCTTCGGACTCCCTATAACCATCACTGACGGCTATAAGCTCTTTATTGACCACCTCATCAGAGCCTATGATGACCAGTAAACAAATTTTATCGTCCATGCGTACGTTGCAGTAGACGCCGTCAGCCCAGATATAAACGTAGCGCTTTTTACTCAAATCTCGCTGTTGCCAATAAGTAAAGTCCACTTCCCAAGTCGATGTTAATCGACTAATCGTATAAGCAGAAAGGCCTTTGGCTTGGTCTCCCAATAAGTGCTTAAGTGACTCACTAAAGTCACCCGTCGATATACCTCGTAAATATAACCAAGGAAGAAATTCTTCCATCGTTTGGCTACGTTTCAAATACGGTGGCACCAGCGCACTATTAAATTTAATGCCTTGTCCCGTTCGATCACGCACCTTGACATCAATGTCGCCAAGACCCGTTTGAATGGTGCGCTCAGGTAGGTAGCCATTGCGCACCAAACCCGCCTTACCTTCATTTGTCATTAATGACTTATTAGTGTCAAGTAGCAGCTGAACTTCTGTCTCTATCGCTTTGGCAAGTAACTGTTGTGCCCCTTGCTTTAACACTTGCTGTAAAAGGTCAATGGGTTCTGGCTTATGTAGTTGAGAAATATTATTATCGGTCATGCAGTGTACTCCTTGTTGGTTGTTGATCTGCCAAGATCAATCAACAGGATACGCTGCTACTTGCTTTGCTCATACACCAGAAATGATCATACCTCCTTTAGTTGTAGGTGAACTCTTAGACTTATTTTTAGAAAAATCAGATATCAATGAAACTGTTAAATAAAAAAATAACAAGTGACTGTGGTTCCAAGTCAACTATTTAAGCTATTTTTTCTTCCCAAACGGTCCGTTTTTTACCATCATATCCAGAATTGTTATCATCTTTCTCATGCAGGCAACAATCGAAACTTTCTTTGGTTTGCCTTCATCAACCATCCGCTTAAATAATGTCGTAAACTTTGGATTACTTTGAATAGTCGACATCATTGCCGTAAACATAACGGTTCTTATGCGATGCCTACCTCCCCGAATTTTTCGCTTTCCTTCATATGCACCGCTTTCACGATTCATCGGTGCCAAACCAACCAGTGCGGCTACTTCTTTTCGATTCAACTGACCCAATTCGGGTAAGTCACTGATTAGGGTGAACGCCATCACTTTTCCTACTCCTTTCACGCTGAGTAATATATCTCGCGTTTCTTTCCATTGCGGTGTGTCATCAATGAGTGCATCGAGCTTTTCTTCAATAACGGCTATGTCTTTTTGGATATATTTCAAGTTCCGAGTAAACGCCTATCGAACCCCAACCTAGTATAGCCATCATTAACACAATAAAGTCACGTCTTCTGTTTTAAGGAATCCATTGGAAAAGCAATTAAATTGATAACACCGCATGATTTATATGTAAAACTTGGAAAAACACCATCACAACGAAAGGCGCGTTACAGAGCTTTATTTAATGGACATATGCCCCAGCATACTCTGGATGAAATCAGAAGCGCTACTAATAAAGCATGGGTGCTGGGTGATGTACGTTTAAGCAACAAGTAGAAGAAGCGACTGGCCGAGCAGCGACGCCAAGAAAGCGTGGTGGTGATAGGAAGTCGGAAAAGTTTTAGGAAGAGACGCTGGTTGCGCTAGAGAATAGCTGAAATCAAAGACTCTGACGAGACTGTAGACTAGATTGTGTATCTGTTTATTATAAACCCCTATCGGGAGATAAACAGAATGAACAAAAAAGAACTTGAAGCCTTTGCAAAAGAAGCAGCTAAAAGCTTAACAACAGAAAAAGACGTGAGTGATTTTAGCCGTATGCTGAAAAAGGTCACGATTGAAGCCGCTCTCAATGCCGAGCTTGATGAGCACTTAGGCTACGACAAGCATCAACTCAATACTCAGAGCAATAACCGCAATGGTTATTCAGGTAAAACCCTGCATACCGATGACGGCACGATCGATATTAATGTGCCGCGTGATCGTGACAGCTCCTTTGAACCCCTGCTCGTCAAGAAGCAACAAACGCGCTTTAGGGGTATGGATGAGAAGATTCTATTCCTGTATGCCAAAGGCATGACGACGCGTGAAATTACCGCTACCTTCCAAGAATTATACGGTGTAGAGGTGTCTGCCAGCTTGATTTCTAAAGTCACAGATGCGGTGCTGGAAGAAGTTGTTCAATGGCAATCACGCCCTCTAGATTCGGTTTATCCCATTGTTTATTTAGATTGTATTGTGGTCAAGGTTCGTCAAGACAAACAGGTCATCAATAAAGCCATTTATTTAGCCTTGGGCGTTAACGTAGACGGCCACAAGGCGTTATTGGGGATGTGGTTGTCAGAAAATGAAGGTGCGAAGTTCTGGCTAGGGATTTTGACTGAGCTACAAAATAGAGGCTTAAAAGATATTCTCATTGCCTGTGTAGATGGTCTTAAAGGTTTCCCTGACGCGATCCAAACCGTGTACCCCAAAACACGTATCCAACTGTGTATTGTTCATATGGTACGCTACAGTATGAAATTTATTCCGTGGAAAGATTACAAGCCTGTCGCTGCTGATTTAAAACGAGTCTATCAATCGGTTACGGAGGAAGAGGCATTGTATGAACTGGATAACCTGGAAGCTAAATGGACGGACAAATATCCACAAATCAGTAAATCTTGGCGTGCACATTGGCCTAACCTGATTACGCTTTTTGATTACCCGCAAGATATTCGCAAGTAATTTATACGACCAACGCCATCGAGTCTTTAAACAGCGTGATTCGTAAATCGGTTAAAACTCGGAAGGCATTTCCAAATGACAATGCGGCTATGAAGGTGATCTACTTAGCCGTTGAAGCAGCCTCTAAAAAATGCAGTAGCTGCCCTTGGGGTACTATGCCAATTAGGGATTGCAAAGCGGCGTTAAATCGTTTTATACCGTCAAGCGGCACCGAGGTGATAGAGTTTGAGGAGCAGTTAGCTCCTCATGTGTAAACTGGGCAGTTACACAGTTTGTTTTACACCCTCACACAGTTTGTTTTACACCCTCACACAGTTTGTTTTACACCCTCTTTACACCCTCAACCTCATACCTTATTTTCTTATCCTGAAGGGATTCGCAGGGCAATCTACACTACTAATGCGATTGAATCGTTAAACAGCGTCATTCGTAAGGCGACGAAAAAGCGGAAGTTATTTCCTCATGATGATGCAGCGAGGAAGGTAGTCTATCTTGCGGTGCAAGAGGCATCAAAAAAATGGACAATGCCAATTCATAACTGGCGATTGGCATTGAATCATTTTATACCGTCAAGTGGCACCGAGGTGATAGAGTTTGATGAGCTATTGTCAGATCATATCTAAACTGACAGATACACAAAGTTATCTACAGTTTCACTCTGACCCTATTGATGAGAATCAGAGAACCTAGATCTTAACGGCACCGATAATCACTTAACTGTTGGCCTAAATAATACTGTTTAAAAAAGTGTGTTACTCACACTACATAGACTACATTGCTTCTCCACCATCAGCATTTGTTTATCTATGTCAACTCGACTAACTCTCTACTTTTCTGAATCACTCCCTACTTATCCGAATCACACATAAAAATTTACATTATTGCAACAAAACTATACTCTCTCATCTGGTTTCGGTTTAATCAAATGGCATGTTTTATAAGTAACTGGAGATAATAAAGATGAAACGGCATTATTATGTGAGTGAAGATCTTAACGACCTTAAGGCAGTTGAACAAGAGCTTGAACAAAGCGGCTTAACTACGCCCCAACTGCATGTCCTTAGCGAGAAGGATGCTGAAGTAGAAAAACATCACCTGCACGCCATCGAAGCGGTGCTCAAACAAGATATTGTACACTCTACTCAGCTAGGCGCCATAGTGGGTGTTATCTCTGCAGCACTAGTGTTATGCATCACCTATGCCATGCAATGGCATACCACTGCAGCAGGATGGCTACCTTTTGGCTTTCTGGCGGTGATTGTTTTAGGCTTTTGCACTTGGGAAGGTGGCTTAGTCGGCATTCAAATTCCTCATTATCAATTCAAACGATTTCAAGCATTATTAAAACAAGGTAAACACGTATTTTTTGTGGATTTAGATGACGATCAGTACGCGATGTTATGTGAAGTAGTAGAGCGTCATTCTTCCTTGACCCATGCAGGCTCAGGAGAGGCGACGCCATCGTGGGTAGTCAAAGGGCAAGATAAGTTCAAAAGCGCCATAAAAACATTGCCTTAGCTGGTTTATATAGTTATGTTCGAACGAGACAAAACGTCTTGCTTTTACGTTTGTGGTATTCATTCACTAACTCATTAAAATTTATGCAAAATTAATGGTGTTTGATGCATTTTTTGTTGCCTCAACCCTGTTCGTTTATTACCCATGAGGTGCAGTAATGGTTGCCAGCCTGTGGGACAATCTCGTTGTAACTTAGTTTAATACTTTTCTTGGTTACTTGGGTAATGCTGTTTGATAGCTTGCGCGGCTGGCAGCAGCTATGCGGCATTGCCGTACTCCGGACGAATAGGGTAGCATGGCCACAAATAGGGCGTTTGTTTCACCTATACTCGTATTAATAATCGATTTTAAATAGCTTGTCTTCTCGAGCGCTCCACCAAAGCCCAATGTAATCAAGATTAAGGAAATTGTCCACATCATGGATTTGATGCCACCGCGATTTAACAGGCTGTCAATTCCGCCAATACCGGTGTTTATTGAATAGCCATTATCGGTTATCGCGCATTTGGATAATTACTATTGCTGCAATGGAAAGAATCAAAATAGCTATTGCTTCGTACAAAATATTTTGAGGCGCCATATCTTTGCCCTGCAAAACAATCAATCGAGCGATTGCTGTGATAGCAATGAAAATAGGGTAAACAAATGCCGAGCGCGGATCCGAGTAGAATACAGATACCATGCCGATAACCTCGAGATAAAGAAACATTAGCAGTATGTCTGCAAGACTGATGATTTGAGCGACATAAATTGTGTGGATTTCAAAAGCGACGGCTCCGAGCGTCATTACAACAACGATAATTAATATTATCCGCTCAATTAAGTGAAAGGTACTAAGCGCCACAGACCTCTCCCTTTTTCCTGCATTTGACCCTTCAGTATGTTTTATCGTATCAGAGTTGTCGGTTTCGTCACTTTTTCTGTCTAGAGTCATAAATAAGATTCATCCATCTATTAAAGAAGTTTTTTTATCTGAATTACTTGCTCCATGGTGGCTGTATCAAGCCAAACCATAGAGAGCAAATATTGTTGAGCCTGAAATGATCGGTATTGGCACGAATCGCTCGTAGAAAATTCTCAATTTTACCAATGTTAATCAAGTCGAATCATCATTGGTCCAATTCATTTTAAGCGAACTTTATTAAAAGTTTTTGTGATTTAGAGCCATCTTTATTAACACTTACCAAGACTATTAATATAGCAAGAATCTATGCGGACAGAGTCGTTCCGGTAAGGCCTACTATGATGCTTTATCTATACCAAATTTCTTCCAAAAGATTCTATCTACCCACCTTTCAGGCAGTGTCGTTAACAAGGTATAGTTGATGAATTTATTGGGCACTGGCGCATATCGTGCTTTTGGTTTGTCAGCCGCAAGTGCTTCATACACAACATCAGCTATTACTTCAGGCGCTAAACCTTCCTCACCACCTTGTATCATCACGCCCAAAAAATTCTTAATGGACGATGCCCACGGTGAATTACTGTAGCGCTGGGGGGCATTATCGCCTTTGGCTTTTTTCCAAATGGGTGTTTTGACACTGCCCGGACCAATGGAGATTGAGTCTATACCATATACAACGAGCTCTCTTCTTAACGTATCTGTGACGCTTTCAAGTGCATGTTTGCTCGCAGTATAAGCACCTAGAAAAGGCGATGGCACTTCACCTCCTACGCTCGTAATATTAACAATTCGTCCGGGCTGTCCACTTCGTTTTTTGTCACCACCTAATAAAGGAATTAACTTTTGGCTGATACGTAATGAGCCAAACACAACCACGTTGAAATGTTGAATAAATTCATCCATTGGCTGTTCACTCAAGGGGGCAATTTTTGCAATGCCTGCGTTGTTAACTAATCCGCCTAAGGTTTCACTACCTATTTTAGACATAATTAATTCTACAGCCTTGTCTAATTGCTCTTCATCTGTAACATCTAACATAACGGGGATAATAGCGGCGTTTTCATTGCTAAGTTCTTTTGCAGACTCATCATCTCTAACACCTGCAAATACAAGCCAACCTTCACTTGCCATTTTAAGGGCCATCGACTTTCCAACACCGCTTGACGCGCCTGATATTACTACTGATTTCATGCTTACTCCTAGAATACGTTGAATTGTTTGACGGCGCTTAAGACGATGAGCCGCTCAATAAAACTAATTTTGCTATGCTGCGCTCATACATGCATGTAACCCCAGTTAACTAATTGCGCTTACATTCGCAATGAGCAAAAAAGCCGCTAGAGCAAGCTCTACAGTAAAGTAACTCCAGCTAGTTGCATTGCCCGATTTATCTAACATTATTGAAGTAATACGACCCAGTGCTGCTCCCGCATATAGACACCCTACCATTGCAAAGGCGACGGGAAGTGAAAAAACTAGCGCACCTGCGCCTGCGCCCACAAAAAGTGCGCCATTGGCGGCTCTAATTTCTGATAAACCCATATTAGAGCCTTCAGTCGTTTGCAGACCCAGTTTTTCCATGGTGTATTGGGGCGCTAGCCATCCTACTAGCCCGAGTAAAATGGTAAGTACCATGACCGCTATATTGAGATAAAAGATCAAATTAGACACATCCGTTAATGTTAAGAGTAAAAATTGTACAGTATTTGAGTTTCCACGGTAAATAAAGTTGCTTTGGTCATGTGGAGATTACGTCGCTGCTGATCTCGATACAGTTGTAGATATTTATTTTTTTGCATCAATCAACCGATTTATCGCTTGCATCGTTGTGTTAAATGTCAATTAGACAATTTTTGTAGTTACAAAATTGCGAAATCTGTAAAGCCTCAGCAATTTATAGGGTAAATTATTGATATATAAATTCGATATTTACTTAGTCATACACTTAGGACCATATATGTCAGTGCGGCACAAAAATGAAAAGCCATTAGAGCAGAATGAGGCACCAAACCAAGAACAATAACTTCATGCAGACGACACCTTTGTTTATCATGAACCTCAGACCTTCTCTGAAAAAATAGCCTTTGAATTCGTTAAGGTTTACGCGTCTTTGCAGATGCCTTTTTTGCTAAACGATACGGCAACAGGGCCGTTGTGCTAGAAACAGTAGCGGCAGTTCCAGGCATGGTGGGTGGTGCAATATTGCCATCACCGAGCCTGCCATCATCCATAAGTATTGTCGTATTTAGACAAACGTGGCTCACCCATCACCGCCAACAATACCAGAGCACCGCCACTTAGGCCTTTAGAGCAAACGACTATGTTTGATGATTCTACTATCCAAAGAGACTTTGACTTTGGCGCATGACCGCATAACAAAATAGAAACACCTTGATGCTTGAATATTCCATATTTTGAGGCATGGCGCTCAGCACCTCACTATCAAGATTTCAACACCAAAGGCCAGCTTATTCACTCATCTCAACTATACCGATATAATCGATATAATCGATATAATCGATATAGTTGATATAGTCGACATTCTGTCATAGCGGTCTTTAGGCGTCTCTTTAAACGGGCTCTCAGTCTAATAAATTAAGCGACCAGTTAGGGTGGCATTCTTCTTGTTTGGCTTTTTTAAGCCAAAGTAATGTATAGCCTGCGACGAAACAACCCGAGACTAGATTGGCGGTAGC
Source organism: Candidatus Endobugula sp. (assembly GCA_047636495.1). Classification (GTDB taxonomy): domain Bacteria; phylum Pseudomonadota; class Gammaproteobacteria; order Pseudomonadales; family Cellvibrionaceae; genus Endobugula. Next base: position 59,314 of record JBLILH010000017.1, on the reverse strand, counting down.
AATCGCGACGTATATCCAACGTTCGTCAAACCAGATAGAAGCAGCAAGACTTAAAGGTACATATAAAACAAAGGTTCTTAGTGTGAAATAGCTCAAGCTCGTAACCGACTTTCCTAATGAATTAAAGGCCGCTGAAGACACAGTAATCCAGCCATAGCCAACTAAACTGACACACACAATAAGCATGTATTCTGTGGCTTTGGATGCGACGCTGTCGCTAGAAGCTAATAGTGACGCAAATACATCGGCAAAACCATAAAACATCGCCATAATTATCAATGACCAAAGTACACAAATGAGATAACAACATTGCAGCGCTTTAATGACTCGTTGTTTATTTCCGGCTCCCCAGTTTTGACCCGCAATTGGACCAATAGAGGCAGATAATGCCAGCATAGGAATGCAAGCAAATGATTCTATTTTTGTTGCGACACCAAAAGCAGCAACGGTATCAGCACCATACCCGGCAATAATAGCAGTAACGATGCCTATACCAATTGGATTGATAACGCTACCGGCGCCGGCAGGCAAGGCAATTTTGAGTACGGACTTGCACGAATCAATAAACACGTGATAATCGGGTTTGCACAACTCAATAATTTGTTCTCTGTAGTAAGCAACGTATAGTGCCAAAACGAAGGTGATTATGCGCGCTATCATTGTGCTCATCGCAGCACCTTCGATATTCATAGCAGGTATTGGACCAACACCGAATATCATGGCCGGAGTCAGTGGAATATTGATGGCCGAGGTAAAAAACATGATAAAACTTGGCCAGAGCGCGTTTCCAATCGAACGAATGATGGCATTCGCCACAATGGGGACAACAAGAAACGGCATTGCTAGTCGAGAGATAATGGGCAGTATGGGACCTTTGACTAAACTATTTTTATCGTTTGATGTGTTCGATGATTCAGTCAAAACAGTCCTTTGCATCTCACTCTGGATGCAGTGAAATCAACACAATGTTGAGTGCTGTTGTAGTGTTAATCAATGCGATTCGCAGAAAACGAGATAAAAGCTCCGGTAATAATGCTCGGATCCCAAACAAAAATGGATCTATTTATATCCCTTCTAGCAGTTAGCAGACTGTCGATAAAACCTATTGGGGTTTGACTGCTTGCGGCCGGAGCTTGTCACCAAAAATATCGTAAAATACTAGTGCGGATGAGTATCGATAAGCCTTAAAAGGTCATCCTCAGAAAGTGGCTTACTACAATAAAATCCTTGATAAAGCTGGGTGCCTATATGTCGATGTTTTAGAGCTGGGATTTGAAGTAGTTGTAGGAATGTTTAAGCGCAAAACCGATTTTATCCATCTCGTCAACCATATCACGCCACGAATTTCCCCCCGCTTTTTTTAGCTCATCCAGTTTGCCTACTGCTCTGTCTGACTTAGCTCTAAGCTCAGCCATTTACTGTATATATTTGTTTGCTAAATCGGTCCTGGTGCCCTTCGATTTATCCTCTAGTTTATCAATTTGTTCATTAATGTCGTCTAATTGATCTTTCATCTTAGCGACATACTCCTCTCGTTTTGATGCCTTACTTTCTGGCATTTTTGATTTTCCTTTGGTTGAAGCGAGTTTACTATCACGGTAGCCAATAATTCGCATTAAGGATTACAATATGGCAGACGTATCCGCTGCACACTGTGCGGCACCCAACATAGAATCAATTTATTTTGTCACCACGTTAACCACTTTAGTACAAATGAATTCCCCCAGCGCACAAAGACGCGGCGAAGTTTCTCACCAATTAAAATTAGCATTGTAAACGGTATGCTTACGCCAAATGCCAGTATTACCCTTTTAAAATAAATAGCAGGGACACATATGGACACCCTGAATAAATCAACACAATGTTGTGTTTTTTAATCGCCTTAACGGAGTTTTAGGCCGTCGTTGAACCGCCTAGGGCCTAAGCGCCAAGCTCTTTTTCTATTCACTCACTTTGGTATTACTCTATAAAAAACCTGTTTTGTGACCCTGCAATATGAGTAATAAAAATGGCGGCTTTGTCAACTATCCGGCTTCTTGCTGCACTTTCGTTTGTGCTGAGCCCTAATGAGATTCAAGATGACTTCCTCTCCTATACACCCACCTGGCCTTGATGGCCTGTGTCCTGGTCAGGTTTTGAGGAAGTCAAAACCGTTTACTTCATTAACCAATACAACCGCTGGGTGGGAACTCCTTCTTAATTAACATTATTGTCGTTGTTGGCTGCTTACATGGCTAAGCCACAATTAACGCTTTGGCATTATATGCCTGCCCTTTAGCCATTACGGCCCGAGTAATACGGGCTAACTTATTAGCCAAGGCTACAATAACTTTACATGTAGGTTTTGTTTTCAGCAGTTTTTGCAGCCACAGACTGAGCGCGTCATCTTTGTCTTCGCACCACCGTATCACCGCCCTAGCGCCGTGAATAAATTGTCGCCGTAAGGTGCGGTTGCCGCGCTTACTAATGCCACCCATGCGAGAGACATCGTCACTGGCATGTTGTTTGGGTGTGAGGCCAACCCAAGCTGACATTTGTCGGCCATTTTTAAACTGCTTCGCATCATTAATCGCACAAATAATTCCTCGGCCAGTAACAGGGCCAACCCCAGGTATTGTTTGCAGCCGTCGGTAATCTTCGTTATTCACGAGCAGGGATTCGGATAACGTCTCCGTCGACGCTATTCTTTCATCGAGGCTGAGTAGCTCTTGATAGAAATTATCAATAAAGGCTCGCGATATTATTGTGAGCGAGTTTTCTGCATCTTCCAAAATAAAGGGAATAGCTGAACGCAGTACGGACACTTTTTTTTCGGTAATAACGCCATATTCTGCCAGTAAGCCCCGCAGTTGATTAGCTAAAGCTGTGCGGTTTTTTATCAGCCTTTCACGTATGCGTTCGAGACTTTGTATGTCTTGCTGAGTCAGTGTTTTAATAGCCACGAAGGTGGCTTTGGGCCGCATGGAGGCCTCAGCGATAGCGATGGCATCGTTGTGATCATTTTTATTACCCACCACAAAAGGTTTTACTTGATGAGGAGGGATAAGGTCAACGTGAAACCCGTGCTGTTGAAATAAACGCCCCCAGTAGTTTGCGCTATAGCACGCCTCCATCACGATACGCTTGCCATCAAGGTTTAACTCCGTTTCCAGCAACGTTGATCGACGAACTTTTTTGTTGATTGTTATTTGGTTCGAGTACGCAAACTTGAAAAACATTTTTTGCCCAATCAATACTTATTACGTTATTCTTATTCATGATGGACACTTCGCTTGTTATTGATTGTTTACACTTCTCAATATGGCACATTGTGATGCCGTATGGCGGGGTGTCCATCTCATCAGGCTTTAGTGACCGCACCTTTTAAATTATCAGGCACCAATGTCTCGGGTACGCCGCCGAAGAATGCAAACACATTAACGTGTGACTGAATCCAATCGGGCCTTATTTGTGTTCGTGTGGCTTCTGCAAAGGTGTCATTACTGGCACCCCACGTGGCGACAAAAATCCGTGTATTACACACCTCGCCGGTGTCAGGGTTAACGATAGGAATCGTCGGCCCACAGTAATCAATAAACAGTTTCTCGCCCGCCTTGTAGATCTGGCGCATGGAGCGTTTAAGAGTGAGCACCCAATCCCGGTAACGCTGACAATACTGGGAGTATTGATAGCCGTGCTCGCCTTGAGCCTGCTTGTACTCTTCCCAGAGTAATTGCTTGGTAACGCCTTTGCGTTTTAGCTCTTTGTGGATGTCTGCATAATCCGGCTCGACGAGTCCACTTCTGACTGGAGCCAACTGATTAGGAAATAACGCGCGCTCAAGGCCATTGTCGTCCAGATCAACAGGAAGAGCCCAGTACACCCCTGCCTCTTTGGCTCGATTTAGGTGAAGGGAAACGGTGCCCAGGCCGATATTCAGGCTGCGGGCAATCTGCCGCAAGCTCAAATCGGATTCAAATTTAAGTCGTAAAACGTCTTTTATCAGTCGCATTGATGTTCTCTCTGCTGGCATCGGTGCCTTCTCCTAGAAAATGAAAAGTGCAAGGGTACCAACGTTGAATAAAATCAATGCTTGAGGAGGGGGAATTACGGTTGTCCAGAATAGATTCCGGATGATGAACACCGATTCCGGAAAATGAACAAAAGTATTCACCTTCCGCCGGAATCGGTGTTCATCATGAATCGGGGTGTTCATCTTCAATCGGAATCGGAATCGGTGTTCAGAATGGCCCGGAATACGCAAGTGGGATCGCTTAATCGGCTATCTTGATGATGGCATTTATCCGATAGATAATAATCTGGTGGAGAATGCGATTTGTCCCTTTGCTATAAGGCGAGAAAATTGGCTCTTTGCTAACAGTCAGGCGGGCGCTAAAGCTAGCACCAATCTTTATAGTCTTGTTCAGACAGCCAAGGCCAATGACCTGAATCTTTATGATTATCTCAAGTAGGTTTTTATAGCACTGCCTAACGCGAATACGATAGATGACATTGAAAACTTACTGCCTTGGGTCATTGCTCGCTCAGATAATGTCGAAGATGTTTTACACGATAAAGTGTGATTACCTACAGGCAGCAATAAATGATGGGCATAAAGTTTACTCTACAGGGATGAGACGCAGGATGCGTAATGTGGGTCATGAAAACCAAAGGGATAGCAATATTCCAGCATTACAGGGAACGTAATGCACTAAAGCCCAGCTTATGAAAATAGACCGGGGGGTTAACGGTGTTGGGGTGTGGTTGGTTCGGCGCTTACCTTCATTTCTACTCTTCAAAATTCACAGCGCATACCATAGAGAGGGCTCAGTAATGGGCAGCTCACAACTGCCTTAATGTCAAAAATATTACTATTTTATTTTATTTTATTTTTCCGACAACAAGCACATAAAGATATTATTTTGTCTCCCCCGATATTGGTTAAGGTAGCAGTCTTATTTTATCCCGTCGATTTTATGAGCCGTATCACTCGTTTATCTCTATTTAAATTTATGGGTCAGATCAAAATAGATCCAATATAGCCCCGCTATACCCTTCACCGTAAACAACCACTTTCTTTCTTTTTTGTGATTAAGTTCTCATTATTTATATTGCTAAAGAAACTCTGTTTATAGTCAGAAATAATATAACGGGCTATATTTGTGACATTTTCGTTTGCTCGTCGTTTACTTATCAACTCTACCTTAGCCTCTTGGGTTAATGCCTACTAACTATTGATGTTTCCCACACTTTATCCACAAGAAAAACGCAGAGTCATTAGCTTGATTTTTAACTAAAAGCGCATTATCTTGTGTCTCAGTTTCTAGCAACCCCTACATATGGTGTTAGGCATGAAAACGCATCACTCTGATAACGGGTGCGTAGAATGAATGATAAGACGTTAATATTCAGTAATATACGACGCTAAAATAATGTTATGTAGTGTCAAACGCAGTATCGAAACACTTGAATTAACGAGTTACCGTGATAATTTCAGTGGCATCAGCGATAAGCGAATAATCACTACGTCAATGTCATCTCAGTAGATATATGCGTAACAAAATAATGTCACGACAAGATTAACGAATCAAATACGATTTTTATTGGAGAACACAATGTACACCGAGTCTGACTCAAACCCCTCAAACACTGCTCAGTTAGAGAAACGCAGCTCTGGCGCCTACACAACCACCGTGGCTGCGACTGCCCCCGGCAAATTACGTGTTATTAAACGTAATGGTACCGTGGTGCCTTACACCGAAGATAAAATTGCGATCGCGGTGACTAAAGCGTTTTTAGCCGTAGAGGGTGGCACAGCGGCAGCCTCTAGCCGTGTGCACGAGACCGTTCAGTTATTCACTCAACAAATTACTGATACCTTTCACCGTCGGATGCCATCTGGTGGCACAGTACATATCGAAGATATCCAAGATCAAGTTGAGCTGACGCTGATGCGTAACGGCGAACACAAGGTCGCGCGCGATTATGTGCTATATCGCGCGGAACGTGCAAAAGTAAGAGCGAGCTCTGCACCCACGGCATCGGCAGAAGAACTGTCTAAATACCCTGACCTTAATGTGACATTAGCTAATGGCGACATCGCTCCGCTAGATTTGGGACGGATTCACACCATCGTGACTGAGGCCTGTGAAGGCTTAGCTGATGTCAGTGTGGATGCCATCTTAAATGAAGCCATGCGCAATTTGTATGATGGTGTGGCACTTAGCGACATCAACACGTCTCTAGTGATCACAGCACGTACATTAGTTGAACAAGAGCCTAATTACACTTACGCCACTGCACGTTTATTACAAGATAAGTTACGTGCCGAAGCGTTGAATTTTTTAGGTATTGCTGAACAAGCAACTCATCATGAGATGGAGCACTATTACGCACAAGCATTGCCTGCTTATATCGAAAAAGGCATCGAGCTTGAACTGCTAGCACCTACATTACGGTCGTTCGATATCGATATGTTGGGCAAAGCGCTAGACCATACCCGTGATAGCCAATTCACTTATCTAGGCCTGCAAACATTATATGACCGTTACTTTATTCATAGTGATGAAGTCCGTATCGAATTACCACAAATATTCTTTATGCGCGTCGCTATGGGCTTGGCAGTTGAAGAGGATAATCCGAATGAAAGAGCCATCGAATTCTATCGTTTGTTATCATCGTTTGATTACATGAGCTCAACGCCTACATTGTTTAATGCAGGCACTTTGCGACCACAACTATCCTCTTGCTACTTAACCACTATACCTGATGACTTACACGGTATTTATGGCGCCATGCAAGACAACGCTATGCTCTCTAAATGGGCCGGTGGTCTAGGTAACGATTGGACGCCAGTACGCTCTCTAGGTTCTTATATCAAAGGCACTAATGGTAAATCACAGGGTGTTGTGCCGTTCTTAAAAGTTGCCAACGATACTGCCGTTGCCGTTAACCAGGGGGGAAAACGAAAAGGCGCTATGTGTGCATACTTAGAAACATGGCACATGGATATCGAAGAGTTCTTAGAACTCCGTAAAAATACCGGTGATGATCGTCGTCGTACCCACGATATGAATACCGCCAACTGGGTGCCTGACCTGTTTATGAAGCGTGTCTTCGACAAACAAGAATGGACATTATTTACCCCCAGCGAAGCCCCTGATCTACATGATCTTTGCGGTACTGCGTTTCAGACTCGTTATGAAGAATACGAACGCATGGCTGATCGCGGCGAAATTAAACTCTTTAAACGTATCCCTGCCGAAAACCTATGGCGCAAAATGTTGGGGATGTTATTTGAAACCGGCCACCCGTGGATTACCTTTAAAGATAGCTGTAATTTACGTAGCCCACAGCAACATGTGGGTGTAGTTCACTCTTCAAACTTATGTACTGAAATCACCTTAAATACTAGCGCAGGCGACGAGATTGCGGTCTGTAACTTAGGGTCAGTCAACCTTGCGCAACACATTAAAGACGGCGTGTTGAATGTTGAAAAGCTAGAAACCACGGTGAATACCGCAGTGCGCATGCTCGATAACGTCATCGACGTTAACTATTATGCCGTCGAGGCGGCGAGAACATCGAACATGCGTCACCGCCCGGTCGGCCTTGGCCTTATGGGTTTCCAAGATGCACTTTACAAACAGGATATCGCTTATTCATCGGATCAGGCAGTGGAATTTGCTGACCGTTCTATGGAAGCAATTAGCTACTTTGCGATTAACGCCTCGAGCAACCTAGCGGCTGAACGTGGTAAGTACCCAAGTTTTGACGGTTCACTATGGAGCAAAGGCGAGTTGCCTATCGATTCGATTGAAACGTTAGTAAAACAACGTGGCGAAAAGTATATCCAAATGGACCGTAGCCAAACAATGGACTGGGTGAGCTTACGTAACAAAGTGCAAACTCAAGGCATGCGTAACTCCAATGTAATGGCAATTGCACCCACAGCAACTATCGCCAACATTACCGGTGTTTCTCAATCTATCGAACCGACATACCAAAACTTGTATGTTAAATCGAATTTATCCGGTGAGTTTACAGTGGTTAACCCTTACCTTGTCCATGATCTGAAAGAACGAGGTTTGTGGGATAGCGTAATGGTTAATGACCTGAAATATTATGAAGGTTCAGTACAAAAGATAGAACGTGTGCCAGCAGAGTTAAAAGCGATGTATTCCACTGCTTTTGAAGTTGAGCCGCAGTGGATTGTCAGTGCTGCAAGCCGTCGTCAAAAATGGCTTGATCAAGCCCAGAGCCTTAATTTATACATTGCTGGGGCTAACGGTAAGAAACTTGATGTGACCTACCGCATGGCATGGTATAGCGGATTAAAGACTACGTATTATTTGCGTGCACTATCGGCAACTACCACAGAAAAGTCAACGGTGAGTGGCGGTACGTTAAACGCCGTTTCTTCAGAAACAATGCCCTCTGCACCGGTAGCGGCAGCGGTACCGCAAGCATGCTCAATTGATGAGCCTGATTGCGAAGCCTGTCAGTAATATAGTGTGAGTAATCGATGCGAACGCTATAAGCGTACAAGAGTCGTGTAGTCATTAAACCGCGCTCTAAAAGGCGAAGAAAATAACGATACAGTGCGGCGCCTTTTACAAGGGCCGCGCCTAACCAATAGCAGAAAAAAGGTAATAAACATGTTGAATTGGGATGAGTACCACGAAGATGAAGTCGCCGTCGCACCTGAGGCTGACTTCTTAACAACTGTTGAGAAAACAATGGCTCCCACGCCTCAAACCGTTGAAAAAGCAACCGTGCAAGAATCTGTTAAAGCCACCGCTCCTAGCGAACCTTTAGAAACTAAAAACACCAGCAATGTAGATACTAATAATGCGGTTAGCCTCGCTAAACAAGCGATTGAAAATATTGATCCCACCGCCGGTATTGAAGAACTTGAAATGGGTGCATCACGTGTAGGTGTTGATGAAAAAGCGATGATTAATTGTCGCGCCGATCTTAATCAACTAGTTCCATTCAAATATGACTGGGCTTGGCAGAAATATCTAGATGGTTGCGCCAACCATTGGATGCCGCAAGAAGTCAACATGACGGCGGATATCGCGCTGTGGAAAGATCCGAATGGGTTAAGTGATGATGAGCGCCGTATTATTAAGCGCTCGCTAGGTTATTTTTCTACCGCTGATTCTTTAGTCGCCAATAACTTAGTCTTAGCAGTGTACCGTTTAATTACTAACCCCGAGTGCCGCCAGTACTTGCTCCGCCAAGCGTTTGAAGAAGCTATTCATACTCATGCTTACCAATACTGTATTGAGTCGCTGGGCATGGATGAAGGTGAAATCTTTAATATGTACCGCGAAGTGCCTTCTGTAGCCAATAAAGCATCATGGAGTATCGCGCATACTCAAGGTATTAGTGACCCTACGTTCAACACCGGTACCACCGAAACCGATCAAGAGTTACTGCGTAACTTAATTGGTTTTTATGCGGTCACCGAAGGTATTTTCTTTTATTGTGGTTTCACACAGATCTTGTCGATGGGTCGTCGTAACAAGATGACTGGCGTGGCAGAACAGTTCCAGTACATTTTGCGTGACGAGTCGATGCATCTTAATTTTGGTATTGATATTATTAACCAAATTAAACTAGAGAATCCGCATCTATGGACAGAAGAATTTAAAACTGAAGTCACGCAAATGGTATTGGAAGGCACTGAGCTAGAAATTGCTTACGCTCGCGATACTATGCCGCGTGGCGTGCTCGGTATGAATGCGGCAATGATGGAAGAGTATTTACAGTTTATTTCTAATCGCCGTCTAGCCCAGCTAGGGTTAACTGAACAGTACCCTGGTGCACAAAATCCATTCCCATGGATGAGTGAAATCATGGACCTACGTAAAGAAAAGAACTTCTTTGAAACACGCGTGATTGAATATCAAACAGGCGGCGCATTAAGCTGGGAATAATGTTTGTAACATAACTCACTCATAACTCGGGCATAACTCAAAAGTCATTTTTTGGTCACTGCGATTGATTGTAGTGACCATAAATATGTCCATGTATAAAAGAACACCGTAGGCAGGTCGGCTAGGCCAGTATCTTGTCTACCGTTAGGGAACACATAGCGAAAAAAGTATTGGCATAACGGCTAGGAAGATTCTGGATATTTTTTACCAAAATACGGTTACCTGCCCTGCCAGCCGAGGTGCAACCGCAAAAGGCAATCCCAAAGAAGAAGGTATACAACTTCAACTAAGGGCGTGGCAACCAGCCACGTTAAACCTCGGGTTTCTGATTAAACTCCTGAGTCGGCTTAGGATCTTTATCGGAGAGCACAATGTTCACCTTCTAAAATTCTAAAATTCGAGATTACGGTTGATGTTGTGGCAATTATTCGTGTAATTGCACTGTTAATTATCCTTTTGTAACCCTTGGCGAGTCTGTTAACCCAGCCTCGCGCCACAAGTCATGTAATGTAATGTAAACAATAGCAATAATATCAATAAAAGCTAGAAAAACTCTACCATTCGCTTTATGTGTCACTATAAGAGACCGCAGTATGATTTCTGTTGCACGAGAACACGTTCAAGAAGATGATAAATCGCAATACCATAAGCGCAAACAGGTTAGCCGAATTATTAAGCATTTGACGCACCAGCTAAGGCGACAACATCTATGTGAGGTGCCCAACGATATATTTATCGACCGTTGGGTACATATCGCATTACGTCATCAATATATTGAAGGCGATGATTGGCAAAAAATCATTTATCTCACGCTGCAAGCTATTCATTCGCATTATAAACGGGGATTATTAGGTAACGAAAACGACGTAGACCACTACAATAGCAATGGCAATAGTAAAGTGGTGTCAGTCGATATTTTTTTACTGCGCTTATTGCGACTCACCAACAGCAATACCATGTATTTTCGCTAAGGTATCAATCTGAAGCGTTACTGCGAGTCTTGGTTGCAAGTCTCGCAAGGTTCTTGACCTTTTCCCAGCTTTTTTCGCGGCAACGCTTGTTTATTGTCGGCAGTCGACGAGCATGTAAAGAACAGCGTTTGACTCCTGTTATTTGTACAGCACTCAATGCTCTATTACTGGTAGCGGTAAAGGATTGTTGCTGACTGCGCATCCCCATTATTGTCGCTCAAGTTAACTGCACCAGAGAAGGCGACAAGTCGTTTCGATTGGCGTTCATAAACTAAAATAATAGGCTTTACAAACCAATTTAAAATCACATTGGCCGCCTGAGCAGTAACACATAAATGCTCAGCTGCGTTATATTGCACACTATCACTGAGGGAATTACACCGCTTGATATCACGCGATTTAATCGATAAGTTAACAGTTGTTTGCTGCACTGGCGCGACAAAGTCAACAATCACCTTTTTTTCAACAATAATATCTTGCCAATAAGTTCTAACTGCGTTGTCAAAGCCGGCATCCGCAACCGTTATACTGCTGGCATCGACTTCTGCTGTTTTAGCCGTGTTGGTGTTAGGCGGGAAGTAAGTTATCATGATTACATCCATTTTATTTTGGCTTTTTCCACGTTGAATCGATACTTTTTCGCCATGTCGATTGTCTATTTGCTCGACATTAGGTGAAAGACGATCAGCCGAAAAGTCAGCCTTCTTAACGGCGAGAAGCGCTTGAGATTTATCTCGATATTCTACCGTAACAATAACTGCATCGCCCATAGACTGTACTGAGTTCAGGACAGACAGCTGTTGATTCTGTAAAAAATGATACTCGCAATAAAGAAATTCACCATTATCTACCTGTTTGGCAATACCTACGATAGATGCCCCCGTTTTACTAGGACAAAGGTCTTCAGTAGTCGCTAAAGTGTCGGCAAAAACGGTTGAAGAAAAAAGAGATAGTGTAAACGACATGAACAACGATGAGACTAATGACCGTGCTACAACAGTTGAAGACGGCAACGAAGTCAATGCATGAGATGTAGACATAAGAAGACCTGTTAGTTGATTTTTTGGCGCGTTAAGGGTTAAGGGTTAAGGGTTAAGGGTTAAGGGTTAAGGCCATTTGAGATTGAATGTACCAAACGACACAACATTTACGGCCAATTAATAGAAAAAATCTATGGATTTATTATATTTGCTTATTTTATACACTTTTTAAAGCACTTTTTTTGAGGCCTTTTTTGAGGCCTCGCTTACTGACTGTTGCTCGACATGTGACTGCCTTCAGGCACTAATTTTTTCATCATTAACGGAAATGCTATTGCCCACGTCACCGCTACTACGGCTAAGCTGAATACAATATTTTCATTAAGCGACACGGAGGTGTTTAAGTTGGCACCAGCGAAATAACTCATAGGGGCGGCGACGCCAGCAAAGACAGCAGCCAGTAGCAATTTAGCCCGTAGCCAAGACAAACTGTAACGAAAGGTAGTCGCGAACAGCACCCAGATAAACAATAACCAAATAGGTGGCGTAAGTGAGCTGTCTGTGCGAATCAACGCATGAGACCACAAATAAACACTTTCTAATACCACGCCTACAGCTAACACTACCGTTATAAGAAAGAACTCAGATAGTCTTTTTTCGCAGGGCACAATCACAAAAAAATGCACTATTAATGCACTAATAACAACCAGTAGTGCCCAAGGGAGGCTCAATAATAGACAAGCAAACCAACCTGCTTGAAAGAGGCCTATGTTCAATATTAAACGCCATGTTGTTTGCATCGAATCATCCAGTAGTCTTTATCACTTTGGTCGCAGAACTATTCGTGTGTGATTTACATTATTGTCTTCATAGCTGTTTGCAGCGCTATTGGTATTAGTAGAACTGCTTGCTATTGGAACTGTTAGTAACTCGGTCACCTTTTAAAAAAACTAAAAAGTCGTATTTAAATAATAATCGTGCTTATGAACGAACCACATAAGGTAGCTGCTGACAGCGTGGTTTTGCCATTACTAATTGCACGGTACTGATAGCGCGTTCTCTAAATCCACCTTCACAGTAGGCAAAATAAAAGTCCCACATTCGAATAAATACATCGTCGAAACCTTGTTCTCGAACATGGTCAATTTTTTCAAAAAAACGTTCTCGCCATGCGGCTAATGTCTTCGCATAATCCAGTGTAATATCGTCGATACCCACTATTTGCATGTCGGTATCTTTTTCGACATGTTTTGACATCACCGTAACAGAAGGCAGCTCACCGCCAGGAAAAATATATCGCTGAATAAAGTCAGTCCCCTTCTTTGTTAAATCGTAACGCTGATCAGGTACGGTAATCGCTTGAATCAACATAAGCCCATTAGGTTTGAGTAATCGACTACAGGCAGAAAAATATTGTTGATAATATTTATGCCCGACGGCCTCAATCATTTCTATAGATACTAATTTATCAAACTGACCTTTCAAGTCACGATAATCGTCTAACAATACCGTGATTTTATCGTCTAGCTTTGCGTCTTGAACAGCTTTTTTTGCATGCTCATATTGCTCTTTAGAAATCGTGGTTGTCGTCACATGACAACCGTAGTGAGTCGCAGCATAAATCGCCATACCACCCCAGCCAGTTCCTATTTCTAACAAGTGATCATTCTCATTGAGCTGTAAACGCTGACAAATATGTTCTAGTTTATAGGTTGCGGCGGTCTCTAATGTTGCATCGGCTGTTGGATAAATAGCCGATGAGTACATCATACTTTTATCTAGAAACAAGCCGAAAAAATCGTTACCTAAATCATAGTGTGCGGCAATATTAAGGCGCGAATTTTCTTGCGTATTAGCCCGAAAAAAACGATGCAGTAAGCTCGTAATGCCTTGATTCACCGCAGACCAAACACTATTTTTCGACTGTATTTCGTTAAAATTAGCAGAAAGCACCCTAACCACAGTAACAACATCTGTCGACTGCCACGCGCCACGCATATAAGCTTCGCCAGCGCCCACCAATCCATTAAATAAAATATCGCGATAGGCAATGGACGATGTCACGGTTATTGTTGCTGCTAGCGAATCATTAGCATCACCAAAATAGTGCACTTCCTCACCATCATTCACCGTTAAATAGCCCACGCTGACATTTTCTAACCAACGTAAAACAAAACGTTTACTCCAACGGTCAATTTGATTATTTTTATCATCATACGATGCACTCATTTTCATTTTATCAATACTTACTGCTCGCACTACTATTCTCCTGCTAGCATTATTAATTAATCAAGGCCTCGAACATATATTTTTCCTTAGACAAATAGACTCTCGGAGAACACCAAAAGAACACTAAAAAAATCTATCTGTACAAAATCTCTAATTATATTTAGCGGGCTTATGCTGTGGCGCGCTATAAAAAGGCATTTTTTTCAAAAACAATTGTATCGCCTGCCAGTATATAGCGGCGAATACTTTAACGGTCATCAATGGGTATTGCATTATTTTTTTATTCATTATCGCCTTTGTCATAGGGTGCCGATTAAGCAATAATGTGGCATCCATTACGGGCGATACTTTCACGTCGGCCTCTTGCTCTTGAGGTGTTTTCTCGTCAGAAAAAATATCTAGATGAATGGATAGTTTTTCTGACGGTGCCTTACCAAGCCAGCTATACACTAAATTCATTGGCTGAAAGGGAGACACGTGCATGGTTTTATCAAATAATACGGGGGCAGCTTTCATAACGCTGCTGTCACCGGCCACTTCACCATCTGCGCCTCCATGAATAACGTCAGCTATTTCGCCACCTATTTCGCCACCTAGCTGTTGATCATCATCTGCACCGGTTTCGTCGTTTGCGGCGGTGTTTATTGACTGATCTTGAGAACTATTTAAAAAATTGTTAAACGAACTCTCTAGCATGACATCTAAATCACTATTGGATGTTTTGTTGGCCACGCTATCTGCCTGCATCGGTAAAATGTAATGGCGGCGCTGGCCCCAAGGGGTATTGGTCACTTCAGCGACTACCATCTCTAATTTTTCACCTGTTTTATCAAAGCAATAATAACAAGTAATGGGATTAATGAGGAAGCCGAAATAGCGTAAATTAGTCAACATGCGTATCGCACCATTAGGACGCTTGCCGGTTTCCCTCTCTACATAATTTGCCACCGCACTATACAGGTCACCCGTGGATGCCCCATCAAAGAAATCCTTTCGTCGAAACCAAGACAACGAAAAACCTTTGCTAGACCACCAACACGTTTGCTCAAAAACAGTCTCTATTTCTTGCAGATCTAAGTACACCATAAATACACGGTAAGTGAATGCGTGAGCTTTGGGGAAAAACCGTCTGTGACGTACCGTGCCTTCATAGATCGCACTATGTAAAGAATTTGATCTGTTAACTGGCTGTTGGGTCGCTTGCACTGTTAGCCCCCTCATTATGACAAACTAATGCCAAACTTTTTGGCAATGCGTACCGCACTTTTTACACCATCTTCATGAAAACCGTTTGCCCAGTAAGCACCGCAAAACCATGTGTTTTGTACGCCGTTAATTTCTTGCCAACGCTGCTGAGCGGCTATAGCCGGCAATGAAAAAACTGGATGAGAGTAATGATAACGGCCGATAATTTTTTCAGGGTCAATTTGATCGGTACTGTTTAATGTCACACAAAAAGTACAAGGCGATGTGATACCTTGTAGAATATTCATATTGTACGTAAGCATTGGAGGATTATCATTTCTACCCTTAGTGTTCTCAGTAATACGATAATTCCAACTAGACCAAGTTTTTTTATTACGGGGTAATAAAGTATCGTCGGTATGCAACACTACATCGTTATTGCGGTAAGTAATATCACCTAATACACGCTGTTCACTATCACTGGCGTCACTTAAAAGTACTAGGGCTTGATCACTATGAGTCGCCACCACTACTTGATCATATTTTTCTCCGCCATAGCGTTCACTGTTAATCATCACATAGTTATTACTTTTTTTCATGTCATGTTCTTTACTACTTTGTCCTTTAACATCCCTCTCAGAAGATATGTGGCGAGTAATGGATGTAATGGGTGTCGACAAACGTATGTTATCTTTAAACGAGGCCATTAGCGGCTCGATATAAGATTTTGATCCCCCTTTTACTACACGCCACTGGGGACGGTTATTCACACTGAGCAAGCCGTGATTGATGAAAAACTTAACAAAAAATTGTAGCGGAAAATGGCGCATCACCGATGTACTAGCAGACCAAATAGCAGATCCCATAGGCACTAAATATTTATCGATAAATACATCGCTGTAACGAAATTCGGTGAGATATTCTCCCAATGTCATCGTGTCAAACACACCACCGGTAGAAACATCCAATGGCGCTTGCTTGTTAAAGCGTAAAATATCTTTAATCATTAGCCAATGGCGTGGGCTCACAATATTACGACGTTGCGCAAATAAGGTATTGATATTGTCGCCACTATATTCTAAACCTGTTTCATCACAGCTCACACTAAAGCCCATATCCGTTGGCTGGGACTCAACCTTTAATTGCGCCAATAATGTTTCAAACAACGGGTATGTCCAGTCGTTAAATACAATAAAACCGGTATCTATTGCATAGGACTGACCTTCGTATTGAACATCCATTGTTGCTGTATGGCCCCCTAAACGATGGCTCGACTCATACACTACAACATCATGTTGTTGTGACAGAAGGTAGGCTGACGTTAAACCAGAGATCCCTGAACCGATAACGGCTATTTTCATAATATACTCTTTTCAACATGCTCTCTTTACAGCTCACATCTTGAATACGTTTGTTATTGTTGTAGATTGACTGCGTAAATTGCCGACCCCTTGGCTCGGTCAGACCGCACTGATTTATTCTCCCTCGGTGGTAATAGCCTCCACCATGATTATTTGTCGTTAATCTCTACTCGTTTTAGGGCCTAAGTATTTGTACCAAATACACGGCATCCAGGATAGTAGGCGCAATATACACGACAGACGCTTAGGAAATACGATCAACCGCTGACGTTTCTCCATGCCGCGCAGAATTCGCTGTGTGGCTTCCTCGGCACTCATTAAAAACGGCATAGGAAAATCATTGACTGATGTCATCGGCGTCTTAACAAAGCCAGGTCGCACCACACTAACATCATACTTGCGTTGAGGGAGGTCAATCATTAATGTGTGCAAGAAGTAGTCTACTGCCGCCTTAGATGCGCCGTACGCTTGTGAACGCGAAAACCCAATCATCATCGACTGGCTGCTTAACCCCACAATGTAACCTTTTTGAGGGGCGGCTTCTAAAAACGGTTTAGCAATGGCGACGGCATTGACCATGCCGAAAAAATTGACGTCGAAGACGCGGCGATACATGGCAGCGTCAAAGCTTAAATCATCTTCGTACTCAACAGTACCTGCTGCCATGATAATAATGTCAATATGATCGGTCATTGCTTGTAAGCGCTGTGTTATCGCCGGTATATCGTCATCCTTGCTAATATCTGTCGCCAACACCGATATATTTTGTGGATGAACTTTGGCTAAAGCCTCTAACTTATCCTCGCTGCGAGCACTCACAATAACCATATTTCCGGCTTCCGCTAGACGCAGAGTAAGCATTTCACCGATACCGGAGCTAGCTCCGATTAGCCAGATTGTTTTGTCAGTAATGGATGAAGTAGGCTGTTTTACGGATGACATGTCAAGATACCTGTGTGTACTAATGCAGCAATCAAGCGGCAGACTTAGCAAGTTGTTGTTTGAGCCACCGCACGCACCCGCCCAGCACAGGCGTGTGTTCATACAACATGCTACCCATGTCATAAAAATCTTCATGTGATGTAATTCGATACCCCGAAGGCGTATCAACAAATTTAATATACGTCGCACCAGTTAACCTTAATGGTGCATTGCTCTTTAAACGCGGATGACGGTAATGCATGACCCATTTAAACCACGCACTATCTGCATCAATAGTTTCTCCGACAAACTCGAAACGACATTCTGTTAAATTATCACACATTGACACAAAGTAATTTTTTACATTACTAAGCTGGTTTATTTGGTGTATGGGGTCTGAGAATACGAGAGTCTCGTCGTAAAAATTGCCTAAGCCACCCATATCCTGACTAGAAAAATCACTGTAATATAGTTTAAAATCATTAACCAATTTTACTATTTCTGATTTCATTTATTCGATTCCTTAATTCTCAGCGTTCTGGGCTGTATTTTTCAAGCGTGCACCTCATTATCGAACCCTATCGATACAATAGTGGTACCGCAACCTTCATTTAATCGCCTTGACTTAACAGCACTGACTCTGCATTTTCAGTACAAGTCACAACAGCTGCTAATAAGAAAGATAACCATTAACAACAGACGAACATACGCAGCCACCAAATGGGCAGATCAATACCTACAATGGTCATTGTCAACCGCTTTCTTGTAATAACGCTTTACCAAAAGAAAAACGTTATCGACAACGCAAACATGCAGTGATCTATCCGCGCAGTGATTCGCGTAAATATAGTCAAAATGAAGATTACAATTCAAAGCTTTAGCATCATAAATTCAAGAATCAGTTCTAAAAAAGGTATAGAAATCAAAATGGCCTCTACAAGCTCTTCTTCTAACGCTATACTTGAAGGACGCTGGTCTACCCCCGCGACTTTAAGTAGTAATAATAAGGTAGGCAGCATCCACACATATAAGGCGACTGCTTGCGGTATGACTACACAAATTCCCAACAACACCAAAAAAAGACCCATAAAAGAATGGAACGATCACTTAGTAAAGCTTGGGATACAACAAGATAGAGTTTCATTTAAGGCTTTATTCGAGCATTTTTCACCCTTGCTGAAAAACTACTTTATTGGTAAATACCCCACCCAAAGTTCTTATCAAATGATAGAGGAGCTTATTCAGGAAGTAATGATCAAGGTTTGGCAGAAAGCATCATCCTACGATCCCGCAAAAGCGGCTGCCAGCACGTGGATATTCACGCTGGCGCGCAACACTCGTATCGATATGCTAAGACGTCAAAACAAATATGCCAACACCACATCGATAGAAACTGAAGATATATGGGAAGACACTACGGAAAATGGCCCCTATACCTTCTTAACGCACAAACGGGATGAAGTACTTATAAAGGAGAAAGTTCTGAAGTTACCTGACGAGCAGCAAACGGTTATTCGGAAAGTTTATATGGAGGCAAAATCGCACACCGAAGTGGCGACCGAACTGGGCTTGCCCCTAGGCACAGTTAAGTCGCGGGTGCGATTAGCGCAGAAGAAATTACAACTTATGTTGGCTGAAACCAAACAGCATGAGCTTTAATACTTATAGGTAAGCGACATTCATAAATATGTGTCATGTAGGACCCATGTGTAGGTGATTAGTAAAATGCTTAAAAGTACATACGCTCAAGCTAACATTGACTGAGCGAGGCAAAGATAAAAAATAAATCACCGCATTAACGACTAAACTAATTTTCAGACTAACAACAGAATTATAGTGCCACCTTATGAATACATCACCACAACACCACCCCGATAAGAATTTACTCACCGAGTTTGCTGCTGGCTGTCTAGACTCAGCACCGGCTATAGCGGTGAGTACCCATCTTCATTACTGCAGCCACTGCAGAAACGAAGTACGCAAATTGGAACAGGTCGGTGCAGCGTTATTTAGCGCGTCCGTTGACGATGACCTTGACCAA
Organism: Candidatus Endobugula sp.; assembly: GCA_047636495.1. Classification (GTDB taxonomy): domain Bacteria; phylum Pseudomonadota; class Gammaproteobacteria; order Pseudomonadales; family Cellvibrionaceae; genus Endobugula. The sequence goes on along the minus strand of JBLILH010000017.1, from coordinate 39,703 downwards.
CAGCAGGTAGATAAGCCGGATGTGGAGTCAATTACTGTTAGCGATAGTGCGTTCACATCACTTATGGAAAAAATAGAGGCGCTAGTCGGTGTCCCTAAGCAAATGGCTGACAATCATACAAAAATGGCCCTGACGACATTATCAAAAAAATATGAGCTGATGCCTAAAGTGGTACAAAAGATGATGACCGACAATCCTATCCGCTGGCGAACGGTGACGCGCAATTTACGTTCAGCCAAGCTGGTAGCGGGTCAGGATAAATACGCCGTATCGCTGCAGAAGATTCTTGCAGGTGGTCAAGTCCCTGAGCACGAGCACACCGCTAGTGAAATTACCGTTGTTCTTAATGGCAGTTTCTCTGACGAAGATAGTGTTTACCAGCAAGGTGACTTCTTGTTAAAAAACGCTGGCGATAAACATCAGCCTTTAGCATCTAACAACGATGATTGCCTTTGTTTATCGGTCGAACAAGCGCCGGTTAAGTTAACGGGGTTCTTTATGCGCTGGCTAAACCCTTTTATTCGCTTCACCCCTGCCTAAGGCACAGACCTAGAGACGACACTAATCCTCAATCGCCTACCCCATGCCTTCAATCGGCACTGAGAGCTCGCGATTGTGGTTTTTTGCTATCTGCTTAGCAGAATTGCTTTCCTGTATGTACGTAAAATGCAGATTCCGATAAAAACCTTCTCCACTTTGACATTTCCCGCTATAATTCCTTACTATATGAGTGTTAACACCTTTCCTTTAACACACTCCGAACTAACATTAATGGAAAATTGATGATCGATTCGCTACCGACTACCTGCCTCGATGGCAAGCCGTGTAAACGCAGCCGAGAGGTCGATGAGCTGCATGAGGTAGTCGAACGTTTATCACAGTTAGTGCATTCTGACCCGCTGACCCAGTTGTTTAATTATCGCCACTTCAGCCAAATATTGGCGCAAGAATTAGAGCGATCTCAACGCACCTTACAAGCCACTAGCTTGATTATGCTGGATGTTGACCACTTCAAAAAGGTCAACGATCAATGGGGACATGAACAAGGCAACCGAGCACTTAAATTGATTGCTAAGGGCATCGTTAACAATATTCGTAAACTCGATATTGCTTGCCGTTATGGAGGTGAAGAATTTGCTATTATTCTACCGAGTAGCGACATTGTAACAAGCGCACGCGTTGCTGAGCGTGTCCGTGCATCTATAGAAAACACCCCTCTCAAGATCACCTTAGACACGGGAGAGCAGATTAACGTTGCCCTGACTGCAAGCGCAGGACTCAGCACTTATCATGGCAACAAGGATCCCAACACCTCTAAAGTTGTTGAAGCTGCCGACGAACAATTGTATTTGGCCAAACAACAAGGCCGTAACCGTATCTGCTTTGCTCAACCCGACACAGAAAATTACCAGCAAGTCAGCCACCAAGAAAAACAAGCGCTAGCGACCTTATTTAACGACTAAGGCTAAGGCGCTTTATAAGCTTAATTAATAACAGTGGCGTTTAAAAGTACTTCTTTAAGAGTTCACCTAACTCAGCAACCATTCTAAGAGAATGTTAACACACTCGCTTTTAATAACGCGGCAACCGAAATAGCATCACGAATGTCGCCATTCAAGGCCATCTCTATCGCCTGTTGCAAGGGTAAGCGCCACACCTTTATATCTTCTGTAGGCTCATGCCGGGTAGCCCCTTGTGTAAGTTTTTTAGCGACAAATACCGTCGCTTTTTCATTGGTAACCGAATTCGATAAATCCATCTCTAAAAAATGCTCCCACGACTGCGCAGATAATCCTGTTTCCTCTTGTAACTCACGCTGAGCCGCATGTAATAAATCTTCGCCCAAAGGACAACCCCCTTCAGGAATTTCCCACGTCGACTCCCCCATTACATAGCGGGTTTGTTTCACCAGCCAGGTGTAGCTTTCTTGATCGATCGCTAAAATACCTATCGCATGATGGGCAAAATGCACTACACCGTATATTCCTTGTGTATTTGCCGGTGTTATCACCTCATCGTGAGAAACCGATATCCAGGGATTACTATAGACCACTTCCGATGAAATTTGACGCCAAGGAAGATAAGGGTTGTCTATCATATTCGTTATTCTCTAGCGTTATTATAAGCTTATATATTTATCGCTTCTTGTTTTATCTCGAAGAGATAACACTACTCATGAGCTATCGGTGTTTTTACATTGTAAAAACTGAGATTTTCAACTAAACCTAATAGGACATACCTCACTTTATTTTATAGCTTTCATCACGTGATATTGACGAGGGTTAAACAACAAGCTAGGAGAGATCGCTTTACTATGAACATTCAAACTAAGCTATTAATTGGCACATGCACACTGATTACCATTGCATTAGCTTTTACATCGCTTTCCATCAGTTATACCGCGGGTGTTCAATCTTCCAAAGCGCTGAAAAATATCACTCTCAAAGAACTCGTGTCATTGAGGGTGCTTACCGCACAAGGGATAGAAGATTATTTTAATCTTATTAAAGGCACGATACAAATCGGTTCTAGCAATCCACGCCTTATCGAATACACCAATACATTTCGCACCAGCTTTTCCAGCTACAGTGACGAGGCTACAGGTTTACCTGATGCAGCAAAGCAAAAGAGCGCGGTAAAGAATTTTTACGAAAATCAATACGGTAAAGAATATTCACGTGTTAATGGCAAAGCCATTAACACCGGTAACTTAGTGAACCAGCTAAGTAACGAATCAATCACTATGCAGTACCAGTATATTGTTAATAACTCACAGCCGCTAGGGAATAAAGAGCTATTCGACGGTGTCACTAACGACGAAACTGCTTACAGTAGAGCACATAAAGAGTTTCACCCACATAGCAGAGAAATGTTATATCACTATGGTTTTTATGACATCTTTATTGCAGATATTGACACCGGCAATATTATTTATTCAGTGTACAAAGAGCTAGACTATGCAACATCATTGATTAACGGTCCTTATGCCAATAGCGGTATCGGCGAAGCGTTCAAAAAAGCCGCTAACGCCAGTAATCCAGAATATGTTTATTTAACTGACTTTAACGAATATCAGCCTTCATATAGCTCTTCAGCAGCATTTATGTCGTCGCCTATTTACGATGGAGCTAAAAAAATTGGTGTACTGATTTTTCAAATGCCGATTGATAAAATCAACAGTATTATGACCCAACATAACAAATGGGAGCAAGCTGGGTTAGGCTTGTCTGGCGAGACAATATTGGCGGCAAAAGATGGTTCTGCTCGCAGTAATACGCGTGCAATAATTGAAGACTTAGATGGATTTATCAACACTCTGCGCACTAAAGAACTAGCGAGTGCCGATAATATTAATCGTATAGAAAAACTAGAGCACAACATTGGTTTGTTTAACCTGAATACGCCCGCAATTGATCAAGCCATTGCCGATGGTGCAGGCACTATGCAGTACATAAAATATACTGACGAAGAAGTACTGGTTGCCTATGATACGGTAACAGTATTAAATCAAGAATGGGTCGTGTTAAGCGAGATGAATTTAAGAGAAGCGCTGGTGCCCACTAAAGCGTTACTCAGTAGCATAAATACTACTGCGATCATTACTGCATTAGCGGCTATAACCCTTAGCCTAATTGCCGCTTATACCTTTGCAAAAATATTAATGAAACCTTTACAACGAATGATTGAACTAGTCAGTGATTTAGCGAAGGGAGATGGAAATCTAACTAAACGATTGGACGTTAAGAGTGATGACGAAACAGGTATTTTAGCCGGTTTAATTAATGAATTTATGGATAAAATTTTAGCTTTAGTCAATCATGTTAATGCCGAAGCTAAAAACCTTAAGAGTATTGCACTAACGATGGATACTATTGCTTCTGATAACGCTAAAGGCGCAGAGCAACAACATATCACCGCACAGCAAGTTAATCACTCGATTGTCGAAATGAATTTAGCTGCCAGCGAATCAGCAGAAAGTGCCACCTGTGCTGAACAGGCCGCGTCGCAAGCAATGGAAGCGACGAATGAAGGCACCGAAATTATGAATTCCACCAGTAACTCGATTCAAATAGTTGCGAATAATGTAGAGGAGGCAGTCGCTATTATTAAAGAGCTGGAGAATACCAGTGAGACTATTGGTTCGGTGGTGGGTGTCATCAACGGTATCGCTGAACAAACTAATTTACTCGCACTTAACGCCGCTATCGAAGCCGCTCGTGCAGGCGAACAAGGAAGAGGTTTTGCAGTGGTGGCAGATGAGGTGCGGGCCCTAGCCAGTCGTACACAGGAATCGACGTTAGAAATTAATAGTATTATCGAAAAATTACAACAAAATGCTAATACTGCGGTTAATGTTATGAGTAGCGGACAGGATGCGGTTCACTCCTGTGTCAGTGAAGCAGAAAAAGCGCAGGCCGCTTTACATTCTATCCAAGCACAAATTAGCGATATTAATGCGATGAACCTACGTATTGCCACCAGTGCAGAAGAACAGAGTGCTGTCAGTGAAACAGTCAAGGGAAATGTCGCTGAAATTACAGAGATTTCTAATAAAAACAATGATGGCGCTAATATCGCGATTGACAAAGCCCGCGAGATGACTACATCTATCGACACGCTGAATGTTGCTATCAGTCAATTTAGTATAGCTAAATGTGATGTTAAATAAACAATTTATTATCATCCCCGTTTGATAGGTTACAGTATTATACTTTCTGGAACCCTGCATAATATTGACTCTTTGTGGGGCACTTTATTATTTATACTGGGGATACCTTTACACGAAAGTCATTTCACTGATGACCAATATTTGTCCCCATAAGGATTACGCAACATGTGTATGAATAACCTCAGTAGGGACGCATGCGGCTTACCTGAAAGCGAGTTCATTTTTTATCTAACAACATCGACGCAAACAAGTCTAACTGGCTTTTACATTTTTCTGCTCTATGAATTTCAGGTAGCAACCTAACGCCTATACCTATTAAGCGAATAGGCTTCCGATGCCGCCGCCATGCTTCATCAAAGAGCTTTTCGCACACATCAAGTAGTAATTTCTGTGTAGTCGTTTCTATGGTGGTCTTCGAAAAGTCGCTGAACTTAATTTTAACAAACACTTTAAAAAACAGCTGCTTACTTTTGGGTAAGTGTAGTATACGTTCCTGCAGACCATGATACAGCTCGGCCAACAGCGGTTGGCTAGCGCCAGGTAAAATATCTTGATCAACGGTTTTTTCGATACTGACTGACTTTCGATCTCTATTAGGCTCAACGAGCCTATTATCTTCACCTCGTGCCAATTGGTATAGACGACCGCCAAACTTTCCAAAATGCTGAGTCAACAGCATTTTTTCTAAAGGCAATATATCGGAACAGGTAAAAACGCCTAAATTTTGCAACTTGGCTTGTGTTTTCTTACCTACACCGGGGATACATTTTATGGGTAAATTTTTCATAAAAAATACAATGCGGGAGGGTTCGATGACCGTTAATCCATTAGGTTTATCCCAGTCGCTGGCAACCTTAGCGAGAAATTTATTAGATGATATTCCAGCGGACACAGTAATTCCAACTTCTCTCTCTACACGACGACGAATCTCTTTCGCTATCAATGTGGCACTGCCACAATAGCTATCGCTATCGGATACATCCATAAATGCTTCGTCCAGTGATAGCGGTTCTACCAGATCCGTGTAATCAGAAAAAATACTCTTAAGCTGTTGTGCTGCAACGCGATATTTAGCCATACTGTGAGGAACAATGATTAATTGCGGACAGAGTTTTTTAGCGTAAGCCGAAGCCATCGCAGAATGTACACCAAACGCTCTCGCTTCGTAGTTACAAGTAGATACAACACCGCGTTTTGAAGGGTCTCCACCTACTGCTAGAGGAATCCCTTTTAGCGAGGTATCATCGCGCATTTCTATCGCAGCGAAAAAACAATCTGCATCACAATGAATAATTTTTCGTCGAGAAGAAGACATTATTTATTCCTTAACACCATAATAAGCTGTATAAAAAAACAGTATACAGGGCGAATGTCATAGGCAGAAGATTTAATTTAGTTAGAATAATGAGCGCATGATTGAGTACACTAGCGCGGTGCCATTTACAGTTAACACCTTAGCGGCTAGATAAAACTAAAAAACATCACTCAACACAGGTAATGAGCAATGACTATAGAAACTTGGGATCCATCAAAACCGGAAAATGACAATGACGGATATGTGATAGACGAAACGTTCTTACAACGCATTATTGATTTTATGACAATAGAAACGCCTGGTAATGTTCGCTCATTCATCACGCTAGAGGAACAACAGTATCATCAACCCATTATGCTGCAACCGAAAGAAGAATGGCTTGCTAGAAGATTATTATTTTCAACAGATGACATTATCGCATTAATTAAATTTTTCACTTTAGCTGAAATGCAATATAACCATTGGCGTGCTGAAGAACACTCCCCCGTTATTTGGTTAACTCAGGTCCTTCGACAAAAAGAAGGCAAGATAGATAAAAACTTATTACTATGGATAAAAAAAGAAAGTGACAACAAATTTTTACCTAATGGCGCACTATAAAATAATGATAATCTTTCTCTATAAAATCAAAATTGAATGGAATAGTGAGGTTTCATCATAAACAGCGGCCTATTGCTAAATGACTGAAAAGAGTAACATATTGTTTTTAATGTAAATAATTTCATATTTTTTGTGCTAAAACGCACATAAAAGTTGTTTTTTAAAGAAAAAACACAAAAAAGTTACCCATTTTTATTGCTAAATATTTATTCTGCTATTATTAGTTGTATAATTAAACTTGATTTGCTAACTCATCATCACAAAACCTCATAGGAAATTCTCCATGGTCGTCTCTAAAAAATCAGTAAACCCTGTTCAAGAATTAAAATCTGATATTGCAAAGCTAGAGAAGCAACTAGCTGCTGCACAACAGAAGCAATTAGCCACATTAAAAAAAGACATTACTAAGAACTCTAAAGCAGTCGCTGATGCAACTAAAAAGTCGAAAGCGGCTAGCGTGAAGGTAGCCGTTGTGGCTAAAAAGAAAAAAACAGCGGCAACCACCAAACAAGTAATGGTTGCGAAGAAAGCGGCAACAGCAGCAAAAGCTAATGTTGTTAGAGTAAAAGACGAGTTATCTCAGTCAAAAAATAACCTTCAGTCTCTTACTGCTGACATTAAGCAGGACGAAGCGATTAATAAGTCTGTCGCTACAGCCAAAGTAGTGTTGGCGAGAAAAAAAGCAATTGCCGACAAGAAAATTGTTGTTAGAGCAAGATTAGCCTCTAAGAAAACTTCTGCACGTGAGAAAATTACGGCTAAAAAATCTGCTCTAAAAGCCAAAGCTAGTGCTAAACAAGCGGCAGCTAAAGCAGTATTAAAAGCGAAAAAAACTGCGGTTAAAGCAAAAGCAACAGCGAAAGCCAAAATAGCCAAAGAAAAAACGGCTACTAAAAAAGCCGCTGCTAAAGTTAAGGCTTCAGTTAAAAAAGCAGTAACAAAAGCAAAGCCAAAGAAAACAGTTACGCAGGTGACTAAGACTGTCGCAAAAAAAACAAAGAAAGCGGCCATAAAGAAAAGCCAGTAGCATTCTACAAAACCGCTAGCATTTTGCAGTGCTAGCGGTTTTTTTATGCTATTTAATTGGTTAGGTACTTAGACAGATCTAATATCCACATCGCATCCGTCGGAACTATTAATACGTGCCGTCGCCAAATAACGTAAAATGATCTTTTTAGCACTTAATGCTTGAAAATTGATATAGTAAGTAAATCCCCCATCATCACTAATATCTGGCTGTGGTGGTAGTTGAGAGGTGACCTTAGTACTATTGAATAGATTAGCTTTACGAGTAAATACTTCGTTACAAATTTTCCAATACTGCTTCCGAGCTTCCATCTTTTTCCTTAACTCGTCTTTTTCTCTTAGCTGTTCTTTTACTAGATTTTCTTGCTTCAACCTCTCCTTTTCTAGCGCCTGTTGATTTATCCAGTCTGCCAGGTAGTTAGTCAATGTCAGCGTTTTTTCATCGACGCTGATAGTAAATAACTTTCGCTCTGCGGTGCGACAACGAAAACGAAACACCACGCTATGAGTCGATGACTTTGACTCATATAATGTACCTTCTAATAATTGATCACAGTAGGCATTCGCACTGACATGTTCAGCTGATTTTAACAGGCGTGTATAGTGTTGCTGATATGATATAGGCAACCATAAATTTTCGATATAATATGCATCATCCTCATTTGCCATTGCTGTGACTTGATTGACATAAGACAATAGTAGATAGCACCCTAATAGCACACGATTTATCGATAGGTAGGCTTGGTTAGTCATCACTTATTCACCACTTGTTGAACATAAAGCAATCGTTATAGTATAGAACCTATAAAAAATTTGGAGGACTATCCCATAGTTCATCCGATAACTAATAATATGGGTTATTAAAGTTAACAATAGCAGAGGAAAAAGAATGACGAATGATTTTAGGAATATTACGATAGATGATGCGCAGAAGATATTAAAAAAAGGGGTAGGCAACGTCACAGTCACTATTGATATTCGTGATCAAGCCAGCTATGTATCTGGACACATTGAAGATGCAATGCATATTACCGATAAAAATATTGATCATTTTGTACAAACAACAGACTTTGATACGCCAATATTGATTTATTGCTATCACGGCCATAGTAGCCAACACGCAGCGGAGTTTTTAGTCAAACAAGGGTTTGAAACCGTGTACAGTCTTATTGGTGGCTACACCGCTTGGCCATCAAATCGATAATCTTTACAAACTCACGTCGGAGACTCTTATGCAACAAAAGAGTGATTAATATCTAGCCAAAAACGTTAGAGATTTAAGTCGGGCGATGGTACAGCTCCATCGACAAAATGGAGACTACCAAAACTTTCGTTCCATTTTAATAACAATTGGGACAGACCGACAACTTGTGTAAATAGATCCCGCAGCTCTTTTTCACCGTCTTTGACTCCGGTATATAAAGTGATTCGTCGATGTTGATTCGCTAACGGGTGATTGCGGTACTTAGAACGATACATTTCAAGTTTCCAGCGCACACTATGTATCGCATGGCGGTAGTACTCTAACTTTGTTGCTAAAGATACCCGGTTATAATTGGTTAAATCACCAAACATACCAAAGTCAGTACCAAACAGTATAGCTTCTCGGCAGTTTTGATCAACATATACGTCGGCCGTACGGGGCGTTCGTAAATACACCGATAGATCACCTAATACTTCGCCCGGAGTTATATAGTTAACATGACGTTCTTTACCTTCGTCATTAGGCAACGATACGATCAACTGACCTTTAACGATAAAGTAACTCCAAGTATCTACATCGCCTTTAGACATAACCTTTTCACCCGATGCATAATTAATAATGCGCGAGAAACTCATAAGAATGCGGAATTGCTGCTCATCCTGTTTTTTAATCGCCTTGTAAAATGGAATTGCACTGAGTAGCGTCTCTAGTGCATCTGCAGGAATAGTGGAAATTTCACGTATTTTCATTATATAGCTATCCTAAAAAACCTTGTTTAATTTACATAAGAATAAATTACAACATGGTATCAGTTAAGACAATATGGGTATTGCTTGTTTATCATGTTGTGTTAATAGATGACAACAAAACTTAATTTTAGCAGTAATTAGTGATCATCAATACATTTCACATATTGTAAATATGTATTCGCAGATAGAGAAAATTACCTGTATACAAAAAAGGGTAACTGTTGATGTTATATTTCTTCTTCGCTCTTAGACGTCTCATATTAGCTACATATGAATTAACCTTTTGACCACCCACCCTCTCGCTTCTTTGGTAATAGTCAGGCTATACGGCTGTTTTTTATATGCGAGAATGTTGTTGACACAAGCTATAGCCTAGTAATGGCTAATTTACAAACCTAATGGGTATTGCTACCTATCTTGTCATGAATAACTTTTTTATCATCAGGAAAGATAACGTTACAGATATTGCTAAGATTTTAATGTCATACACTCAGTCACCCTGTAGAAGGACTAAAGATATATGTGCTGCCAACAATACACTCGCACATACCTTTAGCCATCAGTTATTAGAATCATTGTTTTCGGGTATCAGAGAGTAGACGTACCCCGCCTAAACGAAAGATGTAAGCCCCTAGCTTACAGCGTGACTTTGCTTTTTTTGGTCTACACTTTACAATAAATAACGTTCTATCCTCCAAATAACACTTTACGGATTTTATGGAATTTTCTACATGAGGTTCTCAAATGAATTATAACTCTGCCTACGCTCAATCTATTGCCGATCAGCTTGTTCTTGCAATACAATCGAAAAAAATTGATGTCCCCATCTTACCGGATGCGACGCATAAAATACTATCAATCACGCAAGATCCTGACTCTGATGCGTTGCAACTTGCTAATATTCTACAGTCTGAGCCTACACTATCGGGGCATGTCATGAGTATCGCAAATTCAGCAGCGTATTCTGCCGCATCAAACCTTGTGTCTTTACAGCAAGCGATTACGCGCTTAGGTATTATTGAAATCAGCAATATTGCTATCGCCGCTTCTCTTAATAACAAGTTATTTAAGGCCCAAGGTTATGAGCAACATGTGGCTAACATTTGGCTGCACGCCCTATTGACTGCACGATGGTCAAAAGAAGTCGCTAGAAAGCAGAAAAAAAATGTTGAAGCGGCCTTTTTATGCGGGCTACTTCATAGTATTGGCAACATTGTTATTTTACAAACAATTGCTGATTTTCGCTCATCTCAAGATAGTGTTATGGGCGACTACGACCTAGACATGTTATTTACTCAGTATCAGAGTGATGTCTGTGCTGTGGTCGCAGAAACATGGGCGCTGCCGAACATCATTACCGAGGCGATCACTTATCATAGCCACTTTAAGGACGCCCCATATCATAGCGATATCGCTGCGGCCGTTTATTTTAGCCGTCAACTCGCCACGCATACCTGCGATGCTGCAGCACTACCTACTGAAGAGCTACGCCAATCTTCCGCACTGAGCATATTGAATTTATACCCTAATGAAATTAACGAGCTACTTGCATGTACTCCTATGATCATGCAGGACGCAAAATCTCTAACACTATGAGCACTAAAATTTATACGGTGATTTACTCATGTAAAACAACGACTTCGATTTGGTCGTTACTGGTAGTGATCCAGCAGGCCAAAAGTCTGCGGTATAAGCTGCTAAATTGGGTAAGCGAGTAGCATTGGTCGAACGTGACCGCAACTTGCACGGCGCATGTGTGCATCGAGTCACTATCCCATCAAAAAATTGCGTGAAAATGCTCTACATGTGGCTCACATGCGCGTCAATGCAAAACTTTCCACCACTGTATTATACGAAAACAAAGAAATGTCAGTGTTAATTCATCGGCTAGATAACGTATTGAAAGCCCATGACGGTTTCATGGCGAGGTAAATTAGCCGTAATCATATTTAGCGAATACACAGATACGAGGAATTTATTACTCCCTCCATATTCGTTTAATACCACCGCTCGGTGAATCCATAATTTTATAAATAAAACAGGTTGTCATCGCCACAGGTTCATACCCTAGAACACCCGATAACAATTCTATTGATCATGAACATCTATAAGACAGTGATTCTATTTTATCTATGCTCTATTTACCCAAGAGCTTAACCGTACTAGGGGGTGGAGTCATTGTCAGCGAATGTGCCTCTATTTTTTCAAGCTCTGGGGGTAAAAGGCACGATGGTATACAAGTACCTTCAACCAATTAGTCTTTTAGACACTGACTTCAACAACACTTTTGTGAATGCGTTTGAAAACCTGGATGGAAATTGGGTAGGGAATACACCAGTGACCGACATTGTTTAGCACGGGACACAGGTCTTGACCGAATACGATAATAGTGACGCTCTTTTAAGCGAAAAATTGTTATGTGCCACAGAACGAACCGGCCATTCTAATTGTCGCTTAACATATACCGGTGATGTCATTGGGCCACCGCTCTAGCCTCTTCGGCAATAGAGCAAGGTCGCCGTGTCTCCTGGAACGAATATGCTATTAATATTGGTGATATGAGTCACACAATCCCTACTGGGATATATGGGGTTTCTCAGCTGTCTACTGTTAGGCTTCGCGAAGAGAAAGCAAGAAAAGTACGGTAATATTATTATCGGTAATGACAATTCTGAATAATTAGCTAGGGGAAGAATCTCAGGTATTCGAGATGGTATGTAAAATTGTCTGTGACGCCAAAAGTAAAGAAGTAATCGGCGTTATGATGGTTGGCGAAGGCGTAACAGAGCTAATTCAAATTGGTCAAATGGCTTTACTGACCAATGCCGATATTGATATTTTTATTGAAAGTATATTTAATTTTTCCACAGTAGCCGAGGCATATCGCTTCGCTGCATTAGCTGTAATTGGGCAAAGAGCACAGCAGCAAGATTCATACTAAATATGGTAGTCAAAAACTTACGGTAACTCTTTAAATTACGAGATCACAAAAGACAGAACATATTATATCCACAATGATTTTTTAGACTGCGATGGTCTCACTCATAAAAAATTTCGTTGATAAAGGTGTTTTCCTATGGGTGAGATAACAACTATTTTTTGATTGTTTTTAAACTAAAAATTTTGTGTGACTGCATACGTGAATACGAGTTGCTAATCAACGCTATTTATCTTACTTTTTTGCCCAATTGCTCCCATGAGCTTATTTCTTATCTTGGTCTTGTGCAAACTGAGAAACAAGAGCTTGTAGCTCATTAGCTAAGTCCGATATCTTATTACCAATACCGTCAATCGCTAGGGATGACTCTAAAGTTTTTTCCGTGACGCTGTTTGCACTATCAATGTCGCTATTAATGGTATGAATAATAACTTTTTGTTGCTGCGTTGCACTCGCAATTTTCTCGTTCATTTGATTAATCTGGCTACTACTTTCAACCACCATATCTAGAATAGCCCCTGCCTCAGTGGCAAGCTCCACACCACTGCGACTTTTATCGACACTGCGCTTCATAGTGGACACTGCTTCCCCTGTACCCGCTTGTAGCTTGTTGATAGTCTCTGCTATGGAATGTGTCTCTGTTTGTATACGATGCGATAGACTTCTTACCTCATCTGCTACAACAGCAAAGCCACGACCGTTTTCTCCTGCTCGTGCGGCCTCTATTGCTGCATTGAGCGCTAATAAATTCGTTTGATTCGATATATCATCAATTACCGATAATACGGTGGCTATATTTTTTGAATCGCTTTCCAAACCCTGCAATGCTTTTGATGTTGCACTGACCTCTTTTGAAATTGTTTCTATCGCAATAACGGCTTGATCTGTCGCCTTTTTACCGTCATTGGCTTTATTGTTTGCGTCTACAGCTGCTACTGATGTCGAGGTAGCATATTCACTATTTTGGTCTATGTTGACAGCGATTTGATGTATCGAGTCCACCACGCTCTTCATCGTATCTTGCTGAACAACTGACTGATCTTTACCTGATTGAGAAAGGTCGAGCAGACCTGCACTTTGCGACAGCAATGATGCAGAAGTTTGCGCCACTTGGTCAACAATATAATCGAGTTTCGATATAAACAAATTAAAACTGGTCGCAAAATCTGATATCTCATTCTCACCAGAATCATCTAAGCGACTTTTCAAACTACCATTACCGGTGGCAATTTCATTCATCCTTTGAGTAATTAAATTCAATGGTTTAAATATAATATTGGTTAATAATAAAATAATGACAATAGCGACCAACATAACGACCACTGCGATGATAGCCAACGACGAATTGAGTTGTCTAGATAATGCTTTAGCACTTTGAAATGCCTCTTCATAATTAATTTCGCTAATGATGGCCCAATCAAAACCTTCAACATTTATAGGGGAATAGCTCGAAAGAATTTCACGTCCATCGTAGCGTTTGTAAATACGATAACCACTTTCTCCCGCTAAGGCAGCCTCTGTTGAAGGTGTGATTATTTTTTGTAGGCCAATATTGCTTCCGCTAGCGGCAATATCATCTATAGGTTGAGAACTTACACTGTTAAATTTACGTAGCTTTACGAAATATGCTTCAGGATCTTCTACGTATAACCTGCTCATATTACGTAGTGAGTAGTCTGGTCCTACTAAATAATTCTCCCCTGTTTCGCCTAACCCAACTTTTTTCCACTCTTGGTCGTTAGTCATAATAGAGTCAATTGTGTCAATTGGCAGTTGAATAACAAATACGCCTCTTACGCGCTTAAATTTAACTAACGGCGATGCTACAAATGCCGCTGGCGCACCGTACAAAGGATCATAGCGACTAAAATCTTCAACTACTAACTCTCCCTTGTTAACTTTTAATGCGGCTTTATAAGCCCTAGCTAGACCTGAATTTGCGAACGCCCCATCCACGACCGACGTACCTAATTCAAATCCTTTTTGTAACGAGTAAATCACAGTGCCTTCTGTGTCAATAAAATAAATATCACCATAACCCAATTGCTCGGCATATTTACGAAACACTGCGTGATAACCCTGATGGCCGGCGCTAAAGGCCGAGAACTCGTTAAGTGGGTAGTCCATTTTATATTTTTCACCCACAGGGTTTGGATTTGTTGTGATATAGTGATATTGAAGTAACCAATGATTTTCCGTAAAGTCCTTAAAATATTCTTTTGATGACACACCTTTCAAAATATTTTTTTCCGCATACGGTTTAAGGTAGTTTTCATTATAATATTGTATAACGGCTTCTTTCATTTCTGGCTTTAGGCCTGCAGCAATTATAAAGTCAGGGAATGTAACCGAAAAATGATAGTTTGCTGAATCAGTATTGTACTCCAGCGCCATCAAACGCACCTGATTTCTCAAGTTCGTTAGATATTGCTCAATATGCGATTTTTTAGCTTCAAGTGTCGATGAGAGTTGACTCTTCACCTGAACACCCATTGCTTCACTAGTATTCGTTTGAGCAATATAGTTAGCAACAATACTAACAACTCCGACAGAACAAAAAGCGAGAAGTAAGGTACCGGTAATGAGTTTAGTTTTTATTTTCATCGATATGTCGGCCTCCACCGTAGATATCTCTCACGCACTCAGGCGTATTCGTTAACTATACATTCACTGAACCAAGGTATGTATACAAACACTAAAGTAGTCTCTTAGGTTTAGCAGTTTTTTACAAATAGCGCAAGAAAGTGGTGGTTTATTCTCACCAAATAAGACGAGCGAAACAGCACAACAGATAAGATATAGACTATTCAATAATAAAGGGTTTCAACATTTCAATCTCTCTATTCATTTCGTTCAAAGAAGTATCACCAGCGGTTAAACAAGAACACAGAAAAAGCATATAGAAATCAATAACTAACCGTTGAGAATTAGTAATGTTTTAAAAACAGCTCTCGGCTCTTTAGTGTACGGTTGCGTAAATGAGGACGTAAAGCAGCTCTGGCGATGTACTTGGCGGTTTGTCGAGTACTAGGGGAAGAGTAATCATGGTGGTGAATACGGAGTAAATCTTCACCGAGAAAACCGATATCCCGGGCTTTTGGGTAGACACGAATGTCAATAAAACCCTGCTCAGGAAAGTAGTAGTATGATGCTGCGGGGTCTAGAGGCTGAAAATTTTCAGCATTGCATTCAAAATTAATCTCATAACCTAATGTCGCCAGTAAAGTAAACTCAAATTGCCGAAGTGTCACCTCTAACGATGTACCTACATCACTTAACAAGGGTAATACCTCTTGGTAATAATCAAAAGTGTCATCGCTGGGGTCTTCCTCGTGCAGCAAATACACTAGCAGCTCATTTAGGTACATTGCACTGTACAACCGATTGCCAATCAAGTTAATTGAAGGCGCGTCGGCTTCCATTGAAGTTAGTGTTTTTAGTGAGCTTTTACCCTGCCACGATAATAATAAAGGAATGAAAGGCTGGAGAAGGTAACGAGGATTTTTCTTCGACTTGCTAATTTTACGCGCACCACGTGCAATAAGAGTGAGCTTCCCGTGAGTTTTAGTGAGCACAGTAACCAATAAACTAGTGTCACCATATAATCGAGTATGTAATACGTAACATGGCTCTAAATCTACAGATGATAGCGGCATAGTCGTCCTACCGTCATATCAGCGATCATCGTAGCCTAGACTCCGCAGAGCACGTTCGTCATCGGACCAGCCAGACTTTACTTTCACCCACGTTTTTAACATAACCTTACTATCAAATAGCAACTGCATATCTTCGCGTGCTTGTTGGCCAATTTTTTTCAATCGATCACCTTTATCACCGATCAAGATCCGTTTTTGTCCTTCTCTTTCTACCAGTATTAGTGCGTTAATATGCAGTATTTTACCTTCTTGAGTAAATTCTTCAATTTCTACTGTCATTTGATAAGGAAGCTCATCACCCAACTGACGAGTAATTTTTTCACGGATAATCTCCGCCGCTAAAAAACGCGAGCTTCTGTCAGTAATTTGATCTTCGGCGTAGAAGAAATCATCTTCGGGTAAACGTACACGGACAATTTCTTCTAAACGATCTAGATTTTGATTATTAAGGGCCGAGACAGGAATAATCTCTTCTACGTTAACGCGCTCCAGCATTTTTTGCATATGGGGCAACAACATTTCCTTGTCATCAATAGTATCGACTTTATTAATGACTAATATCACAGGAACCTTAAGGTCAGTCAAGCGCTGTGCTACGACTTCATCTTCGGGTAACCAATGGAGCTTTTCAATCATAAACAATACGACGTCGACGTCTTGTATCGCAGTCGTTACCGCACGATTCATATAACGATTAATCGCTTTTTTTTGCCCTTGGTGTAAACCAGGCGTATCAACATAAATATACTGCGTGTCTGTAGTCGTTTTAATGCCTAATAGCTTATGTCGAGTTGTCTGTGGCTTACGTGAAGTAATACTGAGTTTCTGGCCCAGTATATGATTCAGTAAAGTAGACTTGCCCACATTGGGGCGTCCAACAATAGCAATGTAGCCACAGCGTTGTGCATTTTTTATCATATGGTCTCTATCATTAGTGGTTTAGTAGCTTCAATACGCTGGTCGCCGCTTCTTGCTCGGCTTGACGGCGACTGCCAGCGGTCGCGGTGACGGCATTATCCAATAAGGCCACCTCACAATCCACTGTAAAACGTTGTTCGTGGGATGCGCCTTCAATATTTACGACAGTGTAAGCAGGCAGCGGCTTCCTCAACGACTGCAGAAGCTCTTGCAACTGTGTTTTTGGATCTTTTAATTGATCATGTAGCGACAAGCTTTGTAAGCGCTCATCAAACCAATGTAAGATAACCTCCTGACATTGCTGTATATCGCTGTCTAAAAATACGGCACCGATGATAGCCTCTATCGCATCCGCTAGGATAGAACCTCTTCGATAACCGCCGCTTTTTAATTCGCCCGATCCCATAATAAGATAATCACTTAATGAAAACTCTCTCGCTAAAGCAGCTAGGGTAACGCCTTTTACCAACCCGGAGCGTTGCCGGGAAAGAACGCCTTCTTTAACATCAGGAAATTGCTTAAACAGCTGCTGAGAGATTGTTACACCGAGTAATGAATCGCCTAAAAATTCTAAGCGCTCGTTATTGATCGACGAAAAACTGCGGTGTGTGAGCGCCGTTTCGAGAAGGGATTCATTCACGAATTGATAGCCAATACGTTGTTGTAGTCGTTTTAAGTTTGGCTTGGCAATCACAGGGCGTCACAAAAGGTTATGATCATGAATGTTCCAAGTGAACATCAACCTCAGCATACCACCTCAGATTAATTTAATTCACCATTTATTATTATATAAGTATAGCAACAATCACTAAGGACAAAAGAAAAACTGAAGCGCTATTCAATAGGACCTACTGTAGAAAAGCTAGGTAATGAGCCACTAAAGGCCCCTTGCCAATGCATCCAAATGGCAAACGCCTTGCCTACAATATTTTCTTCAGGAACAAACCCCCATCGGCGGCTATCGTCACTGTTATCTCGGTTGTCACCCATCATGAAATAATGTTTTTCGGGTACTTTCCACGTTTTATCACCGACAAAAGCGACAGGGTTGGTGCATTTACGTATTTGGTGTTGGTTATCTTCAATAGTCTCGTTGAACAACTGGTATTGCCCACCTTGGCCGGTACAACGATCATAAGTATTGCGCTTACCTTCCGAAGCAATAAACTCACGTTTGAGTTCTTCTCCGTTAATAAACACTTGATTGTTAACGTAACGAATATTGTCTCCCGGTAAGCCAATAACCCGTTTAATAAAATAACGGGATTCATGGGGAGGGAAGAACACCATCACATCGCCACGTTTAGGCTGATTGATGTCCATTACCTTAGTACGAATGACAGGCAAACGAATACCATAGTTAAATTTGTTGACCAAAATGAAGTCGCCCACTTTCAGTGTAGGCACCATTGAAGGTGATGGAATTTGGAAGGGCTCTACAATGAACGACCGCAGTATAAATACCACGAACAAAACAGGAAAAAACGACTTAGAGTACTCTACGTACAAAGGCTCACGTGAAGCTTCACCGATATCTAAAACGTTTCGACGTGGCGCTAGTACAGCGATATCAAGTAACCAAATAAGGCCACTAATCAGGACTAACAGTGCTAACACGAGTGGAAAATTAAAATCCATACAAAACCTTTGTTATCTTTTTACATGCGCTCATTGCGCGCGTTGTGGTATTGAACATTACCGGTGATGTTGTTAGCTGTCCATCTTCAGTACAGCTAAGAAAGCCTCTTGTGGAATTTCAACATTCCCCACTTGTTTCATGCGTTTTTTACCGGCTTTTTGCTTTTGTAGCAGCTTTTTCTTTCGCGATATATCACCGCCATAACATTTAGCGGTCACATTTTTACGAAGCGCTTTAACAGTGGTGCGTGCAATCACCTGCCCACCCAATACTGCTTGAATAGCCACATCAAACATTTGGCGGGGAATCAGCTCTTTCATTTTTTCCGCCAAGCTACGCCCTTTAGCTTGCGCATCGGCCCGATGAATAATCAATGCTAAAGCATCCACTTTTTCACCGTTAATAAGAATATCTAAGCGCGTTAGTAATGCTGGCTGAAACCGCACAAAATTATAATCTAAAGATGCAAATCCACGGCTCACTGATTTTAAGCGATCAAAGAAGTCCATGACAACCTCGTTCATCGGTAATTCGTAACGCACAGCCACTTGGTTACCAATATATTGCATATCTTTTTGCACACCACGTTTTTCTATGCAGAGAGTGATTACGGCACCAAGATGCTCTTGAGGCACTAAAATGTTCGCCTCGACTATTGGCTCACGCATTTCATCAATATAAGTAGGATCTGGCAGTTTTGATGGATTCGCGACCGTAATCACTTCACCATCATTTTTTAACACCTCAAAGACTACAGTAGGTGCCGTGGTAATAAGATCTAAATCATATTCCCGCTCTAGGCGCTCCTGAATAATTTCCATATGCAGCATACCTAAGAATCCGCAACGAAAACCGAAACCTAAAGCATCTGAACTTTCGGGTTCAAAAAATAACGACGCATCATTTAAGGTAAGTTTGGCGAGAGCTTCGCGGAAAGACTCGTAATCATCAGAGCTGACGGGAAACATACCCGCGTATACTTGCGGCTTAACTTTTTTGAAACCGGCAAGGGCTTCTACTTGATCGCTATTATTAGCGTGAGTCAGTGTATCGCCCACTGGAGCGCCAAGGATATCTTTAATACCTGCCACAATAAAGCCGACCTCGCCCGCTCTAAGCATTTTAGTTTCGACACGCTTAGGCGTAAAAACACCTACTTTATCGACAACGTGCGCTTTACCTATGGACTTAATAACGATTTTTTCTTTGACCTTGAGTGTTCCCTGTTTCACGCGAACTAAGGATACAACACCTAAGTAATTGTCGAACCACGAATCAATAATAAGTGCTTGCAACGGCGCGTCAACATCTCCAACCGGTGGTGGAACTCTTGCCACTAACTCTTCGAGTACGTCATAGATACCTAGACCCGACTTTGCGCTACAGCGAACAGCGTCTGTGGCCTCGATGCCGATAATTTCTTCTATTTCCTGAGCAACCTTATCAGGGTCTGCCTGAGGCAAATCCATCTTATTAAGAATAGGGATCACTTCTAAGCCCTGTTCTAGAGCGGTATAACAATTAGCTACCGATTGGGCTTCGACTCCTTGAGCAGCATCAACGACTAGCAAAGCCCCTTCACATGCGGCTAAGGAACGGGAAACCTCGTAAGAAAAATCAACATGCCCTGGAGTATCGATGAAGTTTAGCTGGTATGTCTTACCATCTTTAGCCGTGTAATTTAGAGTGACGCTTTGTGCCTTAATGGTAATGCCACGCTCTCGTTCAATATCCATTGAATCGAGTACTTGTGCTGCCATTTCTCTTTCAGACAAACCACCGCATTCTTGAATAAAACGATCTGCCAATGTGGATTTACCGTGATCAATGTGGGCAATAATGGAAAAATTTCGAATATGACTAAGATCGGTCACTGCAAATACACCGTTAAATGAGATCCCTAAGGACAAGTTAAATATTAGGCGCGGATTTTACCCTATTGGCGAGGTATGCGATATAGCTAGGGTAGCCAGAAAATTGGCTCCACCTTACTTATTGAATGAATGGCTTAATTGAAACACCTAATCACCAGTCCACCCGACAAACGATGCCTAAGGATGCACTACTTAACTATAACAAGACTTCTAAACACAGGGGTACCCTGCCGAATAAAACGTATTGGTAATGGCTTGTCGCTTAACAAGTCGTCTTCAACTTGAACGAATACACGCACAGAGGTGATATCTTCGAAACCAAGCTGCACAATCACATCACCTTTACGTAAACCTGCCTTAGCGGCGGGACTATTTGGTAAAACGTCTAACACCACTACGCCGTCACTGCCGACTATCTCACGCTCGGCATCCGTTAGATTCTCGATAGCCGCACCAATGCGTGACTCGCTCGCTTGGGCGTTGCGATCTTTTTCGGTTGCCTGTGAGTTCCTTGATCCCACGGTGACTTGAAGCGTCATTTCTTTACCCTTGCGCATAACAGTTGCGGGCACCGTGGTGCCTGGCTTGATAGGGCCGACAATATGCGGCAAATCTGAAGAACGTTGAATATCTTTATCGTTGAATGACAATATAATATCACTAACGCGCAGTCCACTGACTCGGCCTGGACCTTTTTTATCAAGCTGCGCAATCAAGGCACCTTGTGGTTTTTTAAGCCCGAAAGACAACGCAAGATCTTTACTCACGTCTTGAATAACAACGCCTAACCAGCCCCTGTCCACGCGGCCACTGTCTTTCAACTGCGCCACGACGTTCTTTGCTAAATTCGCTGGTATGGCAAAAGACAGTCCGATAGAACCGCCAGAATTGGTGTATATCTGTGAGTTAATACCCACTACCTGACCATCTAAGTTAAACAAAGGACCACCAGAGTTACCCGGGTTAATCGCTACATCGGTCTGAATAAACGGTACATAGCTCTGCTGTTGACCTGACGGGATACTGCGCCCAATGGCGCTAACGATGCCAGCACTGACCGAATAGTCTAAACCGAAAGGAGAGCCTATCGCCAACACCCACTCACCTACTAGCAACTTTTCAGAGTTGGCTAGCTCTAAATACGGTAAATTATCGGCATCTATTTTAAGCAAAGCAAGATCAGTTTGTGGATCAACACCCACAATCGTTGCGTCGAACTCTCTTCGATCAATAAGACGAACAATAATATCGGTCGCGCCATCAACCACGTGATTGTTGGTCAAAATATAACCATCTTCGGAGATAAAAAAACCAGACCCCATTGAGTTACTTCGGGGCTGGCTGTTTCTTTGTTGAAGTTGAGGATGCTCAAATAAATGACGAAATATTTCAGGAATATTATCTGGTAACGGAACGCTGGACTGACCCCCTGCACTCACTTGAGTAACGGTCTCTATTTTCACTACTGCTGGGGAATGCTCTTGGATTAAGCCGGTAAAGTCTGGTAAAGATGAGCTATACGCACCCGGCACAAAAGACAGAAGTGTTAGTAAGCTAGTAAACAACAGTGTAAATATTGTAGGCATAAAACTCAATTCCTAATAAAAACAATCACAATAACGCGATAGGCGTTATTGACCTCACGTCAACCATTTCGATGTTCTTAGCTACCACTGTAGGCATATAGCTAGGGTCATTTTCTATTATTTTACTATACCAACGAATCAATAACCCGCCCAAAAGCAGTCCTAACAAACCCATCATTATCATTAACCCATCATTTAATAAAAACGTATGAGCGACACCCGAAAAACCCATCATAAAGAATAAAGGTAGGCAGTAGATTAACAATGAACTACTCACTACTAGGTTTTCTGGCACGCCGATAGTGACAGTATCTCCAACAACGTAATCAGTAGAGTCATTTTTACCAATAAGAGCCTTAACACTTGCTGAAGCAGCACCTATTTTAGCGAGCATTTGCTGGCCACATCCTTTGCGGGCTCGACAACCACCACACGTCGACTGTTTAATTGTCTCAACCCACAAGCTATTTTCGTTCACGATCGTCACTATCCCGTTTTCTTCTAACATACGTAATTTAACTCACTAAAAAATGACACGCTTGAGAAACATGTACGTAAAGGGTGGATATATCGCCTTCTTTATCGATGGAAGCATAATCTACTAAATACAAATAAAGAAAGTTTACTTTGCCTTAACAGACACTGCGATACGTCTCGCAGTAATAGTAGGTACTTCGCCGACAACCGCAACCGTTTTGTTATTGTCAAAGGCAAGAGAGGACATTATCGCTATTGTTGCACCTCTGCGAGCCGTCAGTTTTGGAATCGCTCGATTAACATTAGAAGTAATAAAAACTGATATTGACACCAACCCATCAGTAAACATGAGTACGTGCTCGCCTTGAGCGGTAATACGATTACCCGCTGGAGCGAAGCCTTCAGGTAGCCAATTGACGACCCAAGCGCTTTGAAACTGCTCGGAGAGACAAGCTTCAACTTCGGGTACTCGCCAAGAAATTGAATACTCGTTTTTATTTTTCCCAGAAGCTAGTGATGCTTGCCCCTGATTCAAATCTAACGATACAAACTGTGTTCTCTCAATAATATTATTTTTTTCTACAATCGCTGAACGAAGGATCAGCCCCGTTTGCTGATCGATATCAAAACGATGCCCGTAACGATATTCATCTTTCGGTTCGAAATAGATACTCAGTGTCGGTCGCCCCGCCACTCTAGACTGCCCCTGAAAACTAATTCCGTAAGAACGTTTCAACGCTTCTTGGTTGAAAACACTCGGCAAAAGACCCCACCGAGTGTTACCACCCACGCAATAATCTAACTCTTGTTCACGGAGCACTCGACGACTTTCGCCATTTAAAAACGCCAGAGTTTGATAAACACGATTAAACTCACCTTTTTTTTCGATGCGCTGATGTAAGCTTAGTGTACTCAGCGAGCCATTGGCCTCATAGGTTAACAGCCCCTTATAACTGAAATGGCGATTGGCATTAACGACATCATTGAGTAAGTTTTCGACCGTTAGTTCTTTAAAGGCTGGCGTAGGCCGGACATTCCCGACGGGGGCACGCACATCATGGACATCACTGTCCACCGACGAGATAGGCTGAGCATAAATGTGGGTAGACAGGCATAAAAAAAACATAACCTTCAGCAAATACAAAGGATGCCTACAATATGATAGAAAGGATGGATGGAGGTACCGAATAAAGTAGCATTAACAAACAACAATAAATAACATACCTCTATTCTAATGTAAGATGAATCATTATGCCTCTCATTTTAAAAGAGACGTATATTTAAGCACATAAATTAGCATAATTATTGGTTTTCAGTACTTTCTGGTAACCGAGCATAGGGCAAAATACCCTGATGAGTATTTTGAGAAGCATTTTGGGCATGCTCCAGCATTAAGCGATTGACTTGTTCCTCCGCTCGCTTGAGCTGCTCTTTTGTACTATCGCTTATCACAATGGGTGCACGATTATTATCGCGCACTTGGGTACTTTGCTCATTGCTCACTGTGCTAATTACCGTATTTAACGGCAAACCTTGGGCAAAGCTAATAGGGACATTGAAAGAAGGAAGTGTTACGGGTTCACTGCCTACAATTTGGTTGTCGGCTCCGTTAGGTACAAATTGCACGCCCAAAACAATTGCTCCCGCAACCGATGCGGCAACAGCAAATCGACCCACACCGGACCACATGCCTGCCTTAGGCCCGCTAGTAAAAGTTTTATTTGTGCTGTGAACAGGCTCTTCTGCTATGGCTGCGCTTATAATTAACGATAAATCACGATACTCAATTGAACGTTCATCGGCGCTCGTTTTTCCACTCTTAATACTGCTACAAGCGAGTAGGTATCGTGACCAATCTTTTCGTAATACGTCGAATGCTTTATCATCAGCTTTGAGTAGACGACGCACTTCTAGCTCATCGGCCTCGCCGTCTACCAAAGCTGACAAAGACTCTTGAAGTGGCTGTTTAACGGTGCTCTGTTTAACGGTACTCTGGCTTACTGCGCTCATGCGACTCATTGACCTACCTTTTTTGTATACTATTCACTAACAATTTACTATCACCTTACTATTCTGCTTGCTGTTCATTCTGCTGTGCGGCAAACATTACAAATGAGGTTAATATTAACTAGCTGCGAATATTAACCTCGCTATCTATGACGTTGAGTTATTAGCAAAGTTCATTTTTTCTTTGTCTTTTTACAAAAAAATAAAAGTGCATAACATTTAGACAGTTAACACTCATCCATCATCGGTTTCACCACCTTATCGATAGCTTCTCTAGCTCGAAATATACGCGATCTCACCGTGCCCACAGGACATTCCATAATGTCAGCAATTTCTTCGTAGCTTAGGCCATCCATTTCTCTGAGTGTTACCGCTGTCCGCAGATCGTCCGGTAAACCTTGAATAACATTATGAACTACCGCCTGCAACTCATCTCGAAAGAAGTTATTTTCTGGCGTATCAACATCATGCAAGTTCTCGTTACCCGCATAGTATTCGGCATCATCAACATCAACATCAAAAGACGGCGGACGACGCCCTTTTGAAACCAAATCATTTTTAGCGGTGTTAATGGCTATTCGATACATCCACGTATAGAAAGCACTTTCACCTCTAAAGTTGGGCAGGGCTCGATAGGCTTTAATAAAAGCTTCCTGTACGACGTCATTTACATCGGCAGGATCACGCATATAACGATGAACAACCGATATTATTTTGTACTGGTACTTAAGCACTAATAGATCGAACGCACGCTTATCTCCTTGCTGAACACGTTCTACTAAGAGCTGATCTGAGTCTCTTGCTGGCAGCTCTGTCATTGTTGACTCCCCAAAACTTTCCCCTAATTTAAGCCGTTTATATATATCCTGAACTTTATATATAAACCGCTAAGTTATTATTTTCTGGGCGATATGACCAACTTCGTAACAATAAGTTTCATGATGGTATACTAAAAAACCATTATGTGCGGCGCTACGTAACAACTCTTCTTTATCACTGTACTAACAACCCCTATAATAATCATATTTATACTGAGTAGTTTACCAATGAAAACCCATTTTAGTCACGATGTTCTTATCATTGGCAGCGGTGCTGCAGGCCTTACACTAGCGCTCAACCTAGCTTCTGTTGGTCGCATTGCCGTTATCAGTAAAGATCGGCTCAAAGATGGCTCTACATGGTACGCTCAAGGGGGGATTGCGGCTGTTTTGGATGAGTTAGACTCCACCGATGCCCACATTAGTGATACGTTAAATGCTGGTGCGGGGTTATGTCATGAGGACGCCGTGCGCTTTACGGTGGAAAACAGTACTGATTCGATTAACTGGCTGATAGACCAAGGAGTTAATTTCACTCGAAACGACGACGATCAAAATTATCATCTCACGCAGGAAGGTGGTCATAGCCATAGACGCATTATTCACAGTGCCGACGCAACCGGCAAAGAAGTCCATAGCACGTTAATTGAGCGCATTAGAGCCAGTAAGAATATTGATATATTCGAGCAACATATTGCCGTTGACTTAATACAGCAGGCTGATGCCCATAAACCGCGCTTGCGTTGCAGTGGAGCCTATATTTATAACAGAACTGCAGATGTAGTGTGCACCTTCGATGCAAAAGTCGTCATTTTAGCGACCGGAGGCGCGAGCAAGGTTTATCTTTACACGAGCAATCCTGATGGTGCAAGTGGCGACGGTATAGCCATGGCTTGGCGTGCTGGGTGCCGAATCGCGAATATGGAGTTCAATCAATTCCATCCTACTTGTTTGTACCACCCCAAGGCGAAAACGTTCCTGATTACCGAAGCATTACGTGGAGAAGGTGCTCACTTAACGCTACCGAATGGCGAGCGATTTATGCACCGCTTCGATAAACGAGGAGAACTCGCACCTCGCGATATTGTTGCGCGAGCAATAGATCACGAGATTAAGCGTTTAGGCTGTGACTACGTTTACCTTGATATTAGCCACATGTCTGAAGAGTTTATCAGTTCACATTTCCCAACGGTAAAGAGGCAATGCTTAAAATACGGTATTGATATCACCAAAGAGCCTATCCCAATCGTTCCCGCTGCACACTACACGTGTGGTGGCGTGATGGTTAATCAACATGGTGCGACGGACTTAGAAAATCTATATGCTATTGGTGAAGCATCGTTTACTGGGTTGCACGGTGCGAATCGAATGGCCAGCAATTCATTACTAGAGTGCATTGTTTATGCACGGTCAGCGGCAGAACATATTCACCAACAACTGGCCTCTATTGAAGCCATTAATACGGCTCCTGATTGGGATGAGTCGCAAGTCACTAACTCGGATGAAGATGTTGTCATTTCACACAACTGGGATGAATTACGCCGATTTATGTGGGATTACGTCGGCATTGTGCGCACACACAAACGGCTAGAGCGCGCACAACATCGCGTAAAATTACTCCAAAAAGAAATTGCTGAATATTATAGCAATTATAAAGTGGGCAATGACTTAGTTGAACTACGCAACCTAGTTACCGTCGCGCAGCTGATTATTCGTTCCGCTATAGAACGTAAGGAAAGCCGTGGGCTGCACTATTCCTTAGATTACCCAGAACTAGGCAAGATTACCCGGGATACGATTCTAGTTCCCACTAATTTTGCAGGGCAAAATGTTATCGTCGACCAACATTAAAACGTCGCCTTAAATCACATCATGTCTCTGCAAAAGCTGATTTAGGATAAGCCAGCCATGCAATGTGGCAACTATTACTATTGGTTGCACGAATAACTAGGCCAGTACCATTATTGCGGATTATAACAAATATTTTACGACCACCTTTAGCCAGCGAAATTCATCTGGATGACAGCTATCAAACATGACCGGAAAATAAAAAAGGCGATTACGTTCAGTCTCTATACGAATAACCAATAAATATTGCGAACAGTAGCTCCAGCTAATGACCTGATAGGTGTTGCCCGCTACCCATAAGCATGGAAAATAGGCATTAAAGAAATTCGTTATTGATGGCAGTATTCTTTCTACACCAAAACACCATGAACTGACCATAACAGGGCCATTTAGCTCTGTTTTAGATGGGTTGGTGGCTACGTTTTGCGCGACCAATCGCCATTCATTTTGATCTCTATAAAGACGAAAAACCGGTAGCATTTTTTGACGACGGACAAACGTAGCTAAAGAGAATAAAACAGCCAGCCACGCGAGCAATTTTAGGACTAAAGCCAACGATGTCAACAGCACCGCTAACAGCACTAAGACGTGCATAAACACGACTAAAGACCTCAGGCAAAGAGATGGGCACAAACGCACTAACCGAGCGTTTGGTGATGACGAAAGGCTACCGACGGTGTGATTGATATGTCCCGGAGGCCTGCCTTTTTTTTGTTTACAATTTTGCTGACTGCATTCCGGTGTTTTCACGTATTATTTTCACTATCCTTAGCAAATTAACATCATCAGGGTCTTCACGCCGCATGAACCATGTAAATAAATCTTGATCCTGCTCTTCCAACAACCGGTGATAGAGGTCCTGATCAGGTTCAGCCAGTGTCGGGTAAACATTTTCAATAAAAGGCATCAACACGAGATCTAGCTCCAACATTCCTCGACGACTACTCCAATACAAACGATTTTTATGCATGATCTCCCACCCCCACCAATAACGTTTACACTGACCGTAATACGCCAGCAACGCCTAAATAAATAACACTCGCCTATGGAACGATGGCATCGTAGACTAATCGTCTGTTTTAGAGCATCATTTCTTATACGAATAAAAACAACAATATTCTTTATGTTAGCTTACGGTTTATAATAGCCAAGGTCAATTGGCCCAACACGACCATTTCATTTCATTATTACAGGTTGTACACCAAAAGATGGATACATTAACGCCCCTTTACCCGATTAACCATCAATTAATATTGATCAAAGGACCTGATGCTAAAAAATTCTTACAGGGACAAGTGACATGCGATATCGATGAGCTCGATAACACACTTTCAACTCAAACATCGGCGCCTCTAGGCGCACACTGTACTCACAAAGGACGCGTTGTTTTTAGCTTCAGAGCGTTACAGTTACCTAAAAACAGTTCTACGAGTAACGAACAGATCATTGCGTTGTCAGTACCGCAAAACATTGCCGATATCGCCGTTGCCGCTTTAAAGAAATACAGCGTATTTTCTAAAGTAGATATTTTGCCAATGAGCGAAGAATACCAATTATTAGGGATGTGTGGCGATGATACTTACAATCGATTACTGCTATTGGCTGACGAACACATTTCCGTCCCTACTGAGTTAAATATGGCCATTCATACATCGATAGGCTCGATCATATGCGTCGCCAAAAATAGCTACGAATTGTGGCTAACGAAAGAACAAGCGCAAAACATGGAGGGGAGAATCACGAACATTCTACCAGCAGATAATACCTATTGGCATGAAAAAACAGTGAAGTCGGGTATAGCCAGCATTTACAAAGATACTAGTACTTTATTTACACCCCATGAGATGAACTACCAACAAATAGGCAATGCCGTTAGTTTTAAGAAAGGATGTTATACCGGTCAGGAAGTTGTAGCTAGGATGCATTATTTAGGAAAGCTGAAGAAACAGCTATTCTTATTTGAGCTGATAACGGCTGAAGCTGGCATTCAGGTTGTGAGTAATGGCCCTCTTTACATTAGAGAAAAAGACCAGCCGGTGGGCACTATCATTGATGTGAGCAAGCATCAGGACCACTATTATTTCCTAGCATCCGTGGTGACAGATCATGCCCATACTAAAGATGTTTTTCTAGACTTAGCGCACCAACACCCCGTGCGATTATTGACGCCTGACACATAAAAAACCTTATTGAAGCATGTCTCGGAGCACTGACAATACGCATATCATTAGGCAATAAAGGTCACGCCATCAAATGGAATCGAGGTCAAAGACCGATACAATTCGTTTTTTCGTATGTTATTTTGTCGTGTCAGCGTTAAACTAATACGGTACTGCGACAAAATAAAATAGTAAGGTCAATATATGGGTTTATATATAAAACTACTTTTAGCGATATTAATTCTAGGACTGGCAGGATTATTTGTCCTCAAAAAGCCTAACGGAACACCTATTCTTTCTTTTGATGAACTAGTCCCCGATGTCTCAGCACTTATTTATCGCGCTCAAGCACTTATCGCTACAGTCAAAAACATAGAGACATTAAAGGCTCAAGTTACGGCAGAAAGTGAAGTTGGCCATCAAAAAAACAATACTCGTTCTGATATTTATCGCTGGAAGGATAGAAGTGGGCAGTGGCAGTTTGCAGATACACCGCCATCCGATGTGGCAGCAGAGACTATTGATATTAGCGGAAATCTTAACAGGGATTTAGTCGCAGCTTATCAGCTACGAAAAGAAAGTAATGAACTACCCAAAAATCATGATGGATCTTCGTCTGGCCTATCACCAATGACGGTTTCTCCCGATAAAATCCCCACGCTAATCGAGGATGCCAACAAAATACAGAAGTTGATGGATGATAGAAGCTCCACACTAGAGAAGTATTAATATATTCCGCTAATGTATTAATACTTCTCTAGTGACTGAAAGAATATGACCATTGAGATAGCTATTGAGATCAGTGCTCGTATCGCGATCAAAACGCTTATTTAAGATGTTTTTTGCGGTAACTGATGAAGTGGCATTCGTGTCGCGGCTATTGTTCCTGCTAAAGCGACAACCAATCAATCGGCTGCCTGCCTTGCTGGGCAAGGTAGGCATTAGCTTTTGAAAAATGTCCGTTCCCAATAAACCCTCTATAAGCAGATAAAGGGGATGGATGAACAGAGCTGAGCACAAGGTGCTTGTGCTGGTTAATCAACCGCCCCTTTTTCTGTGCATAAGCACCCCACAACAAGAATACAATATGCTCTTGTTGTTCATTGAGCAATTCAATCACCTTATCAGTAAACGTTTCCCAGCCTTTTTTCTGATGCGAACCCGCGTTGGTTTGTTCTACCGTGAGGGTGGCATTTAACAACAACACGCCCTGCTGTGCCCACGATTGCAAACAACCGTGCTGAGGTATGTCCCCCCCAAGATCACGATGGATTTCTTTAAAAATATTGACTAATGATGGCGGCACGCGTGTATTTTGTAGAACAGAAAATGATAGACCGTGAGCCTGACCGATCCCGTGATATGGATCTTGCCCTAACACCACGACCTTAACATCATCAAACAATGTGCTATTGAATGCGTTAAAAATATCACTACTCTTTGGATAAACAACTTTACCAGCAGACTTCTCTTGCTGTAAAAACGTTTGCAATTCTCCCATATAAGGCTGGTCAAATTCACCCTGCAAATACGCGAGCCAACAATCAGGCAAATTAACTTTAAACGCTGTCGTAATCATTCGCATCGGCCCGTTATGGAAGAATCGCGGCTTCTTTAATATAGTCGGGATTGGTCACTTTACCGTTTTCAGTAGTAGAGCCTTGCTTAATGTTATTCACCACACCCATGCCCGCGATTACCTTACCCACTACCGTATACTGCCCATCCAAACCTGCCTGGGACTTTGTCATAATAAAGAACTGGCTATTAGCTGAGTGAATATAACGACTGCGCGCCATTCCTACCACCCCTGTGTTAAATGAAGTATCTGAAAATTCCGCTGTAAGGTCATCTTCATCTGAACTGCCAGAACCCACTAAGCCTTCGTTAAAGTTTTTTCTGTTACCGAATTCAACATCACCCGTTTGCGCCATAAACCCTGGAATAACTCGATGAAAGGCTACTCCATTATACAGGCCCTTCTCCGTGAGCACTTTGATTCGCGCAGCATGATTAGGTGCGGCCGCCGTATCTAGCTGAATAATGACTACACCCTTTTCTTGCCCCTGCGACGAGGTAATCGTTAATGCCAAATTTTCGGCGGTCACTAAAGAAGACACATTGAGCAAGGTGCATACAAGTACTAATTTTTTAAGTTGGCTAAACATAATTTTCCTTTACAAAAAAAAACAATAATATAATAACAAAAGTATTATATCCATTAAGCGCCATAATAGTTGAGAGTATACGTCTCAGCTAATAAATCACCCCATAAGATAAGATGAAAGTAACCAAATACCCGACAAACCGGTAATACTTAACACTACCCGATTAAAGTACTGCTGCGGTATCCATTCAATAAAACGTCTGCCGAGTAATGCGCCGACGATGACAAAGGGAACGGTGACCATGTAACTCCACAAGTAATACGTTTTAAACATACCTAACGCACCATATAACGGTAGTTTAGTCACATTGACAATTAAGAAGAACAGAGCAGCAGTGCCAACGAAACCATACTTGTCTATTTTCAACAAGAGGAAATATAGCGATAAAATAGGTCCAGCAGCATTACCAACTGTAGTGGAAAATCCCGCCAGCACGCCAGACCCTGAACGAACAAAATAAATATTACGCATTGACCATTCACTCACCCGTGGGCGAAAAGGCTCCATCCCGACCATCAATACAATTAACACACCGATCAACGCCCCCAGCAAGTCGTTAGACACTTGTGTCAAGGTTAATGCTCCAAGACCAATACCGAAAAAAATAGCAGGTAACAGCTGAATGAGTAAAGGTAAGTTAGCTTTACGCCAATGCATAAATGAGGCAACCAAATCACCCGCTAATAAATACAATACGGCCAACCCCAATGCATCTTTAACCGGAAACAGTAAAACGAGGGAGACAGACACTAAGGCTCCCAGTGACGGTAAACCGGCCTTAACAAAGCCGGTGAATAAAGCAATAAAAGCTAGGGCAACCAATATATGGGGTTCTAAAAACATAATAACCACAAACCGCTTCAAAAATTTCAGTAAAAGCACTATCTATGCACTCGATTAATGAACACCTGGATAATGCTTTATTATTTAGTCATATCATATAGATAATCAACACATAGGAAAAACATCATCGATAGACACCTTCATGCAAAAGATATACAAGAGGCACAAATGGTAGCACTCGACCACTAGATACGGTAAGCTGCGCCACCCTAAATATTGTTCAATCAATGGGATTGTTATTTCTTTTCGCCCTACATTTTTATTCATCTACTGCACCCTCAGCAATAAGTTATTTGCGGCGTACTAACTAGTAGAAGAACAGACAACCCCCTTTAGCAACATACAAACCGCTTCTTAGCAAAGAGATATTATGAGTTTTACCACCTTGGGGTTATCCGATCCCATCTTAAAAGCCGTTAGTGACAAAGGTTACACCACGCCTTCCCCGATTCAGGCACAAGCCATTCCCGCCGTTCTTCAAGGGCATGATGTGATGGCCGCAGCACAAACCGGCACCGGAAAAACCGCTGGCTTTACCTTACCTTTACTCGAACTATTATCGAAGGGTAAAAAAGCATCGCCTAATCAAGTCAGAGCATTAGTCCTAACCCCCACTCGCGAGTTAGCCGCGCAAGTTGCAGAAAGCGTGGAGACCTACGGTAAGCATTTATCACTTCGCTCAACCGTGGTTTTTGGTGGCGTAAAGATCAGCCCTCAAATGATGAAGCTAAGGGGTGGCATTGATATTTTAATCGCGACACCAGGACGATTATTAGATCTTTATCAACAAAATGCCGTCAAGTTTAATGAATTAGAAGTGCTTATTTTAGATGAAGCCGATCGCATGCTAGACATGGGGTTTATTAACGATATCCGTAAAATCCTCAAGGCACTACCTGAAAAACGTCAAAACTTGATGTTTTCGGCAACATTTTCTGATGATATTCGTGAACTGGCTAAGACGATTGTTAGCAAACCGGTAGAGATATCAGTTACGCCTAAAAATAGTACAGCACCCTCTGTTAAACAATGGATACACCCCGTTGATAAAAAGCAGAAGCCTTACTTGCTTGTCGAGCTCATCAAGCAGCACAAACACAAGCAAGTATTAGTCTTTAGTCGTACCAAACATGGCGCAAATAAATTAGTCACTTTTTTAGAAAAAAATAAAATTCAGGCGGCGGCTATTCATGGCAATAAAAGCCAAGGGGCGCGTACCAGAGCGCTGGCTGATTTTAAGGCCGGAAAAGTACAAGTACTCGTTGCTACCGATATTGCGGCACGCGGCTTAGATATCGAACAATTACCGCAGGTGATTAATGTCGACCTACCTAATGTACCCGAAGATTATGTTCATCGTATTGGCCGTACTGGTCGTGCGGGCTCAACAGGAGAAGCCATTTCTTTAGTCAGCGCGGATGAAATTCAGCAGCTTCAAGATATTGAACGATTGACTCAGAAATTGCTCACTAGACAATTAGTGGATGGCTTTGAACCCACACATGATTTACCTGAGTCACGTTTACGTCCGCCCGCACGACCGAGTAAACCCAAGAAACCTCGTTCAGGAAATAATGCTTCAGGGAATACCTCTTCAAGAAATAATTCATCAAGAAATACTTCCTCAGGTAATAATGGTGGCGCAGCCAACGGGCGGCGCTCGTCAGGCGACAATAATACAGCTCGAAAACAGCGTCCCGCTAGGGCCAATCCAAACGGCAATTCAACTTCAAACAACCGTTCAGACGGTAATGGACCTAGCGCTAGAAAGCCCAGTCGTCAGTCATAATGAAAAAAATTGCCGTATTCGTTGATGTGCAAAACATTTATTACACAACGCGAGATACCTATCAACGACCGTTTAATTATCGGCGATTTTGGCAACAGCTCAGCAAACAAGGCGATATTGTTATCGCCAATGCCTATGCTATCCACAAAGGCGACAACAAACAGCTACAGTTTCAAAACGCGCTCAAAAACATTGGCTTCAGCATAAAACTCAAACCGTATATTCAGCGACAGGATGGCTCAGCAAAAGGCGATTGGGATGTGGGTATTACCATAGATGTTATGGCTATAGCCGCAGCAGGTGAGGTCGATACTATCGTACTGCTATCAGGTGATGGGGATTTTGATTTATTACTAGAGAAGGTTCATAAGGATTATCAACTTTCAACCGAGGTATATGGTGTCCCCGCACTTACCGCAAAAAGCCTGATAGATTCAGCGACAAAATTTCATCCTATTTCAACGGCCATGCTACTCAAATAGGGGCGTTTTTAGTGGATGATATTCTTTACCCACTAACCCGCTATTCTCCGACCCTCTATCCGCGGATATGTCGTACCCGAAACGATCGGCCTTTTATTTTACCTTGTTCAATTTTTTGTAGTGCGGTTTTCACTTCACTTCGGCTAACCGCCACATAAGCACTATTATCAAAAATATGAATTTTACCGACTTGTGTTCCGGCAATACCCCCATCGCTCGTCAGCGCACCCAAAATATCACCCGGACGTACTTTTTGACGCTTACCACCATCAATTTGCAGCGTAGCCATTGGCGGCTTATAGATAGGGTCGTTCAACACCGCTAAACTCGGTAGAGGAGATGGATCCATCTTGCAAGACAACTGTTTTTCTAGCGCGACTATTTTGTACTTTTCTTTTTGGCTATATAAAGTAAAGGCAACACCCTTGCTACCCGCCCGACCAGTTCGACCAATGCGATGGGTATGCACATCGTTTTCGCGCGACAACTGATAATTAAACACCGCATCTAGCTCATCGATATCTAACCCTCGCGCGGCAACGTCTGTTGCCACTAGGATCGAAGCGCTCTTGTTGGCAAAACGTACCAACGTTTGATCACGCGTTCTTTGTTCCATATCGCCATGTAATGCCAACGCAAAAAACCCCATGCCTGACAACTCATCAGCCACCTCTTGCGTCTCACGCCTAGTGTTACAAAACACGACCGCTGAACTAGGTCGATATGTCAGCAATAGCACCTGTAATGCGGTGGTGCGAGAAATATCGTTATCTAGCAGGTAAAAGTATTGTTGGATACTGTCGTTATCATGGGTTGAGGCCACTTTTATGATGGTGGGCTCACGCATAATACGTTGGGATATAGATTGAATTTGTTCAGGGAATGTAGCACTAAACAGTAAGGTCTGTCGCTGAGTAGGAACGTACTCAACAATAGCGTCCAACGACGGCTGAAAACCCATATCCAGCATACGATCGGCTTCATCCAACACAAACGTCGTCAGGTCGTCCAAACGCAACGTCTGCTTACGTAAATGCTCTTCGATTCGCCCGGGGGTGCCCACAACAATATGTGCACCGTGCTCTAAAGAGCCAATCTGCGGCCCAAATGGCATCCCACCACACAACGTCAGTACTTTAATATTATGAATACCACGACCTAATCGACGAATTTCTTTCGCTACTTGATCTGCTAACTCTCTAGTCGGACATAACACTAAAGATTGCACACGAAACTGCTTTACTTTGAGCTTGTTCAGTAATGCCAGGCCAAAGGCAGCCGTTTTACCCGAACCTGTCTTCGCCTGCGCAATCACGTCCTCGCCCGCCATCATTGCAGGCAAACTCTGCGCCTGTATCTCTGTCATTTCTGTATAGCCAAGAGAATCTACACTCTCTAACAAAGAGGTGTGTAAGGCAAGTGAACGAAAAGCTGTACTCATTAATAAATTCCTAGGGGTATGTCGTGTGTTGCAGAGAAAACAGTAGCATCAAGTGTTTAGGATTTCATCGTGTCAGAGGGATTAATAATCTACAACAGACTGGCAACTTGTCATACTAAAGAGACATTAAATAGTCGCAAACGCAATGTCTTCATATCACTAAGACTTGAACCCTGTATTACACCCAAGCGTTAGAAGCACTCGTCCACATTATTAGCGTTTCTATTGATCAAAAGGGTAATGGCTAATGGCTAATAATATACTATCTTTGTGTACGACAATAGTTTTCTATCATCACAAAGAAGCCCGCACTAAACGCGCCATTATAAAAAAACCCGCACAAGGCGGGTTATTTTATAATGGCGGAGAGGGAGGGATTCGAACCCTCGGTACCGTGAGGTACACACACTTTCCAGGCGTGCTCTTTCGGCCACTCAGACACCTCTCCAAATTCGGAGCCGGTACTCTACACAAGGTATGTTTAAAACGCAACCTACGACTATTTATATCAGCAATTCTCGCTCAAGCTACACCCCTTATAATTCGATACCTTCAGCCAAGCTAAAAAATATCTTTCGCGCTATGTCCAAATAACAACAGCATCAAACGATTCAAAAAAGGTTGGCAGTTATTTTTTGAAAAACTTTACCCTGTTAACCTACCCTCTATTTTTGTCCCGTTAAGCGTGATCAAAGCCCCTCAGTCGTCGCTATTCATTTTTTTTGAAAACCTTCTTAACTTGCCCTAATAAAAGCTCGTCACTGGCTTTACAAAAGGCCGAAAAAAGCCATATTAGTATCCAGATATTCTTTTTGGGGTGGCCATGCCTCGATCATCGCTAAAAATAAAAAAGCACCTAGACTTTACAGCATTACGCCAGTGTTTTTCAGAGCATCTTGAGAGTGTAGAAGATCACCGACTGAAAGGTCGTTGTACTCACAGCTTGCACGATGCTTTTATGAGCGGATTCGCCTGAATGTTCTTTCAAGATCCCTCGTTGACTCCATTTCAAAAACGCCTGGATGAGGCTGAAAATAACAGCAATTTACGGACACTCTTTACAGTAACGACCATTCCTCAATACACCCAACTGCGAGACATTATTGATAATACCAACAGCGAGGTGTTGCGCCCCATATTCAAAGACTATTTTGAACGATTGCTTCGTGGTAAACACGTAGAATCATTCCAGATATTACCTGGCAATATCTAATCGCCATTGACGGTGTTTATCATCACAGCTCAGAGCAGGTACATTGTGACAAGTGCTTAAGCAAAACCCATAAAAATGGCACAGTGACCTACCATCATGCGGGACTGCAAGGCGCGTTCATGCACCCTGAAAAGAAACAGGTGATCCTGACGATGCCGGAAGCAGTCGTCAACATTGATGGTGCCAACAAGCAAGATTGTGAAATAAATGCGGC
The DNA here is from genome assembly GCA_047636495.1 of Candidatus Endobugula sp. Lineage (GTDB taxonomy): Bacteria > Pseudomonadota > Gammaproteobacteria > Pseudomonadales > Cellvibrionaceae > Endobugula. Next base: position 2,070 of record JBLILH010000017.1, on the reverse strand, counting down.
CAAAAGATACCTTAAAAAACTAACAAGCGATCATCCTAGGCTAGGAGCCTGTCGGACTTAGGAGGAATCTACTGCGGCAGCGGGAAATTGCTGTATTTTTCCGATCATTTTCGTTAAATAGGCTCACTATTCGCCTCAAATGATCGAAAAAATGCCCTCAATTTCTCACTGCCTCGCTACGATCCACTAAGTCCGACAGGCTCCTAGGGATTATCATAGTGGGTGACGGCTTATTCTCTAAGGCGCCAATGATTGAGAGCATACTGAATGAGAAGGTTAATTATCTGCTAGTCGCCACACCCGATGACCACAAGTACATGATGGAGTGAATAGCGGCTTATGATAGCCTGCCTCAGGTTACCTCTACCGATGTTAAGGGTCGGGGGCATCGTTACACCTATATCAATCAAGTCCCGTTCAATGGCCAAAAGGATACCCCACAGGTCAACTGCATTCATTATGCGTTAACCAATGATAAAAGTAGGGTGACCTATAAAAATAGTTGGGTCACGAGCATAGAGGTTAACCACGGTAATGTGGTACGACTTGCTAAGGGTGGACGCTGCCGCTGGAAAATTAAAAATGAATGTTTTAACCCTGAAAAATCAGGGTTACCATCTTAAACACAACGTTGGTCATGGCCAGCAACACCTGGGTCACAATATGTATCTGCTCACCATGCTGGCATTCTTTTATCATCAAATATTTGAGTTAACGGAATCCGCATATCAATTGTGTCGCCGATCATTGGGGACTAACCGTTTGTTATGGGAGACCTTTCTGGCCCTTATTCGCTATTTTATTTTTGCCACGTGGAATGACTTGATGGTCAAATTAATGAGTGGGCACGGAGGGATAGCGTTTTTGCAAAATAAGTAAGCGGCATCAACTTGGGCATGCGCTTAACTGCGTAGAATGTTACCTGCCCGATGATTATCCTTTAAATCGAGTATTAAGCCGTTAGAGCGCACAAATTCAATGCAGCAAGAGAAGCCCGAATCAATGTTCTATTTAAGGGTCGTTTCTGGCTTTGACCGGAAATTGCTAATGTTTGTAGGGGGCAATAAAAAAACACCATTTTGGTACTACACTGGTATGCTTTTGGCGCTCAATTAGTGCCAATATACAAGCTATAGCAACTTTTCGTTCCGTTGAGCTTCAAAACTCACGTCGAACTCTTCAGATAGTGCTTCGTACTCTTGCAGAACTTTGATGTTTTGAAAGGCTCTCTTTTTAATTGGTGGAATTCATTTTTTCCTTGGGCAGCAAATTCTAACGCTTTAAATGCACCCTTGATAATACTTTCACCTTCAATGCTCATTGAAATACCTCTGTATTTTCATAGTGGTCAAACAATATTAAACTGGAGCTTTTTTCCCATGCCGTTCACAGCCTTAGTAAGCGTGTTCAGGGTTATGCTTATGTTTTCATTATCTAAAAGACGGTCTAACACTTGTCTGGTGAGATTTAATTTTTTAGCCATTTCGGATTTTTTTGACTCCTGTTCTTTCATGTAATCTTGCAGCTCCCATGAAAGGACTTTTTTAATGGCTCCAGCAGTACATTCGGCAAGAATGCCCTCTTCTTCTAGGAAACTATCTAATGTGTCGCCTTTGTGTGTATTTTTCATGTTAGTACCTCATGTCTTCGTTTTATGCCCAGCTCTAAATCAGGCTTTGGCGTCTTTTGCGACTTTTAATGAATCCATGCAGCACATATAAATCTTCCTAATTAGCACTATTACTAAGCCATGGTATACTGTACATAAAACCAGTTATAGTGTTCGATATCAGGAGCTTAGTGATGGCACAGAATAAAGTAAAGTTTCAAAAAGGCTTGAGTTTACCCAATTTCATGGATCTTTATGGTACAGAAGAGCAGTGTTTTACCGCTTTATTTGATTTGCGCTGGCCAAACGGTTTCATTTGTCAGGATTGCGGCTACAATAAATCTTGCTGTTTAACCACTCGAAAACTACAACAATGTAATGGCTGTCATCGCCAAATATCCATTACCGCAGGCACTATTTTTAACTCGACCAAGCTGTCTTTAAAAAAATGGTTTTTAGGT
>JBLILH010000016.1:0-69956 GCA_047636495.1 Candidatus Endobugula sp. | reverse complement strand
CGTTATACCAGGCTCGTCATGCCAGGCTCGTCATACCAGCTCGTCATACCAGGCTCGTTATACCAGGCTCGTCATACCAGCTCGTCATACCAGCTCGTCATACCAGGCTCGTCATACCAGGCTCGTTATACCAGGCTCGTCATACCAGGCTCGTTATACCAGGCTCGTCATGCCAGGCTCGTCATACCAGCTCGTCATACCAGGCTCGTTATACCAGGCTCGTCATACCAGCTCGTCATACCAGCTCGTCATACCAGCTCGTCATGCCAGCTCGTCATACCAGGCTCGTCATACCAGCTCGTCATACCAGGCTCGTCATACCAGGCTCGTCGTACCAGCTCGTCATACCAGCTCGTCATACCAGCTCGTCATGCCAGCTCGTCATACCAGGCTCGTCATACCAGGCTCGTCATGCCGGACTCGTCATGCCGGACTTGATCCGGTATCCGGTATCCGGTATCCGGTACCCGATATCCAACTAGAGCCTGATGGATTATGAAAGCCTTCCCTGGCTTTCACCCTTCGAGCCCGCTTATTCGGAATGACGCGGTCTTGTTTTGATTTTCATGTCTCGGCTTTTCGCTAATTCTCATGAAGTTAACGAGATAGCAGTGCTGTATAGTAGTGATTGTTTTCTAACATGATTTAGAGGGAAATGTCAGTATGAATATAGATATATTGTTAATGTATATTGCGGTGTCTTTCTTTTATGTATTAAGCCCCGGTCCAGCGGTTTTTTTAGCCATATCTAATGGCATGACGACTAATATGAAAACCGTGCTGGTGTCTTCTTTAGGGAATGTTATAGGCTTGTTCTTGCTATCGGCGGTTTCTATTCTAGGGTTGGGAGCATTGTTGCTCAGCTCGGCTTATTTGTTTTTGGCAGTTAAAATAGTCGGGGCAATGTACCTTGTTTATCTAGGGGTAAAGCAATGGAGGCAGTCTAGTCAAGCTCTTGCCGTGGATCGTGAGCAGACAGCCGTAAAATCTAAAAAAATCAAAACCTATTTTTTAGAGAGCCTTTTTCTTGCCGCGACCAATCCTAAACCCATCTTATTCTTCGTGGCCTTATTTCCACAGTTTTTGTCGATAGAACACCCAATCACGCCACAGTTTTTTACGTTAACAGGCATTTTTATGCTGACCTCACTTATCGTGTTATGCGGTTACGGTTATTTGGCTAAAGCAATGAAAGGTGTGTTTACTCACGGTGCGTTTATGCAGTGGTTTCATCGAGTGACGGGCAGTTTGTTTATCGTGATGGGGTTTTTATTGCTAAGATTAAAAAATAGTTAAGCTGAATGTTTAAGTGATGGTTTTTTACGGGTAAAGCGCGATATGAATATAGATGGTCAGGCGTTCCGCACTATTTTTTTAGCTGAAGATCAATGGCGAGTAGTCATTATTGATCAAACCTTATTGCCCCATCGGTTTCAGTTGGTTCACCTTTGTTCTCTGCACGATATGGCTAGAGCCATTAGTGATATGCAAGTGCGTGGTGCGCCGTTAATCGGTGCGGCTGCGGCATACGGTATGGCGCTTGCCATGCGTGTCGATAGTTCAGATGCATCATTACATAATGCCTACGAAACTTTATTGCAAACACGCCCCACAGCCGTTAATTTACATTGGGCGCTAGATAAAATGAAGGCCGCCTTAACACCGGCCGCTCAAAATCAGCGAGAGCAAATGGCCTATCAGCTAGCGGCGAAAATATGTGATGACGATGTGGCTATGTGTTCCGCTATTGGTGATCACGGTTGTGAGCTGATCGAATCCTTATGGGAAGAGAAGCAGAAAGACAAAAATAACAACGGGAGCAGCAACCAGCCAGTGAATATTCTTACCCACTGTAATGCGGGTTGGTTGGCCACGGTGGATTGGGGTACGGCGTTATCACCGATTTACAAAGCGCATAATTCGGGTATCCCTGTGCATGTATGGGTGGACGAAACACGCCCGCGTAATCAAGGCGTTAACTTAACCGCGTGGGAGTTAGGTCAGCATGGTGTGCCTCATACCATTATTGTCGACAATACCGGAGGCCACCTTATGCAGCACGGACAGGTGGATTGTTGTATCGTCGGTACAGATCGCACCACACGTACGGGCGATGTCTGTAACAAAATAGGCACTTACCTAAAAGCGCTAGCCGCCTACGATAATCACCTGCCATTTTATGTTGCTCTGCCTAGCCCCACCATAGATTGGAACATGTCGGACGGTATACAAGAAATACCTATAGAAGAACGTAGCAGCCGAGAAGTGACTCACGTTACTGGTCGTTTAGCCGACGGTAACATCCTAGAAGTACAAATAGCACCCGATAACAGTCCGGCGATAAATTATGGTTTTGATGTAACGCCTGCGCGGTTAATTACCGGGTTAATTACCGAACGCGGTATCGCTTTCAGGAATGGCGGCGCTAAAAGTAACGACTCGTCAGACAATAATAATTTAGAGCAATCATTGGGTCGTTTATTCCCAGAACAGAATAAAGAAAATAGTGGAAAGAAAAACGAAGAAATAGCGCAGAAAAGGATGAAAGTTCCGCATGAGTGACATTACCCATCGACAACAACTCATCGCAACGGCGGTAGCGTTAAACACTAGCGGCATTAACCAAGGTACATCAGGTAATGTATCGGTGCGTACAGTAGAAGGGTTTTTAATCACGCCGTCAGGTATGGCGTATTCGGCGCTGACGCCCGATGATATCGTGTTAATGAATCTTAACGGTGATATTTTATCGGGCCGTATGCCTTCTAGCGAATGGCGATTTCATTGTGATATTTATTTGCATCGAGACGATACACAAGCGATTGTGCATACGCATTCTGTTTATGCCACCGCATTAGCGTGCCTAGAAAAAGACATGCCAGCATTTCATTATATGGTGGCCATGGCGGGCGGCAAGGATATTCGTTGTGCTCCTTACGCGACCTATGGTACACAAGCATTATCTGATCGAGCGTTAGTCGCATTAGAAAATAGAAAAGCCTGCCTACTTGCTCATCACGGCGTTATTGCCACTGGCGCTGACTTACCCCGTGCGTTTGCATTAGCGAGCGAAATAGAAACCTTGGCGCAGCAATATTTGATCGCATTAACGATTGCGGAACCGACAATTTTGTCTGATACAGAAATGGATAAAGTGGTAGAAAAGTTTTCTCATTATGGCTTGAATGTTTCTCAATCATAAATAGTTCTTTTTCGTTTTTATAAAAAGGTAACGGAGAGAGGTAGTCATCACCGAAGCGACGACCAAGCGGCTACAAAACAATATCTTCGTCCCTGTTGTTGCCATCAATAGTTTATCGTCAATAGCTTACCGTCAATAACTTAAGCACTAGGGCTCATAGACTCAATTATATTAATAATGATACATTCGTTATTTTCAATTTTCTTAATACAGTGATACCGCAATATATGGATAATTCAAACAATCAGCCCATTACCGCCAACAACCTAGCCGCCGAGAGCTGGGCGCTGGCCGATTTATTGCGGGGCGATTTTAAACAGAGCCAATATGGGCGCATTATTTTGCCTTTTACGCTCTTGCGTCGCTTAGAAGGTGTATTAGAAGAGACCAAAGATAAGGTGTTGGCCGAACACGACAGAATACACACTATGGGCTTGCCAGAAGAAGCGCAAGAAAAACTATTGCTGCGTGCTACGGGTGGTTTGTCATTTTTTAATACCTCAAAAATGGATTTGTCTAAGCTTGGCGAGTCGGGCATTAAGGCGAATCTACACAGTTATATTCAGGGCTTTTCTAAAGATGCCCGTGAAATTTTTGAATATTTTAACTTCGCTGAATTTATCGGCCAGCTTAACGACGCTAACTTATTGTATAAGGTGGTTCAGCGCGTTAGGCAAAATGACTTAAGCCCTAAGGCTATTTCTAATCACGATATGGGGCTGGCTTTTGAAGAGCTTATCCGTCGCTTTGCCGAAGGCTCGAATGAAACCGCCGGTGAGCACTTTACCCCGCGCGATATCGTACGTCTTACCACCGCATTAGTTTTTTTAGAAGATGACAACGCCTTAACTCAATCCGGTATTATTCGCACCATATACGATCCCACCGCAGGCACAGGGGGCTTTTTATCCTCGGGTATGGAATACGTACACGAACTCAATCCCGATGCCAAAATGGTGGCTTACGGGCAAGAGTTAAACCCCGAGAGCTACGCCATTTGTAAAGCCGACATGCTCATCAAAGGGCAAGAGGTCGATAACATCAAACTGGGGAATACGCTATCGAACGATCAACTCTATAGAGATCAATTTGACTACATGCTATCCAATCCCCCGTTTGGCGTCGATTGGAAAAAGATCGAATCTACCATCAAAGACGAAAATACCCTCAAAGGTTTCGACGGCCGCTTTGGCCCAGGTTTACCCCGCGTCTCAGACGGCTCCTTATTGTTCCTCATGCACTTAATCAGTAAATTGAGGCGAAATGAGGGCGATGTACAAGGAGGTACAAGTGTCGCGGGAGGCAGGACGCCGGGAGCGACCGGTGGCCGCATAGGTATTATCCTGAATGGCTCACCCTTATTTACAGGCGGTGCAGGTAGTGGTGAGAGTGAAATCCGCCGTTACATTTTAGAGGCCGATCTATTAGAAGCCATCGTCGCACTCCCCAACGATATGTTTTACAACACCGGCATCGCCACTTATATTTGGGTGCTGTCGAATAAAAAAATGTCGGATAAAGAAGCTGAGCGTAAAGGGCTGCCGGGGCGACGTGGAAAGGTACAACTCATTAATGGCGTCAACCTGTGCGGTAAAATGCGCAAATCTCTGGGCTCTAAACGTAACGAAATGAGCGAGCAAGACATCGCCACTATTACTCGCACCTTTGGCGCTTTCGAGGTGGTCGCTGCCACGACGCTTGATAAATTGGGATTAGACAAGCCAGTAGAGCAAAAAAGTAACCGTGGTCGTCAGTCGGCCAACCCTAAAGTCGAGGCTGCCAAAACTTTTGCCAGTAAAATATTTGCCACCCACGAGTTCGGTTACCGCCGCATTACTATCGAGCGTCCTTTACGCGAAAGCTATCAATTCAGCGATGAACGCATTGCCGAGCTGCGTTTTGCCAATAAACCTTTTAACGCGCCCATGAAATGGGTATACGAGCAGTTTGGTGCTACTTGGTCCGATAATGTCGATTGTAACGCTTACGGAAAACTAACAGACCACGCCATTGAAATACGCGCCTATATCAAAAGCCACTTTAGCGAGCTAAAAGAAAAACACATTAAAGACCTGCTCGACAGCAAAATCTGGCTCGCACAAAAACAAGTTATGCGCAAAGCCAAACAACTGCAACAATCTATCGGCAGTGAGCAGTGTGACGACATGAACACCTTTGATGCAGTATTAAAAACCGCCTGTAAAACGCAAAATGTTACTCTGGATACCAAAGAGAAAAAGCAGTTAAGCGATGCCGTTAGTTGGAAAAACCCCGCGGCGCAAAAAGTCATTCGTCGCTCCTCGGCATCCATGCCGCCGCGACATACCGGTCATCCTGACCATAAAAAAGCGTCACTGGCCTTGTACGGGATTGACGAAATTGACGGAATGTATATCGAATACAAAACCGACGGCGACCTACGCGACAACGAAAACGTCGCGCTAGACCCAAGCCAATCCGTTAACGCCCTTAACGAAGCGTATTTTATAAAAGAGGTGCAACCCCACGTGCCCGATGCTTGGATAGATGCCAGTAAGAAAGATGCTAAAGATCAGCAAGTGGGGATTGTCGGTTATGAGATTCCCTTTAATCGCCATTTTTATCAGTACCAGCCACCAAGAGATTTGGTGGAGATTGATGCGGATTTAGATGAGGTTTCAGCCGAGATTATGGCTCTTCTACAAGAGGTACATTCGTAGTGGTCTTTTTCACTGATAGCGGCGTTGCAACAGTGCTCGCTCAGTCACGTATTAAACATACGCTCCTTCGCTGTGCGCTGTTGCGCCTTGCTCTAAGCAAAAAATCCTCACTACGAACTGTGTGGGAGTTGAGTGTATGAGTAAAGCAGCCTTGAGCGGAAAATATGCAGCGTATCCTGAATATAAAGATTCTGGGGTTGAGTGGTTAGGTGAGATGCCTTCACACTGGTCTATGACCAAAATGGCATGGAATTTTAAGGCTGAAAAAGGTAAAAATGGACAATTATTAACGAAGGATTATTGCGGTCTGAATCTGGGACCCTTTGCAGTTTATAGCGGGCAAACGGAAAATGATGGGGTTATGGGGCGTATTAATAGTTTTGAATTTGACACTGGTAATGACGGCGTTTTATTTGCAACAACAGTAGGTGCTAAAGCAATGCATCTTTCTCATTTGACTGGCAAATTTAGCTTATCTCAGAATTGTATGATTATTGCACCAAAGTCCGACAGCTATCATGTTCGTTTCAGCTTTTATCATTTTCAACCTCTTTTTTATTACGAGCGAGGCTTGATACCTGAACACATGCAGGCTTCATTCAGAATGGAAGACCTTTACCAGTATCAAACTGCCCTCCCTACAGTTGAAGAACAACAAAAAATCGCCAATTTCCTCGACCACGAAACCGCTAAAATCGACACTCTGATCGAAAAGCAACAACAGCTGATCAAACTGCTAAAAGAAAAACGCCAAGCCGTTATCAGCCACGCCGTCACCAAAGGCCTACCCTCTGCTACGGGAAGCAAAGCCCCCATGCGCGACTCAGGTGTTGAGTGGTTAGGTGAAGTGCCGGAGCATTGGGAGGTTCAGCGCTTAAAATTTGCTTGTAGTTTCATTACAAAAAAAATTGATATTGGTTCAAGTAAAACTATCGCGTTAGAAAACATTGAGAGCTGGACGGGTAAATATATTTCTACTGATGCGAAATACTCAGGTGAAGATGTTGGTTTTGAAACAGGCGATATTTTATTTGGAAAGTTAAGGCCTTACTTAGCAAAAGTTTATTTGGCGGCAGGACAAGGTGTTGCTTTCGGCGACCTGTTAACTTATCGGCCAAAAAATAAGTTGTTGAGTACATATTGTTTCTATCAATTGATAAATGAAGCTTTTATCAATACCGTTGATAGCTCTACATATGGTTCTAAAATGCCACGAGCTAGCGCAGATTTCATTAATAATATGAGCATATTATTACCACCGCTTGAGGAACAAGAGGAGATAGCTGCTTACATTTTGAATACATTAAATAAGTTTGATAACGTTGAAAATAAAGCGAAATCAGCAATTAAGTTAATGCAAGAACGCCGCACAGCCCTAATCTCCGCCGCCGTCACCGGCAAAATTGATGTCCGCAACTGGAAGGCAGTCTAATGTTTAATTACGCTATCACCGAAAAGGCCGCTCCTGCGCAACGCTGGCCCCGCGAACGCAGTGAGTGCTTTGGGTCTCCCTGCGCGCACGGCAGTCGTGCATCTTTACACATCCTAGACGTTCGGCTCTTGCATTCAGAAGGCGGACAAGCGACAGCCACCACAATGAATAGTCAATTGGCTGCAAGGGGCGTGCTATGAACAAGGAAATACTCATTTATGAAGATGAAGGTAAGACTATAGAGGTGCAGCTGGATACCCATGCTGACACGGTATGGCTCAATCGCTTACAGCTTGCTGAGTTGTTTGGCAGGGACGTAAAAACCATCGGCAAGCATGTCAATAACGTCTTTCGTGAGAAAGAATTAGACCCAAGCTCAACTGTCGCAAATTTTGCGACAGTTCAAACAGAAGGTGAGCGGCAGGTGGAGCGGCACGTTGCGCATTACAATCTGGATGTGATTATCTCCGTAGGTTATCGCGTGAAGTCCTTGCAAGGTACGCAATTTCGCCAGTGGGCTACAGCCCGCTTAAAAGAGCATTTAGTACAGGGGTACACCTTGAACGAACAGCGCCTAAGCCAGCATCAGGCGCAGCTAGCAACGCTTGAGCAAACCCTAAGTCTGTTTCAGCAACATATGATTGATCAAGCCAGCCTGCCCGAAGCACAGGGTTTGGTGAAGGTGATAGCCGATTATGCCCATACCTTTGTATTGCTCAATCAGTTTGATAGCGAACGGCTGCCTACCGCTGGTTTTGATGAAGAGATACGTTACCAAATCAACTACGACGAGGCTCGAGCAGCCATTGCTTTACTGGTTAAAGATTTAATCGCCAAAGGCGAAGCGACTGAGCTAGTGGGCAATGAAAAAGATAATAGCTTTGTCGGTGTGCTGGGTAACATAGTGCAAAGTTTTGGTGGTGAGTATTTGTACCCCAGCATAGAAGCGCAAGCTGCCCACTTGTTGTATTTTATCATCAAAAATCACCCCTTTAGTGACGGTAATAAACGCATCGGTGCGTTTATGTTTATTTGGTTCTTACAGCGCAACGGGCATCACCTAAAACAAAGTGGTGAATTAAAAATAAACGATAATGCCTTGGCTGCGATAGCCTTGTTGGTGGCGCAAAGTGACCCGGCTCAAAAAGAGCTGATGATACAGTTGATTATGAATTTAATTCGCTAGAATAATACGAACGTATAAGGACGTTAAATAATGCCTAAAGCAAACGAACTCACCTTCCAGAATGACATGATTCGTCAGTTGCTTGCTAACGGCTGGCTATTGGGTAAGCCCGAAAACTACAGCCGTGAACGGGTCTTGTATTCAGACGATGTATTGATTTTTGTGCAAGACACCCAAGACGAACAATGGCAGAAATTCTGTGTGTTATACCCCAGCGACCCAGAAGCTAAGTTTTTAGCGGCAGTGCCACGGATATGAAAAATAATAGGGTGACTACGTTAAAATTTAACTGCATTGGAGGCTTGCTATGTTGGCAGAACGAGATATTGCTTTAATTGATGAACTGAGGGCGCAAACGTCTGAAACCAGTTTGGTAGAATTTAAGCAAGACAATACCGACCCTAAAGTGATTGCTAAATTATGCTCGGCGCTATCTAACGCAGCAAGGGTAGAGCAGCAAGATTGCGCTTATGTGGTATGGGGGGTGCATAATAATGGTCACCGTGTTGTTGGTACTCAGTTTGATCCTGAATCGCAAACGGTAGGTAATATGGTATTACAACTTTGGCTGGCTAAGTGCTTAAGCCCCAGTATTGCCTTTCATTTCAAAACGGTAAATCATCCCGATGGCCGGGTAGTCATGTTAGAAATACCCGCAGCAACCACTGCTCCCGTTTCGGTAGATCATATTGCTTATATTCGAATTGGTAGTTCGACACCGAAGCTAAGTGATTTTCCTGATCGTTTCCAAAAACTGATTGATAACCTGCGCCCCTATACATGGGAGAAAGATGTTGCTAAATCCTTTGTGTCCGCAGATGAAGTACTAACGCTACTGGATTATCCAGGCTACTTTACGTTAACTAAACAAAGCTTACCCGATAACCGCAGAGGTATTTTTGAGCGTCTACATGCTGAACAATTAATTTTGCCTGACATAGGTGAGAAATGGAAAATCACCAATTTAGGTGCTATTTTATTTGCCAATAACTTAGCCCAGTTCGATGCTAGTATTGCTCGAAAGGCTATTCGTTTTGTCGCTTATGATGGAAAAAATAAAGCGGCAACGGTTACCCATCGTCAAGATGGACAGAAAGGGTATGCCGCAGGCTTTGCGGGACTGATCACATTTATCAATAATTTATTGCCACAAAATGAGCACATTGGTGCGGCCTTTCGTGAGCAGCAACAACTTTATCCCGAAATCGCTATTCGCGAATTAATTGTCAATGCATTAATTCATCAGGATATGTCTTTAAGCGGTATGGGGCCTCAGGTCGAATTATTTACTGATCGTTTAGAGATTACTAACCCCGGCCAACCCCTGGTTAAGCCAGACCGTATGATTGATTTGCCTCCACGTTCACGTAATGAAGCATTAGCGTCGCTCATGCGACGTATGAATTTATGCGAAGAGCAAGGGACTGGGCTTGATAAAGTCGTGGTTAGTGTTGAGTTATTTCAATTGCCACCGCCTAAACTGCAAGCGGAAGAGCATTCGATGCAAGTGGTATTGTATGCGCCACGCTCATTTGCCAACATGACTGTTGATGAGCGTGTAAGAGCCTGCTACCAGCATGCGGTCATTAAGTATTTAAGTGGCGAGCGTATGAAAAATGCCAGCTTATGCCAGCGTTTTGGTATTGAAAGCCAGAATGCGGCTCAAGCTACCAAGGTAATTAAAGCGGCACAAAAAGCGGAATTGATTAAGCCTGCTGACCCCGAAAGACCAAGAGCAGGATATTGGCCGTTTTGGGCCTGATCCAGTTTCTTGATCGTGTTTTGATTCACGCATACGATAAGCCTGTATTATTTTAAAAACATGTTGTTTTTCAATGAGTTAAAATTTTTCATTTCTTGATTCATTGGTATAAGGGACGAGGAAGCAATACTTTGTCCAATTTAGGCGCAGTAGTCTGCTTTCTCACCAAGGCGTTCAAAGGCGCGCATGTCGGGACACGTAAGGTTTTGAACAACGAAGGTGAGGAAGCGGAATACAAGCATCATTGGATAAAGTATTGTTTTCTCGTCCCTAGGAGCCTGTCGGACTTAGGGGAAATCTACTGCGGCAGCGGGAAATTGGTGCATTTTCCCGATCATTATCGTTAAATAGGCCCACTATTCGCCTCAAATGATCGAAAAAATGCCCTCAATTACTCGCCGCCTCGCTACGATCCCCTAAGTCCGACAGGCTCCTAGTATCTATAAAAAATTGAAAGTCGATAGAAAACCGGCTTAAGAGAGATTGGCGTCTACAATTCTACAATTTGGCGTCTACAATTCTACAATTTGGCGTCTACAATTCTACAATAAAGGTGCATAAAATCTTATTATTCAGAAGGTTAAGTAATGGTACCGGATACCGGATACCGGATCGAGCCCGGCATGACGAACCCAGCATGACGACATTACGTTAACGGGACAGTAGTGTTGGAAAATAAAGAATACGCACAAAATAAATAGAGGATGTATCTTTTATGAGCAAAGCTAACGAGCTCACCTTTCAAAATGAAATGATTCAGCAGTTAGTCGCTAACGGCTGGCTATTGGGTAAGCCCGAAAACTACAATCGTGAACGGGTCTTACATTCTGAGCTAGGGATGATGTTTTTTAAACATGGAGGCCTCAATGCCTAATGATCTAACCAGTTCGCCTATTGATCGGCAAAATGTACTCAATAACCGCTATGCCTTAGAGAAAATTGAAGAGCACCTTGCCTTAGGGGGCTTAGGATTTGAAGGTGATCGCTGGTTTACTAAGCAGCAATTGATAGAAATGTATGAAGTGAGTGATACAACCGTTGAGCGTTACATTAAAAATCATGGTGATGAGTTAAAAGCAAATGGTTATCAACTGTTAAAAGGGAAAAAATTAAATGAATTCAAGAGGCTAGCCTATGGTACCTTCATTGATGAAGGTACCAAAACTTCAGTTCTTGGTGTGTTTAATTTTAGAGCGATGCTTAATTTTGCCATGTTGCTAACAGAGAGTGAAAAGGCCAAAGCCGTTCGCTCTCGAATTCTTGATATTGTGATTGATGTTGTGGCTGAACGAGCAGGTGGGCATACCAAGTTTATCAACCAGCGTGATGCTGACTATCTCCCGTCAGCGTATCGAGAAGATAGCTACCGAAAAGTATTTACCTCTGCGCTCGCTCAATACGTAGACATGGGTAATGTTAAGTATGGGATATACACTAACAAAATTTACCAACTGGTGTTTAAAGAGAACGCTAACGAATATAAACAAATATTGAAGTTAGCTAAAGGCGATAATGTTCGTGAGACGTTTTACGCAGAAATATTGAAAACTATAGCGAGCATTGAAAACGGTTTGGCGCAGGATATGGCTACTGAGGCGCAGAGGCTTGGGCGGAAACTAAAACCGACAGAGTTAGACCAATTATTAGCAGGCCTTAAGACTAACCCTTATCTAAAGCCGATTATCGATGATGCGCGCACTAAAATGGCTAGCCGTGATATGAGCTTTCGAGATGCCTTGCATACAAAGCTGGAGTCATATTTACAAACGGTGCCAGAAGGCGATGTTGATAAGTTTTTAGGGGATGCAAGTCGCTCGCTAGAAGAGCAGTTATCCGATCCAGAAACGCTGGACGTCTTTAAACGCTTAAAGGATCGATAGGGCATGACTGAGCATTTTATTTACTTTGATGCTGGTCATGCGATTAAGGTACATGATTGGATAATTGAACATACGGGCGGGCGAGCAGGCAATAATAACGTAGATTTATTGGATGGCCCGTTGGCGCATATTCAAAATGATGATTACTACCCCGCAATGGAAGATAAATTGTCGCACCTTGTCTTTTCTATTAATAAAAGCCATGCATTTGTCGACGGTAATAAGCGTTCAAGTATTGCTTTGGGTGCTTATTTTTTAGAATTGAATGGCTATGAATATTGTATTCAAGATTTTGTTCAGCGAATGGAAAATATAGCGGTATGGATAGCGGATAACATCATCAATAAAGCATTAACGCTAAAAATTATCACTTCATTAATTTATGAAGATGATTACTCTGAATCATTAAAATTAGAAATAGCTCAAACCGTCAGTAAAGGTATTGAATAATATGGGAAAAGCCAACGAACTTACATTCCAGAATGACATAATTCGTCAGTTGCTTGCAAACGGTTGGCTATTGGGTAAACCCGAAAACTATAACCGCGAATTGGCTTTATACCCAGAAGACTTGTTGGGTTTTGTGCAAGACACTCAAGACGAACAATGGCAGAAATTCTGTGTGTTGTACCCCAACAACCCTGAAGCGAAGTTTTTAGAGCGGGTTGCCAGCCAGCTGAACAAAGCCGACCCTAATGCTGCCAACACACAAATGCGCACCTTTGGCACCTTAGGCGTGTTACGCCACGAATTGCGTGACCGTGGCACTCGCTTTAGTTTGTGTCAGTTTAAGCCCGAACACGACCTTAACCCCGACACCTTAGCGCGCTACCAACAAAACCGTTGTCGGGTAGTGCCAGAATTGGTGTATTCACCGTGGGCAAACGAGGAAGAGTTAGCCGCTACCGGGAAAAAAGCTAAGGCTTGGCGTATCGACCTAGTGCTGTTTGTTAATGGCTTGCCCGTGGTCACCTTAGAGTTAAAATCAGAATTTAAACAGGCGGTGCATAACGCGATTAAGCAATATAAAACCACACGCTTTGCCACCGATCCTGTCACTAAAAAGCCAGAGCCTTTGTTCACCTTTAAGCGGGGCGCTTTAGTCCATTTTGCCGTCAGCCAATATGAAGTGTATATGGCGACTCGCTTAGAAGGTGCGAACACCTATTTCTTGCCCTTTAACAAAGGCACAGCAGATGGCGGAGCGGGTAATGATGTACCCGAAGATATTAACCAATACGCTACCGACTATTTATGGAACGAGGTGTTACTGCCTGAAAACCTACTCAATATTCTCGCGCGTTTTGTGCATTTACACATTGAAGAAAAAGAAGACTGGGAGGGGCGAAAAACCAAAAAAGAGACGCTTATCTTCCCTCGTTACCATCAGTGGGATGTGGTCTCTAAATTGGTCAATGCCGCGCGCGTAGAAGGGCCGGGGCACAAATACCTTATTCAACATAGTGCAGGTTCGGGTAAGTCTAATTCTATTGCTTGGGTGGCACATCAGTTGTCTGCTTTGCGTGACGAAAATGGCAATAAGAATTTTGATTCGGTGATTATCGTTACCGACCGAACCGTCCTAGACGATCAACTGCAAGACACGATTTATCAGTTTGAACATACCGATGGCGTTGTCGGTCGCATTAATAACAAAGAAGGGGATGGCTCTAAATCTGAAAAGCTAGCCGATGCGCTAAAAAACTCGCAGCCCATTATTATTGTTACCATTCAAACCTTTCCCTTTGTGTTAAAGGCAATTGAAGACAGCGTGAGCCTTAAAGAGCGAAAATATGTGGTGATTGCCGATGAAGCCCACAGCTCACAAACCGGCTCTACTGCGCGGCAGTTAAAAGAAGTGTTAATGGTTGACGCCAGCGACCCCGAGGCAGAACTAGGCACAGAAGATATACTCGATGCCGCTGTTGCCTCGCGTCGCGCCTCAAGTAACTTGAGTTATCTAGCCTTTACTGCCACCCCTAAAACCAAAACCCTTGAGTTGTTTGGTCGCCTACCCAAGTCCGACGAAGCGCCATCTAAAGCCAATAGACCCGAAGCCTATCATGTGTACAGTATGCGCCAGGCGATTGAAGAGGGCTTTATTCTTGATGTGCTAAAAAACTATACCAATTACAAAGTGGCCTATAACCTCGCGATGAAAATACAGGGTAGCGACACAGAAGTAGAGAGTAAAAAAGCCAAGGTGAAACTCAATCAATGGGTACGCTTACACGACTACAACATCAGCCAAAAAGTACAGGTGATTGTTGAGCACTTTAAAGACAACGTCATGGGCTTATTAGGTGGGCAGGCGAAAGCCATGGTAGTCACCAGCTCTCGTAAAGAGGCGGTGCGTTATAAACTGGCCTTTGATCGTTATCTGCAGAGAAAAGACATTGCTGAGAAAGGCGATCAAAAGATTTTTGCCATGGTGGCGTTTTCTGGTGAGGTTGAGTTTAGCGATAAAGACCCAAACTCTATAGAGCTAGAAGATCAGAAATTTACCGAAGCGAATATGAATCCAAACCTTAAGGGGCGGGATATGCGCAAGGCGTTTGATAGCGACGATTATCAGGTGATGATTGTCGCGAATAAGTTTCAAACGGGTTTTGATCAGCCCAAGCTTTGTGCCATGTATGTCGATAAAAAACTTGGTGGGGTAGAGTGCGTGCAAACCTTATCGAGACTAAACCGGATGTTTCCGGGTAAGGCCGAGACGGGTACTTTTGTGCTTGATTTTTTCAACGACTCTGACGAAATTTTGGCGGCGTTTCAACCGTATTTTCAAACAGCCGAGTTAGACGACGTGTCTGATCCCAATCTTATATTTGAATTATCCGAAAAGCTACGGGATGCCAAAATATTTCTTGGGTCTGAGGTTGAACAGTTTTGTGATGCGTTTTTTGTAAAAAACAAAAGCAATGCAGCGATTGCCAATATCTGTAAGCCAGCGGTAGAACGCTGGTCGCAACGATATAAGTCGGTAGTAGCCGCCTATAAGCAAGCCAGAGATATGTTTGAACGCACCAAACAGACCAATGACGCGGTATTAATAGCAAACGCTGAAAACAGTTTTAAAGAGTGCAAAAAAGAAAAAGACGCACTGGATATCTTCAAAAAAGATTTAGGGACCTTTGTGCGCTTTTACGAATTTATGTCGCAAATTGTCGATTACAATGACAAAGACCTTGAGAAACTCAGCCTATATGCTCGCAACCTGCGCCCCATGCTGCGTGAAGCGGTAGTGGATGAAGATGACATAGATCTGAGTCATGTAGAGCTAAGCCATTACCGCTTGTCTAAAATCAAACAGCAACATTTGATTATGGAAGCCAGCTCCCCGTCGTATTTAGTGACGGGCGAAGGGCTAGGAACCGCCGTTGCCAGAGATAGAAAAGAAGAGTTTCTTTCGTTACTGATTAACCGCTTAAACGACGTGTTTGTGGCTGATAAGCTCACTGAAAAAGACATGGTTAATTATGCCTATACCATTCGGGATAAAGTCAGGGAGAATGCGCGCGTGATGAATCAAATGAATAACAATACACCCGAACAAGCCATGCTTGGTGACTTTTCTAAAGCTGTTGATGATGCTGTGCTGGATAGTAATGAGGTAAATCAAAACCAAATGATGCAGCTACTCTCGAACCCAGATAAAGCGCAACGTTTTGCGAAGATCGTATTTGATTTGTTGCAATTGAAAGAATAATGAATGGTTTAATTATCCGCAATTGAATAACAACATGGAGCAGGCTGAGGATATAAAATAATATAAAATGACATGCACCCAATAATCTAGACATTGTGTGCATATCACTCTCACCCGTCACTCGCGTACTATCAACGTGATAGCGCGCAATTTATAAACCCATTTTCTCCTTCACTTTACCAAAAGCCTTAATCGCAAAAGTGATGTCGTCTTCCGTTAATGCTGCCGACATTTGCGTACGAATTCTGGCTTTGCCTTTAGGCACGACGGGAAAAGAAAAGGCGACGACGTAAACGCCTTCCTCTAACATTTCTTGGGCAAAATTCGCAGCGGTTTCTGCGTCGTATAGCATCACCGGAACAATGGCATGTTCGCCTGGCAATAAATCAAAGCCTAATGCGGTGAGACCCTTACGGAAGCGTTCGGTATTACGGCGCAACTGCTCGCGTAGGTCATTTGATTGTGATGCTAGCTCGATAGCTTTTATTGCGCCGCCGACTACTGGAGGCGCAACGGTATTCGAAAATAAATACGGGCGAGAGCGTTGGCGCAATAATTCAACAATTTCTTTTTTGGCGCTGGTATAGCCACCGCTACCACCGCCTAAGGCTTTACCTAATGTCCCCGTGGTGATGTCCACGCGATCCATGCAGTTTTTAAATTCGTGTGTGCCTTTTCCATTTTCACCGATAAAGCCTGTTGCATGACAATCATCAAAATGAACAATGGCATTATATTTATCCGCTAAGTCACAGATTTCATCAAGTTTAGCGATATAGCCGTCCATCGAAAATACGCCATCGGTAGTGATGAGTTTAAAACGCGCGCCATTGGCATCGGCTGCTTTTAACTGCGTTTCTAAATCGGCCATATTGTTGTTTTTATAACGGTAGCGCTTGGCTTTACATAAGCGTACGCCATCAATAATGCTGGCATGATTAAGTTCGTCAGAAATCACCGCATCTTGATCATTTAATAAGGTTTCAAATAAACCGCCGTTAGCGTCAAAGCACGAAGGATAAAGAATGGTGTCTTCCATGCCTAAAAATTCACTCAAGGCATTTTCTAATTGCTTGTGTATGGTTTGCGTACCACAGATAAAACGCACCGATGCCATGCCATACCCCCAGTCAGCCAACGCATCTTTAGCGGCATTATTAATCTCGGGGTGCTGGGCTAAGCCTAAATAGTTATTGGCACATAAGTTAATGACTTCTTTTCCTCCGTCCACGCCTATGTGTGATCCTTGTGGTGTGGTGATGGTGCGTTCTTGCTTAAACAAGCCGGCGTCTTTAATCGCATTGAGTTCTTGGCTTAAATGTTCTTTGAGTTGACCGTACATGGATTGCTCCTAATGAATTATCTGTGTTCTGGTTGTTTATTTTGTTTTGTTTAGTTTTATGATTTTATTTGGCTAGACTTCGCTTATCTACAAAGACGCCCATGTTAAAATCACCTTACTGGCTTCACCTGCATTCATCGCATCAAAGCCTTTTTGGAATTCACTGTAGTCGAGTCGGTGGGTAATGACAGGGGTAATAGGTAGGCCTGATTCCACCATGACCGACATTTTGTACCATGTCTCATACATCTCTCGGCCATAGATACCTTTGATTGTGAGCATGTTAAAAATAACCACATTCCAGTCAATGGCGACATCGCCACTGGGTATCCCTAACATTGACACCTTTCCGCCATGACACATATTGGCTAGCAGATCGCGAAAGGCATCGGCGTTGCCAGACATCTCTAAGCCCACATCAAACCCTTCCGCCATGCCTAGCTGCTTTTGTGCATCCGCAAGCGTTTCTGTACGCACATCAACGGTGTGGGTGGCGCCCAGTTCACGCGCTTTTTCTAGTCGTTTGGGGTTGATGTCGGTGACCACTACATGGCGTGCGCCTGCGTGCCGACACACCGCAGCAGCCATGACGCCGATTGGCCCCGCACCGGTGATTAATACATCTTCACCCAGTAAATCATATTGCAGGGCGGTATGTACCGCGTTGCCTAGAGGGTCAAATAAGGCGGCGATATCAAGGTCGATACCCTCAAGATGTTCCCATACATTGGACATCGGCAGCACCACGTATTCGGCAAAGGCACCGGGGCGATCTACGCCAATTCCCGATGTGTGCGCGCATAAATGTCTGCGGCCAGCCAAGCAATTTCGGCAGCGACCACAGACCACATGACCTTCGCCCGAGACAATTTGTCCCGCTTTAAAATCGTTAACGTTCGAGCCAATTTCAACAATCTCACCAACGAACTCATGGCCGACGGTCATCGGTACAGGGATGGTTTTTTGTGCCCACTCATCCCAGTTATAAATATGCATGTCGGTCCCGCAGATCGCCGTACGTAACACGCGAATCAACACATCATTGATGCCATAATCGGGAATAGGAACATCCTCTAACCATAAGCCTTGCTTGGCCTCTTTTTTTACCAGTGCTTTCATCATCAAATCCTTGGGGTTTATCGTCTGGAAATTTACTATATAAGAATATTTCCAGTATAGTAGAACACATTTATTCTCGTATGCAAGAAAAAAATCTTGCATACGAGAATTCTGTTGTGTGGTCCACATCAATATTGAATGTTCAATTAACAATGTACATGAAACAGCGACATAGAAAGATAAGACATGAGTAGTGAAGATGAGTCAGATTATGCAGGGCAGGTGTTATGCCCGCGAGTGACTGAATTACGGAAAAAGAACAAGCTGACATTAATGCAGCAATTAAACCAAGTAATCGCCAGAGAGGCCAATATAGAAGAGAGTTGCACAGGCCGCTTCTGGGGCAGGAATTTGTTCCTGCAATTCCGGCATTTCCCACATCTATGTGGGTCAGGGTCGATTCAAGTCGCAACCGTTACTTACCGAAGAAGCCTTGCTCACGGCGATGGCCTACGTCGACCTAAACCCTATTCGTGCAAAAATGGCGGATACTCCCGAGCAATTGAAACACACCAGCATCAAAGAACGCATTAAACCAAGCTTTAGTTTAGCCCGTGCATTGGCAAACAACCCTGACTTCAACCCACACTATATTAAAAGATTTTCCGTTAAGCCTCTTGCGTCTCTCGAAGGCAATGTGAAATATCACGACCAAAACGGTGTGTTATTCAGCCACAAGGATTACCTTACCCTTGTCGATACCACGGCCGCATCCAGCGCCAAGACAAGCGCGGCTTTATCCCAGAGACATTCCTTCCAATATTGCAGTGCCTTGTGATTGATGCCGACGAATGGGTTGTCAATACGCAGAAATTTGAAGAACTTTTTTATAAGCAGTTTTACTACCGCCGAAATACTGCTTAACCCCCTACCGAACACAGCCCTTTCTATTTTGGAGGTGCTTCGTAGATCTTGGATCTCGCTCGCCTACAATTTGGTTTTTTGAGTAACTTGTACACTTATCTCGACGCCCTTCATGATTTTCATAATGATGACGTAAATTGTTGAGGAATTCACCTTAATATTTTCAGGTTTGTGTATCGGTGGGTGTTCTGTTTATTTAGTTTATTTATTTATTTATATATTCTTACCTCTTTGCAAGTAACTGACACTAAACGGGAAATAGTTATTTATTTTCATATCTAAATACGTTAAAAATGACTAATAATTAATTGGCCTATATCTTAGAATTTTTTCTTCTTGAAATTTATGTATGGCTTCATACACAATATAAACTTATATATGTTAAGCTCTTAAAAAATAAATTAATTGATCAAAAAATACTTAAGTTTTTTTATTAAGATTTTTTTATTAAAATTATATGTGCTATTAAAAATAGTATTACATCACAATTTATGAAGAGTCTAATATAATCTTTGTATACATGACTTGTGACTAAACAACAATAAGATGATGCTGCATAATTTTTATGTGAGGTAGTCATTCCTCAATTTTAGACTGTTAGGTCATTAATAAATTTTGGCTTTCCCTTTCACATAAACTCTAATCATTATAAGTTTGATTATAGATAAATTAAGACAATAAGGAATCCTATCATGAACAGACATATATTGATGAGTTTAATTACAGGAGTGATGTCTTTGGCAGGGAATGTCGGGGCAAAAGAGATAAGACTCGACACGGGAGAAAAATTTCGTCAGGGAGACCTTACCGTCACCTGCGATCAGCCGTTAACTAATGATATACCCTTGGCCCTCAATGACTGTCAGCACTGGGATGATTTTAATAATAAGTGCCTGTTTGAAAAAACGACTTATACATACAAAAATCTAGAATGTGTTGAAGAATGTCAGCAATGGGATAAGTTCAGTAGCACATGCTATTATCGGACAAAGTGTTCTTTCTTCCCGCCACATAAGTTATTCGTGCAAACCACATGCGATAAGTTTGACGACTTCAGTAATACCTGTTTGAAAAAAAGTGATATAAAAATAGGACCTTGATGAAAGAAATAGGACTAAGTTATCGGCAACAAATTCAATATCATTTATCAACCTAAAAAATTAATCTATCGAAAGTTTTATTGAGTTTGCGTATGGCCACTCGGGGCAACTAATGTTTTAATGCAATGCTGGCTAACAGTTGCAGTTTATCAAGACGCTCGGCCTCTAATTTCGGATCCATCCAGGTTCAGGAGATAGAATTTATGAAGAAAATAATAAGCGAATCAACTGATTGTATGCCTACATTGGCCTCCACTGTCAGACATCAAGTGATAAGTTTCTCAATGGGGTTTCGGTGGCTAGCATGGTGGACCGTGTTAGTGTTTGCGCATCTTCCTGCCATCGCCTTTGCCCAATCGTCGTGCTCTAGCATTCAAGTAAAAATTCCAAATATTAAAAGCAGCGCTGGGATTGTAGCTTGTGCTATTTTCGAATCTTCAACGGGTTTTCCTACTGAGTTTTTGAACTCGGCAAGCAATATAGTGATGTTAAAAATTCGAGATACGCAGGCGCGTTGCAACTTTTTAGATATCCCTCCAGGCACATATTCATTGGTAGTCATTCATGATAAAAATAAAGACGGTAAGCTTGGCACTAACTTTCTAGGGGTCCCCACAGAAGACTTCGGTTTTTCAGCCGACGCAAAAGCCTTGGTGAGTGCACCTACGTTCGAAGCCACTAGCTTTTCGTACGATGGGAAAAACCTTGATCTGACGATTAGATTGACTTATTGAGCCACCTTTCTATAAGAACCAAGGCATTGTTTCAATTTTTAATAAAAAATCTTGGTGATTAAGGGCAGAAAAATATTTTTTGGCTTTTCTATTGTTAAGCTAATTGTAAAAATTAATAATAGTTGCTTAGCATTCAGCGCTAAGTTTTAAAATACAACAAAGGCAATGTCAGTGTTTTATTATTGCCAAGTAATTAGTGTAAGGAATCTTTTTAGTTATGTTCTTGTCCTTAAAAATTGAAAAATAATCCAGTTTATAAATGAAGCAAGAAAGGAGATGCAAATAAAAAAATTCTTATCCCATTAACCAATCACACAACTTTGGGTGGTACTGATAAAGCTAATGAGAATTAAAGGGGTCAATTAAAGGGTCAGAGCCCTTTCTTCCCCGCCTAGAAGCTGTGATAAGATTAATTAAACATTAAAAGGGCTCTGACCCTAATGGCACTTACTTAAGCAACTAAATCACTTCCTCCATCTCGTCATTCCGGGCTTGACCCGGCATCCATGCTGAATAAACAGTGCCATATTTGAGATAGATTCCGGCTTTCGCCGGAATGACAAGCTTAAGTAAGTGCCATTCGGCTCTGACCCCTTTGATTCACCCCTTTGACTCACCCCTTGGATCCACATTGTCTTTTGTGAAACCATGTGGCAAGTGCCCCGTAAGTCCTTCAACGGCGTCGATTATTCGACGGTTTTTCTCGGCGAGCGCACCGTTACCTATATTGGGTACTCGACAGGTGTCGGTTTCGTAGTTGATTTTCTGAAAAGTAGAAGCGAAAGTTTGATCCTGCATATGTTCTGCGTAAGGCCGTGAAGCGATCGATAACGCAGCGATACTCAGTGGGTCATGTTGCCGGCTAAAACGGGCGAAACTTTTGTATGCAAAACCCTCTTCTATCAGTTGATCGCTATAGGCAATCAGTGCATCCATTAGCCCATATAAGAAATCGCTCGGGTTAAGCTGTTCCAATACTAGTGAGGTGCTAAAATTATCAAAAGGTGATGTTTCCCCATGGACTTTGTGCATGGGGAACAAGGGTTTTTCTAGATGAAGATCAATGATGGTGTTTTGTCTGCGCACCAAAAACTCAGTAATGGTAAAAGTGTGATGCTTAAATGTAATCCTTTTTAATAACTGAATAATGTCTTCCTGAGCGCTTTCTTGCGTGTCTTGGTGGGTGCTTATGCTAGAAGCGATCAAGTCACCGTTGTTCGCCATAAGTGGAAGATCATGGTGGCAGCTAAACAGTGCGCTAGTTTTATTACTGTTTTGCTCTTTAACAACAAAGAATTCACGAATTTCATGTTCCCACAACTTTTTAACCGCTAAAAAGGCAGTCTGAATAATCTCAGATGTAGGTGTATGGTCCTCTACTCGCCATTTGCGACCATAAACAATTTTCTTGGGCAATATGGTATTACTTCGATCGTAGTTTTCTTCACCAATGATACCCACCTGTACATAGCACCCATACTCGTCCTTATCGGCAAAAATAGGGGTTAATGGAATAGGGCTAATATGGCTAATAATCTCTTGAATCGATTCTAAGTGGTGTTCGAAGCGCAAATAATGCTGGGGAATGGCCAAATTACCATTGGGTAACGTCACACTGGGCGCGTAAGGTATGACAACCTCGCCTAAATTCGCAACAGGGGCTTTTACAGAATTCAAGTCAACGTTGCTGTTGATATGAGGCTCTGATGGGAATGGCTTTAGCTCGAGGTGTTGTAAGTAATGACCAGACGGCTGGCAATTTTCACTCAACGGTGTGACATGTACATGTTGAGCAGAATAGGAACCATGTTGTTGTGGTAAATTATTTTGGGTCATGGATTATCAATACCGCGTGATGTTTGAGTGCGTGTACAACAAGGTTGCGACAACTAACTTATATATTATTTCAAACATTCTACGGTGAGCATGCTGTGGCGGTTTTTATTTTACGGAGATGATTTTTTATGGCCCCACTTTTGTTAAGACCAAAAGTAGCTCAAGCCGACTATTAACCCTCACATAATGGCATTTACACTTAAAAAAGTAATATTGGATAGCCCTATTAATAAGGTGATTAGTGCCGCCTTTTGGTAGGGGGCGTTGCTAGGGGTATCGTTAAAGGCGCTTTGCAGGCACAGAAGTAATGTACCTAATAACGCCAGGCCTGCCAGCATCGTCATTAAGATGCTAGGCAGCGACAAAAAATAGTGTGATCACCGCCGCTGCCCACAAGCCGCGACCATATAAAACACACCTGTCCATATAGTCGCTTTATAGCGTTGCTCTTTATCCGAATCGACTTGTTTGTTCATGCAAACGGCTGCAGAAATAGCTGCCAGATAGAGGCTAAACCCGCCCGCAGGGGCAAGAGCCATATTCACTATCCCAGTACTGATCAGGGTTTAATGGAGGTGAGGTAGCTATAACTTTTTGACATGGTGATTCCGGGTAAGTTTTGCGAAAGCATGACAACAATATATAAATGGATGCTGACATTAATCAGTGTGGCTAGTCGCCATTCAGGGGTCACTCACGCCAGCGTAGCGATAGAAAAATCAATAGTATCAATAGTTTGACCGTTCAGAGCGTAACTTTTGAACACGTCGGGGCAAAGCCAATATGTCTAAAAAATAAAGAATGGTACTTGACAGGCTTTTAGTGTGAAAACAACAAAGTCAGAACCATTTAAGCCTAGGTCGCCAGATGTCAAATGGCGGGCTTTTAATGGCCTTGTGAGTTGGTTTGATAATGATAGGCCTACCTCTAGGAGCCACTATTTTAATGTCTTATATGGCGTTCTGAGGGCAAAAAATGGACTTAAAAAACCCGTGATAAGATAGACCCTGACGGTCAAAGCGTTATGGGCGTTATTGGAAGAGTGTATCCAAGTAATACAGCGACAAGCTGAAGAACTTGACGTATTAAAAAATTGAAAGGCAGTATTGAAAGGCGAGAAAAAACGACCGATATTCAAGCCCAGTAAACTAGATAAAGAAACTGATAAACCCAAGGACAACAACTCGGCACTGACAACATAGAAAAAGCGAGCGGGTTCAAAAAGACGTGCCAAGAATGCAACGCTAGTTATTCTTGAAGAGCGAGTGATTAAACCCAAAGACGACATCCCCTCGGGGTCTGGATTCAAAGGCTATCGAGATTTTGTCGTTCAGGCATTACGCATTGAAACGCAAAATGCCCGCTATCGATTGGCTCGCGGGGTAACGCCAGACGGTCAAACTCTGCTAAGACAATGACCTGATGCATTAATAATCGTCATTTCGGCCCTCCCTTGCTTAGCTATATTCTTTGTCAGCACCACCATTGCCGCGTCACCCTTGCTACTTGAGCCACTGCGAGAATGGGGCGTTGATATTTCTGCGGGTGAAATTAATAATCTGCTATCTGCAGGGAAAGAAAGTTTTCATCAGGAGAAAGATGACATATTAATCACGGCTTCAGCCGTGTCGAACTATGTGAACGTTAATGATTCGGGTGCACGTCACAGGGGAGCCAATGGCTATGTTACTCAGGTAGGAAACGCATTTTTTTGTTTGGTTTCAATCGACAAACTCCAAAAGTCGAACGAATTTTTTGGAATGGTTGTGTGCAGGAGATAAAGCTTATTGCATCAACAATGAGGCACTTGCTTACTGGAAAAAGCAACCGCTGCCCCAATAACCGTTAACCCGTTTACTGGAAAGCGAATGGGCGTTTATTGCTGACGCTATTCTCTGGGAGGAACGCCTAGATACCTTGGGAGTCACCTCGCCACGGCATCGGCGTATAGCAACCGAGGGTGCTTTATTCGGCAATGCCCAGCAAATGGCCTGTGCTAAGACTTAGTCATTGTCATTGACGACGCGGGACAATTTAACCTTCTTCAGCTTGGTGCTGGATTCATACCGAGCGTTTGGTTCATACGCGGGTTCCTTTAAACGAAAAGCATCGGCAGGATATTGCTAAGGGCCGCGATGAAATATTGAATTTTTATTGAGTCCTGAAAGCTTACAAGGTTCAGCCCGATTCGAATCCAAAAATATCATTAGAGTCGCGTTTTGATCGCTTATTTACTCAGCGAACATGTTACTCAGCGAACACGTTATGAATTATTAAATCAATGGCTCAACCGTATCCACAAAAAAATCAGCATTATTACGGGCGTTGACACTTCCTGACGTCCCTTCGCACACGAATGACAGCGAGACGGATATTCAGGATTATGTAAAAAAGAGAAAGGTCAGTGGCGGCACCCGCAGCGATACAAGGCGAGAATGCCGAGATACCTTTACTAGCCTTAAGAAAACCTGCCGTAAATCGGAGGTCTCATTCTGGCATTATCTTCTGGATATAATTTCTGGAATAGCGGATGGGTTATCGTGAATTTAGGGGGGGGGGTCTACTCCGACTTATCGAGAAAATATAATTTTTACATAAGCCATTGATTGAATGAAAAATATTACTGGCAGCGACATCGATTTTTTTTTCGCTTGCGTAGCAAAGGCCTATGCAGGAAAAAAAAGGTTTGATGAAAAAGCCGATAGTGGCGTAGTGTGGTTATTCGTGGCTCGTTGTTTTAGGGCTTCGTTGACTATCGCCCTAGCATCGGGCAAACATTTACAGCATTGTGTCGCTACACCAAGCTCACGCCTAATGTCATGTAAGCTAGATGCCCCATTTTGAATCGACTGCTTAATCTGTGTGTCGGTAATACCCTTGCAAAGACAAACAAACATAATATCTACGCTCTTGAAGTAATGATATGAATTCTAATGCAAATGATAATCGTTGTCAATTGTATTTGTAAGCAGAGAGTAACCTGCCGAGGTAGGCGCAGTAATCAATTGGTGGGTTAATGCAAAGAGTTAATGCAAAGAGTGAATGCAAAGAGTTAATGCTAAATAAAACTGAGGTAAAGAGTGAATGCAAGAAGGATTAAGTGCGCATAGTTTCCTTGATAATAACGGACGGTTTGAGCATTTCTGGATATTGAAAAAACTCTGCACTAATGCTATAAACCGCAGACAGGAAATGTGGCTGGAGTTCATCGGCAGGTATACCTTGTGTAACGATATTGCCTTTTTCGAGTAAGGCCAAGTAATCGGCAAAGCTGGCCGCGAGCAATAAGTCATGGACGACTGCTAGCACACCGATATTGCGTTGGGTTAATTGCTTGGTTAGCGAGAGTATCTAGTATTGATGAAAAATATTTAAACTCGAGTTGGGCTGATCTAAAAATAAATAGCGAGGTGAATCGTGAGGGTAATGATACCATAATTGAGCCAGCACTCTAGCCAGTTGGTGCGTTGCTGCTCGCCGCCAGAGAGCGTGGTAAATTGCCGGTCAGCCAATGCGTTTAGGTGCATAAACCGCAAACATCATCAACAATGCATTCACGTTCTGAGCGAGCTATTTGTTGCTCGTAGACAAAGCAACCTATGCTAACAACTTCACTTACAGTAAAGCTAAAGGCTATGCCGTAGTCTTGGGTCATTACTGCTCGCAAAGTGGATAAGTGTTCGGCAGAGTATTGGTCAAGTGGTTGCTGGTTTAACCGGATATGATTTGGTGATAACGGTATTTACACCCGTCGCCTTAATTTGATTGACGATTTTAGAGGGGCCAGTATCGGTTTCGCCAATAAATAAATCTGGGCTAAGCGAAAGTACGCCCTCGGTGGACACATTGCGTGCGTAGCCCAATAACGGGTGGTCTTTTGCCGCCACTGGGTACTGGCTAGTAGAGTCCACACCGACAATTTTGTGTTGTTCGCCTAAGCGGTAAATAATTTCGGTGATAGAGCCACCTGCAACGGCGACGTGCTCAATATCGGCATAACTTAATGCGAAGAAAATGGAAAAAAGCAGAGTGAAAAATACGTGATAAAAGCATCGTCGGGGCTTCATGTTTTACCAGAAATATTAAAAATGAAAGATAGGATACGGGTTTTTATTATTCGACGGAATAAGAATGGCTGCTCACAAAAAAATAGCCTGGCTGATTAACACAACTGAGGGGGAGGTCAATTGGCTTGGCTAAAAACAACAACGCAACTAATTACTTAGTTAATATAAGTTTATGAGATCGCGTCTCTTGTAATACGTAATCTGCCCCCGCATGGTGAATGACTAATCTCTTTCCACCTTGTAATAATTCACGTGAAGACACTTTGCGGGTAGTGAGATCGCTCGATGTTGTCATCGTATTTGTAATGCGGGTGTTCATACGTACTTTGCCTATTATAAATGCGACGAACGGACTCGTTCTTACATATTGACTTCAAGTAATAATATTGCGTATTGTTGGCATCTCACTAAGGCGCGCACATCGTAGCATTGGGTTTAGGATGTACGTACCTAGTTAGATGTAGAGAATAATAAAGGGTTATTCTTGTTATGTCAATGCAATTGAGAATCATTACCAAAAAAAGGGCGCGTATAGAAAATGTCTGAAGTTTGACCTTGTTTTAACATCAATAAGGGCATACCTTTGAGGGTGTCGCATCTCCATATTTAACAAAACAATTGGGAACTCATCATGAAAGCGCAGTCAATTCTAGAAACTATCGGTAATACCCCACACATTAAAGCCCAGCGTTTGTTTGGTGATAAGCAAAACGTGTGGATTAAAAGTGAGCGATCAAACCCTGGCGGCTCGATTAAAGATCGAATTGCCTTGGCGATGATTGAAGCGGCTGAAAAAGACGGGTCGTTAACACCCGGTTCAACCATTATTGAGCCAACCTCGGGTAATACCGGTGTGGGCCTTGCGATGGTGGCTGCCGTTAAAGGCTATAAGTTGGTGTTGGTGATGCCCGAGAGTATGTCGGTAGAACGTCGTCGCTTAATGCTGGCTTACGGTGCAACATTTGAGTTAACCGCAAAAGAAAAAGGTATGATCGGTGCGATTGCTAAAGCACAAGAGCTAGTGGCCGCAACCCCAAACGCATGGATGCCACAGCAGTTTGAAAACCCTGCCAATATTGATGTGCACGTTGAGTATACCGCGCAAGAAATACTTGCCGATTTCCCCGATGGTTTAGATGCCATCGTGACCGGCGTAGGCACAGGTGGCCACATTACAGCTTGTGCACGAGTCCTCAAAAAAGCATGGCCACAATTAAAAATATTTGCGGTCGAACCATCAGCATCGCCGGTGATTTCGGGTGGTGATCCTAGCCCTCATCCTATTCAAGGTATTGGTGCAGGTTTTATTCCTAAAAACCTAGATGTTAACTTGTTAGACGGCATCATTAAAGTCGATGCCGAAGACGCAAAAGACATGGCAAGACGCTGCGCAACAGAAGAGGGCATGTTGGTCGGTATCTCGTCAGGTGCAACGCTAGCGGCGATTAACCAAGTATTACCCACGCTAGCCGAAGGCGCGCAGGTGTTAGGGTTTAATTATGATACTGGCGAGCGTTATTTATCTATCGATGGATTTTTGCCATAAGAATAGTTGCTGCTTTTTGTGTGGTGCGCATGGATATTGATATTCGTCATGCCCAGTTGAATTGGCTTTTTTGGGCTGCCCGATAACGACTGGTTAAATATAAACTTACGGACTATTATTATCTTCAGTGAATGTAATTATGTGTGTTGACAAAACATCCTTTGCTGTTTTGTCAAGTGGTCAGTGTGCCTATCGATCATCGGTATACCTTCTATGTAGAGCTAGAACATAATAGGTTTCAGAATTGATCAATAATATTGAGTGTATACGCCAGTATTTTGGCGTTGACCGTTAGCTACCATTGGGTTTTTCTTGGATATTCTTTGGGTGTTTCGACGCGCGCTATAGGGGTTTTTAATTACCACTACGATATTTTTTTCGCGCAACAACTTAACGTGGTTAC
This sequence comes from Candidatus Endobugula sp., assembly GCA_047636495.1. Classification (GTDB taxonomy): domain Bacteria; phylum Pseudomonadota; class Gammaproteobacteria; order Pseudomonadales; family Cellvibrionaceae; genus Endobugula. Next base: position 41,075 of record JBLILH010000016.1, on the reverse strand, counting down.
CTTATTAAAAACGGAGTGAAAAATTATTAGCGAAACGGGTCATGCTTTTTGTGGTTGTGGTTGTGGTTAGTAGGTAGGCTGGTGATGAGTGAATGGCTTTAGAGTAAGATATGAGGTGAGTGTATTACCATGAAATTAACAGACGATAATTCCAACATGCTCAAACTGCCAGTTTCTAGTCTAGCAATTGGTATGTACGTGTCGAGACTAGATAAAGAATGGCTAGACTCTTCATTCCTGTATCAAGGTTTTATGATAGAAAGTTACGCTGATATTTGTCTGTTAGAAGAGGAATGCACGTATGTGTGGGTAGACCCTGTCGTTGAAAACGTGCAGGGTAACAAATTTGAACCCCATCATGCGTCAGGAAAAACAGCGCCAAGTAAAACACGCTATATTAATAAACTGAGTATGGCGCATGAATATGACAAGTCGCACAAAGCATTTAGTGCATCGCGTCAGAAAACAAAAACAATTTTCGATGATATCGTTTTAGGTGGCGTTATCAACACCCAAGAGATAAGGAAAACGGTCGAGAATTGTGTCGACAGCATATTGCGAAACCCCAATGCAATGTTGTGGATGAGTAAAGTGAGAGATTCAAATAGTTATACCGCCGATCATTCTCTTAATGTTTGTATTTTATGTATCGCCTTTGGCAGACAATTAGGTTATGAAAAAGACGAGCTTTTTTCTTTGGGAATGTGTGGTTTGTTGCATGATGTGGGGAAAATACGCGTCCCTAATGCCATTCTTGATAAACCAGACAAGCTTACGCCAAAAGAATGGATGCAAATGCAGGCACACGTCACTTTAGGCCGCAACTTACTGATGGCATCTCCCGATATAGGCTATAGCGTTGATGTTGCCTATAACCACCACGAACGTGTTGATGGGAAAGGTTATCCCCGTGGATTAAATGGAAGCAAACTTTCCCAACACACTAAAATCGTATCACTCGCAGACAGTTATGATGCAATGACTGCAGACCGTCATTACTCAAAGGCGATAACACCCTCTGCCGCTATTAAAGAGATTTATAAACATCGTGGTACACAATTTGATGAAAAGTTAGCGCTGCAATTTATTGAAGCCATTAGTTTGTATCCACCCGGCACCATCGTGGAGTTAGTGAATGGCTATTTAGCTATTGTATTGGAGCGCAACCAAAAATATCGGCATCTACCAAAAATATTATTGTTAAAAGATGCTTCGGGTAAGCAGGTCAGAAAAAAATTAATTGATTTAACACTAACCGCGCAGGGTAAACTAGAACAGTCATTCTTAATTGAAAGTGATCATCCTGATGGTTATGCGGGTTTAAAAGTAGCTGACTACCACCATTTTGTTATGTCTTTATAAGGTGCGAAGTCAAGTTTCAGGTTTACTTACCGTTCGTTTCGACAATGCTTCATTGGGGGTCCGATAATTGAGGGGTTTTCGAGGCCGAGTATTCAATTTTTCGATAGCAGTAGTAAGCACTCTTAGTTCAACTGTTACCACCCCCTTAGATAATATTACATGAATAAACCGTGGCATTTTAATTTATGCTTCCTTGTCACGGTGAATAGAGATCGGCAAAATAAACATCCAGACTTGTTGCTGATTTCTTGTCACTTCGCGTGAAATACTTGTATGGTGGGTACGTCGACTACATCTAATCTTACGGTAGCTTAACGTACAATAAAAAAAGTGCATCAACGTATGGCGTCTATTGGCGGTGAAATGTTGATACAACATGGCTTGCGGTTCTCCAGATTACATCAATTGTTAGAGCCTCATTTTTTAGATACGTAAGTGCGGTCACTTTGAAAGTATCGGAGGTGCACTCGGGTAGGGAATTCACCAAAATAAACACAAGGGCGATTCCACCAAGAGGTTTTCAGTTTATGGTTTTCGCATTATGTTATGGAACACTTAGAGACTAACGTCAAACTTTTTCCCTTTTTGGGGATGTTTTTTTGCGTCGTTTCACAAAGGCTTTGCCTTTTCCCTTCAGGCCATCAAATACCACGCCGCTAGTGGCATCTATCAGCTGGGTTAAGTTTTGTGTCATGGCGTGCATAAATTGTGGGTAGGCGAGTTTGCGTAGGCTGATGTCGTTGAGTTGCGATTCCCATTGGGCGGTCATGTCGGGGAGTGCGACGCAGTCGGGTAGGCTTTTGATCAATTGCAGGCCGATGTCGGTCGCGTGTATTTCTTTGCCTTTGCGTAGTAAATAATTGCGCGTAAATAATAATTCGATAATCCCTGCGCGGGTGGCTTCGGTGCCTAGGCCGTCGGTTTCTCGTAGCGTTTTACGTATTTCCGGGTCGTTGACATAGCGGGATATCCCCGTCATGGCGGCTAGCAGCGAGGCGTCGTTAAACCGTTTGGGCGGGCTGGTTTGTTTGTCACTTATGTTAGTGTCGGTACAGTCTACAGCATCGCCTTTTTTGAGCGTGGGCATAACACTGTCGGAAAATTCGTCTTCTTTATCGTCGCTGTCTTTATTGTGTGTCTTCTTTTTCGGGAAGGCCATTTTCCAGCCTAGATCGAGTATTTCCTTGCGCTTGGCAATAAATAATCCCCCTGCAATTTCGGCATCCACTTGCACTTGTCGATATTCAAAGGGAGGTAAAAACTGTAATAGATATTGCCGAGCAATCAGTTCGTAGATTTTACTTTCGTTACTGTCTAGCGAGCTAGACTTGAGTTTTTTATGGGTGGGGATAATAGCGTGGTGGGCGCTGACTTTCTTATCATCCCACGCCTTAGATTTTTTGCGGGTATCGCAGGCGTCGATAGTGTTTCGCAAGCCATCGGTATTGTTATCGATAGCGCTAATAACGTTGGCTGCTTCACTGAAATGTTCTTTAGGTAGATAGCGGCAGTCAGAGCGCGGATAGGTAATTAACTTGTGACGCTCGTAGAGTTGCTGGCAACTATCGAGTACCTGTTTGGCGCTTAAACCAAAGCGTTTAGCTGCATCAATTTGTAAGCTGGATAAATTGTAGGGCAGGGGGGGTGCTTGTTTTTTGATGTTCGCATTAAAATTAACAATACTACCGGTTTGATTAATAACGCGGGATGCGACGTTCTCTACCAGCTGGCGCGACAGTACGCGACCCTCGTCATCCATATAGTCTTCGCAGGCAGCGCTGGGTTTCCATTTGGCGTTAAAACTATATAAATTGGAGTTGGGCGTTTTTTTGTTGGGTACGCCGACGGTAGATAACGAAACCATCAATTCGTAAAAAGGTTTGGCGATAAAATGGGCGATCTCATTATCGCGCTTAACCACTAAGCCTAACAACGGAGTTTGTACTCGACCAATAGAGAGTACGCCATTAAACCCCGATTGCTGCCCTTGCACGGTACATAGGCGTGTCATGTTCATGCCATACAGCCAGTCTGCACGGGCGCGGGCTAATGCGGATGCGGCGAGGGGAATAAACTCGCTATTATTTCTAAGGTTGTTGAGTGATTTTTTGACAGCGGAAGGATTTAAGTCGCTAATTAAGCATCGTTTAGCAGCGGCCATTTTTGTTTTAGAGGCGCCAGCATAATGAATCACTTCGTCTACTAATATTTGCCCTTCGCGATCGGGATCGCCCACGTTAACGAGCAGCTTGGCTTGTTTGATGAGTTTTTTGAGAATAGATAATTGTTTTTTTGTCTTAGTTTTGGCTTCTAGTTTCCATTCTTTGGGAATAATGGGTAAGTGAGCAATATTCCATTTTTTATAATCGGGGTGATAGGCGTCGGGTTCGGCCTGTTCTAATAAATGCCCGATACACCAACTGACAATGTCCCCATTGCCCACGGTAATAAAGCCATCGCCTTTGCTATGCGGTTTGGGGAGTGCCTCGGCAAGGGCTCTACCAAGACTGGGTTTTTCGGCGATGTAGAGGATCATTGGCTGGCTCCAAATGATGTATGGTGAGGGGCTTCTCTGAAATACTGTCTACTTATACAGTGTTTTCGCGAGATGATCAATGCCTTTGGCCCTGGGTTTTCGTCAGCAAGTGCTTATGCGGCTCAATGTGCAAGTAAAGGTAATGCGACTGATTGCTGCGAAAATACTGTGGTAGATTTAGCTTTTTGTCCACTTTAACTTTAGGGGTCAGAGCCCTATACAAAGCCTTTTCCTTGCCAAACCAATGCTCACTTAGGGCTCTGACCCCTATCCTACCCCTATACTTCCTCGTTATTTAGCGCTTCCATTGCCTTACCAATATGTTATGTTATATCATAACATTATAGTTGGATGTTTATGCGTCACAGCTATGCTAAAACGAGCGTCCATAGAATGAGTGTGCTCTACGAGACAAGCTTTTGACATCGTTATTTTGCAAGTGACGAGCAGTACCGATAGGTACACCAATATACTGTTTTATCTTTTGAGCAAGCATGGCAGTTGTTCACATTGAATTTTTCCTAAGGGCTCCACGTAATGGATGATGCTAATCAGTTAAATAAAAAAATTGAATTGTCTGAACAATATTGCCAAAAAAAAGGTGAACGATTAACTAAAAAGCGAAAGCTGGTGTTACGCATACTGTTAACATCACAAAAGGCAATATCCGCTTATGAATTAGTAGATGATTGTAAAAACAATCACGGTGAAATAATTTCTGCGGTGACAGTTTATCGAGCATTGGAGTTTTTGCAGACTCAAGGGTTCGCTCATCGATTGGAATTAGCGAATAAATATGTGGCTTGTTCCCATATAGTTTGTCGGCATCAACATAAACCATCACAGTTTTTAATTTGCAATCAATGTTCTCGCGTTGAAGAAGTGGATGTTGATGTTTCGATGTTAAAGGGTTTACGAGAAGTGACCAATAAAACTGGCTTTCATTTAAGTGATACCCCATTAGAACTCAGTGGGGTGTGTAAAAAATGTATATAGATTTGTTCTGCGCTTGATTAAAAATGTGCATAGTGGAATGATGAGATTGATAAAGCGGTCAGCGCGATATTTTATGTTGGTTGTGCTACTGACCCTGTTATTCATCTGTTTATAGGCTCATCCGCATAACTGGATTGCTCTAAAAATAAAGCAAATGATACAAGAGAGTTAGCTGTATGAAAGACATTAAGAAAATTTTCCATAATCTCGAAGAAAAACTCAAACAATCTAATTGGTTTGAGGATGAATGGAAAATATATAACCGTGGTGCTTACCTACAGCTCTACAAAGTGAATTGGCACAATCATAATCAAGGTGGAATTCATTTTGAAACGTATATAGAAGCACCTCAAATAAAACAAAAAGCCTTTCCGATTTGTATGCATGCAGAAGAAGATTGTCAATCTCAATCTGAATTCATACAGAAGTTCCTAGCGCTAGAGGGGGATCGCATAAAAAGTTGGAAAGGGTATCAAGCGGGCGGTAAAAACTACAATATTTGTCAGCGCACGTTACCCCTCAATTTTAAAAATTTGGAGCAGCGACTTTTTGATGAGTTCAACCGTCTGCGGCAACTTGAAAGCGGTGTTGAGCAGGCATTGCGCACACTTTAGCAGGGGGGAGCATGAAAAAACAAAAAAGTCCTTGTATCGACATTTGTGAATTCTCCGGCCCTAAAGGGTGGTGTTTGGGGTGCGGTCGTACTCGCCCAGAATGCCAAGAGTGGAAAACCATAAAGCCCTATACCAAAAACCTGCTTCAGAAGGAGTTAACAAAAAGACTCGCTAAGATAAAAAGTGAGCCTAACAAATAAGTGAATATAATATTTTTTAAGGATGTTCTGGCTAAGCCAGAGCTTCCACTAGCGTAGAGGTGCGGCGGTTTTTTTAATGATAACTGTGTGGAAAATAAAATCACACCTCTATTGATTGATCTCTGAATCAGCGAGGGAAGACTGACTCAGAGATCCCTGTTAACGTGGCACTCAATAACGTGACGCTACATAAAGTAAATTATTGACACTGGCTCAGGCTGTTTGCCATGTTTTGAATCAGTTTTTGATAGTGGCTGCTTCCTGTCACTAGGCCCACACCATGTGGATCCATAACACCAATAGTCGATACGCTGGTACCTTCGAAAACGTTGTTAACTAGGCCCGGATTGTATTGAGGTTCGGTAAAGGCGCAGGTCACACCTAGTTTCTTAACGGTTTCTCGAACTTCTTTGATACGAGCGGGGCTAGGGGCTTGGGCATCACCAAGAGAGATGGAGCCTGCAGCTGTTATACCAAAGCGCTTTTCAAAATACTGGTAGGCATCATGAAAGACAATAAACTGTGGATTGTTCATTACATTGATTCTCGTGCGTGTAGACTCTATCAGCGCGTCAAGTGAAGCGATGGATTTTGTTGCGTTGCTAGCATAAATTGACGCGTTTTCAGGGTCTTGTTTGGATAAGATATCTTTAATGTGGTTGACCCACAATTTGGCGTTTTCAGGATCTAACCAAGCGTGGGGGTCGCTACGCTCTGCATCATGTTCATCGTGATGCTCTTCCTTTTCATGATGCTTTTCTTTTGCATGATGTTCTTCTTTTTCATTATGTTTTTCATTTTCGTGATGTTCTTCTTTGCCGTGCTCTTCACCTTCATGGCCTTCATCCTCATGCCCTTCATGATGCTCATGAGATTCAAAGGTAGCGCCTTCTCGGTATTGGTGAGTGATGGTGCCTTCAATATCCAATACGGCGATTTTCTGCGCTGAACTGGCCACGTTATTCATGGCTTTATTTAGCCACGGGGTAAAGCTCTCGCCCATCCAAAATATAGTGTCTGCGTCGGCTAATGCTTTCGCTTCTGACGGGCGCATAGTGTAGCGATGTGGGGAAGCCTCAGCGGGAATGATCAGCTTGGGCTGGCCTACGTTCTCCATCACTTGGCTGACCAAGGAGTGTAACGGTGCGATATCAACGGCAACGGAAGGCGCCGCATGAGCATTGACGGATAAGCCAAGGCTTAAGATTGTGCAGGTGGGTAAGTGAGTAAGTAGTGAGGTAAAGAGCTTGCGGTGCATTAGGGTCTCCTAAGATTGAAAAATGCAGATGAGAAATAAGTTTTGAGTGACAGCTTTTTAGTAATGTTATAACATAACATATTGTTTTAGTTTTTGAAATATTAATTAGGTGTCTATATGTTAATTGAATGCGACAACTTGTCGGTTCATTTTGGTCAGCGAAGCGTTCTCAGCAACATCAGTTTTTCGATCAGCCCACAAGAAATCGTGACGGTACTTGGCCCCAATGGTTCGGGCAAGACCACGTTATTTAAAACACTAATCGGAGCGCTAAATCCCAGCTCTGGGGTATTGAAAAAAAAACCGGGGTTGCGAATTGGGTATGTGCCGCAACGGTTGCATATTGACGCGACACTGCCGATGTCGGTAAAGCGTTTTATGAATTTGCCGGGTGGCTATTCGCCCAATACGGTTGCCGAAGCGCTTGAACATGCCGGTGTTCCGGGGCTTGCTAAGCAGCAAATTATGGATTTGTCCGGCGGTCAATTTCAGCGAGTGTTGCTGGCTCGATCACTGTTAGGCAATCCGGATTTATTGTTGCTTGATGAAGCAACACAAGGTTTGGATCATCGTGGCTCGGCGAGTTTTTATCGACAAATTGCCAGTGTTAGAGAGCAGCTCGGGTGCGCCATTGTGATGATCAGTCACGAACTTCACGTGGTGATGCGTCAAACTGATCGGGTTATCTGTCTGAATGGGCATATCTGTTGTCAGGGAAAGCCTGAAACGGTTGGTGACTCGCCGGAGTACCACGCCTTATTTGGTCTCGACAGAGAAAGTGAAGCCGCGCTTTATTTGCATCAAGGCCACCATCTTCATTCGCACACTAAAAAGGCTCCCCATGCTGGATAATCTGTTTGATGACTTTTTAGTCCGTGCGATGTTCGCCAGTGTGGGTGTAGCACTGGCGGCGGCTCCTTTGGGATGTTTTGTAATTTGGCGGCGAATGGCGTATTTTGGCGATGCTACTGCTCACGCTGCGGTGCTGGGTGTTGCGCTGTCATTGGCGTTATCAACGCCCATTTTTGCGGGCGTTTTATTTGTGTGTTTATTGATGGCAACCATGGTGTCTAGCTTGAGTGGTCGAGGGTTTACAGTAGATACTTTGCTTGGGGTGATGTCACATTCTTCATTGGCGATAGGTTTAGTGGCAGTTTCTTTTATACCCGGCGTACGTATTGATCTTATGTCCTATTTGTTTGGTGACATTTTAGCGGTAGGCAAGATGGATCTTCTTGTTATATGGGGTGGCGCTTTAGTTGTATTGGGCTTGGTCGTATGGCGCTGGACGGGTTTATTGTTGTCTACCTTAAATGCAGACTTAGCTCTCGCGAGTGGCTTTAATCCCAAGCGTGAACAATTTATGTTGACGATTGCATTGGCTGTAGTGGTCGCTGTTGCGATTAAAGTGGTGGGAGTTTTACTGATTGCGGCTATGCTAATTGTACCTGCTGCAACGGCACGCCCTTTTAGTCGTACCCCTGAAGCCATGGCGATTGTTGCTGCCTGTTTGGCTGCGTTTAGCAGTCTATCTGGTTTGCAGGCATCCTATGTATTTGATACTCCCACTGGGCCAACAATTGTCTGTGTGAGTGCCTTGTTGTTTATCATGACTAATATTGTCTATCGGTTATTACCCATGAAGCAGATCATTGAAGCGATGAGAAAGATAAAATCATCAAGTCATTAAGTGTGATGAGATCTAGTGTGATGTAATATCGTCATGCCTGACTTGTTATGACGGACTGTCATGCCTGACTCGTTATGCCTGACTGTCATATGCCTGACTCGTTATGCCTGACTGTCATATGCCTGACTCGTTATGCCGGACTGTCATATGCCTGACTCGTTATGCCGGACTGTCATGCCTGACTCGTTATGCCGAACTGTCATATGCCTGACTCGTTATGACGGACTGTCATATGCCTGACTCGTTATGACGGACTGTCATGCCTGACTCGTTATGCCGGACTGTCATGCCTGACTCGTTATGCCGAACTGTCATATGCCTGACTCGTTATGCCGAACTGTCATATGCCTGACTCGTTATGACGGACTGTCATGCCGGACTCGTCATGCCGGACTTGATCCGGTATCCGGTATCCTGTCAGAGCTTGAAATTACTGGGTTCCGGATAAGCAACAAACGCTTTCCGGAATGACCCTGTCTTGCTTTAATTTTCATCATGAGTTTGCTCACCTGTTGTCAGTATGACTTACTGTCAGTGTTTATGATGTTATGTGTGGTTTTGTAAATTATCTAAGTAATATTTAAGTGTTGAATGAGAGAGTTAACGATTTATATGAATGAAAAAAATGAAGCATTAAGCAAAGAAATGAATGAAAATAATAAGCTTAGTTGTACTGATACAAGCTGTTGTCCTCCGAAAAATCCAGTGTCACGAGATACTCCAAAAATTGGGCGGAATGACCCTTGCATTTGTGGTAACGGTCGTAAATTTAAAAAGTGCTGTGGAAGAAATGCGTAATATTATTCTATCCCATTGTTTTCAATATTTTAATAGTTGATGTGTCGTACCAAAACATAATAGACAAGAACATTAAAAATCGCCCACAAAAAGCGTGGGCTGGACGAGGAAGACTCACCTTTTATGTGAGCGTTAACGGGTTGCAGTGGGTGAGGCTTTTTTATACTCACACAGGCGTCACTGTTGGTGATTGACTCAGTTATTCATTTGGCCATCCATCCAACCTCGACAATCGTTGTTTAGGTACTTCTCGCTTTAACCAACGCACTAGATCAATCCACATGCGTTTAACTTCACCACTGGGTGGCAATGTGCCTGCGGATGTCAGTTCAATGGTAATAACGGGGATGTTGAGGTCTACGCCAGCGTAATTGCCAAGCGAGCCTGGATAAGTCCCTAATCGCAACAACTTCAATGCGCCTAGTTTTTGTGGGGCGGTCTGTGGGCCGTCGAAATCTACTAGACCATAAGGCGCATGAACGGCAATAATTACATCGGGTTTAAAATCTTGAATAGTGTCAACCAACCACTGTGTTTCGGGTTCGCTGTTCGCGTAAGGCCCGGGGTAACGGCGAGGGTTTTTCTTAGTACGATTTTCCCAATAGTTTACCGCTAAAGCATCCCAGTCTTTTGAGGGAAAATTGCGGTTTAAATCTACGCCATTAGCGTTTTGGCGTTGCGATCGTTTTTCTTTTAAAAGGCCGTCAGGGTTCAGTAAAGGCGTAACTTTCCAATGGAATAATCCTGAGTGATATTGGTTTAACGTGTTCATCCATTTAAACACAATAGAAACGGTTGAATATTCGTCTCCATGAATACCTCCCATTAATAATACTCGGCCTAACGGTTTTTTATCATCAAACGGTGGGTAAGTTTTATACGTGATGAGACGTTGTTGATGTGAGCGATTGCCATCGCTAACCAGTTCCTGCCCTATACATCCCTTAATGGATACGCTGGCAAGTTTATTTCCCACTTCATGGCAAAGGTCGTTAATAGAAGGCGTTGTGTTGTCGGCATAAGTTTCTACATAAGTTTCTACATAAGTTTCTACATAAGTCGCGGCATAAACAAAAGCAGAGAAGGTCATGGTAAGGAGTAATGTGATACTAGGTGAGCGAAAAAAAGTTATCATCGATATTTCTATGTGGTGTTGAGGGGCATCTGATTAAGTCTGAGTCATATTTTCATCGAGATAAAATCACCTGATTTAAGGCGTGAACCGAAGGTAATAGCGAGCTATTGCCAAGGTTTACAACAAAAAAGCAGGCGATTTTGGCCGATGAAAAATGATGCATGACTTGATCAGAGGTTCCTTAAGTTAATGGGAGCACGTTTACATTTTTCTTTGCCCGTATTTTGAACGTACTATTTGTTCAGTGGTTGTAGAATCAAGTGCTTCATAAATAAGCGTTCTATAAGTTAATCACTGAGAATAAGGCAAGCCATGAGTTGAGCTTCCCAGTTGTCATTAATATCAGTGGTAATAATTTCTATTCGGCTTTCTTTGCAATCGTTTAGTGCCTGCTCGGCTAATGCGTCGGATGTTAGGTTGTAAGTAAATGCTCCATTGTTAGTGATTAATACGGCTTTCATTCTTTCCGCGTTTATTCCTTTTAAAAACGATATTATTTTTTGATGATTAAATTGTTTGCTAGGGGAAAAGCGCCAACCAATACTATGAAAGCCTTCGCCTTTGTTGATGGCTTTTATATAACCGCACTCTGGAATAGCTTCATCCGAAAATAATGGCGCAGAGTTGTTAAGGTGATCATCCTTGTGACTGTGACTGTGACTGTGACTGTGACTGTGACTGTGGTCATGGTCAAGGTGACTTTTGGGCGTAATGGCAGCGGTGGGCCCTATTAAATCGATAGCGGTGATATCACCGTGCTGTGTAAAAAACACGTGTGCTTCAGGGATACCATGCTCACCCGCATAGGCTATTAAAGCGTTTTTATCGCCATCTTGATATAAGTCTTGTTTATTGCCCACCACAATATCGGCAATAGCAATTTGTTGATTAAACGTTGCATGCTCCGTATAGCGTGTGTCAGATAGCTTACGTGCATCGACTAGGGTCAGCACTTTTTGTAACGCAATCACATCGCGATAAGCGTCGCTGGTGAGACTTTGCAGTACCTCTTTTGGATGACCTAAACCGGTAGGTTCGATAAATAAACGATCAGGTTTGGCCTTTTTTAATAATTGATTGAGCGCAACCTGCATTGGCAAACCCGCCGTGCAACACATGCAGCCGCCCGGAACTTCTTTAATGAAAACCGTATTTTCTTGCGTATGCTGCCCCTCAAATATACTGCCATCTACGCCTATTTCACCAAATTCATTGACTAATATTGCCCAGCGTTCGTGGTTAGGTTTGTTGCTGAGTAAATGCAAGATGGCAGACGTTTTCCCCACACCTAAAAAACCAGTGATGATGTGAGTAGGAATCGCAGAGAGGGCGTTTTTTTTAGTATTCATTGTTGTGCTCGTTATATTGTCTGGGTAAGTATTTGCTGTATGGGCGATGAGTGGTGCTCTATAATCATCCAGCGTTTCCCATTCCAGTGGTATACAAACGTGAACCGTGCTTGTACGGTAGAATGATCTTTGAGCGTAAAAGTATAGACGCCTGAATTAATGGCAATGTGGTCAAAGATACGTATGTTTGCTTCATCTATTTTTCCTACCGGCTCTTGAGGTAAAAAATCAGTAAAGTAGTTCTCAATTTCTTTGTGATTGTGGCGGATTTTATTCGACACAGTGGGTAATAGAATACTGTTGCTGTCGTATAGAGCCGTCACTTTCTTTGGGTCTTTGGTTTGCAAGGTAATATTCCATTCATCAAAGAGTGCAGCGATATTATTTTTATTCATGTTGGAAGGTCTATTAAATTGTAATTATTTAATGTCATCGTCATCTACCGATGTCATGGTACTCAATGTCATGGTACTAAATCACATGATAATAAAGTTAAGGAAAATGTCGCGACATGAGAATCAAAAAGAAGTCACGTCATTCTAGAAAGCGTTTTGTACTTATCTGGAATCCAGTGTTTTTCGATTCTGATTGGATACCGAGTACCGGATCAAGCCCAGCATGACGACATTACGTTAACAGAATAGTAGTAGAATATGATTAAAATCCTAAAGCGGCTATCGCTTGCTGTTGGTTAATCGCATCCGGCGGTCTGCAAATCGTCGTCAAATGGTCGATAGCAGACGCGAGGTTAGCAAAGTTCATTTGCTCGCCATTTAATAAGCGAAGATTCACTTGACCTGTTTCGACTTCATTCGCCCCGATAATAATCATAAATGGTGTTTTCTTCAGTGTCTGTTGACGAATTTTATAGCTGACCTTTTCTTTGCTGTCATCTAGCTCTGCACGCAATCCAGAAAGAGTTAAGGCTTGGGTAACGCGTGACGCATAAGAATTAAAGTTTTCAGAAATGGTTAATGCAGATACTTGTAGTGGTGCCAGCCAAGCAGGCAACTTGCCTGCATAATGTTCAATTAACATACCGGTAAAGCGTTCAAGTGATCCAAATAATGCGCGATGCAGCATCACCGGCGTTTGTCGAGCGCCATTGTTATCAATATATTCGAGAGAGAATCGAGCGGGTAGATTCATGTCAACCTGTAAGGTGCCGCACTGCCAATCTCGGCCAATCGCATCGCGTAATACAAATTCTAATTTGGGGCCGTAAAAGGCACCTTCGCCGGGATTTAGCTGATAATCTAATGCTAAGTGCTGCAAGGATTCCACTAATGCCGTTTCGAGTATGTCCCACGTAGCATCGTCACCCATACGGTTTTCGGGGCGAGTGGATAATTTAATACTCACTTCTTCAAAACCGAATTGCTTATAAATATCGAGAACTAATTCGATAATATCGGTGCACTCTTTTTGCATTTGTTCGGTTGTACAATAAATATGGGCATCATCTTGTGTAAAGTGGCGTACACGTAATAAACCATGCAGTGAGCCAGAGAATTCATAACGATGTACCTTGCCGAACTCTGCCATACGAATCGGTAAATCACGGTAGCTTTTTAATCCATGCTTGTAGAGTAATACGCTGCCGGGGCAGTTCATGGGTTTTAATGCCAGCGTTTGTTTGTCGGGGGTTTCGGTGGTGTACATATGGTCTTGATAGTTTTGCCAGTGCCCAGATTGCTCCCACAAACTTCTTTCCATCATGTCGGGAGTATTCACTTCGATGTAGCCTGATTGCTGCTGGCGGCGGCGCATATATTCAATCAGTTGTTGAAACAATGTCCAGCCCTTTGGATGCCAAAAAACGGCACCAGTCGCTTCTTCATGAAAGTGAAAAAGATCTAGCTCTTTACCTAAGCGTCGGTGATCACGTTTCTCGGCTTCTTTCAGCATATTAAGATAAGTGCGCAGCTGTTTTTTCGTTGCCCACGCGGTGCCATAAATGCGTTGCAGTTGTTCGTTATTGGCATCGCCGCGCCAATAGGCACCAGAAATTTTGGTCAGTTTTACATGTTCCAAAAATCGTGTGTTGGGTACATGGGGGCCGCGACACATATCAATATATTCTTCATGGTAATAAAGACCCATCTGCGTTTCATTGGGCATATCTGCGATTAATTGCGCGATCAATTGTAATTTATAATCTTCTTGCCGTTCCTCAAATATGGCAGTAACTTGATCACGAGGGAGTACGTGTTTAATCACATCGTAATGTGTCGCAATTAATGTGTGCATCTGTGTTTCGATAGCCGCTAAGTCATCAGCGGTAAAAGATCGCTGGTAGGCGATGTCATAATAAAAGCCATTATCAATCACTGGGCCTATCACCATTTTTGCGGTGGGGTAGAGTTGTTTAACGGCATGTCCCAGTAGGTGTGCGCAAGAGTGTCTAATGATATCGACACCCTGCGCATCCTTCGGCGTGATGATTCTAATGGTGGCATCTGTCAGTATGGGATCGCAGGCATCAACAAGCTTGCCATTGACCTCGCCGGCAATCGTGCTTTTTGCTAACCCCGGCCCAATGCTTTTTGCAATGTCAGCCACTGTGGTGCCGGCAGAAACAGTTTTTTTAGCCCCATCGGGTAGCGTGATGGTGATTGATGATTCAGGGTCGTTCATAGAATGGTGTCCAATGGTTAACGCATTTTTTTACGTTGGGAGTAGCGACGTTAAATAGGGCTGTATGAACAACTGCGGCATAGTTCTTATGGTAATTAGTTTTTATGCTTGTGTTGTATAGTTCTGTTATGGCTACTGTCTTATTAACTTCGTATCGTCATGCCGGGCTTGACCCGGTATCCAGCAAAAGCTTGATATCAGTGGATTCCGGATAAGCAAAAAACGCTTTCCGGAATGACGTGGTCTTTTTTTACTTTTCAGGATTTTCTTGTCATGTCTTTTTTTTGTTACGTCTCTTTCTCGTCGTGCTGGACTTGATCGGGTACTACCCAGCCGTCGTCGGTATGACTTATCACTACTTCACATAATGTTAACGGGGCAGAATGTTATGTTATATAGCTATATATTATACTTATGCTCTTTGATTTCTTGAATGGCTTTCACTTCTGCACTATATTCTGCCGTTGGCCTTATCAGTAAGCGTGGAATACCTATGGGCTCACCCGATTCTAAACAGTAGCCAAACGTATCACTGTGAATACGTGTTAATGACTGTTTTATTTTTGGTAGTAATTTTTGCTCACGCTCAACAATTCGCAGTGCAATACTGGACTGTTCTTCCCATGTGGCGCGATCACTCACGTCGCTTAAGTCGGATGGAGGAGACATTTGTTTTTTAGCTTCTTCAACGCGAATGAGTGTGGATTCATATAATTCCAATAGTAGATGCTTAAAAAAAGCTAATTGATCTTCATTCATGTAATCTTTTTCTGTTGCAGCAAGGATTTTTTCCGTGGTGAGAAAGTTCGGTTCGGCGTTAGATGAATTCATTTTGATAACCTATAGAAACTAAACTAAACTAAACTTTAAGACGTTATTAAAAGACACTGTGAGGAAGAAACATGATAATCAAAAAAATAATAAAAAAGGTTTCGTCATTCCCAAAAGTGTTTTTTACTTATCCGGATCCAGTAGTTTCTGGCTCTAGTTAGATGCCGATTCAAACCCGGCATGACGACATTACATTAGCGGCAGAGCAGTGATATATTGTCTAGGTTTTTTTGCTTAACTGTATATTCAATACGAGTGTATCCACCGTACGCCAATAAATAAAGTATTGGCGTTTACCGACTGAATATCAAACGCTGTGATGATGAGCGATCAATAATATGTTGACCGTCAAATACCTGTTCGCCGTTGACCCATGTGCTTTTTATCTGCGATGAAAATTGGTGACCATGAAAAGGCGTCCAGCCACAGTGATAGCGATTATTGCTATGGCTGACCTCGGTGGTGTTGTTTACATCAATCAAGACTAAATCCGCATAATATCCCTCGCGGATATAACCTCGTTCAGCCACGCCATAACGAATCGCAGGATTGTGGGCCGTTTTTTCTACCACCTGCTCCAAGCTGAGACGTTTATGTTTAACGTGGTCTAGTAGGCTTAATAATGCATGCTCCACTAACGGTAAGCCGGCGGGCGCTTGATTATAATCTACTTGTTTTTCTTCTAATGTGTGAGGTGCATGATCAGTGGCAATAATGTCAATTTGATTGTTATGTAAGGCTTGTATCAACGCATCGCGATCCGTTGATGATTTAATGGAGGGGTTACATTTGATGAGATTGCCTAACCGAGAATAATCCTCATCACTAAACCAAAGATGATGAACGCATGCTTCTGCGGTAATATGCTTGCCTTTAATCGGCCCCGCCACAAATAAGCTCAGCTCTTTTTCTGTTGTAATATGTAAAACATGCAATTGGCTTTTATATTTCTTTGCTAGGTTTACCGCATAAGATGACGATGCAAAACACGCATCAGCATTACGTATCAGCGGATGGTCTTCTATCGTTGGCTGCCTGAGGTCGCGTATTTTTTTGAGGTTGTCGGCGATGACCGGGCCGCTTTCACAATGCGTCACAATTAATGCAGGGCTATCACGAAAAATAGCGTCCAAGGCTTGAGGGTTTTCAACTAATAAGTCGCCTGTAGACGCACCCATAAAGACTTTTACGCCACAGTGCTTTGTTGGGTCTAGCTGTTTAATCTGTTCAAGGTTGTCTTCGGTCGCTCCCAAATAAAAAGCATAATTCGCCATAGCGTGTTGTTCTGCGATTGCATACTTTTTTTCCAGAGCGGCAATAGTGGTCGTGGCAGGGTTAACATTGGGCATTTCCATAAAGCTGGTGATGCCGCCTGCAACTGCGGCACGTGATTCGCTGGCAATCGTCCCTTTATGCGTTAAACCCGGCTCGCGAAAATGCACTTGATCATCGATCATTCCCGGCAGTAGGTGCAGGCCTTCGGCATCAACAACAATATCGTTGGGTGAAGCGGGAATATGGCTATCGACTTTATCAATGCGCTGCCCTTTAATTCTGACGTCGGCTTCAGTAATGCGGTGGTCGTTAACAATGTGAGCATTCTTTATTAATATACTATGAGTCATTAGGCTGCGTTCCCAGAAATAATTACCCGCTGTTGTTCAGCGTCGACGTTAAGATAAAAACAGTTAGGGCGATGGGTGTGGCAAGCCGCCCCTAATTGATTAACCTGACAGAGAATGGCATCACCATCACAATCGAAAGACATCGACACCAGCGTTTGAGTATGCCCGCTGGTTTCTCCTTTTGCCCAAAGTTGTTGTCGACTACGAGACCAATAGGTCACGCGTTTTGTCGATAGGGTGAGATGTAATGCTTCCTTATTCATCCACGCAAGCATCAGTACATTTTTGCCGTCGGCATCCTGAGTAATCACTGGGATTAACCCTTGATCATTAAACGCGAGCTGATCAATGACTTCAGCTAGATCAAGCTGGGTACTATCCTTATAATGCTCAACGGTTTGAAAATAATTGTGTTTCATTCAGGTTAAGCTCAAATTACTCTTCACATTTATCGTTAGCGAACGCGATAATGCGATAGAAATGATGATTTCATCATGCCCAAAGAGAGTTATCCTTGGGCATGATGTGTGAATGGCGTAAAGTCTTTTACATTTGATAATTGAATCGCTAATGATAATGCACTATCATTAGCGATTCAACCCTTTAGTTCAGGCGAGACATAAAGACGTATGCATCAACAACGTAATACCAAACAAAAACAAGTCATTGAAGCGATGCTCAAACAGGCCGGCCGTCCTTTGTTGCCCAACGAGCTGTTAAGTAAAGCGCAAGAGTCGCTGCCTCAGTTGGGAGTGGCCACTGTATTTCGCACCTTAAAAAAAATGGTCGACGAGGGGACCGCTAAAGTGGTTTGCTTGCCCGGTGATAGCGCACGCTATGAACCATCGGATTTAACGCATCACCATCACTTTAAATGTAGCGAATGCGAAAGTGTATTTGATTTGAATGGGTGTCCCGGCCATTTAGAAAATTTATTACCGAAAGGCTTCCATCTGACCGATCACGAAATCACGTTATTTGGTCACTGTGCCGATTGTTCGGCAGGGCATAGATAAAACATCTCATAAAACAAACATCACCACTACATCCCCCTTATTATCAATAGCGTTGCCCAACACTTTATGTCGAAGTCAGAACAAATCCTTTATGTACCTTATAAGCATGTGATACTGGTTATAGTGTTAGCGGCTATTGTTATTATTAGCTGGTTATATACACCTGAAACACTCAACCCAGTTCAAAAATCAAAAACTATCATTCCTTTGGAGTTAGTGCTGTCGACAGAGAGCATAGCGCCAAAGGAAGAAAGTCTAGAGCAGAATAAAGATAATCTAGAGCTGGAGATCAACAGCAGCAGACCGGATACGGATAATGAAAATTCGGTTAATGTGGATGCGTTGGCAGTGAATCAACAGCAAGAAGCACCACCAACGGTTGTCACATCACCAGAAAAAAATGAAGATAAAGTCGTCATCCGTCAAGGTGACATACTCAGCGTGTTATTTGATAAATATGATTTAGGACAGACAATACTACATAATATTTTAAGTGCCGATGAATCGCTGCTCACACTAGAAACACTTCGCCCCGGGCAAGTACTGTACTTTCGTTATAAAGAAAATACACGATATTTGGAAGAAATGGAGCTTTATAAACATCCGGGTTATCGGGTGATATATCGTCGTATCGCCGATGATGCCTTTGATTATGAAACAATTATTAACGATGGCGAGTGGCGCAACGAAACGGTTAATGGCACTATTGAGGGCGTGTTTTATTGGTCGGCACAGCGCGCAGGGTTAACAGAAATAGAGACCGCCACTGTAACCGAAATTTTTCAAGAGCAACTGAATTTCTCTCGTGCCATTCGGAAAGGGGATCGATTTCAAATAGTCCGTAGCGTACAAATGATCGACGATCAGCCAACAGGAAAAGTGCGTATTGAGAGCGCACGCATACAGCAACGTAGGCGCGAATATACGGCATTCTTATTTAGCGACGGCCGCTATTATGACAAGCAAGGTAAAAGTTTAGCGCGCGCTTTTACCCGCACGCCATTAAACAAAAAATATCGAATCAGCTCCTCTTTTAATCCTAGAAGAGTTCACCCCGTAACCGGCCGAGTATCCCCCCATAACGGAACCGACTTTGCGACACCAACAGGCACAAAAGTATTTTCCACCGGTGATGGCACGGTTGCCCGTGTGGGTAATCATCCTTTTGCAGGGCGCTATGTGGATATCCAGCATGGCGGGCAATATAAAACACGTTATCTGCATTTACATCGTGTGCTCGTGCGCCGAGGCGAAACGGTTCGTCGAGGTCAAGCCATTGCCCTATCAGGAAATACGGGCCGATCTACCGGCCCGCACCTTCATTTTGAGCTGCATGTTCATGGTCGCCCCGTTAACCCAATGAGAGCAAAAATTCCCATATCGCGATCAGTGTCTAAAAAAGATAAGCCACTGTTTGCTAAAAAAGTGACAGAGCAAACACAGTTGTTGGACACTGCCACGTAATAATGCTTGTGTATTAGGTGGGACACCCACTTAAGAATGCTTGTAATTAGGGTACCATAAGGTTGGTGATTGCTTACATTAGCTGTACTGTTCCCAGCAGATGTTCTGTGTTCAAGGGCTCAGAGCTTGAAATGACTTGGCAGATGGTAAAAATTATAAGAACCATTGCCGTCCAATAACATAAAAAACACCGCCCCTTATCGTAAAGAATCGTGGCGAGCAAATAGGGGGGGACATGCACTTATTAAGGTAGATAATTAATAATATCGAGTGGGTGCCCTTGAAAATTGTATGAGTGGGTGTCCTTAAAAATTGTATGTATCCAAAGACTATCCAAATATCTTGCTTAACTTAGAATAATTACGCTAAACCATTGTCGAGAAATATTTGAACTTCCTTTTTTAGCTTAAATCAGGAAATTGCCATCGACAGGGTAAATGAGCCCCGATAGCTTCTCGATGGATTCTTTAATGTTTTTAAGAGACCCTTTACTTAATCAAGCGATACCCATTAAAGGGTATTTCACTTAAAACTTTTTTTATTTTAATCGCCTTATTTATTTTAAACTTAGAGGTCCAACGACTGAACTAATAATTGTTGTAACGAATAGGATAGCCATCGCAATAAATATTTCTAAACTTATCGAGCGAGATAGACTCGTCCTAGCCTGTTTTGTGCTTAACAACCTGGGGACTAACCGCCACTTATGA
This sequence comes from Candidatus Endobugula sp., assembly GCA_047636495.1. GTDB lineage: Bacteria > Pseudomonadota > Gammaproteobacteria > Pseudomonadales > Cellvibrionaceae > Endobugula. Next base: position 20,854 of record JBLILH010000016.1, on the reverse strand, counting down.
TACGCGGCTAATAGTAGAATAAGGGTAACGAGGAGAAGTTTTACACTTAGCCATTGCCCATAAGCGGTATTCACTAGGTCACTAAAAGAATCTAGTAAGGAATAAACGATAATTGCACCGGTGAGGATTAATGATGCAACCACACTCTGGGCATATAAACCAAAGCGATGCATTAATAGATGTAAGGCTTTTAAGGGTAATTGGTGACTCGCTTTCCATAAGGGGTAAAGTGAGCCCAGCCAAGCCATTACCATGACCGCATGCAGGCTGAGTAATAATTGCAAACCACCATGTAACGATACACTATGCCCCGATAAGCTGAAAGATCGCCCTAATACAATCAATAATAAACAAAAAACAATAACGACAACTGATCGTACGCCACGATGTGATTGCTGTAACAGAACAACAAAAATAAAGAGGCTCAATATAAACCCAATAATTCTATAAAGGGCAGTCTCGCCTATGGAAGACTGCCACACGATTTCCAGCATAAAAGGATCAAACATACCGCTGATACCTGACTCAGAAAAGCTGCCCGTTTCTAATAATAGTTGCGTAAGAACAGCGACTAAACCTAAGCTGCTGAGTAGTAAACCATAGGCGCGAATATCCAATAATAAAGCCGATTGATTGCTCTTGGTTAACTGTAAAAGCCATATCATTAAAGGGCCGCCGACAGCAGCGGCAAGCCCAACATACCCCAACAACTTGGCAACCATTATTAATAGTTGCCATATCGTTATATCAGTAAACATAAATTATTTGTGCATATCATTAGAATGATCCATGTGATTTTTATCCGTACCCATCTTCATTCCATCATGGCCCATATCATCCATTGCATGCACCATAAAACCGAAGCCACCTTTCATTTTATGACCATCTGCACCCATAGTGATCCAATCAACTCGATAAGTCCCTTCGTCTAATGCGTCAGACAATGACCAATTAAAAACGGCCGCTGGTTTTTTGATGGGATTAAAGCCAATATTAACCGTATCCCCTTGCTGGTTTTTAACTAATAGCTTCACTAGCCTAACAGGCTTGCTAAAATGCAAGTCTATGGATTCTGGGCTACCCATTAACATTGCATTATTTTTAGGTGACGATGACTCTAAATCTGCATGAGCCATAACGACATGACTGATCAGTAATAGAACGCTTGCGAGGAATAAATTTTTCATAAAATGTAACCTTTTTGTGAATGCTTGTTGTGAATAAAAAATAATATAAAATTTAAATAAACTGTAACGGTCACTTCATCATTTAAGCTCCCTTTTTTTCCATAAATAATAAACAGCCGGTAAAACCAATAGCGTGAGTAAAACTGCACTGATCATTCCCCCGACCATGGGCGCTGCAATACGGCTCATCACTTCTGACCCTGTACCTGTTCCATAGAGTATCGGTAATAGGCCGACAATAACTGCAGCGGCAGTCATCATTACTGGACGAACACGTAAACCCGCACCCGATAAAATAGTATTTTTAAGCTGCTCTTGCGTTAGTTTATTAAGTTGTTGACCGCTCTCATTTTCATTGTTCGGCTGTTCTTCAATAAGACGATTAAATGCCTGATTAAGATAGACCAACATTATCACACCTATTTCAACCGCAACGCCCGCTAAAGCAATAAAACCGACGCCTACTGCAATAGAAAAATTAAACCCCTCCCAGTACATAAGCCATACACTGCCGATCAAAGCAAAAGGTAAGGTGCCAATTAAAATAGCGACCTCGCCAACACTGCGAAAATTAATAAATAACAGTATGATAATAATGGCCAAGGTCAGTGGAATAACATAGGTCAGCTTTTCTTTCGCGCGCAACATATATTCATATTGCCCAGACCAAATTAATGAATAGCCTGCAGGAAGGTCAATTTTTTCATTGACAATTTTCTGAGCGTTACGCACATAGCTGCCAATATCCACACCTTCGATATCGATAAATGTCCAGCCATTGATTCTAGCATTCTCACTTTTTATTCCAGGCGGACCATTTTCTATTGAGATGATGGCAACATCACCCAAGGCAATACTTTGGCCACTTGCAGTGATGATGGGTAACAATACCAATTTTTCTGGGGAATCCCGATAAGATTGTGGGTAACGCACATTAACCGGATAACGCTCTAAGCCCTCTACTGTTTGAGTGACATTCATACCACCAATGGCACTGGCAATCACTTGTTGTATATCGGCAATATTTAAACCGTAACGAGCCGCTTGTTCTCGCTGAATATCAATATCGATATAGCGTCCCCCAGCAACACGCTCTGAATAAACTGACGCAGTACCTGGAATATCACTCATAATAGTTTCGAGCTGCTGGCCAATCTCTTGAATTACGTTGAGATCAGGGCCTGCCACCTTAATACCCACTGGCGTTTTAATGCCGGTTGCCAACATATCGATACGGGTTTTAATCGGCATCACCCATGCGTTGGTTAGGCCCGGCAATTTAACGACTTGATCGAGTTCTTTTATTAATGACTCAAGTGTCATACCGCTACGCCATTGGTCCCTCGGTTTTAACTGGATGAAGGTTTCAATCATCGTTAATGGCGCAGGATCCGTTGCAGTATCCGCCCTCCCGGCTTTACCAAAAACACTTTCGACCTCTGGCACCGTGCGAATAAGTTTATTGCTTTGCTGTAATAGCTCACGGACTTTACCAATGGAAATACCAGGGTAAGTGGTCGGCATATACATTAAGTCCCCTTCATCTAAGGGCGGAATAAATTCACTACCGATATTTTTTATCGGCCAGATGCTGGTCGCCAGTAGTAATAATGATAAAAAAACGGTTAACTTAGGATAGGTCAACACCCAATTTAATACCGGCTTATAAATACCGACTAGCACTCTATTAACGGGGTTGCGATGTTCTTCAATAATTTTCCCCCGAATAAAATATCCCATTAAGACTGGCACTAAGGTAATGGCTAATATCGCTGCTGCCGCCATGGCATAAGTTTTCGTAAAAGCCAATGGCGCAAACATTCGTCCTTCCTGAGCTTCAAGGGTAAAGACCGGCACAAAGCTAACGGTAATAATTAACAAACTAAAAAATAATGCAGGGCCCACTTCACAGGCCGATGTTGCCACCAGTTGCCAGCGATTTTTATCGGTGATCGGTGTTCTTTCCATATGCTTATGCATATTTTCTATCATCACAATAGCGCCATCGACCATTGCGCCGATAGCAATAGCAATCCCCCCCAATGACATGATGTTGGCATTAAGCCCTTGTGCATGCATCACAATAAAAGCCGCTAAAATACCCACAGGCAAGCTGATAATCGCCACCAGTGATGAGCGTATGTGAAACAAAAACACCATACACACCAATGCGACAACAATAAATTCTTGCAATAATTTATACCAGAGATTATCGACCGCACGCTCGATTAATCCTGAGCGGTCATACACGGTAATAATCTCAACGCCATCGGGTAAACCTTTTTTTAGTTCGGTTATTTTTGTTTTAACCGCCTCAATGGTCTGTTGTGCATTTTCACCAAAACGCATCACAATCACGCCGCCCACGGTTTCACCTTCACCATTTAATTCTGCAACACCACGACGCATTTGTGGCCCCAATGTAATATCGGCCAGATCCTTGAGTAATAAAGGTGTACCATTTTTTTGAGCGCCCAAGGGAATATTGGCAATGTCATCACGGTTTTTAAGGTAGCCAGAGGCGCGCACCATATATTCCGCTTCTGCCATTTCAATAACCGATGCACCAGTCTCTTGATTTGCCCTTTTGATGGCTTGTTGAATATGCGCAATAGGCATTCCAAACGCTCTTAATTTATTCGGATCTACATTGACCTGATATTGTTTAACCATACCGCCAAGTGTGGCAACTTCTGATACACCCGGAACCGTTTGCAATTCGTATTTTAAAAACCAATTTTGCAAGCTGGTCAGCTGGCTAATATCTTGTTGTCCGGTTTTATCCACTAAGGCATAGGCATAAACCCATCCCACACCGGTTGCATCAGGCCCCAATTGTGGTTTCGCATTATCGGGCAAAGACGGAGCGACTTGACTTAAATATTCCAGTACGCGACTACGCGCCCAATACAGATCGGTGCTTTCATCAAAAATAATATACACATAGGAATCACCGAAGAAGGAATAGCCACGCACCGTTACCGCCCCCGGCACTGACAGCATTGCCGTGGTTAACGGATAAGTCACTTGATCCTCAACCACCTGCGGCGCCTGCCCCGGATAACTGGTTTTAATAATTACCTGCACATCGGAAAGATCAGGAATAGCATCTACGGGTGTATTTTTTAAAGAATATAATCCCAAAGCAACAATGATAAAGGTTGCCAGCAACACAAAAAAACGGTTAATCAGCGACCATCTAATAATAGCTTCAATCATTTGCTGGGCTCCTTAGCGTCGCCATGATTACCATGCCCACTATCGCCATTTTTTTTCGTTTCCATTGTTGAATGTTGGCTATGGTCGATTGTTTTATGATTACTTGCCTCGTGATTTATTTCCTGCTTATTCATTGCATCCTGCTCCCCCATCACCCCTGCTGAATTGTTATCCGGGATATGTACTGCCGTGATTTTATAGCGACCGTTTTCACCGGCTTGTATTTCAATATGCAAAGTCATATCGGCTTTGAGTGTGGATAAATCAATGCTGTCGTCCACCTCAAAATCCATTTGCATTTGCGGCCAACCCCACGCATCAATAGCTGGGTGCTGTACATTAATCATTTTTTTATCACTCATCACACCTTTGATCTGTGCCTCTGTCCATATACTCTCGGGAATATCTATCGTCATGACATCCTCATTTTCTATTGATTCCATCCGTTGGAAATCAGAGGTTTTACTGGATTCAGAATCCAATAAAAACTGGGCCGACACCACGACTTGATCACCCATGTCCACGCCGTCAAATATTTCTATATACGATTCATCGGCTGACCCCATATCCACGGCAATCGATTTGAACTTTCCATCGCCCAGTGCTAACACAACACGGTTTTGGTCTTTAGTGCGAATGACGGCTTCTCTCGGGACAACGATGGTTTTAAATTGAGTGCTCTTATCAGGATGAATCGTAACTTGAGCAAACATATTGGGTTTCAAATATTTATCGGGATTGGCGAAACGCATCCGTACTCGGATGGTGCGTGTTTTATCACTAAGCGTGGGGTAAATATAATCGACCTTCCCTTGCCAACGTTTACCGGGCAGGTAATCTAAACGCATTGTCACTGGCTGACCTTTAATAACCTCCGCTACTTGACGTTCAAACACTTCTGCCTCTACCCACATAGTTTCAAGTGATGCGACTGACATAAGACGAGTCATCGGTTTAATATAATCGCCTTCGCGAATATTCAGTTGCTCTACAATACCGTTGTAAGGCGCGGTGAAGGTGACGGTTTGTTGGATTCTTCGATTACGTTTGATCTGTTTGATTAAGCTTTTCGGCAATTGCAAGGCATTGAGTCGATCTTCTGCTGCGGCAATTAAGACTGGATTATTACGATTGAGTGAGAGCAATAATTCCTGTTGAGCATTGACCAGTTGTGGTGAGTATAAATCATAAAGCGCCTGACCTTTGTTAACGGGTTCCCCAGAAGATTTGACATACAGTTTCTCTATCCAACCCTCTACTCGTGGGTGGATATTAAACATTTTATCTTCATCGTAATGGACATAACCCACTGTATTAATGGTTGAATTTAATGCACGAGTCTCTACGGGTGCTATTCTTACGCCAATATTATTAACGACGGCTGCGGATATTGTCACCGTACCCACTCCGCTATCACTTTTCTCTTCGCTATAAAATGGGACTAAATCCATCCCCATCGGGGATTTGCCAGGCTGGTCTCGACGGTAGTTTGCATCCATTGGCGCAACCCAATAAAGCGGTTTTTTTTCTGCATTGTTTGATTCTGATCTATCAGTTTTCATTGACATTGCGTTGTGAATCATTCCTGAGCTTTCAAAATAGTCTTTATTCATCCAAAAAAGACTCGCGCCGACAATACCCAATAGTAAACCGGTACTAATAGCTAATATTTTCTTGATCATTGTTGTACTCCGATAACATCATTCGTAAAAAAGTAATTCCATTGAACAATGGTTTTCAATCGTTCCACAGTAATATCTAATAGTTCAATTTCTGCATTCAGCTCTGCAATACGCGCGCGAGTGACTTCGGCAAGATCGCCATCATCGTTGGTATAAGCCCTTAGTGATATCTCAACATATTCTTTAATCTGCGGGATCAACGTTAACTGGTAGAGGTCATGCCGTTGATTGAGGCGATATAATCTAGATTGGTTTTTAGTAAACCCTGCTATCATTTGGCGAAGAGCTAATGACTTTTCAGTTTTTATTGACTCTACATTTTCTACAGTGGAGCGTACTTTCTGATCCAGCCCTCTCGGTGTAAACATGGGTAGATCAAAGGTAATGCCAAGCGATAAAAAATCAGCGCGATCATTGCCCATCCTATCTTCATGCCGATACCCATAGGCAGCATTGACGCCCCATTGTGGTTTATAGGCTTGCTTAGCCAACTCGATAGAAGTTTCACTCGCAGTAATTTGATAGTCCATCGCTTTTATTTTTGGGTGTGTGACGAACAAGGGCAATAGTCGCTTTTTATCCTGTATGTTATTTGCGTGATAAAGCTCTCTTTTTAACCACGTAACAGTAGGCACTTTTCGAATAGATGATGTTAAGTCCTCCTGAGAAAAGACATCGACGCTTTCTTTGGGTAACCATTCACTGAGTTGCGCAATAGCGTTATCAAATCGATCACGAGCGAGGGTTAATCGATCGTCAAAGCGCGTTAATTCAAGCTGCGATTTCACTAAATCTTGTTGTCTCGCTTTACCAAGTGTAAAGGAATAATTGGATTGAACAATATCCTCAAGTTGAGACAAAAGAGAACGGTTTTTTTTAATCAGGGTAATTGTCTGTTCGGCTCTGTATATTTCTAGCCACAATAGTGATACAACTTGCTTAACTTCTGCTTGTCGGTTTTGCCTTAGAAAGGGCTGTGCATCACTTTGTTGCACAAGTTGCTGGCTACGCAATTTAAGTGTATCCCCACGAGGAAATTGCTGCGCAATGCCAATTCTAAACTGCGTCATAGGCTCTTGATTTGTATCAAAGGTATCGACGGGAAAATTTAAGGCGATAATAGATACCTTAGGATCGGGCAATTGATCGGCAGCAATACTGTTAGATTTCAACATTTGCTGCCTATGAAAACTGCCCTTAAGCCAGGGGTCATTGTCATGGGCAATGGCGATCGCTTGCTCTAGGGATAGCGCTGACAAAGCGAATACTTTACTCGTCTGAAAACTGACACATAACAAAAATATAAGCATCAGTGGAAATGAAGCATTTCTTTCACTATTTGCCCAGAAAAATATTGTTTGACGACAAAATATGGCGCCAATAGTTGAATCATTAATGACAGGTTTGTTGAACATTTTCTCTATCTCACACTCATTATTTGGCATCGGGGCAAGGCTGGATTACAGATGAGCACAGCCGTAGGCATCACATTTATAGGTTTATAGGTTTATAGTTCTAGCCTTAGACTGACGACGGCATAATGACATTTGCATAATTACGACGACAGATCGTTACCAAGGTAATATTTTCCACACAAATAGCAGACGGACTAAGCCTATAAATTAAGCAAATATCGGAGGGCGGTATAACGAAAAGATGGGGGGTTGAAGGATTGAATGGATTAAATAAGCTTGAGAGAAGCTATTCGCTAACGCGACTATAGGTAACTTTAGCGTTAATATTACGATAGATTGGCAAACGGAAGCACAGTGTTCACAATCGATCATTGCGGCATGATTGCTTGTCTGTTCACCCTTTACAGTGAGCGCTGACTTATCATCCACGGACATAAAAGGATGATGGGCATGCTTTTTATGAATCGCCTCAGAATTGCATTCCACTTGACCTAATGGATGACAATCACCTCCATTGATAACAAGAGGCATCAATGCAGAAGCATGCTGGCTAGTCAGCCACCATAAAAGCAGCATAGCGATTTTTTTAAAGCCTGTTTTGCACATTAAACTAGGTTCACTCTGAGAATGCGGATGGCAACCATGAACAGTGTTCATAAATAATGTCTTTAGATGCATTAAACACCTGGAGTCCACTCCATATGCAAGCGGTTATTGATAATATACACGCTGTGCAATCAATTCAGATCAGTCACTATCCCCAAACTCCAGATAGAGTTTCGTGCCGGCAGTAATATTAGGTGGTAATATTAGGTGGGACACCCACTTAATAATGCTTGTAATTAGGGCACCATAAGGTTGGTGATTGCTTACATTGGCTGTCCTGCTCCCAGAAGATATTCTGAGTTCAAGGGCACTGAGATTGAAATGACTTGGCAGATGGTAAAAGTTATAAGAACCTTTGCCGTCCAATATCATAAAAAACACCGCCCCTTATCGTAAAGAATCGTGGCGAGTAGATAGGGGCATGCACTTATCAAGGTAGGTAATTAACAATATCGAGTGGGTGCCCTTGAAAATTACGGCCGAACAAAATTGCCCAGTTGAATCAAGATAATGCTCGCCTCGATGCGCAAGTTAGTGAGTCACGCAAGCACGTGTTTGGGCGAGAAAGTAAAATTACGAACCTTGAGATGGCTGTGCGTAAAAATGACAACGACTATAAAATCAAATGTAGAGGTCTGGAGATTGAGACCGCAAATAGCAACGTACCCTCTGAAGAAATGGCGGCGCTGCGAGATCAGTTAAAGGCTTGGTAAGATAGGGCGCAAGAGCAAAGGCTTGGTAAGATAGGGCGTAAGAGCAAAGGCTCGAAATATGTGCGCTTAAGACAGAGTTAGAGGTTAAAAATCGCGTATTCGATAAGCTGGGTGCTGGGTAGAAAAATCGACGGAGCCCATGTGGCTCAAGGCTTTCAGCGAGTTAGAGCACTTTTCGAGGGAATGACCGCAATACCCCTCAACCAAACTCATCATTTTTTCTGCTGCCAATCTCCCGAAGGTTTTCTGGATTGTATTTTTTTCATAGCAGCGCTCATCCTTTATCATCACTAGGTGCAGAAAAATAAATATCTAAAGGACGAATATAAATATAGGTTGTTATTAGCCGGTCTCAATGTCAACCTTGAGCACTCCTTTTTTAGCATTATCTTAAAGTATCGTCTATATTTAAGTGTGTAATAAGAAACCATAAAAAACTGATCCGTTAATGAAAAAATATAATCAAGTCTCATCAGAAATATTTATGAGAGTACTCTGTGCTTTAGTGATGGTACAGGTCATTCCATTTTTACTAATACTTTATACCTATAATATTAGTAGGAGCGAAAGCATTGCGAATGCTGAAAAATTACTTTTGATTGAAAGCCAAAAAATTGAGCAAGAAATAAATTTATGGATAAACAAAAAAGCTACTGTATCGAAGACATTATCAAAGATAAAAACAATACAATCATTAGACGTTACAGAAACAAAGAGGATTTTGGATGCCATTGTCGAAACCAATAATATTATTATAGTCGCACGCGTTGATGGATCAGACGGCGTTGCTTTGGCCCGCAGTGACAATAAAACATTAAAAAACTACTCAAGCCGTCAGTATTTTCGGCAAGTGAAGAACGGCGCTGAGTTAGGGCAGGAGGTGGTCATTGGGGAAACTCAAAAAAAACCTATTCTCTGCTTTGCCGTGCCGATCCAGCACGAAAACACCTTCCAAGGCGCACTCACCCAATGCGCCACCTTGAATGATATTTCTTTAAAAATTACCAGTTTGAAGCTCGGGGAAGCGGGCTATGCATTTCTGATAGATGATGACAAAAAGCTAATTGCTAGCGGCGACAATACGATTAAAATTGGGAAAGAACTTAAAAATATGGAAAGACACCCTGCAGTATCAGCATTGTCAAATGACAAAGTGTTCGAGTATACAAATAATGGAATTGACTATATGGCCATAAAAATCCGGCTAGGATTTAACTGGCTTTTGTTTGTGCAACAACCGAAAGATGAAATCTTAGCGAATACCCATAAATTGAAGTTTGGGATATATGTGTTAATACTATTCTCGATAATATTTTCAATACTTTCAGTTATCATATTGAGCCGAAGAATATCAAAGCCTGTTGTTGATGCTTACCAGCAACTCGAACATATCGCATTGCATGATCCATTAACGCAACTACCCAACCGAAAACTTTTCGATGACAGATTAGCGTTTTTTATCGAAGATTCCACCCAACAAAAAACAAAGTTTGCTTATTTAGCTGTGGATCTTACTGATTTCAAAGCAGTCAATGATAACTATGGACATAGAGTCGGTGATGAAGTACTTATCGTCATAGGAAGTAGAATCAAGCAAAAACTGCGTGATACAGACATCATTGCAAGGATCGGCGGCGATGAGTTTATAATCATCTTGCGTCACCAAGAAGATGAGTGCTTACATGATGTAGTTGGACGAATTCTTACCTCCTGTGATGAACCGATATGCTTTGAGGGGGTTCAAGTAAACGTCAAGATGAACATTGGAGTTAGTCTTTTCCCTGAACATGCCATTAACGCTAACGGACTATACTCATGTGCTGATAAAGCACTATATTTGTCAAAAAGAAGGAAAGTTAATTACGCTATCCACTCATCATGAACAGTAAAAATCATATCATTATTTAGACACTAATCTAGCCGAATGCGAACACCAAAACACCGAGTGTAAAACATCGATTAAACAACTTGAAAATGAGCTATCAGACGTCAACTTATGTGGACTCCCCTAGGAGCCTGTCGGACTTAGGAGGAATCTACTGCGGCAGCGGGAAATTGCTGTATTTTTCCGATCATTTTCGTTAAATAGGCTCACTATTCGCCTCAAATGATCGAAAAAATGCCCTCAATTTCTCACTGCCTCGCTACGATCCACTAAGTCCGACAGGCTCCTAGTGTCAACAATAAATCAGCTCAAATAAAGAATAAATGCGTACTTATGTACGACCTTTATATAGAGTGACTAACTCTGCCCCTATGATATCTACTCGGACGGATTGCCCAATCTACCTTGCGAGCTCTAGGCTCTATGTTGATGACTGAATTAACCCGCTGATTTTCATCTTCGTTTATGCATTTTTATTGTTGGAACATATTATTAAGTGGTAAGTGGTAAGTGGTATTAAGTGGTAAGTATCTCCGCTTTGTATTCTGTCCCTTGTGTGAGCATGGGATAAGCAGTGCGCACGGTTTTATTCGCTAAGGCGACAGTCGCACACTTTTAGATGGGCACTTTTAGATGGGGACACCCACTTAACAATGCTCATAATTAGTCCACCATAAGGTTGGTGATTGCTTACATTGGCTGGCCTGCTCCCAGAAGATATTCTGGGTTCAAGGGCTCTGAACTTAAAATGACTTGGCAGGTGATAAAAATAATAAGAACCTTTGCCTTCCAATATCATGAAAAACACCTCCCCTTATCGTAAAGAATCGTGGCGAGCAAATAGGCGCATGCACTTATAAAGTTAGATAATTAACAATATCGAGTGGGTGTCCTTGAAAATTATCATTCAATTAGGTTTAAGGGGATTCTGATAAATGACGTTGGCGGTCGAGAGTTTGTCGAGTGAATTAAAAATGACTACAGCGTTCCACTTCAAGGAATGATTAGAATGAGTGACACTGCTTTTCAATTTGTAGACACTAGAGATTTCTAAGCCAACTAACTTGAAAAACACCGAGGAATTGCGGTCATAAAATTTACGCTGTATTTCAAGTTTTTCACAAAGCGCAGAATTAATAATACTAAGCGTCCGCTTCTGGCCGATAGCAAACGACATTTGCGAGGGCAGGCACTCAGCTGTTATTATTGAAATTAACGTCTGCTTTTGACTCAAAGCGGACATCGAAGAAAAGATTTATATGGAATCTGTCTAAGCTGCTTTACTATGGGTTACATCTAATTATCTGTTGGATGAAGCCGCTATGCTCTACAATATTATCCGCTGATGTTGGCGTTAGGAGTTAATCCAACTGTTGCACACGTGAATATAATCCACATGGTTTTCATAAAGGGGTAGAGTCATGACAAAGAAATTATTTATTTTACTATTTTATCTGTTGGTACTTCCCTTATCTGTCACTGCTGGAGATGATCCTAACCTTGAAAAACCTAACGAAATATCAGGTCTTGATGATTTCGAAATCTTTGGTGATGATATTATGGAGGATCTGGATGCAGCAAACAACCCGTCTAGTAGTCCACCTAATACTCACAGTTATTCGGAATGGAGCGGAGGGAGTCTTAATGAATATGGGGCCTTAAGGTTCACGGTTGTTCGAGAAGCGGATAAATCAGGAAGACATATTTTTCGAAATATCATGTTCAATTTTGACCCGCTAAATGTCCATTCTGTTGAAGGCCAATGGATGAACCTCCCTGGGATGGACTCAAATTTTCAATCCTTTATAAATGCTAAATTAACGCAGGGACTAACAAATACAATAGCAGCAACTCGAACATGGACAGCTAGAATGGCCTCTGAATTTTTATACAACCGAGTTTCTCGGGTAGATGTGTCTTCATGTGATATATCGAACATTCATGCGACTGTATCAGTTAGCTTTACCAGAAGTCCAGCGGATCAGATGCTCGCTGAAGCATTATTTGGATCTTCAAGCTGGCTTGATAACTTACACCAAGATATGATGAATTTACCAAGTGAGCATGAATTATCTTCTAATTGTCATTCTGGGAACGACCGCTTCAGAAACTATCAACATCCTCCTGGTCCTCCGCCACCACCTTTGGGAGGAGGTGGTATGGGACACTTAATTCATTAGACGCGCAGAGAAAACAAGCCCTTTGTATCAAGCGCACCATAGGTTTATACCATCATATTTGTAGAAAGCGACCTAAGTCTTGCCTTTCGCTCCTGAGCGTCCGATTTTGGCCGAAAGCAGCCCATAAATATTATTGCTGTAAGGTATAAAAGTCGGTGGTGTTGTCTGTGGGTTTAGCCAGCATACGGGAGCAAACAGTTTTTAGGTGGGCAATGCCCAAAAAACTCAAACGCTAGTAACCCTCTCCCTAGTCCCAACAAAATCCCCATCATCCAACTCACACCCAATAAATCGCCTGCCCAACGGCTTAGCCGTAACAGGTGTCCCACCAACTACAAACGGGTCCAGCACTAAATCACCTTCACGGCTGCCAGTCTTAATGCTATGCGGCATTAATTATTGTGGATTTTCGCAGGGGTGTTTGCCGTCGAAGTATTGCACGGGTTTGCATACGCACATGTCGGTATTAAATATATTTGGTCCACGTCAAATATTCGTGAATAGCCATGGCCTTTTTCCAGTAATAATGGGTCTCGCTCGGCAGCGAGTGAATCATAGTCAGGGGTGAGTAGTCAGGGGTGAGTGTTCCCCTGTGAGTGTTTACAACTGGCCATAGTATTCGCAGTTGAGTCGTCGCCATTGTGATCGCCCAAACTAGTGGCCAGACATTTTATGGCCAACAAGGTCATTCCCTTTTGTCTGGGTAGGGGTAGGGGTAGGGGTAGGAGTAGGAATAGGGCGTTCATAAAATCAGGCAAAAGCGCTAATGTAAAACACCCAGAGGGCTTATTCAGCGCATTCATGCGCTTATGCAATGTTGCTCTCGGCCATATTGTCGAACAGGGGGGGTTAAATCATGTCCACCGAATTAACCATATTAAAAAGCCCCGTTCGATGAACGAGGCTTTTTAATATGGTGCACCCGGAGGGATTCGAACCCCCGACCAAGTGGTTCGAAGCCACCTACTCTATCCAGCTGAGCTACGGATGCATATGGTTGTCTGCGTTGTGGATTGTCAACAATATACGCGAAGGCGGCTATTTAACCTCAATGTTGCTAGTAAGATCAATAGCTAATCGTCGATATCTTTTTTTATGTGCTTATTTAATCATTGTCGTTATTTGTCAATACGCTCTTCTCACTTGTAATTTACCATTACAGGCACCACTTACAAAGCCTTGATCTTAATAAATCATCCGTAGTGATATCATCGTTAGCCACGCCATATAGAGAAGTATTATGTCTGAACCTACCACATCTATCTTTAAGGTAATTTTCTACAACGAAGGCGAGGTCTTTGAAATTTATACTCGGTATATTTACCAAAGTGATATGTTCGGTTTTATTGAATTAGAAGAGTTGTTGTTTGGTGAGCGTACGCAGGTCATTGTTGACCCGAGTGAGGAAAAGTTAAAAGGTGAGTTTAGTGGTGTGAAGCGTTCATATATTCCTATGCAGTCGATTATCCGCATCGATGAAGTGGAAAAAGAAGGGCCGGTGAAGGTGTCAGATATTAAAGGCGCGGGAAATGTTTCGCAGTTTCCCACTCGTGAGCATCGCACAGGCAAACCGACGAATAGTGATGCGTAATGTCGTCTACTTATAGCGACCCCACTTCTTCTTCTGCCCCAGCAATATACTCCCGTCAGTTAGGCAACACAGCAGCACCGCCATTACTCGTTATTCATGGGCTGTTTGGTTCGCTAGATAATTTGGGGTTGATTGCGCGCAGGCTATCCGACACCTATTGTGTGTATTCCATAGACTTGCCTAATCATGGGCGTTCAGCGCATACTCAAACCACGAGTTTGGCCTTGCTTGCCGAGTCAGTTGTGGCGTGGATGTCTGAACAGGGTATTGAAAAAGCCCATGTCTTAGGTCACTCACTGGGCGGCAAGGTGGGTATGGAAATCGCTTTACGCTACCCAGAGAAAGTCGATCGGCTGGTTGTGGCGGATATAGCGCCAGTAGCTTATACCGCTCGCCATAATGATGTGTTTGCTGCCTTTAAGGCGGTTGATTTAACGGTAATCAACAATCGTATTGATGCCGATAAAATGATGCAGCCTTGTGTTGGTGAGTTATCGACCCGCAGTTTTTTATTGAAAAACCTAGAAAAAACAAAAGACGGCGCTTGGTACTGGCGCGCAAACATCGACGGCTTAATTGCGGCCTACGAGCAACTCATTGATGCTAATTCACAAGACTTAACGGCGTTCACACGTCCCGTTTTATTTATAAAGGGTGAGTTGTCACCTTATATCCTGCCCGAGCACCGTGAAAGTATTGTAAGCCTTTTCCCATTCGCCAGCGTAAAAATTATAAGCGGTACGCGACATTGGTTGCATGCAGAGAAACCCGATATCTTCGTGGGTATTGTTAGGCGTTTTCTGTCTTTGGGGTAATGTTTGTTCCTGTAACCCCTTTTTTTCATGTGGCAAATCGGTTGTAGGTGGCGTCTATAGAATAATGCTTGTCGGCAAGATAAATTAAGTTTTTTATAAAAAGTCTAAAAAGTCTAAAAAATCTAAAAAGTTGAGAGTACAGGAGAGCACAGTAATGAATATTTTGATCACAGGTGGCACAGGGTTTATTGGCGGTCATTTAGTTGACGCTCTACTGCAGCGCCAGCATAGTGTTACGTTGTTTTGTCGTGACATCGAAAAAGCCCGAGCGAGGTACGGTGAACGTGTTGACTATATTCATTCTTTTAGGGCTATCACGACCTCTATCGATGCGGTCATTAATTTAGCCGGCGAGCCGATTATGGGTGGCCGATGGACAAATACGCGTAAAGCAGAATTACGGTCTAGCCGCATCGGCGTTACTAGGCATTTGAATAAATGGATTTCTGAGACCGATAAGCCGCCCACAATAATGATTAGTGGTTCGGCGATAGGCTACTACGGCAATTATCCTGAAGACAAGCCACTGGATGAGGGTGCTCATTCCCGTAATTGCTTCCCAAGCCGATTATGTAATGAGTGGGAGTTTGAGGCGTTAAAGGTAAGAGCGTTGGGTACACGAGTGTGCTTGTTGCGTACAGGTGTTGTGCTGGACAAAAACGCAGGTGCCTTACAGAAAATGTGGCTGCCATTTAGTTTGGGTCTGGGGGGTAAGGTAGCATCAGGTCGTCAATGGCTGTCGTGGATTCATATCGATGACATGGTGAGTGCCATTATACATATTCTGGAAACACCATCGATAGAAGGGGCGGTGAATGCTACTGCTCCTGAGCCGGTTGTCTACGATACGTTTACAAAAATGTTAGCGAAAAAAATGTCTCGGCCACATATATTTCCAATGCCTAGCTTTGTACTTAAGTTGTTGTTTGGCGATGCTTCTCAGCTATTAATAGAAGGGCAGAGAGTCATCCCTAAGGCATTAACCGAGTCAGGATTTCGTTTTCGTTATCAATCGTTAGAGGCTGCGTTGGAAAATATCGTCAACAAGTAGTGGACAACGTTCTAGGTAAAGCCTTGCCGTTATAATTTTTTACAGCAGTACGGTCTGCTTTCTATTGCCTTGGCTAAAAATAGCCACCAAAGAAAAGCGAATAAAATCAGCGCTAGTGGTTAATAAATCTCTCGTCCAATATTGAATATTATCGGTATCAATGTTGTCTCCCTTAGCCAAGCAGTCTAGGGTGCAATGGACAATATGTAGAGATTCACTTTGTTTAGTGTCATCACTGACAAAAATAGTCAGCGATGAATCTTCTGCTTGCCACTCGACTAAAAAATACATTGAGTCATCGCGAATGTTTTCATCTAGATAACCGATAGCTTTCTCTACTGTTCGATTAACTGCTTGTTTGAGAATATTGTTGTCATTACTTTTACAGTATGCCTGATGACTATATTGCGTCTTTTCAGTATGTCGTGTGCTAACCCATTCTATAGACATATTTTTCTCGTTTTGTATGGTGAGCCCCTTGTACGGATAGTAAATAACTTGCCGTACATAATATTTACAATTAAATAGTTGTCATTAAAAAGGGCGATATTACTATGGCCCTTTAACGGCTATATTGTGATGATGGCTAACTTAATAGTGGCTTACTCAATCGCCACTAAAGCTTTTTTTACTGAGGCGAGTTTGACGCAATTAACAAATATTTGCATCGCTTGTTCAATGTCCTCTAGTGTAGGCATTGATGGGGCAATACGAATATTGTTGTCTTCTGGGTCGTTGCCATAAGGAAATGTTGCACCTGCTGGCGTGAGTTTTACACCCGCTTCACCGGCAAGTTGCACTACTGCCGTCGCTAGCGACGGCTGAGTATTAAATGAGATAAAATATCCACCTTCGGCACTGTCCCATTCGCCTAAATCACTATCAGCAAAGTTTGCATCTAAATGTTTCAGTACACATTCAAAGCGTGGTCTTAATAGTGCGGCATGTTTGTCCATATGCTGCACCAGCGCATCGTAACTAGGGAACAATCGCAGGTGGCGCAACTGATTCACTTTATCGGGGCCAATGCTAAGAATGCCAAGTACATCGAGAAAATGTTTTAGGTTACCTTCTGACGAAGCAATAAAGGCAACGCCTGAACCTGCATGAGAAATTTTTGATGTTGATGCAAATTGCATCACTGAATCTTCAGTGCCATGTTGACGACAAAGATCCATAATGTTCGCAATCGCTTTGTAGCCATGTAAATCGTGTACGGCATAAGCGTTATCCCAAAACACGCAGAAGTTACTGCTAGCGGTTAGCCCAAGTTTTGCTATGCGCTCTACGGTCTCGTCGCTATACACTGTGCCTGTGGGATTGGAGTATTTTGGAACGCACCACATACCCTTGATAGACGAATCTGTTTTTATTAAGCCTTCGACGATATCCATATCAGGACCTGTTGGCGTCATAGGTACGCTGATCATCTCAATGCCAAACTGCTCGCACACACTAAAGTGGCGATCATAACCCGGTACGGGGCAGATAAATTTGATTTTTTCGCTAGTGTTTCTCCACGCTGTCTCTGTTGCTGTTGCAGCATTTTTTTGACCCAGACCGAACTCTTTTGCAATCAGAACGGCATAGAACATTAGGGTGAGACTGCTATTACCCTGCGCCAAAATTTCGCTCGGCTTTACACCAAGAAGATCAGCGCCTAGTTTACGCATATCCTTGAGACCTTCTAAACCGCCATAGTTTCGGGTGTCTGTGCCATCGGGGGCTATATATCCGCCCTCTAAAATTCCGTCGAGTTGATCTGCCAACGTCAATTGATCGCTAGACGGTTTTCCGCGAGTCAGGTCTAGTGCGATATCTTGTTGGCAAAAAGCGTGATGTGCACGCGATAACTCAGCTTCTAACTGACGAAGCTCTTCGATTGATGCGTTTTGAAGGTTCAAGGCGAGTCCTCTATAGTAGGTCATGTATTGGATAGCGTAGCGATAGTATTGGATAGTGGAACGATACTATAACGATACTATAACGATACTATAACAGTAGTGAAAAGACAGCTTGGCTAAAGTATAACTATGCTGTCACTAGAGTGTAACCAACGTATCATGGTCGCAAGGTAATAACGCAATGAATAACGTGGTGGATGAAATAGCAGTGGCTACATAGCTAACCAAAACATTACTTAATTAATCTAGCCAAATTAATAAACGATATTATAGAGCTTTTTCCTCGCTAATATCACCTTTTTATCGCTCTCTTTCGGTGCTCGTGTTTTTATAATAAGCAAAATTTCGACGAGTAAGTCGTTTCTTGGTGTTTTTCTCGAAAATTAACGGGTGTACCAAGAGCGCTCACAAATACGGCTAATAGCCAACAGCATATAGCAATGTGATGTGAAAGGTGAGGGTGAAATTGATAAGAAAGCCGGTAATAAGTACCGTTAATTACTATCAGTATCCTGTAAACTATAGGTGAGTTTTTTACACTGGTGATGGGTTAACGACACTCCGGCGCGTGTTGATATTGTTCTTTGAAAGACATGATATTGCACACCATGATCTTGTCATATATTTACGCTATGCTATTAAATGAAGGGGGCCACCTTACTTATCAGAGAGCAAAAAACCTCAGTGTAGGTGCGGTAACCGACACATTAATTATTACATGATTAACTGGGATTTCTTATGCAAAGACGTACGAAAATAGTGGCCACATTGGGCCCCGCAACGGATAAAGCGAATATTTTAGAAGAGATGATAGTGGCAGGTGTTAACGTGGTGAGAATGAATTTCTCTCACGGCGTGGCAGAAGATCATCAGCGCCGAGCACAGCAAGTGAGAATGCTGGCGGCAAAGCATCATCGCCAAGTCGCGGTATTAGGAGACTTGCAAGGCCCTAAAATTCGCATTGCTCGATTCGCTAACGGCTCTATTGATTTAGCGGTCAACGATAAGTTTATTCTTGATGCGAGTTTAGGTAAAGAAGACGGGAACCAGAACACTGTGGGTATCGACTACAAGGCGTTACCCAATGATTGTAAGGCGGGCGATGCTTTATTATTGGACGATGGTCGTATTGTACTGTTTATTGAATCCATTGACGGCGACAAAATATATTGTCGAGTTGATGTGGCAGGAACGTTGTCTAATAACAAAGGCATTAACTTACAGGGCGGCGGTTTATCCGCACCAGCATTGACCGCAAAAGATATGCGAGATATCGAGTTAGCAGCAAAAATAGATGTAGATTACCTTGCGGTATCTTTTCCGCGTAATGCTGAAGATATTATTCAGGCACGACGTTTATTAGCCGACGCTGGCGGTAATGCGGGTATTGTGGCAAAAATAGAACGAGCAGAAGTTGTCGCCAATAATGACAACCTTGATGCGGTGATTCTCGCTTCTGATGCAGTGATGGTAGCGCGTGGTGATTTAGGCGTTGAGATTGGCGATGCTGAATTGGTGGTGGTTCAAAAGCGTATTATTTCACGCGCACGCATGCTGAATAAGTGCGTTATTACGGCAACCCAAATGATGGAATCAATGATTAATAGCCCCCTGCCAACACGAGCAGAAGTGTTTGATGTGGCGAATGCGGTGATCGATGGTACCGATGCGGTGATGCTCTCTGGTGAAACTGCAGCAGGAAATTTTCCAGTAGAAACGGTTAAAGCGATGATCCGTGCTATTGGCGGCGCTGAGATTGATCCTAGCGTTCGCCACTCTACTCACCGCATTGACAAGCAATTTCACGCAATTGATGAATCTATCGGGTTGGCAGCGATGTATACCGCCAATCACTTGGAAGGTGTAAAAGCGATCATTGCGTTCACTGAAACCGGTTCCACGACGCTATTGATGTCTCGTATCAATTCTTACTTGCCGATATATGCATTTTCTCGCATCGCTAAAACGCAAGCGCGGGTGTCTTTATTTCTTGGCGTAGAGTCGATTCCTTTTGAAAGCCACGATGCTACCTCTCATGCGACCAACTTACGTGCGATTGGTGAGTTGAAGCAACGTGGAGTGGTGGAAGACGGGGATCTTGTCATTATCACTAAAGGTGACCATGACAACCTGCAGGGCGGTACTAACGGCTTAAAGGTGTTACGTGTGGGTGATGTGTAGGCTGAACAGCTTTAGCCATTGTGCATGAGTAAATAAATTTATTGTTAAAAAAAACGATGAAAAGTGAATTTATGGGCATTGTCTTCGCAGTTATTATGTTGCTGGGCTTGAGTATGCGCTGGCCGATTCCATTTGTTTTACCCGCGTCTAGTGTCTGCTGCACCGGTTTCGGCCAACATTGTAGGCACTTTGTTATTGTTGGGAGGCTTGTGGAATAGCCTATGGTTTATCTTACGTCGCTTAGATACATTTTGGGGCGTGGCAGCGTTAATTTCTGGCGTCGTGATGTCAGTAATGGGAGGGTGTAAATTAGATTGTGTAAGTGCCCATTATTGATTAACCTTTTTTAAACAATAATGGGAATAGTAATGAATCAACATAAAATCAAAGCGCTAGCCTTAGAATTAGCAAAAGACCTTAAAACA
>JBLILH010000015.1:0-71943 GCA_047636495.1 Candidatus Endobugula sp. | reverse complement strand
AACCTATTGACCCACCAGCCCCTGTTACTAAGACTATCTTGCTGGTGATACATTGGGTCATTAACGACGACATGGGCGGCACTGCGTCACGCCCAAGTAACTCTTCTATTTGTACCTCACGAATTTGATCAATAGAAGCCTTGCCTGAAAGTAACTCGGGCATAGAGGGAATTGTTTGCACATGAACATTACAGCCTTCAAACTTTTCGATCATCATTTTACGTTGAGAATTACTAGCGTAAGGCACTGCCAATAAAACATGTTCGATAGAAGTACTTTCAATTAAATTAATAACTTTACTAGGATCGTAAACCGGAAGACTCTTAATCGTCGACTTCCATAAGGCTTTATCGTCGTCTATAAAGCCTACTGGATGAAATTCTTTACCTTCCGATAATGCAGTCGCCAACTGAATACCAGCACCACCTGCACCATAAATAAGTACCGCCTCTTTATTCTCATAGTACTTAACGGCCCAGTGATAGTAGTGCCTAACTAATAAGCGACTGCCACCCACATACACCAAGGCAGCCAACGCAAAACCAACAGGTATAGAACGCGGGAAAAGATTTATTTGGAAAACAAACGCTGCTGCCCACAAGACAAGGGCTAAAAGAAAAACCCCTTTACCCACCGCCCAAATTGCTTGTACGCCCATAAACCGTACAATTGCACGATATAAACCAAGGCGCATAAAAATAAAAATACCGATTATAGGTAATACCACAAATAATTGCCAAGAAGCCACTAAATATTCTGCTGGCCACCATTCTGATAATCGCAAAGCGAAGCCTGACCATAACGCTAAAGGTAAAGCGACTAAATCGGCAAGCACCATGACAAAACGCTTATTAGTGCGACGAATAGATACAATTTTTAATATTAGGTCTTTCGTGAAAATATCAGTCATTTTTAAATCTCTTAAATCTACTCTTAATACTCTATTAAAAATACGTTATTGATTTAGCATAAATTACTTGAATTTAACTCTATATCCATAAGCTTTATCGAATACTGTTTTAATAATGTAATCAAAATAAATTATCAATGTAGGAGTATCTATCATTTCCGCATCAGTTTTCGCTAGTAGCTTTGGTGTAGACATATCTATATTACTAATTTGAGATAAATCGGTGATGAATGAATTCGAATATACATTGATGCTTTCTAGCAGACACTAGCTATCTTTAGAACCTGCTCGATGACCAAACAGGTTTTATTGACCTCATCTTCTGTTAAAGTTGGATGAACCAAGAACATAACACTCGTTTCACCAAGTTTTTTTGCATTTGGCAGCGACTGTTTTGGACGCCAACCTGTATTATCAAAGGCTTTTTCAAGGTAGACCTCAGAACAACTTCCTTGAAAACAAGGAACCCCTAAAGCGTTTATTTCCTCAACGATACGATCACGAGTCCAACCATCGTTGAGTTTTTCAGACTTAATAAACGCATAGTGTTTATATTCGGCGTGTACACAATCATCAGGAACATTTACAAGTCGAATACATTCGAAGCCAGATAACGCTTTATCAATTTCAAGCGCATTTCTTTGACGTTTAGTAGTCCAGTCAGACATACGCTTTAGCTGAATACGGCCTATGGCTGCTTGCATTTCTGTCATTCGCCAATTAGTGCCAAAGCTTTCATGCAGCCATCTAAAACCGGGAGGATGTTCACGATGATAAACCGCTTCATAGCTTTTACCATGATCTTTATAAGACCACATGAATTCCCATAGCGCTTTATCGTTAGTGGTGACCATACCCCCTTCACCACCTGTGGTCATTATTTTATCTTGGCAAAAAGACCATGCACCAACATGACCAATAGTACCAACTGCTCTACCTTTGTAATAAGCGCCATGTGCTTGTGCGCAATCTTCAATGACAACAAAACCTTTTTCATGCGCAAGTGTCATAATAGGGTCCATATCCGCAGGCATGCCGGCAAGATGGACCACAATAACCGCTTTTGTTTTAGGCGTAAGCACCGCCTCAATGGTTTCGGCAGTAATATTTTGACTATTAAGATCTACATCAGAAAAAATCGGGGTTGCACCAGCAGTTACCACACTAGAGACCGATGCCAAAAAAGTACGGGGGGTAACAACCACTTCATCCCCCGCACCCACACCCAAAGCTTTAAGTGCAACATCTAATGCTAAGGTTCCATTACCTAGTGCAATGGCGCATTGTGAACCGCACCAAGCAGCAAATTCTTTTTCAAACTCACGGCACTCTTGACCAGTCCAATAGTTAACGTTGTTAGACAATAAGACCTTAGAAACCGCATCAGCCTCTTCCTGAGTAAAGGAAGGCCATGGTGAAAACGACGAATTAAGCACTACGAATTCCTATTTATTTAATTTTTGCGGGAATACCAACAGCGACAGAGTCTGCAGGAATATCTGAAATCACTACTGACCCAACACCAATTATCGTATTGGAGCCAATATAAATACCTTGTTTGACTGAAGCGCCAATACCAACCCAAGAACACTCAGATATGCTTACATCTCCCGCCAAATGAGCGCCAGGTGAAATATGTACAAAATCATCCAACACACAGTCATGATCAATGGTCGCACCTGTATTAACAATACAACCTCGACCTATCTTTGTGAATGCATTAACAACTGCACCAGCCATAATCACTGATCCCACATCGACACTTGCATAGCGACTGACCACTGCATTAGGATGAACGAAACTAGCAAAGCACAAACCTTGTTGCTGTAAATCACACTGTTTTTCCTGACGAATACTGTTCTTACCTATACTAACAATGCACGCATCGAACTCGTTTTTACGCGCAATCAAAGATTCAGTATCGCCTTCAATAAACCAAGCTTCAATTTGTTTTTTGGCAGGCCATGCGTCATCAAAAAAAATAACATCGTTGTAACCAATCAACTCAGCTATTTCGGCAATCACTTTCCCATGGCCACTAGCACCCAATAATGCGAGCTTCATCTTTGTCTCTCTGAGCTACCACTAAAAGGCTCCTTAGTTACATGCCCATTAGCCGTTACACCTTCTCTGTTAAATACTTTTTTTATCGTTAGCAATAAAATCTTTAAATCCAATATAAAAGATTGATTATCAACATACCAAACATCTAGCTCAAATTTTTCTTCCCAACTGATTGCATTACGCCCATTGGCCTGTGCCCAGCCAGTAATCCCAGGTCGCACACTATGACGGCGTGCTTGTTTTTCATTATAAAGCGTTATATATTCCACTAGCAGAGGCCGTGGGCCAACTAAACTCATGTCTCCTTTTAGTACATTAAACAAACCAGGCAATTCGTCTAAGCTGGTTGAGCGCAAAAAAGCACCAAACTTTGTCATACGTTGATCGTCGGGGAATTGATTCCCCTCTTCATCTTTACTATCCAGCATGGTTCTAAATTTGATCATCTTAAAAATATTGCCGTTCAGTCCTGGGCGATCTTGAGCAAATAAAACAGGTGAGCCAAGCTTAAGCCGAATAAGTAACGCAACAACGAACACAACAGGCAACAACAAAAATAGCCCGTATAATGCGGCCAAAAAATCAAAGACTCTTTTCATTAAAAAGCTCAATATATTGCTTAGATAAGGTTTCAAAATTGCGAAATTGAACTAAAAAATTATATGCATTTTCACCTAAACCATGTAATTCAGACGTACTCATACTTAAATATTTGATAACAGTATCTGCTAATACTCGACTATTTTCAGAGGTTATAAACTCACCACAATTAGCCTCATTAATCATAGAAGGATAGCCTGAAAACATACAAACAATTGGTTTCCTTGCATACATATAATCAATAAACTTGTTTAATGAAATACCATATTTATAAATTTTTTCATTTCTAACAGAGGCAACTAAGATATTAGATAGGCTCAGCAAATGCTGGACCTGTTTTTTATGAATAGTAGGAGCAAAGATAATGTTGTTAAGACCCCTAGAGCTTTCAATTAATTCTTCCTTAAGATCACCGCCTCCAACCATTAAAAAAAATACATTATCAACATTCTCATTATGGAGGATTCTAGCAGCATCCACTATATACTCAAGTGCATTTGCGTTGCCAAATGTTCCTGCATAAGTGACAATGAACTTATTCTTAGGAAAATAATTTTGTATAAAATCAACATTTAATTTATTCTGACCGTTCTCATAAAATTCCAAATCAACACCCTGTGGTATGCAGCTAACTTTCCAACCCAAACCCGAAACAGCATCTACATGCTTATATAAACCTGGCATAGAGCCAACGATTTTATCTGAGTATCTGTAACCGAGCCTCTCAATTTTTGACAAAATCCAGACCAGGGGGTGATGGGGCGACATCCCTTTTAAATCTATAAGCGTTTGTGGCCAAATATCTCGCACCTCAAAGATAAACCTTGACTTATAAAATCGTTTGTAAAAACAACCAGATAAAACCGATAAAATAGATAGCGAAGATACTATAATAACATCCGGCTTTTCATATAGCTTACGAAAGGCCATCGTTAACACAAAAAATTCGAACCAAACCCAACTTAAAAGACGCTTAATGCTAGTCGCTTTAGAGTAACCTGATGTATTTATCCAAGTAACATTAAACCCTTTGTATTCTATATCGTGATAACGAGTTTTAAATTGGGGAAGATTGTTAAATAAATGAGAAGAGTTTGAAGTAATAAGCCTAACATTATACCCTACTTTAGCAAATTCCTTACAGAAACTAGCATGCCTAGTATCCGCACCAAACGAACTAATATTAGCGTATTTTGAAACGTACCAAACATTATTTTTCATAGCTAATTAGCGTTCTCACTATATTATGTGCGACCTTACCTTTTCCATACAAGTCAAAGTCATTAGATGCTGACGCCAACTCTCCCAATATCGGAAGATTATTAACATTCTTTGTATTCGAGTTAATTGCCAAAAATATATCACGAATGAACGGAGTAGCAGTGACTATCGCATCAAAATATTTACATACCCAAACCTCATGAATTCTGAAGGCGTTTGAAAGTAAACATCTGGCAGGTAAATTCAGACAGGGTTTACTTAATCATTGCTTTGCCCTTTGCAAACAATCGATTAACCGTTTTCCTCATCCGCGACAAACACCCACCTTTTTTGCGCCTACATGAAGAATGGTCATCCCGCTTTTAACTTCATGCCCTTACCATCCGCTACAATCAACGAAACATCATAACCATGCTCCGCCAAAGACGAACACATCTTAATAAAAGCCCGCGTGTCATAGCGCGGGTGGTCGGAACCGAGATGACAACATTAAGGTTTTGCATTAAGTCATTCATAACTAGATTCATATAACTTAGGTATTGAATTAACCACCTTGATCACCTCAATAAAATCCATTCCTAAAGCATCCAAATACCAACGAATGTTTTCGTATCTTGGTTGATTTTCACATTCAACCAAAGCTAAGGCTTCATCTCTTGAGACATTCCCTTCTCGGATCTGATTGCTACGAAAAGTATCGTGTTCTGTAAACCCAGCAACAGTGTAATAAATATAGTTATATAAAGCCGCTGTTCCATCACCAATTCGCCAAGTCGTACTGGTATCAGGTGCTTTTTCCCATTCGTACTCGCCTAAAAGTGTATTATCGACCTCAGATTCATCCCAACGCCAATAATCAAATATATGGTAATAATCCTTCTTTTCCGTAAAGCTTCTATGGTATTCACCGGAAAGGGTGTCCCATAACGAACGATTAAAATAGCCGGGACTTTCCAGCATCGCCTTCGTTCTTTTATAGTGGTACCGAAGTTGCTTAGTAAGCCCATGAGAATAGACTCGCTTTTCTTCAAAGTCAGGCGGAATACCTAAAAAACCTGTTTTAAAGTGTGTTACTTCAAGAGGGTTTACACCCCATAGGTTTAAGTTAATTCCAGTCTGTTTTTTTACTGTTTCGACGTGTCTAAAAAAATGCTTATCTCCAGCTGTAAGCATTGCCATCATTCCGAGATGAGGCGACTTCAGCCAGGCCTTCAAGTTCATACGAATATTGCGACGTTTTTTCGAAATATCTGCTGCGATAATAATATTCTCTACGCCCAATTTTGAACACATGCGGCTAATATTTCGGCGCCCTAAGTCTGTCACCATACCCCAATCATAAGTATAAGTTACAGGTTTCATCCCCAGCTCTTCTACAATAAGATGTAATCCATAACTGCTATCGCGCCCACCCGAGAAAGGCACTATACAATCTAAGCCTTTCTTTCGCCTGTAAGGTTCTATCAGCTTAAAAAGTTCTTCTTTTGGCTTTGGGTTGTTACGAGGAGTATAGTCGTGGCAGTAGTTACAAACGCCGTCTACGTCAAATGAGATAAAAGGCATTGTTTCGGTCAAGATACACTTACTACACCGCTTCAATACAGGCTTTGCGTACTCAAGCAAACCTTCTTCAGATTTAATATACTTAAATTCAGGAATAAGATTTTCTTTACGGTTGTGATCATCTTGAATGCAAAAAGATGATTCGGATGAAGGTATTTCGATCATCATCCCTTCTCTTTTAATCTGCTTTATATCTTGACAGTTTGCTTGTGTAAGCGGATATCGTTCAGATGAAAAATAAGTATCACCTAAATGTTCGCCTGCATATAAACTACCATTATTTGAAAATAAAACTATTTTACCTAATCGAGGTATGACAACAGCACAGGCAACTACACCTCGACACAGTGACAGAACCCTTTCTGGCAAGTCAACTAGGTCTTTATTTTCAGATAAATGTTTCTCGGCTATTGCAACAATGAGCTCAGAATCAATCTGAATCTTCCGTTCCATCGCTAACTCTTTCCAAACATCGGCCTCATTCGTAATAATTCCATTATGAATGACAGCAATTTCATCGCGAATAACAGGCTGATTATCACCCAACCCATTTGTAATAAGCCGACTATGCCCAAAAACAATTGGGGATTGATAAGGTTTTACTTTAGATAAAAGTTGCTTAACATCATAGTCTGCTCTTTGAACCTGATACCTATTATTTTCCAGGTAAATAAAACCACTTGAGTCACGCCCTCTTTGTCGAGCATGCAAAGCCAGCATCTTTAAGTGGTGCTGCTTGACACCTGACTGACTAATTATCCCGAATATCCCACACATAAAAAAGCCTCTTTAATTCTTGAATTCAACTAGATAAAATATTTTCATATAATTTTGTTAGCTTCAGCGCCTGAGCTTCCCAACTGAGCGCTGATAAGTCTGAAGGTCTGAGATTCATATCCAGTTCTTTACTCTCAAATCGCTTAATACCATCAGTAATACCATCAACATTTAAATCAACACAAATGCCTAACTTATACTGATTTACGATTTTTGAAATATCAGGAAAGTTTGAAGCAAGAACAGGAATTCCTGCGAAGCAATATTCAAATAATTTATTTGGCAAACAATAATAATCACTCAAGGATACATTTTGAATTAAACATAAACCCACATCGGCGGACTTTGCAATTTCAACAACCTGGTCATGGGCAACCGCATCATGCACATGAATGTTCATATATTTTGTTGAAAGTTTTTTTAAATCATCACTTAATTTTCCATATCCCAAGAATACCAAGTGAGACTTAAGATTGGAGTTTTCAAACACATCAACAATTAAGTCTATCCCTCTCCCATCACCAAAAATACCAACATAAAGAAAAATTAGCTTATCAGAAGGGATTTTATATTTTTCATGAAAGTAATTTTCTTTACTTGCGGCATCATTTTTGGCTATATTATCTTTACGCATTGTGGGTGAATTGAGTATAAGCGTACTGGGCTTATCGCCTAAATTGTGTTTATACCAATCTATTATTGAAGGGCTTACTGTAATCAGATGATCAATCTTATTCCAACATATTTTTTCTAAAAAGAATGTAGCTTTAGAAAGAACCCGGCTTTGACCATTTTTATTTGATTCAAGCTCATGAGCATCATAAATAAGCTTAGCACCCGTTAATAGCTTTATTATGACACCGGCTAAAATCACCATGGTGTCGTGGCAATGAATTATTTTTGGCCGCATAAACAAGCCAACTAACGAAAAACGCACTGTTAATTCTAGCAAAACTAAAACGTATCTAGCTGATCTTGGAAGCAGTGTAAAGTTATGACTAACGGTATTTAGCACTCTCAATTCAGCGTTATTTTTCTTAAGTATTTTCGAGGGACCATGATTTTCTGTAATGCCCACACCATGAACAGAGTAGTTGCCAGTTTCTGAAAGAATAGAAACTTCCTTTAGTATTCTGCTATCTGTTATAACATCGGTATTTGTTAAATGAAGAATTTTATGTCTCATACTGTAAAGCTTCTAACCCTAGCATATAGCTCTTCGCTAAATTGTTTTTCAAAAATCATATTAAAACCTCAGATAAATAAATGTGCTTATTGATCTTGCCGAGATGGGAATAATACAAAAATAACTCGGTTTCAATAAATGACCAACAGATATTTTTCAACGACTACAACAACGGATGCTCGGAATATACTCGAATAACATTATCAAAACCCATGAACATAGAATTATGTACGATAATCGTTAGAAAAATCGTATTTTTTATGTTTTTTTAGAGACAAAGAAAAGTATGCATAAAACAAAAGATCATATGATGTCGTAAAAAGACCTGAGTCAGTGAACATGCGAATCATAAATGGAGTAACAATCAAAATTGGAAAATAATCCTTTCTTAACATCAAAAGAAATGATGAAAGAACAGTAAAAAATAAAAATAAAATCCCGCCAAACCCGAAAATAGACAATAAGTTCAAATAGCTATTGTGAGGATTACCATTGAACTCAGAAAGAAATTGTGCATTTTTAACATCAAACCCACTAACTAAGTTCGACATATTATAACTAGAGAAATAATTGGCAATAAAAGAGAATCTAATGTCAGAGCTGGCAACGGTAAAAAAATCAAGAACACTAGCAGTGTAATTAAAAGCTGCTAGTGATATTGCAGATAAAATAATGATTACTCTAAAAATTAAACTTCCATTACCCGAGTACAAAAATACAACAGATAAAAGAATAGCAGAGGAAAGGATACCAGATCTACCACCCGCTAAAATAGTAACAATAAAACAAATTAAAGCAGGCGTAATAGAAATGTCCCGCTTATCATTCCTAGCTACAAAATAATACAGTGTTGTTAAAAATATAAAATGAATGCTTATTAAATTACGACTGGCATTAATCGCTATATGATTCGAAATTTTAAACACAGAAATACCGTAATTAAATGCCTCCAAAGCATTCCACAAACAAATCACCAGAAAAAAACTTATTAAATAAGCTATATGGCGAGGGGAAACTAAACCCCTATAAACTCCGGCCCCAAGAAGCATGGACATCAATATATTAATAAAGCCAAAGATACCGTTATGTTGAAATGACTGAATTAAGAAATACCAAAAAACCATAAGTAAAGACACACCTAGCGGATATATATCTAGCTTTTTGCCCTTATAAAAATAGACTAACGCATAAATGAAAAACAATATAAGACTAGGATATAAACTATTATAGATATAGTTTTTTGAAACCAAATCAAGAAAAATAAAAGATACAAATAGGAATGAAATTAAATTAAATTTTTTACGGTAACTATAGTTACCTCTAGAGTTAGATTCTTGTATACAAGTGGATGGAGCCATTTATTTTTGTTCTCAACCTTACAGTTTATGGATCGGCCGTATCTGGCTAACTATAGAAATAACACCTTTGAAATCCATGCTAAAAGAATCAGATGCCAGCGGATATTTT
Organism: Candidatus Endobugula sp.; assembly: GCA_047636495.1. Taxonomy (GTDB): domain Bacteria; phylum Pseudomonadota; class Gammaproteobacteria; order Pseudomonadales; family Cellvibrionaceae; genus Endobugula. The sequence continues at coordinate 62,155 of JBLILH010000015.1, read as the reverse complement.
GATACCGAGGCCTATTTTCATCCCCAAGAAGGGTAAGCGCTTCTTCTAATGTTATTTTCCCTTCACGGATCTGATTATTACGAAAGGCTTTATTTTCTCTAATACGACGCTCGAAAAATATATACCTAGAACTGCAGCAGGATAAAATAACCATAAATTAAAAATATTATCAAACACCCTAACGGACAAAAGTTGAAATCGCATTTTCAAGGTCTGGTCTATGCGATAAGCATAATTCACTTTTTCCATAAGTGCATAAAACATCTTTTAAAATACACTTAATCCTCTGCTCACTTAATCCGTACCCATGTATATATATATAATTTTTTGGATCGTGCCACCAATCAACAGGGAAATCACTGCAAGTAAATAACTGAAAATATCTTTTTACAACTTCTTGTTTGGACCATATTGTCTCAACAAAGTTAGCTGAGTTTCTCTTTGCTTCATTTAGTGCGGTTGGCTGTTCGATTAACAGTCTAAGTCTTTCTGCTAATTCATCAGGATGAGAAATAATAGTTGGGGGGAAAATATTTGGAGAATATTTGGATTTCAATCCTGAAAGCCCGTAGCCGCATATCAGCACAGGGACACCCATGACGAATGCCTCCATCCCAATACCGCTTAGGGGAAGATCTGAATATACTTGATCTATTAGCAAATCTGCATCGGCCAAACTAGATAATACTTCTCTATTAGATAGTCCAGACAGCTCAGTATATTTAACAAAAGGATATTCAACGACAATTTTGTTCATTGCCTCACGAATTACAGACGTTCCTTTCCCGGGAGAGTGTGATGGAATATGCATAAAGTGAAAAGTTTTGGAGGTATCCTTTAAATCAACAACACCATCTTCAGGTAAAACATTTGAGCCACCTAGATGTTCTATTGAAGGTTTGTTTTGAGCTTGACAAGTTCTTCCAAGACGAATTATATCGACATAAGGCTTATGCGATAAAAATGAAGAGGATAATGGAGAACCTATAATTACATTAGCATTGCGCTCGAATCGCCTGAGACGTCTTCTCATTGCAAAAGTAGACTTTACCAATTTTCGGGTAGATGGCATTGTCATATCGGCATCCATTAATGCACCATTTAAATAACTAGGTGTCATATCTGAACCATGCGAGAGATTAGCAATTATTTTTTTATTAAACATTCTAAGAATTGGAAGGTCTATATTCCATCTTAGTAATGAAGCACCAAATCCAAAGTAAAATACATCGTATTTATGGAAATGAATAGCAAAGAATATCACTCTTAACAACTCGAATATTCCTACTGATGAAATTCTTCGGATGACTGAGCCCTTCTTTCCAAATGTATGTATTTTTCGCATCCACGCAGGAATTTTTGAGGAACCAATATCACCACCATAATTAAATTCATTTTGATAAAAAGTATAATAATTACAGTCAACACCCTGTTCCAGCATGGCTAACGCTAAATTTCGGTATTGTCCAGCGATCTCGGTAGGCCCCATAAAAATTCGGACATGTGGTTTATGCATTTCTATCACCTAGAGAAGATAAAAGTAAATTATCTTTTAATTCATCAATATTCAGCGATTTTCCACGTGATTTCCAAGGATGTTTCCTTGTTACTGAGTATATCCAGTCTCTAAAGTTCTCATTGTCTATCGACATTTTTTTAACATAGCCTTCCTCCTCCAGATCGTTAAAGACAGCTTCCTGAAATCCATTGATCATTAGCGTAGGACAAAGTACCAATGTTTGAATACCCATTGCAGCCAATTCATATGCACTAGAACTAAACATGGTCATACCTCCATCACAATCAGATGCTACTTGCCAAAGTGGTGCTTCAGAACTGTAATCACAATCCCAGTTATCATATTCTGATAAGCGTGAATTAAGAAAAGCAACTATTTCTCTTCTTCTTTTAATGCTTCCTAGCTGTACGGGATGCAGACGTATTTTAAAATATAAATCACGTGGCGATTCAATAATTAAAGATATAATTTCATCATATAAAATCCCATTTTGAAGGATATTATTAAGCTCAGGAAGCCCGTCCTTGTTATTTTCATACCCCCACTGCAATAAAATAAGAATATTCCGCCTAAATCGAGAACTTACTTTTTTTTCATTTTCACCGCTATATAAAAAACATTGTTTTTTAATGAGATTTTGAATAAATGCACTGTAAAAAGGATTTTCAATCTGCCATATTAAAATATTATATTTTGCCAACTTGCTGAATGTTGCAGTTGAGACGGCATCCATTGACAGGACTCCTTGGGGTAAATACTTCTTTGGCAAAGCATCCCACCCAAATGGAAGAGTACAATACCCGTAACCGTGCAATATCTCAAAATGAATAACCCTTTGGCGCCGCGCTGCCTCAGACAAAAAAGCAGGTGCCCCGATTGAAATAATGAACTTTGGGCTTGACTTGGTTATTATGTTTTCATAAAACGTTGTCAGTGGGCTTTCTATATTTGACCATTTTTTTGCTGTTCGCATTAATCTATGCAGCATAAGTGAATATAAATATACTCTATTGATTGCATGGGTATTTCCAAATGCTGCCCTACCAACAAGCCGTGACCAAGGTTTTGCAATAGTTTGACACTTCAGGCCAATATGCTCGAAGTATTGGCCCAAACTATCTATAAGAGGCGAGTATGTTTTTTTATTTAAGACTAACCCCCTATTGTCATCGTGACAGAAAAACAAGACATCACATTTGCCAATATTTTTGCTTGAATCGAGTAAATTTATTTCAGCGAATTCATCTTTAATTGTTTTCACGAGTTTAGAGATGTTTATAATATCCTCCAGACACTTTCTCATTTTAAATTACCCGATAAACTAATACTGAGCATTTTTTCAGCCATATCGAAATCGTTTATATCGTCAATATCCAGCACTTCACTCTGCGATTCTATTACTAAGGGACGGTAGTTAATGGCCAAATCAGACTGCGTATTACGTAAATAATCTTTAGGGTAAAGATATATTGATCCGTTTACCCTATAAGCTGGCTCCAAATCCTGTGATCTTTTGTTTAAACCGTGCTCACCGAAAAAAGGGACGCAGTAATCGCCTTTAAGCTTCATTGCCCAGAGAGGGTGAGCATGTGTAAGCGATATACTGACCACTGGGCATGATGGATCGTTTTCAAAAATTTGCAGAGCTTTCTCTATAGTTTGCACAGTCCGAAAAGGTGATGTTGGTTGCAGTAACAATAATCCATCAATCTCTCCATGTTCTTTTTCATACCAATCTAATGCATGTAATGCCACATCAACTGATGTAGCGGTATCGGTAGCCAGTTCTTCAGGACGCAACCAAGGAACCAACACACCTGCCGCCTTGGATATATCTGCAGTCTCCGGATCATCTGTCGAAATCAGAATATCGCAGATTTCAGGTATGCCTTGCGCGGCTTGAATACTCCAACAAATGAGCGGTTTCCCACCAAGCAAGCGCTTATTTTTTCCTGGTAGTCGCTTGGAACCTCCACGAGCAGGTATTAGTGCCAATATTCGCAATGAACTCGTCATAGCTCTAGAAATTGTCTTAATACTTTTAGACCATTTTCACCACTCTTTTCTGGATGAAACTGGCACCCCATGATGTTGTCTTTATGAATAACTGCAGCAATTTGATGCCCACCATAAATACAATCTGCAAGTCGGTGTGCATTGTCATTCGGTGTCGCCATAAATGAATGAACAAAGTACATGTCATCATCAGGATGATTATCTGACAGCAGTGTTCTCCGCCAATCAGTGTGTTTTGGAGAAATTATTTTATTCCAACCAATGTGCGGGATCTTTAAAGATTCTCCTTCAGTTGAAACATCAGGGATAACCTTAACATGACCAGAGATCAAACCGAGACCCTGTGACAAGCCAAACTCATCACTTTGATCGAGTAGCAGTTGCATGCCAAGACAAATTCCCAAGAACGGCGTCCCACGTTCAGTAACCTCATGGATCACAGGCAACAGTTGCAGTACATCGAGGGCTTTCATACCGTTTGCAAAAGCACCGACCCCAGGTAGCACCACTCGACTAGCGGCTAAAATTTGCTCAGGTTTTGATGCCAACGTAACCTTAGCACCACAGTGCTCAAATCCACGTTGCACGCTGAGCAAATTACCAACACCATAATCAATTATGGTTACGTCAAGTTTACTCATAATGTCTTACTCTTAAACCTGCCGACTCAGCTACAGTTCTGACATCCCCAATCTCGGCACGTTTATAATGCAGAATATCAGCCATTGCTATAGCATCTGCACCAGACTGATAAACGGCCCCCAAAATATCCTCAACTTTTCCCATTCCACCACTAGCGATAACAGGTACTGGTACTACATCTGTTATTGCTTTTATAAGTTCTAAATCAAACCCTTTACGCGTACCTTCGTTATCAATCGATGTAAGCAATATTTCACCCGCTCCAAGTTCCACAGCTTTTTTTACCCATTCCACTACATTTAGCCCCGTACTTTCACGACCATTATCAGTATAAGCCTCCCAATTATCATTTCCATGATGCTTAGCTTCAATCGATAACACCATACATTGACTCCCAAAACGCCTTGAAATATCACTTATTAGGCTAGGGTTTGCTATTGCAGCAGTGTTGACTGCAACTTTATCGGCACCACAACGTAAAAGATGTTCAGCATCTTCAATTGAACGAATCCCACCACCGACAGTTATCGGGATAAACACATCACGAGTTGCATCTTTTACTATTTCGCTAAGATTATTTCTACCATAAAGGCTTGCCACACAATCCATATATATCAGCTCATCGGCTCCTTGTAAATAATATCGTTTTGCGAATTCATTTGGAGAGCCCATGATACGAAGCCCTTCCAAGTGAATTCCTTTTATGAGATTTTGTCCCTTGATATCTAATCTTGCGATTAATCGAGTATTTAGCATATATTAACTGGGCTGATTCCAAGGTGTGTGTCGTAGCTTCCATTCACCATTCTCAATTTTCCAAAGGTGAGGTGAGCGAAAATCATCACAGGTAGCCAAAAATTCTTCTTGTGTCATTGATATATAATCTAGAAATTCTTTTTCATAGCGTTTAGGGTACTCACCTTCATAACGTTGCATCAAAGCAATTGCTTCATGTTTATCAATATGATGGTTTCTAATTTCTTGTGCTGAATCCATCATAGTTCTACCAACACCAAATTTAATCCAACGCGTATAGTAAAAAAAGCCATCGACTTTATCATCCAAGCTACTGTACTTTGAGTAAGTACCTTCAGTACGCACTGGATTCGCTTCAAATCCCGTATTCTCGACAGCGTAATAATATGCCTCTTGAGGTACCCATTTGGTGTAATAGCCAAGATATTTAAAATCTATACCCTTACGCTGTAAAACATCAGGACCCATAGGTAAATAACTTTTTAGATCAGCCAGCTCCACGCCTTCATCAAGATATTCACCAATTTGTTTGCCTCCAAGGTAAATATCGCGAACATCCCTACCTCCTACATAATCGAGCGAAAAACCTTCACTTTCATCGGCACCTGCATCTGTAGTGTAACTAGAAGTTTTGTGTGAAATTTTTTCACCATACTCTCCAGGCATTTCACCGTAGAAAATTAACGGAATATTTAATTGTGCTGCCATTTTTGCTACAAAAGTTTTTTGCCCCAAAATGAATGGTTGAAATGGATGTAAGAGATTAATGGTTGCATTCCGAGTCAGCAAACGGTGAATTTTACCATTAGGTGTATAAAGGAAATTATCGAAACCACCTTCATGAAGCCAGTTTTGGAAATTCTTCCAGCCAATGTCAGTGTATAGATGCGGTGACCAAGTTACTGTAAGTGGATGCATACCATATTTATATTTTAATAAATGAGATTGCATTGCACTGTCTTTACCACCGCTACCTCCAACGATGCAATCATAGCTTCCATCATCTTTACGATGTTGATTGCAAAGTTCAATCAATTCACGTTCGCGCTCATCCCAATCGATTTCACCTGTTTCTTTTAAAAGATTAAAATTACAAGCATCACAAACACCTTCTTCATCAAAACCCATTGTTGTTTTCGTAGAATTCTTATTGTGCGAATATTCATTGCTTGACATTGGTTGCTGATTTGACATGTTACAAATCTTACAGAATTTTACTTCATGCGGCATTCCATATAGTATTTCAAGCTCTTCCTCTGGTTTTGTAAAACGAGAAATATCTACTGCTGGGCTTGGACCAATCTTCATTTGATTTCCTTTTATAAAAAGCGTTATCTCAAACTCACTTTAATTTAGTGATTACTAAATGAAAAGCTAATAATAAATTATTTACATGATTAAGTTATTAATATGATCATATGTTATTGATATTAGCCAAGAGAAGATCCTCTGGCCTACCTACATCTAACCAAGGCTCATGCATAGGATATGCCACCACACGTTTTTCTTTTGCCTGAAGCCTTTCAAAAAGCGTTGGCATATCACAAGGAATATTGACAGTTAATTCATTCAGTGATTCTGGTGATAAGATATACACTCCAGCATTGATGTAGCTACGTACTATAGGTTTTTCTTCGAGACCAACAATATCAACACCTTGAGTTTGTACTACGCCAAATGGATGCTGTAACTCATGTAACCTTACAGCCATGGTTGCAGTCGCTTCGTAACGATTATGGAAATCAAGCAGTTCTCCATAATGAATATCTGTAATTACATCCCCGTTTGTAACTACAAATGGAGCATCTGGACATTTAGTTAATAAACTTAGTGCGCCGGCCGTACCTAATGGGGATTGTTCGTGTAAGTAATCAATTTGCACGCCTAGACGTTCGCCAGCGCCAAAGTAATCTTCAATCATGTGCCCTAAGTAATTGATGGCAATCACAAAGTGACTGAAACCTTCTAACTTACCACGTTCAATAATGTGTTCCAACATTGGTTTACCGGATACCTTAACCAAAGGTTTAGGGCAATTTTCTGTATGAGGTCTCAACCGTGTACCTTTACCCCCAGCCATAATCATCATCAAATTTGTTCGCGCAGGAATTGTAGTAATATCGTCCCAAAGATGTATTCCGACTACCTTGTTATGTTCATCAACTACAGGTACCTGCTGTATTTTGTTGAGAACCATTAATTGCATAACCGTATCACGCCCCAACTCTGGAGGCACCACTAAAGCATTGTGGTGAATGATCTTTTCAATACAACTATTTAGATCTAAACCTTTCAGCAAACCACGTCGTATATCACCATCCGAAATTGTACCTTGTAGTTGACCTTCTTTATTGACCACTAAAACTATCTTCATTGAGGAATCATTAAGATTAGTTATAACCTGCTGAATTGATGAGTCAATAGGAAGGACTGCCCTATGCCACTCTTCATTAACTGTACTCATTTATACCCCTTAGAGTCATTTACAGGCTGATCATAAAACACCTTCTTAACGATGTTATCAAGGTCAACGCTTTTTATTATATTTATTGTTTTTTGACTTGCGCCACCCTCACCATAAGGGTTGTTTACTTGATTCAAACTTGACTGAAAGTCTTCAGAATAAAGTCTATCTATGGCAACTAAGATGCTTTGTCGACTAGGTTCACAATTAATCACACTTTCAGCTTGTAATCTTCCACGCTGTCGGTTTCCAATATTTATAGTTCCCTTTTTAAAACTTGGCACCTCAAGTAAACCACTTGATGAATTACCTACTACGCCATCAACATGTAAAACGCACGATAAATAACGAAGCTGCCCCAAAGAAGTGTAGGCACAAGCATTTTGATATTGAGAAACAAATTCCTCAATCAACTTGATAATGATTCTACCACCGGTGTCTGCATTCGGCATGGTAAAAATTAGTTGCGTATCGTTCAATTCAGACAAAGCTGCCAACAATCCCTTCGTCTGTTTTTCTGTACTTGAATTCTCAAGTGTAACTGGATGAAAAGTAATAAGTAGTGACTTTGAATGCAGTTTAAAATTCAGTGAAGATTCTAATTCCGCACGTGTAAGTAGTTTTATACGTTCTATGGTATCGATACCCAAACCACCGACAAGAAATACATTCTCTGGTTGTTCTCCAAGCTGGATCACTCGCTGACGGTACTCTTTTGCGGCAACAAAATGTAAATGAGACATTTTGGTGATTGAATGACGAAGTGATTCATCAAAAGCACCTTCCGTTGTTTCACCACCATGCAAATGAGCTACCGGTATACAGGCAACAAGAGCTGCGGAAACAGCAGCAAAAATTTCAAATCGATCGCCTAACACAACAATTAGATCCGGCTTTAATTCATTTAGAGCATCAGCAAAACCAATCACGCCAAGCCCAATAGATTTTGCAATTCCCACTGTTGTATCTGAGCTAACTAGCATTTCTACCTTACGATCTATTTGAAAGCCATCTTCCTCGATTTCTCGATAGGTAAGACCGAATTCGGCTGATAGATGCATGCCGGTTACAATTATCTGGAGTGATAAATCATTATCTCCCTTAATCCCTTCCATAACCCAACGTAGCAGTCCATATTCAGCTCTAGTACCTGTTATGACGCAAATTTTACGAGTCATAATTCAATTAATTCTTCTTCCGAAAAGTCGCGAGGTGCAACTCGCCCTATAATTTCGTCCCATTGCATAGGTGAAATACCTGTACCCGGGCGTTTTGCAGTAATATTCTTATCACTAAACACTTCACCCTTGCATATATTCTGCAGGGCAACTAGTGATTTTCGAGCGATTGGTTTATTTTTCACCTCACTAGGAGTAAGTTTCTTAATACCATCGCCTAATGCAGTTTCTATATTGCGAATGGCAGAGACCATTTGTTTTAACTCATCAGGCTCGAGACTTGCTTTGTGATCTGGGCCTGGCAGATTCCGATCTAGCGTAAAGTGCTTTTCAATGACAGATGCGCCTAGAGCAACTGCAGCAATTGCTACTTCAATACCTGAAGTATGGTCAGAATATCCAACTGAAACTCCAAAGGCCTTCTTTATACTCTGCATAGCACGAAGGTTTACTTCACTCATTGGTGTAGGATATTCAGTTGTACAGTGTAAGACCGTGATTTTTTCACGTGGTGTACCTGATGCTTCTAGAACATCTAATGCTACTTCAATATCAGACAGGGTTGCCATACCTGTCGATAGAATTATTTTATAACCATATTTACCTATATCACGCAAGTAAGGTAAATTTGTAATTTCTCCAGAAGGAATTTTCAAAACATCTTGCCCAAGACTTACCAACAATTTGACACTCTCAATATCAAAACCAGTTGAAAAAAAGCCAATATTTCGCAGTGCACAGTAAGCAATCAACTCATCATGCATTTTGGCACTAAGTTCCAAGCGACGTAGCATTTCATGATGAGACTCATCACTACCGGTTAATTGTACTTGATAATGAGCTTTTCCTGCCGTTCGAGTAACAAGCGTATCTGCAGTAAAGGTCTGAAACTTTACTAAATCGGCACCAGCATCTGCAGCAGAATCTATCAGTTGTTTGGCTAGCTCTATGTCACCATTATGGTTTACACCAGCTTCGGCAATTATGAGTGTTTTCACTTAAACCTATCTCCAATACGTGGCTTTATATAACCACTCCACTGTATCACTTTAATATAGCTATCTTTTGTCTTAACATAAAAGCCATCGGTATCAATGCCTATTACTGCGCCAGGGATACCTTTAAACTCAGGTGCTTCTGACAAATACTGGACTTTATTAATTTTAATTTCGTGGCCACCCATAAATATTCTTGCTTCGGGTCCAGGGCGACAAATAGCTCGTACAAAATTAAAAATAGCGCGCGATTTCTGATTCCATTCAAGCAACTCATCACCTTCTCTTCTATCTGAACAATAAAAGCCCATCGGGTGGATATTTTTTTGTACGATTCGTTTTACATCATTATTCTGAATGAGCTTAATAGCATCATAAAGATTACTTGCGCAAGCTTCGTATGCACATTCCAATAGAGTAGAGTAATCATCTTCATCAGTAATTGGATAACAAGTTTGTAAAATTATGTCACCACTATCTATGCCTTCATCAACATAATGAACCGTTATCCCAAACTCCTTTTCATCATTAATAAGAGCCCAGTTTAAAACATTACGCCCACGATAAAAGGGTATCTTTCCTGCATGACAATTAATGGTTTTTAAGGTTGGTAGATTGATAAGTTCATTGCGAAATATTTGATTGAATGACATTGATACGAATAGATCGCATTCATAATTTTTCATCAATCCACGAAACTCTTCGGAGTTAATTTTAGGATGAGTTATAAAATCCAGGTTATTTTCAGCAGCCATAACTTTTAAGACAGTATCAACGGTGTCATTACGCGCGCAAATAAAGCACACTCGCAACGTTTTATCTGAAAGTAACTTAGTCAAAGCTTGGTGTGACCAAGGCCCATCTGCAAAATAGCCAATTTTCAATTTATTCATATTAAAGTAGAACTGTTTGGGATATTAATTAAACGTTTTAACAATGCAATGACTCTGTATCGATTAATTCCATTCGAGGACAATCCTTAAAGGGTGTTAATTCATGTATAGCATTCCAAACTGGACGCGTCATATAACTAACATCATTCGTTGCTTTAAATATTATGTCACGATAACTTTGTTGCTCACCATTCAACGATGGTGTTTGTAACCAGCAATTACTTTTACAATGCTCTGGCTCTTGAATTAGATTTACACCACCCACCTTAGCAAATACCTTTTGGTAACGTTTAAACAGCTCTCTTTTATCAGCAAGCATGGTGGGTAATTGTTCAAGCTGAGCACAATCTAACGCTGCATGTATGTTTTTTAATCGATTACGTATATATCTTTGTATTTAGGAGCATAAAACATTCTAATTAGTGCTTTAACCAGTAACCGAGCTTGGTATATTTACAATCCTTTCTGAAAGCCAGTCTGTATTAGCTAATGACCCCGAATAACAGTCAGCAAACATTTCTAATTTATGCATAGGCTTCCAAGAAGGTCTCGTCATAACACCATTTTCATTTGTAGCTTTCAAAAAAGCTATTCGTTGTTCACTATCTTTTAATATAAGTGCATTAAGCCAATAATTTGACTTTGACAAGCCAGATTCTTGAAAAAATGTTACATCGTTCTCACTGCACCAATTTGCATAGAGTTCAGCTAGTTTTCGCTTACTTTTAACGAAGGTGGGTAAGCTCTCTATTTGAGCACAGCCTAATGCTGCATTCAGATTTGGCATACGATAATTAAAGCCAATCATATCATGCACATAATCCCATTTGTGAGGAATTTTAGCCGTGGTAGTAATATGTTTTGCTTTTAATGCTAACTCTTCATTGTTAGTAAGAATCATACCACCGCCACCAGTTGTGATAATTTTATTTCCATTAAAACTTATGATACCTACATCTCCAAATGTACCGGTATGCTGACCATCGAATGTGCTTCCTAATGATTCAGCTGAATCTTCAACAAGTTTAATATGATGAGCTGTACATATTCTTTTAATTTTAATAATGCTTGATGGACATCCAAAAGTATGCATTGGAACACAAGCTTTAATTACTTTTCCACTATCTTTGTGTATACACATACTGTCTTTTACAATGGCGTTTTTATCTAAATAATCTTCAAGTGAAGCTGGAGATAATCCCATTGTTGATTTATCAACATCAACAAAAAGAGGTTCTGCGCCACAATATTTAATTGCATTACAGGTTGCAACAAAAGTTAACGATTGAGTGATCACCAAATCTCCTGGATTAACATCAGATATTTGCATTGCAATTTGTAGGGCTGAAGTTCCATTAACTGTTGCTATTGAAAATTTCACACCGACAAAATCTGCAATTTTTTTCTCAAAGTCATCGACATATTTACCTACTGATGAAACAAATGTTGAATCAATCGTATCTAAAACATATTTTTTTTCATTCCCAATAAATTTTGGTTCATGCAGTGGAATAAATTCAGTTGTTTTATAGATTTCCTGTACAAGGGAAATAAATTTATTTTCAAATTTCAAGTTTATACCTCTGACCGTGCATGTGGGATGTTATAGAATTTTTGACCTTCTGGGTCTAGAATTAAACCAGTCTGTATTATTTCTATAATTTCCTTAATCCCTTCAGGCACTGTTAGACTAATTTCAAAACCCAACTCTTCTTTTATCTTGTCACAATTAACTCTGTAATCACGTGGATCTTCATTTTTCTCTACATATTTAATCTTGGCTTCCGGAATTGCTTTCTTTATTTCATCTACTAGCATTTGCTTGGTATAATTCTCCTTTGTATCGCCTACATTAAATACGTTGTATTCAATTCTTTCTTTTGGTGCGTTAAGAATAGCAATAAATGCTCGAGAAAAATCTTTTACGTGGCAATATGGCCGCCAAAATTGTTCTCCGAAAATAACTAATTCACGCCCAAGAGCTATTTCTTTTGTAAACTCATTTACTGTTAAATCAAATCTCATTCTTGGTGAAATTCCATAAACAGTAGAAAACCTTAATGATACCGGACAAAAATCTTTATGCTTTTCGATTTCGGTTAACATGTAGTTTTCGAATTTCACTTTTAGTTCTGCGTATAGTGAAACAGGCGCTAAAGTAGAATTCTCTGTACAATACATATTGGGATCTGACATTTTCCCATAATTACTACATGTTGAAGCAAAAGCAAATCGTTTAATACCTAGTTCAATTGAACGATCTAACAAGTGTTTTGTTGAATCCCAATTAGTTTTATGTGCCAATTCAGAATGCAATTTACATGCAGGATCACCAACTATTGCTGCCAAATGTATAACTGCATCATAGTTTTCAGCATTTAGAATTACATCGAATGCGTTATAATCATTTATATCACAACAATGGAATACAAAATTTTCATGATGCCACACATTCAATAATGACTCACCACCAAACATAAGATTATCTACACAGACAACTTTATAGCCATCATTTAATAAATCACGAACCAGACCAGATCCCACATAACCTGCACCACCTGTCACCAAAACAGTTTGCATATCATTTCTCCAAAGTTGTATTGTAATTTTCCGATTTTTTTTGATCAATATTAATTTAAAAAGCGATCCACCTGTTGTGCCAAGTGTGCTCCAATGGCCAATGATGCAGTTGCAGCTGGAGATGGTGCATTACATACATGAATCACATGTCCATGGATACGAATATCAAAATCGTCAAGCAAATTACCTTCACGATCACAGGCCTGCGCCCGTATACCTGCCCCCCCCGGCTCCAAATCATCCGCCTCAATTTCGGGAACTAATTTCTGAAGAGCTTGAACAAAAGCAGTCTTTCTAAATGACCGATGAAATTCCCCAAGACCGCATCGCCAATATTTACGAGAAACTTTTTGAAACCCTCTCCATGATACTGAATCCCAGAGATCATATAAATTTATATCGTATCTACGGTAAGCTTCTCTACCAAATGCTAATACAGCATTTGGGCCGCATTCCACACCGCCGCCGATTAAGCGTGTAAAATGCACTCCAAGAAATGGAAATGCGGGATCTGGAACAGGGTATATCAAATTGTTTACTAAATGTTGTGAAGATTGCTTTAACTTATAATACTCTCCACGAAATGGGATAATACGTAATGGAAGATTTGGATCAGTTTTTCTTGCGAGCCTATCAGAATAGACGCCCGCACATGTAATTACTGTTTTCGCCGTCCACGCCTGACTTATACCTACCACTTCGACACCATTTGCTCTTGTCTTCAAGTCAACCACTTGATGGTTAAATACTATTTCTGCCCCCAAATCTAAAAGTCTTTCTCCATATTTTATGGTGAGAGCCCCATAATTAACAATCCCTGTTTCAGGAACAAAAATCCCAGCCTGCCCAACACAACTTGGTTCAATTTCTTGAATATCCTCAGTTGTTAATCTGCGTATTCCCTGCAAATTATTTGCAATACCTCTTCGATAAAGCTCTTCCAATCCAGCATTTTCGCTATTGTCGCTGGCGACAACTACTTTTCCACATATGTCATGAGGAATATCTTCATCGCGACAAAATTTTACAATTTCTTGATAGCCCTTCCTGCAGTTTATAGCCTTTAATGAGCCTGGTTTATAGTAAAGACCTGAATGAATTACTCCGCTGTTATTACCTGACTGGTGCTGCCCTAATTTATCTTCTTTCTCGATCAATAATAACTTGGTGCCTGGTCGTTTACGTAGTAATTGCATTGCAGTAGCACATCCTACGATACCACCCCCAACAACAATTACGTCATAGTCATATTTAAGAATCTTGTTTGCCAAATCTATAAACTCCACCTGTCATCGACAGTAATGTTCTGGCACGTGATATAACGTGTATCCGTAGACAGAAAGTACAAAGAGGTCCCTATTAAATCGTAGGCATCCAACGGACTCTTGTTATGACAACAATATCTATATTCAAGAATGCTTCCACGTTAATTTATCAGAATCCCACCAAGGCTGATACTGTTCATGTGAATGTTTTTACCCTTGTAATACTTAGCCGGATAGCGAGTCATCGCAATTACCTCGAGACCTACAGTGAAACCCTACGGCCTCAAACCCCACCTGTCATTGCGCTCTAATGTTTAGCCCCCAGCCAATCGTCCGATAACCGCGAGAGCTTATCTAAAACACGCCCCTATGAAAAATATTTATCTATCGAATAACACTCCAGAATGAATCGGATTAAAGGAATCCGAACTGAGTACTACGTCAACATGCCCGACTGCATTGCGCCTGAAAAACGCAGCCAGCCCATCATAAGAGTCAATCTCATACATAGCACCCGTGAAAATAGCGCATTTAAAAGTTGCCGAATGAAATAAGCTCTCAAAAAATGATGCCGCCTCATTATTATTTATAAACTGTTTGCCATCAAGCTCAATTATAAGCAAATAAGAAGAGCACTTAGATAAAATTTCTTTCGCACCATACAGGGCTTTCAAATCGGAACCCTCCACATCAATTTTAATGACTACACTTTTACTTTTGATATCAATATGGTTTTCAATACAATAATCATCCAAAGAGTATGCCTTAACAGTGATCATAGTTGTATTTTCTGACTCCGAACCGTCAACCTCAAGAGATGAAGACCCAGACCATGATTCGTTAACTGCAAAACTCAGACTACCTGAAACCTCTGAAACTGCAGCCGAGTTGACTATAACCCTTTGAAGATCTATATCATTTTCAGAAATAGTTTTCTCAAGACTAGAAAATAATCTGGGGTTAGGCTCAAAAACATGTAACATCTGATCATCATGCAACGGATAAACTCCAAAACTGAACTGGCCATAATTTGAACCTACATCAAAAATATGATCAGCCTGCTTACATGCCCACTTGAACAATAAGTACTCTTTGTTTTTAATATAGCGATATTCACTCATTGCAAGGAATCGTTTGTCGGTCTGAGTATCTTTACCATGAATTGTAACGCCCTGTTCATTTGTAAACTTGGTAAAACCAGAATTACATCTCGAAATCTCTGCTGGGCGACATTTTAACAACATAGAAAAAGTTAAGTTATACAGCTTACGTAAAAACATATAAGAATAATAAAAAAGCAAATTCTTTCTTGTTTTGTAAAATATGAAATTAAGTTGTATCCGCTTTGTTCCCGGCGAAAGTTTACCGCGTCGATGAAATGAAAAATTATCACTTACAACAAGGGTGTTTTCACTCGCTTCAATAGGCCTGGGCTTTAAACCTAACAACTGGCATTCATAATCACTAACTCTTGGCTTTTTTATATTGTTATTAACCATCTTGTTAAGATTAAAATGATTTACGATGAAACGAAAAGTCCATCTTAATGATGACACATATTCATAGTAAATACGGGACCAGGGTGATTGATACTGTGAGGGAAAATATTCATAAGTGCCATTTTCCTTATAATGATCGTTAATAAAATAAAAACATTTCCCGCAATGAAAATGCCTATCCGCATGCCACCAAGTATTATGATCGTAATGGTCCACACCGCTACGAGGCACAGATATATATTCAATTTCAATATACGGAGCGCCATTATTTTTTTCTTTATTAACATCTTCAGCATATTTTTCAATCTCTCCACATGGGATACATTCCCAAATATTCCAAGCCAAGTTGTCTAGGCGACCAAACCCTGAATTAAGATAACTCTCATCGATGACTATTCTCGTCGCAATATCATCCTTAAATGAGGCTATTATGGAGTCTTCCTTGTTATTTTCTCTTACAACTATTTTTTCAACATTCTCTTTGAGATTATTAAAAACATCTTTTTCCAGAAAATTATTTTTTATATGCATACCACTCTTATGTATATCTGCACAAGCCGCCCGTGAGTTACAAGTCCACCTGCTTTTCTTAATCCTATAGCGCAGCGCTTCATACCCATATCTAAATACCTGCAAACCAACTAAATTTAATAAATTAAATCTATAATTTGGTGGAGCAAACCAGATATTTCTTTCGAGATATCTGCTCAGCTTTGTGACAAATAAACTTATTTTTTTACGGTTCAACATAGATACTCCTTAGTTAATCGTTAACTACAAATAGAAGATTGTAAAGAATTAATGACCCGTTTACTACGTAATCATTAGCAGTAAATGACCCTCTATGATACCCCGAAATAAACCCAGTACTTATTGGTTGTTCAGAGTACTTGTTAAAAGCGTTTGTATATATGTCAATAATAGAACTTTCGGTTAGTTCTGATTTTTTTATCTTAATTGCATTAAGATCCATATCTTCTACAGATTTTAAATTTAGCACGCCAGGGAATCCATTCGCGAAACTATTACTAAAATGAATGGCTGGCACACCAACTTGTATTGACTCTAGGGCATGCGTACCAGATGTTGACATTGAAACAATTGCATTTTTTAAAATATCTGCATAGTCCACTCTACTTGATGGAGAAAACGCGTACCTGAAATTGCTATATTTTTTCCTTAATTTAACTATTTCACTTATTCTTCTATATTTGTGTATAGAACTATTTTTCCATATTGTTGGATGCTCAAGTGCTATTAATATAATATCAGGAAATTTTTTTAGTATCTTTTCAATTCGTTCTTCTTCAAATGGTGTGTCGTGAGCAGCTGATGAAGTAGTCTTTTCAGGGTGATAGTGAAGCAAAAGCAGCATGTATTGGTTGCATCTATTCTTATATGTACTAGCTATTTCTTGCGTTAGTAGCGATAGTAAAAAAATATAAAGTCTGCTGTAAATAACTGATAAATTAAATATAACTTTATTAATGACCCGGTTAATTATAGAAGGAACTCTAAGCCGGCATAGTTTATTTTTAAGCTCACTGGAATAAAAAGGACTATTCTCTGTTGGTACGCGCGCCGTGATATTTTTCCAAGACGTTTCAGTCATATAATCTGGCAGCTTGTTAACTTCCAAAAAATTTCGCTGCCGCATAGCCTGAAAAAAAATCTCTTTGAGACCATCCGTATCATTCTGGTTTGGGACACTATTTTTATGACTATCAGTACGTAAATTAGTGTTTATATTTCCAAAATAGGGGCCATCTCTAATTATTAATGGTAACTCCATTTTTCTCGAGGCCAGATAAAATCCATAGTCCATCATTGAGTGTGGGATTTCTGCAAAAATAACCTTATCGATTTCATTTATCTTAAGTCTATTCACACATTCATTGAAGATATTTTCAAACAGATTTGCCTCACACTTGCTAATTCTCCGCGCCCACCTAAAATACCTTGACCTGAGAAAGGTATAAAAAAAATGTTTTTTTTCTACATCCGAAAGCCCATGTTTAACATTGAAAAATTTTTCTTTATTTTCAAATTCCTTTAAGTAGTTTTGATCATAAAAACTGCATTCAGGAAAATGCCTAGTTACAAGTTCCACGAGTCCATCTCTTGACGTCCATAATTTGACTATGATTTTTACGTCTTTGACAGATTCGAACTTCCTTATCGCCATTTCTAAAGCTTCAGGAATAAATTCATATTCAAATCCAACCATTGCTATTTTTATAATTTTCATTGCTAGTGTTCCAACGTTAAATCAAATAAATTCAATTGCTTATCCATTTCGCATTCCTCGTCTTTGCGGTCGGTTTTTGTAAGCAGTTGATCTTGATGTGTTTTCTCGAAAAGGAAAAGATTCAAAATTTGGAGAATTGTGTAGAGTTCCATTTCGAGCCGGAATCGTTTTTCTATAATTGCCACGAGCACGAGCACGAAGACAGAGATAACTATCCAGATCTACTCTTCACTACATTTTCGCTGTTGCCGTAAAATGATTTGATTCTCAGGTGTTGCCTGATCCATTTTAAAAAGAGTTCCTAAAAGATGTACCTGCAGATCATAAATCCTTCAGCTGCATCAACCCCAACAGTGCATCCACGATGCCTCGCCAAAGTCTCAAGGTGCGCGATACTTCGCGAGTGTGGTGCTGAACGCATTTCTATCTTATAAGCCTCTAACGCTTTGAGCTTAGTCTGCATGTAGTTGGTGATATCGACAAAGGCGTTCGGAGTGAAAGACATAACTCCCGGTGTGGCCCATTCAGAGCTCGACATTATCTCGAAGGTCAGTATCTCACGAACGCTACTACCGGGTAAGGGCCGGCAGGCCGTCATCACAGCTTGATGGGTTACACGGTGGTCTACATTCAAATCGCCGTGGTGATGTGTATACACCCGCTTGGGCTTTACCTGCTGGACGATGGGCTCAAGCGCTTGCACCACATCGAGCAGCGGTATACTGTCCATACGGTTATCCCGAAAATCCAACGCATACCACTGCGCAACCCCAAGAATACGCATAGCCTCATCGCGTGCCTGGTTACGACGCTGAAGTTTTTCTTCCACCTGGCCATCTCTACGCGACTCAACGCCATCGGCCATGAACACCACATGTACAACATCGCCCTCGGCGACATGCCTCGCGATCGTCCCACCGCAGCCGAGCACTTCGTCGTCGGCGTGAGCGGCTACGACAAGAACTGTGTTATTCAACGAATTGCCCCCAACTAGTTGCTGTGCCTCTCTTTACTGCCACCTTTAGTCGCTTACCGAGCAACGCATCATAGTGTTTTGGCGCTAGGCCCATACCGGGGCGAATGCGACGAATGTCATCAGGGCCAACCATGCTACCGGCAGGTAGGTCTCGCACAAAATAAACCGAGCGACGAAATACCTTACTCCCCTCTTCGGCAGATTGCCTCTGATAGCTGGCTTTACCGAGTGTCAGCCATGCGTCGTGCGTGTCGTTGCATAGCATATCAAGCTCTGCTGGCTCGATAGAAAACTCACTGTCAGGGCCTTTGTCGGCGCGGCTCAATGTGAAATGCTTTTCAATCACACAAGCACCCAGAGCAACGGCTGCGACCGAAGCAATAGTGCCGATAGTGTGATCTGAAAGGCCGGGAATAGTGCTAAATTGTCTTGCCAGCTCCGGCACTTGCCTTATATTAGCCTGATCCAATGGCGCCGGATAACTGCTGATGCAATGAAGCAATACCAAGTCTTTACAGCCCGATGAGCGAGCTGCATCTACTGCCTCGGCAATTTCTTCTTGTGTTGCCATACCTGTCGACATGATCATCGGCTTACCGGTCTTGGCCACATATCGAATCAGCGGAAGATCGGTATTTTCAAAAGAAGCGATCTTATATGCCGGTGCATTAAGTGACTCTAACAGATCCACCGCTGTTTCATCAAAAGGAGTGGAAAAGACCGTAATACCAATTTTTCGCGCATGCGCGAACATTGTCTGATGCCACTCGAACGGCGTCTGCGCCCATCGATACAGGTCGTACAGCTTATAGCCATCCCACAAACCGCCTTTGACCATGAATTCATCTCGATCACAATCAATCGTCATCGTATCGGCCGTGTAGGTTTGCAACTTGATGGCACTTGCACCGCATCGATGCGCTTCGTCAATCGTCTTCAACGCACGAGCGAGCGAGCCGTTATGATTCGCCGACAACTCTGCAATAATGTACGGTGGATGGTCTGGACCAATCAACCGTTTGTCAATGGATATGGAACTAGTCATGTCTTACCCTCTAAATCTGGCCCAGTTCGTCGAATCATAAAAGAACCGACAAGCTGTTCCTGTTCATACCTAACATCAGATAGCTCAAGCCGATGTCCATGTAAAGCCAAGAACGCCTTTGGATAACCTTCAGCGTCTAGCATGCGAATAAAGTCGAAGAAGTCATTGAGGTTTGTAATATCGGCCTCGTCTAGACTGCTCTCGTCGGGTGTGCGGCGACGAAAAGTAAAAGGCGTACCTTGTTGAGGTTCTGGTCTAGGTTTAGTGTGGACTATTTCGAAAATCATCCTCTCGATCACATCACTCGCGTGTAAAAAAATCTCAGCGGCTGAACCAGAAAGACTGAGCGACCGCTTCATGTAGATCGGGCCAGCATCAAGTTCTGAAATACAGCGTAACGCGCTCACCTGGGTGTTTTTATGACCACGCAAAATTAAATTTTGCAACGGACTACCACCACGACCGTATGGCAAGTCTGTCATATGAAAAATGACACACTCATAAGCGGCGTGGATTTCTTCTGGGATAATGTGTGACCAGTGTGGGAAAAATACGTAACAAGGCCTGATCTCATTTAAATTATCAAGAGTTAAATCATCCTTATTAGTAATCAGATGAAATGTATCCCCGGTCATTTCTGTGAGGCGTTTGGCTAACACTTCGTTCCATGAGCGAGAGGTCACGAGAACATAATTCATTTCAATCTATCACCATGCAAAATACCCCGGCGTGCGTCTAGTTCGGCCACTCGCCCTTGCAAGACCTCACGTTTGGATAGCCACTCACCTGCAAGCATTCCCAAACGAATAACATTAACTCGTTTTTCCCCATCAAAAAACTGTTCACGAAAGCAGCCTTCTTCTGTGAATCCAACTTTTTTGTGCATCTTAAGTGAGCGCGAATTGGTAGTTAGGGCTTCAGCGCTCAACTTCGATAAACACAGTTCGCCAAATGCCAAATTCAAAGCATCAAGTGACATGCGCACCCCGGTACCTAGTGCCGCTTCTGGGCTGGCATAAAAACCCCAAAATGCACTACGTTGTTGAGCGTCTATTGCTGTAAAATACACCACACCTCTCGGCACATCAGATTGATCTAAATACAAAAACCACTGCGCGCTAGCATCCACCTTCTTGCGCTGATACCAGGCTTGATGCTCTACCATGCTGATCTTATGCTGGCTGTACATAGCCTGCCGCACCGCTGGTGCGTTACGCCAATGCAGTATCAGTTCCAGATCAGATTCTTCCAGAGGTCGTAACAACTTCAATACCCTTTATCGCCACTGTTTCATTTATGCCGCCACACGGCTTACTATTTGGACCACCCTGTCCGTACCTGCGCCATCCACCAAAGTCATTCCGCTGCTGCTTAATCGGTGAAGTTCTTCTGGTTGGCTGATTAATACCTGCAAGCTTGCCTGTAACTGTTCAACTGAGACAGCTCTGGACTCACCAACATACTCAATCAACCCTGCAGCGGCCAATGCCTCGCATGCTGGGCGCTGGTTATCAGCAATACTGATCACAATGCTTGGCAATCCTAAACAACAGCGTTCCCATGTGGTCGCGCCGCCTGCTCCGATGGCAAAGTCAGCTTGTACCATCAGATCAGACAGATCAGAAAGCTGTGAATGGATGCGCACACGACCACGGTCTGCCGCTGCTTCCTCCAGTTTCATTCTGTGTGCATATGCTGTACCCACAACGATATCCAGGTCGATCTTTAACAGCTTTGGGATTGCAAATGCTTGCAATGCCGTACCAGTCAAATCTTCTGAGTCAGCGCCACCACCGAAATAAATCAATGCACGCTTAATCGTACCACTTCGTACATCCAACTCCACCCGACGTTGCGCATACACTGGTTTGAGCAAAGCAAAGTCGGGGCCATGGAGTTGACTGCATTCAGTTGGTGTTAAATCTGCGTAACGCGAGATAGAACTACCATAGTTTTGATCAAGCAACAGATCGCAGTCGTGCCGCCGATCCGCTAAGTCATCAATTACCATAATTTTCTTGCACGCTTGCCGCATGGCTAATTCCCAGCGATGATCCAACGCATAATGATCAACAATGAGCCAGTCCATCTTCGCTTTACCGAGCGCAAACTGTGTTTGATGCACATCCGTTGCCCAATCGCCCCCCAGCCAATTACTGTGAGCAAGATCTGCCTGAGTGGTTGGCATCTCGCCACTGGCCTTGGGTAATACATCAACCAAATACCCTCGTTTGGCAATTAAGTCGATCAAGTTTCCCTCATGTGCACGGCAGATAAACCGGCATTCTGCTCCATGCTCGCGCAAGCTATCTGCCAGCGTAAGGCATCGTATAACATGGCCCGTGCCAATTTGCAGGGATGCATCAGTGCGGAAGGCAACTTCATCAACCTTGTTTACCAAACCGTCCAACCACCATCTAGACAAAGATTTGCACCATTCACATAACTCGAAGCGCTAGAAGCCAAAAAAATAATTGGTCCGCAGACTTCGTCAGCACGGCCGATTCTTCCCATTGGTACTTTTTGCTCAAGACGATTTATGAATTCAGGGTTATCTTTTTGGACAGACAAGGAAGGAAAAGCGCCAGGAGAGATGGCATTCACTCGGATACCTTCATGACCAAACTCGCACGCTGCATAGCGAGTCCATTGAATCAGCGCAGCTTTTGTTGCACCATAAAATGGTGGGTTTGATCCCTCAGCGCTATCATAGACTCGCAAGTCAGGGCTCACGACCCCGTACATTGATGCGATATTGATTGCACTTGCATCGCCTGTTTCAAATTTAGATTGTCTCAATCCAGGAAGAGCAGCCACTAGAAGACGATGCGCACTGATTAGACCAATGTCATAACTTTTTTCGTAGGCTTCAGAAAATGAAGACTCAATCGTTCCTCCCGAGCCAGAATAAGCATTATTTATCAAACAATGTAGGGGCAAATCCTTTCTCTCTAGAAAAAACGAATCGATCGCAGATTGATCAGTCGCATCAAACCAAGCGTTCTCTGCAAAAAAATCGGCGCTTTGAATCGCCGCAGTTAGCGCCTCACATTTTTCAAAAGAACGTGAGTTAACTAAAACCCTCGCCCCAGCTTTAGCCAGAGCCCAAGCAATCGAGCTTCCAAGATAACCGGTGGCCCCAGTTAGTAAAACATTCTTTCCTGAAAGCGAAAATAGATTTGAGGTATGCATTTTAAGTTTGCTTCCACAAAGATGGATTCAATGCGTTTTCGGGTAACATAGGTCGAGAGTTGACTAATTTTTCTCGCCCGCTCGCATTTAGCGGAGGTTTATCAACCAATTTAAGATTTTCAACGAGTTGCTCAACAGTCTCCATTCCGATAACAATGCCATCAACCCAATCAAGCCCATTCACATAAGCAACGCACAAGTCTTCTACTGAACTTCTAGCAAGGCCAGATACTGTTCTATCTAACCAATTAAATATCTCGCTTGTATTTCTAACGTTTGCTTTATTCCAGAGCGATTCATCTCTAACAGGCAGCAACCCCTGAAGATAGATACTACGCAGATGTACAATCAATTTACGCTCTGCTTTTACCTTATAGATGCGCTCAATAAGGCCATCCCAACGCCAATCAAAAATGTTGTAGGGCATCTGAATATGATCAATCTCTGTGAAGTCCAAAGACAGGAGCAACTCTTCAGGACTTTGCACAGAGACACCAAGAGCACCGACTGCACCTGTTTTTTTATGAAAAAGTAGACGATTCCAAACACATCCATGGTAATCAGTTAAATGACTTGCCCTGTGCAGTAACAAAGTATCTATTCGACTAATACCGAGCCTCGCCATTGAGCGATAAATACTTGCATCTACAAATGCCGCACAAGCCTCGGGGAGCAAATTATCTGGCATTTCATTTAACGGAGCGAGCTTGGTAATTACTGATACTCGACTTTTCCAATCGAGTCCGAGCGCCTTCCCAATAGCAATTTCACTGGAGCCGTATGCGTTCGCCGTATCAATACGTTCTACGCCATTAACGATAGCTGTCTTGAGCAATTTCTCTGTAAGCGCCGAACTCGGTATCCCCTGTGTATTAGTGATTCCATAATCCAAGCCCAATTGCACTGCACCAAAAACAAGCTTATTCGCCGGTTTAGCCAAAATCGGCTGGTTATGACTTTTCTTAAGCCTTTCGATCAAACTCAAGAAATTTTCCGCTACAGGGTCCTTAACCGATCTAAAAATATCAGCGATCAGCAAGTAGTCATCCAAACAATCAACTGTGCAACGAAAGTTACCCATCGAATGGTCTAGGTATTTATCAAAATACGTCAACCCAAATTCACGTATCACAGCAGTAGTTACATGCTCCTTATCATTCTCAATCGGGTCGTCGTCCAAGGCATCACGAAGATGCTTGAGACGCGTTACCTCAACACTCAAGCCATAAGGTAAGCCACTATTGATGCCATTACATACAAGATACTCAACACCTCTTGAAATGAAATCACTCTCAACTTCGTCAATCAGGCAGCCATCAGGCAAAATATTATCCGCTGTAAGACGAAAAACAATGGTTTCATCACTTAGACCTTTAAGAGCTTGAACAAACCTCAACAACACATTTTCAAGGCTACCTCTAAAACACTTAATACCACAGGATCTCAAGACCTCAGCTAGGTAGTCGTCAGACTGCTCATCGGACGTCGCAACAATTACATCCCTTCCTGTATTTGCAGCGCGTTTTGCAGCTAAAATAACTAAAGGATAACCGGCGACAGGAAGAAGTACTTTCGCTGGTAGTCGGCTAGAAGTGGTCCGAGCCTGGATAACAACCATACTCTTCAAAAGAAAGCCTTTTGAACCGCTTCAATGGTTAGCATGAAACTACTTTCGCTGAGCACAGGAAACATCGGCAGACTAATGGTTTCGCGATGGAATTTTTCTGCTTCGGGGAATTCACCGACCTTAAAGCCAAGCCCTTCATAATATGGCTGACGATGCACCGGGATGTAATGCAGGTTTGCCCCCACGCCGTTTTGGCGGAGCGCGTCGTAAACATTCCGATGTGTTTTTTTGCACTCACTTTCGTGGATGCGTATCGGATACAGGTGGTAGCTGGAATAGGTTTCTGGCGCCTGCCAGGGCGTGATTAGCGGCAGCGTCTTCAGTTCATCGTCATAGTGCTGGGCTATGGAATGCCTGCGTTGCACAAACTCATCCAAGCGTGTGAATTGACTTAAGCCCAACGCGGCCTGGATGTCGGTCATGCGATAGTTAAAGCCCAGCTCTATTTGCTGGTAGTTCCAGATTTCACGGTCTGGACGCGGCTGCATTAGTGTTTTATCGTTAGTAATCCCATGGGTGCGCAAACGACGCATGCGGTTGGCCAGCACCTCATCATTTGTCATCGCCATGCCACCTTCGCCGGTAGTTATGATTTTGACCGGATGAAAACTGAATACGGTTATATGGCTGTGGGTGCAGGCGCCAACCTTGCTATTGCGGTATGAGGCTCCAATGGCGTGCGAAGCATCTTCGATAATTTTAAATCCGTAACGCTGGCTAAGTGCATGTATAGCATGCATGTCACAGGACTGACCAGCAAAATGCACCGGGATAACAATTTTGGGCAGGCGGCCGTCTTTTTCAGCCTTCTCTAGCTTCGCGGTCAGGCAGTCTACGCTCATGTTATAGGTGCGCGGGTCTATGTCGACAAAGTCAACTTGTGCGCCACAGTAGAGGGCGCAATTGGCGCTGGCCACAAAGGTATTGGGGCTGGTCCAGAGCCAATCGCCCAGGCCAAGATCGAGTGCTAGGCACGCGACATGCAAGGCACTAGTGGCGTTGTTCACGGCAACCGCATGCTGTGTGCCACAATAGTTGGCTACTGCCTCTTCAAAACGCGGCACCATAGGGCCTTGAGTAAGGAAGTCGGAACGCAGCACTTCAACAACAGCGTCGATATCGACTTGAGAGATGTCTTGGCGGCCATAAGGTATCACTTTAAATCGCACCAATCTTTTGCCGGTTAGCTTCTATCCAAGCCCGCAGCGTTTCCGTCGTCATCCATTCGGTGTTGTTGTTGGAGGTGTAGGAAAACCCCTCTGCTACCGGTGTGCCGCCATTAATACGCGCGTTGTCTTTGCTCCAGTCATGAATGGCTGGAAGAATCTTGAAATAGCTTGTGTACTCAAAGGTGTGTGCGGCGTCTTCCGGGCTGATCATTTCTTCGTGCAGCTTTTCACCCGGGCGAATACCGACAATGGCCTGCTCAGCATTTGGCTCCACTGCCAACGCAATGTCGGTGACTTTCATCGAGGGAATTTTCTTCACATAAATCTCACCACCAACCATGTCATCGAAGGTGCGCCATACCAGCTCTACGCCCAACTCTAATGTCATCATGAAGCGAGTCATGCGCGTATCGGTAATAGGTAAGCTGCCGCCCTGCCCAGCCTGCTGCATGAAAAATGGAATCACCGAACCACGCGAACCCATGACATTACCGTATCGCACAACCGCAAAACGAGTATCGTGCCCGTAGGCATAAGACGAATTACTAGCAACAAACAGCTTGTCGCTTGCTAGTTTTGTCGCGCCATACAGATTCACCGGACTGCTGGCCTTGTCGGTAGACAATGCCACAACTCGTTTTACACCCTGATCAATACAGGCATCGATCAAATTCATCGCGCCGTTAATATTGGTCTTGATGCATTCGAATGGGTTATATTCAGCCGTCGGTACAATCTTCGTGGCAGCGGCATGCACCACATAATCCACACCATCCAGTGCTCGATAGAGTCGGTCTTTATCGCGTACATCGCCGATGAAAAAACGCACACGCGGGTCGTCGGCAAACAGCTTTGCCATCTCCCACTGTTTCATTTCATCGCGTGAGAAAATCACCAAGCGTTTCGGGTTGTATTTTTGCAGTGTCATCGGCACAAAGGCATGGCCGAACGAACCGGTCCCGCCGGTGATGAGAATAGAGGAGTTGGTTAGCATGATATTATTAAACTCATAATTTTAAACATTTAAGGATCACTTCGCAGCCATAGCCCGAAATATTTCATTTTCTTTTGCCAATTGATCGTAGGTACCATGAGCTAGCACGTTACCTTTATCCAATAAATAAATCTGGTCACATGTCTTTACAGTACTTAGTCGATGCGCGATTATAATAATGGTTATTTCATGTCCCAGATTATTCACTGCTTCCATCACAGCTTTCTCAGTTAAATTATCCAGGGCACTAGTAGCCTCATCTAGAATTAACACTTCAGGATTATGGTATAGCGCCCGCGCTATACCAATACGTTGACGCTGACCTCCAGAAAGTCTCACACCACGCTCGCCCACCGTTGTTGCATAGCCAAGTTGGAGCTCACCAACTACAAAGTCATGCAAATTAGCTATATGTGCAGCCCGCTCTACTGCTTTAAAATCTATTTCATTGGGTTCAATGCCAAAGGCAATATTCGCAGCTACAGTATCATCTGCAAGATAGATTTGTTGTGGCACATAACCAATCGCCTTTTGCCATTGACGTCGATTTATAGCGTTAATTATAACACCATCAACCAATAGACTTCCTTGTAGAGGTTCAAGCAAACCAAGAATCAAATCAACCGTAGTTGTTTTACCACTACCAGTGGAACCAACCAGACCGATTGTATTGTGTGCCTTAATTAATAAATTTAAATTTTGTAATGATGGCTGCTCGGTATTGGGATAAAAAAAAGTAATATCTTTAAGTACAATTGAATCAACAAGCTTCATAGGCACTGGGTTTGAATTGCTTGTTTCAGGTGAGTCCATATTAACCAGATCTGCGTGCAAAGCATTGAGAGCTGGGGCTGCATAACGCAAACTCGAGAGTGAACTATAGATCATCTGTAGTGCAGGCATAAGACGATAGCCAGCAAAAGCATATAGTGTGATGATAGGTAAAGCGGTAGCAAAGCCACCACTGCTACTGGCCATGAAATACAAAACCACCAACAACATACCGCCAAAAGCCACTGCTTCGAGTGCATAACGAGGTAATTGTAAAATAACTAGTGCTGAGGCCTGATGTTTGGCATAGGTCTCGGCTGATTGGCTGAAACGATTAATGTACGTCTGCTCCAAGCCCCCGACTTTGATCTCTTTGGCCGCACCAAAGGCCTCACTGACAGCGGTGAAACGCTTCTGATTAGCCACGATACGCTCGTTACCAATACGAGATAAGAATTTACTGGTTACTTTAAAGATTAGCCCATAGGCAGAACCTAATACTGCTCCAACGATCAAGGCCAGTTTAGGATCTATAAGAAGTAGGAGTGAGAGTAGTGCTATAGTAACAGCGCCCTGGGCTATCAGTGTCATCATTGGAACCATTGCACCACTTATCACTGTGCTGACTTCGGAGAGTACGTTCTTGCCAAGGTCCGCACTATGTCTATTGAGAAACATAGTATATGGTTGGTGCAAGTATCCTGCTACTAACTTCCGAGCAATGCTGTATTCTCGCACCATAGCAAAACGTAATTGTACATACGTAGTTAGGGCTTTAAAACTCAGAGATACCACTAGGGAAACAAAAACAACCCCCCCAAGGAAGAAAAAAAACCTTTGCGGGTCAGTAAACCCAAACATATTGTAAATTTTGGTAAGTATGGAGTTTGTTTCCACTAGCTGTGGATTCACCAGTACTGCCATGAAGGGCATAATCGATGCCACACCTATCATATCCAGCAACGCCATAACCAGTACCATGCACATCAATAGTCCTGCACGCTTACGTTCGTCCGGGTTGAGCAGTTCGATAAGTTTTTTAAGTATAAGCATAAAAATTATTTTCGATTGGCGTATCAGTACTTGAGCTCAATAAACAAAATGTTCAAAAATCAACTCTTGAAAGTTCTTTATCCTTCAAGCAGTAAACCCTACCAGTATAAGGGCAAGTGTAACTGCCTTCTCCTGTCAGAGGTAATGGGATTTTTTCACCGTATTCACTCATCCATCCAATATGTTTTGCGGGCACACCCACCATCAAGGCATAGGGTTTAACATCTTTATTGACTACCGCACCCGCTCCAATAAATGCATATTCACCCATTGAAATTCCACAGACAATAGTACAGTTAGCTCCAAGAGTAGAGCCACGTTTTATTAATGTATTTCTATACTCATCTTTACGTGTAACTGCTGAGCGAGGGTTATAAACATTTGTAAAAACCATACTTGGTCCACAAAACACATAATCTTCTAAGGTTACATTGTCATAAACAGAGACGTTGTTTTGTATCTTACATTGATCACCAATGATCACTTTATTACCAACAAAAACATTTTGCCCGAGTGAAACCCCAGCGCCGATCTTAGCTCCCGAACAAACATGCACAAAGTGCCAAATACGAGAGCCAGTACCAATTTGAGCACCATCGTCCACAATAGCGCTTTCGTGTTTAAAATAATCGGGCATTCTTACACCACCTTAGAGAGATAAGGATGCGCGAACTCCCCTGGTACAGCAATTGGCTTATTACGAATAACGGCTACCGTCTCAATCGCCGCACGATTATCCTCAACACCATAACCTTTGCCTTCGAGTACTCGCTGATAACTTTGAGTATGAAGATCGGTGAAGCCACCGGAAAACTCTAGCTCTTCACCCTCAATGCTGATACTTCGGAAGGTAGACTTTTCCCCATGTACTGCATTTTCTGGCAAATGATTGGCATCAATAGATAAAAACCAACGAACCCGCGCATGTTCGTACTCTAAGTAGCCAGCAGAGGTTTTCTTATCTCGGTAATGAACTTCATTAATTTTAATATCGCCAAAAATAAAATGAAGCATGTCGTAAAAATGCACGCCGATGTTTGTGGCTACACCACCGGACTTATGATCAAAGCCTTTCCACGATTTCATATACCACTTACCTCGAGAGGTTAGGTACGTAAGATCCACATCAAAAATTTTACCTTTTGGAGCATTAGCTACTTTTTCTTTTAATGCCAAAATTGATGGGTGCAAGCGTAATTGCAAAATAGAATTTACCTTTGCGCCGTATTTGTCTTCATACAGCTTTAAGGTATCTAAATCTTCAACATTCAACACGAGTGGCTTTTCACAAATTACATCAATACCATTTTTAAGGGCATATTTCATGTGTGATAAATGTAAATAATTAGGCGAGCAAATTGCAACAAAGTCTATTGCTTGTCCTTTTATTTTCTGGTCTTCTACAAAGCCTTCAAACTCTTCAAATTCTGTAAAAAATTCGGCATTCGGAAAATGACTATCCATAATTCCAACAGAATCATTGATATCCATTGCAACCACAAGGTTATTCTGGGTTTCTTTAATTGCCTTTAGATGTCTAGGAGCTATGTAGCCTCCGGCACCAATGAGAGCAAAATTTTTCATTATTTATTTCACCAAAAAAATTAAATTATAGACGCAGATCGGATTGACCATAAGGTAAAACATATTTCACATCATAAAGAATATGATTTTCTTTACCTAACTTACGTATTTTCTCTTCACCCCAATTCTTATATTCTGAATGATCAACTGCCAACACAATTGCATCATAACTTCCATTAATAAGTTCTGTTATGAGCTCAACACCATATTCATATTTGACTGCTTGAAGATTTGCCCAATGATCATAAACATCGACATTCATATTAAAGCTTTGTAACTCTTTGACCATGTCAATAATTTTTGTATTGCGAACATCTGGGCAATCGCCTTTAAAGGTAAAGCCCAACACTAAAACCCTTGCCTCATCCACATGTATTTTGCGCTTCGAAACGGCTTTTACAAGTTGCGTTGCTGTGTATTGTCCCATACCATCATTGATTCGGCGACCAGCTAAAATAACCTCGGGCTGGTACCCGACTTCTTTAGCTTTATGTGTCAAATAATATGGGTCAACACTAATACAATGTCCGCCAACCAATCCCGGTTTAAAGGGTAAGAAATTCCATTTTGTACCCGCCGCTTTTAATACCTCTTCTGTATCTATATCAAGACGATTAAATATTTTTGCAAATTCATTTATGATCGCGATATTTAAATCTCTTTGGGTATTTTCAATGACCTTAGCCGCTTCTGCCACTTTAATTGATATTGCTTTATAAGTCCCAGCCGTTATAATTTCTTTATACAACTGGTCGACTTTTTCAGCGATTTCTGGAGTAGAGCCTGAAGTTATCTTCATAATGTTTGGAAGACGATTTACCTTATCACCTGGATTAATTCTTTCAGGAGAATATCCTGCAAAAAAGTTTTTATTAAACTTAAGGCCTGATACTTTCTCAACAATAGGGATACACACTTCTTCTGTTGCACCAGGGTAAACGGTTGATTCATAAATGATGATATCGCCTTCAGAAATCACCGTTCCCAACATCTCTGAGGCTTTTTGAAGTGGCGTAAGATCTGGTGCATTATTTTCGTCAATTGGCGTTGGCACTGTAACAATATAAATACTGCATTCATTCAAGTCAGCTACATCATACGAGAAAGTCAGATTTTTAGTCTCTGCAAGTTCATTATTAGTAACCTCCAAAGTCGCATCGTGACCCGATTTTAGCTCATCAACTCGAGATTTATTAATATCAAAGCCGACTACATGTCTGATTTTACCAAATTCAACCGCAAGAGGAAGGCCAACGTAGCCCAAACCAATTACACATATTTTATCTATCATTTACTTCCTTACTTATAATTTCACTATTTCAAGAATCATTTATTTGATCCTGAAACATTAGCGTTCCACCTAATATTAATAATTATTGACAATAACATTATCATTTCTTTATTTTCAAAAAACATCCTGACTATCTAGGTTTTCAATAATTTCTTGAAAACTTTGGCCAATGATTATTCATCAGGTTTTAATAGAAACTTATGAGTTTTCATAGGAAGATGATATGTCAGAAAAGTGAGCATTTCCTTTTTCTGGGTTTTTGATAAATCTCTTTTTAATCTCGACTTTCACAAACTTCTAATGAATAGTTATAGTAAACTTCGATAAATTCTCTATTAATTAGAGTTTTGTACTCGACTATACCCTGCTGAAAAAACTCTACCTATTACTAATTCTTTTAAAGACACTTTCCAATGCCAGCAAGTATATATGCTATTTTATTATTGAACAGTTTAATTGCCTTTATGCGCTTTAACAACTGATAAAGATACCACAACTATCACGAATAATTCTCCAGCTAGCTTTCACTGTGAAGTTCGCGGATTAGCCCCTATGTGTTTGAGTGTTTGAGTGTCTGAGTGTCTGAGTGTCTGAGTGTTTCAGGATTGCATTGAAACTAAGTACTGGTAGTAATTGCATATAATGCGCAAAAAAATTTAAACCCTCTAGGCTATCAATCTTTATTCGTTAAAATTGGGTCAAAAGCTATCTGAATCGCTGCGCAATGGTAGCACCTGTCATTCAGGTTAGAACGTTACGACTGAATTCAGACTTTGGCTTTAAATACTGGATTATGAAACAATACTTTTTACAGCTTTAATGATATAGCTTATTTCTTTATCTGATAAAAATGGGTTCATCGGCAAACTCATCACTTCTTTGGCTGCCTTCTCTGATCTTGGGAACTCGCCTGCTTTTGCACCTAGATATTCAAAACACTTTTGCAGGTGAAGAGGCACTGGGTAATAAACGGCTGTTGGGATTCCTTTTTCTTTTAGACTCATCTGTACTTGATCGCGGTTTTGTAATCTTAAGGTGTATTGTGCCCACACACTGGTTCGTTCCGATTTAACTTGCGGTATTACTAAATAATCTTTTAGTCCCGCATTATATTTCTCAGCAACTGCTTGGCGATCTTGAGCTTCTTTAGAGAAGTGGGGCAGTTTGGCTAACAACACTGCAGCCTGCAGTGTATCCAGACGCCCACCCATGCCAATATACTGATGGTGATACTGTTTATTCTGGCCATGCACTCTCATCATCCTTATTTTTTGAGCATATTCATCATTATTAGTGAAAACCGCACCACCGTCACCATAACAACCTAATGGTTTGGCCGGAAAAAAACTGGTTGTTGAGATATCGCCCAAGTTACTATCCGTTTTCCCCTCATAGGTTGAACCAAAACTTTGTGCGCCATCTATGATAACTTTCAAATTAAATCTATCTGCTATCGTCTGAATTTCGCCCATATCAGCAGGCTGTCCGTACAGGCTTACCGGCATTATAGCTTTCGTTTTATCGGTTATTGCAGCTTCAATTTTTGTAGCATCAATATTGTAAGTATCGGTTTCAATATCGACAAATACGGGCTTAGCCTTCATCAAGGCAATAGTTTCAGCAGTAGATATAAACGTGAATGGAGTCGTAATAACCTCATCGCCAGGCTGTATATCCATTGCCATCATGGCTAACAGCAGGGCATCTGTTCCGTTAGAGCAGGTGATTGCATGCTTAGCTTTCGTAAATTCTTGAAGATTTTCTTCAAGCTCCTTTACTTTTGCACCCATAATGAAAGAAGTGGTACTTAACACCTCATCCATTTGCTTTTCTATTTGAGGTTGTAAATCGAAATATTGCTTTTTTAAGTTGGCAAAATCTATACTCTTGTTAGCAGGCAATCTCAGATAGTCATGAGCCGAGATCGCAGTATCAGGGTATTTTTCAAGCATCTCATTATTTCGTGTAATAACCTTCGCATTGACCGCATATGCAGATGCCATTATTTGAGAACCTTCAATATCATCGTAATCAATTTCTAGGTAAGACGGTGTTTTAGCTAATTTGAATTTACTTAAAACGTCCTCAATAAATTCCCGAATAATTATCTTACGAGATTCTCCATATTCTCTTTTCAACTCTTGGCCTTTAGTGAACTCCAAGGTAACTAATGATGAAGAGGATATATAACTGACATCTCCTCTAGAGTGTAACGTGTCAAACACATCTACAGATTCTGAAAATCTTTCTTTTCGATGGTGATTGTAATAGTCAAAAATTATATTTAGATCAACGAGGTAGTTCATTATTTACACTTTCCCATTAAATACACCCCTCGATTCTCTTTATATTTGTCACTACTGTAATAATAAGGGTCACTTTGGCAATTCATAAGTAGATCCTTCCAGTTTTACTCTACATATTCACCTTTAAAAACAGGTATTTCACTGTATTCAAACTCTTTTTCATTTTCAGATAGTCTGATTTCAACACCATCTTTTTAAAACTTTTTTAAGACACATAAAACATGTTCAGCAATTTTTTCATTTTTAATAGCTACTAGTATTTGAATGTTACTATACCTGTGTCTCTACAACTCTTATTACATCAGAATCAACGATATCTTTCCGATATGAGCTGACATTGGTTAATTTCATAGGTTTGTTTTCGAGCCCAGAAAAGCCAGACAAACAAAGAGGCCACTAGCATCAAAGTGCCACCCAGCCTGAAACAAGATGTGAAAATGGGAACCAGCAGCAAAATGGCACAAATAAAGGGATGCAATTTTGACTTGTGACGGAACTTTGGCATTACGGGGAATTACTCATAATGTGCCTGGAAGCTTGTTATGCTAACAGGCCTAAAAAGTATGAATGCCAACTGAAAAGTTGAATGCTTTTCTGCGCTGCCTCTTCAACACACCAAAAGGTCTGAATAGCATTATCAACGCTCACCACTATCACGCTTAAGCTGCTCTATCTCTTTAGTGATTTGTTCATGCTCGGCAATTTTACGCTTTAAAAAGCTTGCCGTTAACTTGGCCTTTTCCTCAATACCTTGAGGGGTTAGCAAGTACAGGTAACCCATCTTATCTGAACTACGTTTAAAGTTACCGGCCTTCACTAGCCCTTTGCCGATTAATGCTTTCACACAATAATTTACCTTACCGACACTCACGCCTAATTCTTCGGCTAATTTTCGCTGAGAAATATGCGGATTGGATTCTATGTGTTTGAGTATTTTTAGGTGGGTTTCTTTGATCATAATTCAAGCTGGCAAAAGATAGTTGACACGCTACCGCCCTACCCGGTCACTTATGGTATTTGCAATTAATCGTTCAACTGTTGAACGCTCGTAATATTAACACAAAAATTGCCGTTGAACAGCTTTAAGCGCGTTTTACAATTTGGGAATTGGCTAATGATGCGGGTGTTTGTTGATGTAACAAACTTATCAACACAATGGATCTTTGCTGACCATCGGTGTGGCTATATACAGCCTGTAACCCTTTAAATGCGCCATCTAAAATTTCGACCTGATCGCCTGCTTGAGGCAAGCCCTCTGCATTAACATCGGATAAATCCAATTGCTCAAGCAGTTTTATTTCCTTTATGAGGTCTTCAGGTATTTTTATGGGCTCTACACCAAACCCCACAATCTTACTTACGCCTCGGCTAGAGCGAATACTGGTATAGGTTAGGCCATTTTGTTCTGGCTGTGCGTTAATAAATAAGTAGCCAGGAAACAAGGGTTCTTTAACTTTAATACGTTTTCCTCGACTGAGTTTTTCTACCTGTATCCGCGGGCAATAGCATTCGCCATTTTGACGCTCTAGGTTTTCTAAAGCTCGTAATTCTTGCCTAGGCTTAACCTGAAGTAACAACCAGTTAGGTGCGATCATAAGATACCTTTGACTTAAGCCCAGAAATAGCATCCCAATCATTCTGTTTAATCCAACAAACATGCGCCATCATAACTAGAACAAACAAGCCAGCGCAGGATTTCAGCCAATAGTCTTCACTATTATAAATTTCCATAACGGCGTTCCCAGCCGACTTTGCGATTTTAATTATCTCACCAATATCAGACATCTTTAAAACAACCAGCAAATAATAGTAATCGATACGGCGGCCATCAAATAGGGCTAACGGCAGACCAAAGAAAGGGAATTAACAAGCTTATAGTTCCCGCGCTGTTATTTTTATGCAGCATGAAGCTGTTATTATTCGTAAAGCCATTTAGCAGCTAATTCTTACACTAAAGTGCATAGCTTTCACTAGCGCGCGTGTCCAATAAATATCACTTTCCTTTAACAGCCGACATTACATGCTGTAGTCACACTATAAAGACCTACTTACCGATCGGTTCAGGCGCGGACCAATGAATAAAAAGCTAACGTGATTCCCCCTGACGAATGACGAGTTATTCCCGCCTTATTTTTTTCGTAAACAGCTGACTTTATTATGGGAAAATTTGTTATGTAAGCACTGTCATGCAAACAACGAAATACCACTTAAGTTGTGCAATTTTTCACCAAAAAAATCTCTTTTAACACATTTTCAATAGCTGTTGCTCTTCTACCAATTAACCCTGCATTATCTGCGAGCCTAACGATATGCTGAACACTCTGTGTCACGCTTATCGCGCACCTTTACATTACCCAGTAGGCTTCTTAGCCCCCTGTTCCAATCAACTGTTTATTATAGCGCCTCTCTGCGCTTGCGGTCAAAGAGCACTTTTACAATAGCTTGCAGAAATACCGCCGCCCCATATCAGGCCCATCAGCCGACAAGCCAGGCAAGCTTTTTGCCTTTATCAGCAAGTCTCACACCGAAATGTAAAGAAATAGGAGATAGCACGCTTGCGCTCAATGGGTTAACGCACTTTTTTATGTATTTGTTTCTACCTTATAAATGACCCACTCTTCACGGGTAACATATTGCATAATGGCTTCTGCCATTAACCATACATGAGGCCTATCCATTACTTCAACCATTTGGCCCAAACAGGTTAAGGTATCATCATCCAATTTAACTGAGGCGATCTTTAATGGTATAACGGCTCCCCAAGAACCTAAACCATAAGCCATCCCTTAATCATTTTCCTTATTTCTTTCAATACCTTAAACCATGAGCAGATCATACTCATTGGACGATTATCATTCTATCTTCGCAGGGTTTGTGCTGCCGCCCTGCTCCATTAATTGCTTCAGGAGTTGCTCACAATAGCGTATGACTGAATGGTATTTTTTGTCTTGCACGACTATGGCCACTTTATTCCAGTCAAGATTTAGGTAGTCATGAATAATGGCATTGCGCATTCCTACGGCGCCGATCATTGCTGATTCTTTTGTGGACAGCTCAAGGCCTGTGGCATACACACCCTGTATCACCGCACTCGCCTCAGAGGGTAATGCGCTTTGGATACTCTTTAGATAGTGTTTTGAGCAACCGATGGCCACTTCCACCAACACTTGCAGGCTGCGCTCGGTGGCGCTGCGTTCTATCGCGGTTAATGGTTTACTTTGTTGTTGGTGGTGAACCTGCTCCAATATTTGCTGCTGATACTCAAGCTGTTCGCGTATGGCATACACGTAAGCCTCATAGGGCTTGTCGGTTGTGTTCATGTTCATATTTGTAGTGTTCCCATAGTGACCATATACGCTGCTCTTCTGTGCGCAAACGCAGATCTGACCGGCAGTATATCACTCGCCCTTGAGTGATGATGTTATAGGCTAACGGAACGGGGGCTCGATTGATATCGACGATGGATAATTGATTATCTTGAAGCTGTAATGTCGAGCGCCATTGCATAGCTAAGCGCTCTGGTCGCAAATAATTCTCTAAGGTATCGGGTAACGGCTGGGCAAAAGCCACTGCAATGTCGATATCGCTAGTGCTTGTTGCTGTACCTGTGGCTTGTGAGCCATAGAGCCACACTACCGACAGTCCAGTATTATCATCACTAAGGATTAGGTCTTGAATAGCGCTTGGAGAATAGAGGGTGTTCATGGCATTAGCGTATCCGACTATTGATGTTAGGGACGAGGAAACAATACTTTATCCAATGATATTTGTATTTTGCTTCCTCACCTTTGTTGTTCAAAACCTTACGAGTCGCAACATGCGCGCCTTGAACGCGTTGGTGAGAAAGCAGACTACTGCGCCTAAATTGGACAAAGCATTGTTTCCTCGTCCCTTATGACTCAACATTTTGTATGGATGCCAGCAGAAAGGGGTGACAAGATGGTATTTTTCTTGCTCCACCAGCACGAGCACACGCTGAACATCTAAGTGCATGTATTCGTTCACGATACGATTTCTTAAAACAATAATAGTGGGGTCAAAAGAACACAAGCAAGTTGTGAAAATTGGCTCCGCCTGCTGGGCTCGAACCAGCGACCTAATGATTAACAGTCATGTGCTCTACCAACTGAGCTAAGGCGGAATTAAGAATTAAGCTGAACAGCTCAAGTAGGGCGCATAATATAGATCCCACTTGGTACTGTCAAGCCTTAACATCCATTTTCTTATGTTTGTAATTTCGCTTATTTTTCAATAGGTTAATATTCAATTATAGCGTTTCATGTTACAGAACAATGCAGGGGTTATCCATGTTAAATCAAACCAATGAAGCCAACACCACTCATTATTTTCATTAACAAATAAAGGTACAAAAACTCAACTGCGATGACACTTTAGCTGAGCAATGATAGATTCACAGACGCAAACCGCTGTGGGCAACTCTTAGCCATTCAAGGTATTGACCGTACTCTATCACCGCTGCGGCTTACCTAGGATCGAGTTAGGTCGTTATGGCCATTCACAAGAGCGTTACGCATTCCAGGCAATGGCACAATAAAAGATGTCGCTTAGACAAGAGGTGACTTTTATTTATGAATACTCTCATTGACACGGTCACGCATTTCTTTGCCTGGCTTAAAGTGTGGCACATACTTACCGATCAGCTGGACCATTTCGCCTGTTTTAGGGTTACGCCCGACTCTCGGCTCTCTATAATGCAATGAAAAACTGCCAAAGCCACGTACTTCTATTCGCTCCCCTGAAGCCAATACTTGGGACATATGCTCTAAGATACTTTTGACCGCCAACTCCACGTCTTTGACCGACAACTGCTCTTGGTGATCAGTCATTCTTTCAATTAGTTCAGATTTAGTCATACGACGCCCTACTCTATGTAGTCATTGTTATTTTACATTCATTATATCCAATAATATCAACACTTTACCAAAACATGCAATGATTAATAGTGACCCCATTCGTCAGGCATAAAAAAAGGCTGCATAAATGCAGCCTTTTTAAAACAATCAACACAAGTATAACTACTTATCTTGACCTTTCATTTGCGCTTTAATTAAGTCGCCTAACGTTGCTGGAGCAGCCACTTCAGCTGTTTTTGCACTATGCTGCTTAACAGCCGCTTTTTCTTCAGCAGCATCTTTTGCTTTAATAGACAAAGAGATTGAACGGTTTTTACTATCTATATTAGTAATGACCACTTCAACTTCCTCAGCTACCGTTAGTACCGTAGAAGCATCTTCTACTTTTTCACGGCTAAGTTCAGATACTTTCAAGTAACCTTCTACGTCGTCAGCCAAGGTAATAATGGCACCTTTAGCGTCTACTTCTTTAACAACACCTTTGACGATAGCGCCTTTAGTGTTTGATTCAGCGTAAGAAGAAAAGCTATCTTCTTCTAACTGCTTGATACCTAAAGAAATACGTTCGCGTTCTGGATCTACCGCTAAAATAACCGTTTCTAGATCATCGCCTTTCTTGTAACCGCGAACAGCGTCTTCGCCGCTATCAGTCCAAGAGATATCAGACAAGTGAACTAAACCATCAATACCGCCGTCAAGACCTAGGAAGATACCGAAATCAGTGATTGATTTGATCTTGCCTGAGATTTTGTCACCTTTCTGGAAGCGTGAACCGAATGCATCCCATGGGTTTTCTTGACATTGCTTGATACCGAGAGAAATACGACGACGACCTTCGTCAATTTCAAGCACCATTACTTCAACTTCATCACCTAAATCAACCACTTTAGATGGGTGAATATTTTTGTTTGTCCAATCCATTTCAGATACATGCACTAGACCTTCAACACCTTCTTCAATCTCAGCAAAACAGCCGTAATCGGTCAGGTTAGTCACTACTGCTTTCGCTCTCGCGCCGACAGGGTAACGGTTAGTGATTTCTACCCATGGATCTTCACCTAATTGCTTAAGGCCTAGAGATACACGATTACGTTCACGATCAAATTTCAGTACGCGTACGTCAATTTCGTCGCCTACATTAACAATTTCGCTCGGATGTTTAATACGCTTCCACGCCATATCAGTAATATGTAGAAGACCATCAACACCACCAAGATCAACGAATGCGCCGTAATCAGTCAGGTTTTTAACGATACCTTTCGCTTTAGCACCTTCTTCTAGTGTTGCTAGCAACTCTTCACGCTCTGCAGAGTTTGCCGTTTCCATAACGGCACGACGTGAAACAACCACGTTGTTACGTTTCTGATCTAATTTGATCACTTTAAATTCTAGTTCTTTACCTTCTAGGTGCAAGGTATCGCGTACTGGACGCACATCAACCAATGAACCCGGCAAGAACGCGCGAATGCCCGCAACGTCAACGGTGAAACCACCTTTAACCTTACCGTTAATCACACCAGTTATTACTTCCTCTGCTGCATGAGCAGATTCTAGTACTTTCCACGCTTCAGCACGTTTGGCTTTTTCACGAGAAAGTTTTGTTTCACCAAAACCATCTTCGACAGATTCTAGTGCTACGTGAACTTCGTCGCCGATCGCTAGAGTCACTTCACCGTTTTCATCA
Organism: Candidatus Endobugula sp.; assembly: GCA_047636495.1. Lineage (GTDB taxonomy): Bacteria > Pseudomonadota > Gammaproteobacteria > Pseudomonadales > Cellvibrionaceae > Endobugula. Next base: position 21,534 of record JBLILH010000015.1, on the reverse strand, counting down.
GCGAATTCTTCAGCGGGGATAACGCCTTCAGACTTAAGACCCGCGTGAACGGTAACCCAGTCGCGGTCAATATCAATAACAACGCCAACAACGATAGAGCCAGGCACCATATCGACGGTTTTTAAACTTTCTTCAAAGAGATCTGCGAAATTTTCGCTCATGGGGGGGAAACCTATAAATAAATAGTACATATCCTTAAATAGCCGACATTACGCATAAATGAAATGGTAGTGCGTACTATAAAGATCTGCTTGCCGAGCGGTTCAGGCGCACGGACCAATGAATAAATAAACGCAACAACTCTCCCTGACGAATGATGAGTTATTAACGCCTGACGTTTTGTATAAGATAGTTGATGTTATATCTGAAACCCCTGTTGAGGGAATATTTCAATAAAAACAAAAGGATACAACTTAACTCATACGTTTTTTCACCAATAACAATATCGTTTCTAAGACATCATCGATAGACATTGCAGTGCTATCTATAAGCTCCGCATCATCTGCCGGCTTTAATGGTGATGCCGAACGCTCAGTATCACGCGTGTCACGTGCTTTGATGTCGTCCAACAGGTCGCGGAGATTAGCAGATTCTCCGCGACCAATCAACTGCTTATAGCGCCTTTCTGCACGCTCTTCTGAGCTTGCAGTTAAGAACACTTTTACCATCGCTTGCGGGAATATCGTTGTCCCCATATCGCGACCATCAGCGACTAAGCCAGGTGCTTTCTGAAAACCTCGTTGCCTGTCTAACAGCGCATCTCGCACTGGGATATGTGCCGCCACAATAGACGCTCCCATACCAGCAGACTCTTGACGAATATCGGCGGTCACATCTTCGCCGTCTAATATCGCGATAACACCATTATCGGTTGGCTGAAACATCACGTTAAGATGACGTGCAACATCCGCTGTTGCCACTGCATCATGTAAATCAATGTTTTTGTTCATCCCTGCGACAGCCGTCAAACGATACAACGCACCACTATCCAGTAAGTGAAAGCCTAATTTTTGTGCAACCAACTGACAAATAGTCCCTTTGCCCGAACCACTCGGCCCATCGATGGTAATCACTGGAATCGCGTGCTCGGTTATCGTCCTATTCATCACATTATCTCCATATTACTGTCAAATAATGATTGGTAGATCACCTCACACATCAGTGCGGGGTTTTCAGCTTGCGTAATTGGCCGACCTATCACCAGATAATCACTGCCGTTAGCAAGCGCATCTTGCGGCGTGACTATGCGGCGCTGGTCGTCAGCAGATACTCCCGCCGGTCGGATCCCCGGGGTCACTAAGCAAAAGTCTTTACTCAGCACCGCTTTAAGTTGTTTCGCTTCCATCGCAGAACACACAACACCATCAAGACCTGATGAATGCGCCAGGGCCGCTAAGCGCATGACTTGCTCTACAGGCTCGACCGCCATACCGATACTCAACAAATCTTCCTTGGTCATGCTGGTGAGTACGGTAACGGCAATTAATAGCGGTTTATGCATTGAGGAATCAATCGCTTCGCGTGCGGCCTCTAACATTCTACGACCACCCGAGGCATGTACATTAACCATCCATACGCCAAGTTCTGCGGCGGCTTTTACTGATTTAGCGACGGTATTGGGAATGTCGTGATATTTTAAATCCAGAAATACTTCGAAGCCCTGCTCCATAAGTTGACCCACTAGCTGCGGGCCTGCCGCAGTAAACAGTTCCTTTCCTACTTTAAGACGGCAGTACTTAGGATTTAATTGTGCGGCTAGCTGTAAGCAGGATGCTGAATTATTAAAATCCATTGCTACAACGATAGGGGAATCAGTAGGGGTAGGGGTAGGGGTAGAACTAGAGGTAGACATATTCGCTCCGATAAGAAATCGGAACGAATAATAGCAGTTGCGGGCTATAGGCGACAAGCCAACATGCGACTTACAGCGTGATTTTATCTCTGTTAGCCATCAGTGTTTTTTCGCCAATGCCTTTCACTTCTGTCAACTGCTCTACCGATGTGAACGCACCATTGGCTTCTCGCCATTCGATGATTGCCTGCGCTTTTTTAAGGCCTATACCTTTTAAGCTGGCGGATATTGTTGCGGCGCTTCCGGTGTTGATATTGATAGTCTGCTCGGTCACCTGGGTTGCCGCAGCCAGGTTAACCGGCGCCGGTGTTACGGGTGTTGCGGGTGTTGCGATACTCGATGTGGAAAAACCAACCACAGGGGCCAACAGACATAAAGTAAGCAAGATACGGGGAAAAGAATAGGTGCGTAGTTGTGATAAAAGCATAATAAAACCTCCGTGTATTAAAAATAATTGAACGCTAAATGATGTTCAATACCACTGCAACAGTAATGATAACAATAAAGCAGCTAATAGCGTCCGTGCTATGCAGTTTGTGTAACCAGACTAGTTAAACAAGCCCCTATACAAACTACTTTGACAAAATTACTAGAGAAGCCGTTAACTGTCTGTAAGTGAATGCTTAAATACTTACCCGCTTTTACTTACAAATACTGCGTTAGCTTGTTCACTAAAGCGGCAATTTCGTCATCACTTTTATCCGCATAGTGTTGTTTGATCAACGCCGATAGATCTTGTGAGAATGCCGAATGATCATTCTCGACCGCGACAGAATCCAGCGCATGCTCAACCATCCCTGCGCCGACGGTAATATTCGTTAAGCGGTCAATAATAATGAAGCCGCCCGTCGCCCGATTATTTTGATAAGGATCAATCACTACTGCTTGATTCAGCGTAATATCCGCTAGGCCGATCGCATTTAATTCCAACGTACTGTTGTCATGATGCTCTTGTGTATTCACATCTATTTGATGAATAAATTTTTCAATATTGCCGACTGTTAACTTGGTCGCAAACTTGAAAAAATATTCTGATTTTTCAGTCAGTGCTGCTTCCGACATCCATACAATATGCGCCCGTAAGTGATTCGTTTGGGCAACGGTATCATTCACACCCACAATCATATCACCACGGCTGATGTCGATTTCATCATCCATGGTTAAGGTGACGGCCTGACCCACAAACGCCAGTGGTAGGTCACCATCATAGGTTACAATGCTGGCGACTGTACTGGTTTTTCCTGAAGGCAAAGCACGCACTGCGTCGCCTACTTTTATTTCTCCAGAAGCGACAGTGCCACAAAAACCACGAAAATCTAAATTCGGGCGATTAACATATTGAACCGGAAACCGGAAAGCGGACATCTCTTTGTCACTAACGATATCAATATGTTCTAGTATTTCCATTAGCGTCTGGCCTTCGTACCACGCCGAACGCTCACTTCTATTAACAACATTGTCACCGTCAAGTGCAGACATAGGCACAAAATAAATGTCGTTGTCTAAGCCTAATGTTTTGGCAAAGGTAAGGTATTCACATTGAATTTCTTCAAAACGCGCTTCACTAAAATCCATTAAATCCATTTTATTGACCGCGACAACAATATGCTTAATGCCCAGCAACGAGGCAATGTAACTGTGGCGACGCGTCTGGGTTTGAACACCATAACGAGCGTCAATCAAGATCACAGCAAGGTCACACGTCGATGCACCGGTTGCCATATTGCGTGTATATTGCTCGTGCCCTGGGGTGTCGGCAATAATAAACTTACGTTTTGATGTAGAAAAATAACGATAGGCTACGTCAATCGTAATACCTTGCTCACGCTCTGCCTGTAAGCCGTCAACCAGTAAGGCCAAATCGATTTTCTCGCCAGTAGTCCCATGCTTGGTCGAATCTGACTTGATGGCCGCTAACTGATCCTCGTAGATCATTTTAGAATCATGCAGCAATCGACCAATTAAGGTACTTTTACCATCGTCGACGCTACCACAGGTAATAAAACGTAATAATTCTTTTTGTTCATGTTGCGCAAGGTATGCGCCAATATCTTCTGCGATTAATTCTGACTGATGCGACATGTTTTTACACTCCAAGTTGCTAGCCACAGGCCTCAAGAGAGGTAGTAATGACTAACTTCATTTTCTTTATGTTTAAGCTGGCAGCCTACAGTTTTCGGCTCACAGCAAAATCTTTTGTTTTAGAGCAGCCAACATAGCTGCAACTTCTTGAGATTCTGCCAACCATTTTTTTGATTGCAGAATATCAATATATCCAATTTTTTGGCCTTTATAAGCCTGTGAAATAATTTCGGCCAATGATCCTTTGGCTATTTCCAAAAATCGCGCCCTATCTTTACTACTAGAACGCTCCCACCCTTCTGCTACATTGCTTGAATCCGACAAACAGGACCGAGTAATTTGGTCTTTAAATCCATAATGATTACAACAAGCAAAATATTGATAAACTTCACCTGCTAACTTTGCACTACGCTTCCATACATCCATACATCCAGTGTTTCAAATTTCATAACAGATCCTTGTTTTAAAAAATTTACAATCACCTAATAACTGTTCACTCGCCTGCTGTCCCGTTAACCTCATGGGAATTAGCGATAAGCCATACCGACGACGGCCAAACAATACCGGATACCGGATACCGGATCGAGTCCGGCATGACGGCCCAGCATCACGGCCCAGCATTACTGTCCTGCATGACGGCCCTGCATCACGGCCCAGCATTACTGTCCTGCATGACGGTCCTGCATCACGGCCCAGCATCACGGCCCAGCATTACTGTCCTGCATCACGGCCCAGCATCACGGTCCGGCATGACGAACATGATAAGCAAGAGACATGCAAATCAAAACAAGACCGCGTCATTCCGGAAAGCGTTTTTTGCTTATTCGGAATCCAGTGGTTTCAGACTCTGATTGGGTACCGGATACCGGATACCGGATCGAGTCCGGCATGACGGTCCGGCATGACGGTCCGGCATTACGGCCCGGCATCACGGTCCTGCATCACGGTCCTGCATTACGGTCCGGCATCACGGCCCGGCATCCACGGTCCGGCATGACGGCCCAGCATGACGATATTAAGTTAACGGGACAACAGTGAACTGTTAACTAAAAATACCCTTCTTGCTTTTTCTTTTCCATCGAACCCGAACTATCGTGATCGATCACACGACCTTGTCGCTCAGAGGTGGTAGTAAGTAACATTTCTTGAATAATTTCGGGCAAGGTTGTCGCTTCCGACTCGACACCGCCGGTTAATGGGTAACATCCTAGGGTTCTAAAACGCACCATTTTATGCTGTATTACTTCGCCTTTCTCTATCGGCATACGCTCGTCGTCAATCATAATTAACGTGCCGTCGCGCTCAACCACAGGGCGCTTTGCTGCAAAATATAAAGGCACTAATGGAATGCTTTCTAAGTAAATGTACTGCCAAATATCTAGTTCTGTCCAGTTAGACAAGGGGAACACACGGATGCTTTCGCCCTTGTCAACACGGCTATTATAAATATTCCATAATTCAGGACGCTGGTTTTTAGGATCCCAACGATGCTTTTTATCACGAAAAGAATACACGCGTTCTTTGGCTCGCGACTTTTCTTCGTCACGCCTTGCACCACCAAAGGCGGCATCAAAACCGTGTTTATCTAATGCCTGTTTGAGCGCCTGAGTCTTCATAATATCGGTGTGCTTTGCACTACCGTGGCTAAACGGCCCTACGCCTTGGTCAATGCCTTCTTGGTTAGAATGAACGATCAGTTCCAACCCTAAATTTTTAACGTGGGTATCGCGGAATGTAATCATCTCTTTAAATTTCCACGTAGTATCTATGTGCATTAAAGGAAATGGTGGTTTGCCCGGCGCAAAAGCTTTCATCGCAAGATGCAACATAACCGCAGAATCTTTTCCTACAGAATATAACATAACAGGGTTATCAAATTCGGCTGCCACTTCACGAATAATGTGAATACTTTCAGCTTCTAATTGCTTGAGGTGGGTTAACGAGTAGTCTTTGCTCATGTGTAATCCAAAAAGTGTAGAAACGTTAAAGGGTGAAATAGTGACATCGTCATAATAAAAAATATCGCTAGCGCTCAGTCCGGCATCATCCCTAATGTCGACGATTTCAATATGCTGGGCATTATAGAGAATTATTTAGCAGATATTAAACAACTTGTTCTTCTATGCTTATTCCTACTTGTTTGGCTAAAGCAGGGAAGCCTGGAAATGATGTGCCCACGTGCCCACAATTATTCACCACGACATTATCGCTGGCTCTTAGCGCTGCCACCGCAAATGACATCGCAATACGATGGTCATCGTGGGTCTCAACTTGTCCACCGCTCATTTTACCGCCTTCTATAATCATGCCATCGGGTGTCGGCGTGGCCTTTACACCTAATGTCTGCAAGCCATCAGCCATCACTTGAATACGGTCACATTCTTTTACCCGAAGCTCTTCTGCACCGGTTAATGTGGTGATACCGTTGGCACAGGCAGCCGCCACAAATAGCACCGGGAATTCATCAATCGCGAGTGGTACATACTCTTCGGGAATCTGAATACCTTTTAGCAACGCGTAACGTACACGGATATCCGCTACCGGCTCACCACCGACTTCTCTTTTATTACTCAGGGTAATGTCTGCACCCATTAAGCGAAGAATAGAAATAATACCATCGCGTGTTGGGTTAACGCCCACATGCTGCAGAGTAATGTCTGAACCCTCAGCGATAGACGCTGCCACCATAAAGAAAGCCGCCGACGAAATATCGGCGGGCACATCGATATTAGTCGCGGTTAATTGACCACCGCCGACTAAACTCGCTTTATTACCTGCGGTTTTTACATCGTAGCCAAAACCACGCAACATACGCTCGGTATGATCTCGCGTGGGCGCGGGCTCGACAGTAGACGTTTCACCGTCAGCGTACAAACCTGCCAACAGGACGCATGACTTGACCTGCGCGCTGGCCATTGGCATGACATAGTGAATCGCCTTGACCTTACCGTTCGCTTTAACGGTCACAGGCGGCCGACCTTCAGCGGCCGTTTCAACCACTATGCCCATTTCACGTAACGGGTTAGCGACCCGGTTCATCGGTCGAGACGTTAACGACGCGTCACCCGTCAACGTGAATTCAAAATTTTGTCCTGCTAAAAAACCCATTAGCAAGCGCATTGCCGTACCGGCGTTACCTACGTTTAGGGGTTTTGTGGGTGCGGTTAATCCCTGTAAACCTACGCCGTGAATAGTCACTTTGCCGTTATCAGGGCCATCAATCTTCACCCCCATATCACGAAAAGCTTGCAACGTCGCTAACGCATCCTGACCTTCTAGAAACCCGGTTACCTCGGTAACACCTTCGGCCACTGAACCCAACATAATAGAACGATGAGACATAGATTTGTCACCCGGTACACGAAATGAACCTGACAAGCTTCCGCCTGGGCTAACGATATAACGTAATGTTGTAGTGCTCTCTGTAGACATAAAAAACTAACCTTAGGGTAATAATCCTAAATACCGCAGCTGAATTTACTGAGGCATTTAGGATTATATAAAAAGAAGATGATTAAATAGCGCCTATCATTGCTGTCCCGTTAACTTAATGTCGTCATGCCGGGCTTGATCTGGTATCCGGCCAGCGCCTGAAATCACTGGATTCCGGATAAGCAAAAAACGCTTTCCAGAATTACGAGGTCTTGTTTTGATTTACATGTCTATTGCTTATCATATTCGTCATGCCGGTCCGTCATGCCGGGCTTGATCCGGTATCCGGTACTGCTTGACCATCGTCAGTATGGCTTATAGTCAATTCCCGTAAAGTTAACGGGACAGCAGTGAGCGCCTATTTAATCTATACCGACTAATTCAGAGCTTGCTTTAGTACTTCGGGGCAACCACTTTTTTGATGCCTGGAATACGCCGCTAAGCGTTTGCACCGCCCTCTGCGCTGCCACCTTCACTTCTGTCACTTTCACCTCTGTTACCTTCACCTTAAGGTGAAACAAATTGATCTCGCGCCTGCTTGGCACGGGTAAAGGTGGTGAGTAAATACTCGCTATCGCCTGATTCTATTGCTTGCCGCAATTGATTCAGATTCTGTTGGAACAGATCGATTGCCTGCACGACCTCATCGCGATTGGCTTGCATAATATCGTGCCACATACGCGGATCGCTGCTGGCAATTCGGGTAAAATCACGAAATCCACCTGCGGCATAGCGAAAGATATTTTCATTCTCGGCATCATTCGCCAGGGTGTCCACTAAAGAATAAGCAATAACGTGTGGCAAGTGGCTAGTGGCGGCTAATACCGTGTCATGTTCTTGCACCGACATACTCAGCACTTCGGCATGAACCGCATGCCACATGGCGGTCACCCGCGCCAAATGGCTGTCGCCTGTTTCCTCTAATGGGGTGAGAATGACACGATGATTAACATACAGGTCGGGATTAGCAGCGGAGATGCCGCTTTTCTCTGAACCAGCGATGGGATGGCCCGGCACAAACTGCGGCGGGATATGACCAAATACGGACTTAACCGAATCAACCACACTGCCTTTCACGCTTGCGCCATCGGTAATAGTGACCGTAGGCGACACACACCGATGAATATCTTTAAAGGTATCAATAACCGATAGCGTAGGCACCGCAATAAAAATGATGTCGCCCTCGCCTAGCTCACCGCCTACCGCCGATAACGACAGCACCGCACGATCAACAATGTGCTCTTTAAGCGCTATATCGGCCGTTTCTTGTCGGCGTACCACGCCTATCACCTCATCGCACACACCGGCTTTACGCAATGCAGCTGCCAAGCTACCGCCAATAAGACCTAAGCCAATCACAACACATTTACCCATACTAATAGGAGCAGACATAGTGTTACAACACACCGATAGGGTACGAGCCTAATATTTTGAGGTCTGCGGCTTGATCACCTACGGTTTTTAAGGCCGCTTTCACATTATTACTCAACTGATGGCCGTTAAAATCGATAAAAAATACGTAGGTCCACGCACCGGAACGAGAGGGACGCGTTTCTACTCGCGTTAAGTCAATAGACGCGCTATTGAAAGGTTCTAGCAAACGATGCAGCGCACCCGATTCATTTCGCATCGACACCACAATCGAGGTTTTGTCGACGCCACTTGGCGGCACTTTTTGTGAACCAATAATTAAAAAGCGGGTGGAGTTGTCGGGCATGTCTTCAATTTTTTCGTTTAACACAATTAAATCGTAAATCTCGGCGGCTGTCGCACTGGCGATCGCTGCAGAATTCCACTCGCCTTTAATGCGTTTCGCTGCTTCGGCATTACTGCTAACCGCTATACGCTCGGCGTTAGGATAATTCACATCCAGCCATTTACGACATTGCGCTAAGCTCTGCGAGTGTGAATAGATACGCGTAATACCATCCGTTTTAGTGACATCAGAAACTAATAAGTTCTGATGAATACGCAATACGACTTCACCACAAATTTGTAATCCAGAGTTAATAAAGTTATCGAGGGTATGTGTCACCACTCCTTCCGTCGAGTTTTCTACCGGCACTACACCGTAATGTGCGGCACCGGCTTCTACTTCACGAAACACTTCATCAATCGCACTCATGGGGACTGGCACCGCGGAATGACCAAAGTGCTTCATCACGGCCTCTTGTGTAAAAGTACCTCGGGGCCCTAAAAAAGCCACTTTTAATGGTTGTTCTAATGCGAGACAGGCCGACATGATTTCACGAAATAGTCGCGCGATTTCTTCGTCGTCGAGTGGCCCACCATTGGCTTTATTACGCGCCATTACCGAACGCAACACTTGTGCTTCGCGCTCAGGGCGGTAATACACAATGTCTGTTTCGCCATTGGCTTTTTTGGTGTCGCCCACTTCTTGAGCATATCGGGCACGCTGGCTGATTAAGTCAGCAATCTGTTGATCGGTGTCATCAATCAATACCCGAAGCTCATCTAGTGTTCGTCTATCGTCGTTCATATTACTCTCGTCACTCTCGTCACCCACATCACCCACATCACCCACATCACCCACATCGCCTACCCCACGCTCTTCCCGTTTAGTTGCCGCTTACTCTGTGTCAGGTGCCGAGTCGTCTTCAGCCGATGACCCTTTCTCGTTATCAATACCCGACTCGGTTGCCGGTTTCACTTCCTGTGCGGCGCCGTCTTCACCGTCAACTTCACCGTCAACGTCATGCTCACCTTCAACATCGGTTACTGGAACAAACTCAATACGCTCTACACCCATTAAGTGTTCGCCTGATTTCACCTTAATCACGCGCACACCCTGGGTATTACGACCCGACACAGACACTTCGTCCACACGGGTTCGCACTAGCGTGCCTTGGTCAGAAATCAACATGATTTCATCGCCATCAAATACCTGTACTGCACCGACCATTTTACCGTTACGCTCACTGGTTTGCATGGCGATCATCCCTTTACCCGCACGACCTTTAGTGGCGTATTCATCCACTTTGGTCTGTTTGCCATAGCCATTTTCACTCACGGTAAGCACCTTGCCATTGTCGGCAGGCAGCACCATCGAGATGACTTCGAACTTTCCTTCAGCGCCTTCACCTAGGCGAATACCACGGACACCGCGAGACGTTCTACCCATCGAGCGCACATCGTTCTCGTTAAAGCGTACCGCCTTACCTTCCGATGAAAATAGCATGACATCACTGTTACCATCGGTCACTGCCGTACCGACCAAGTGATTGTCATCTTCCAGGTCAATTGCGCGCAAGCCACTTGTCCGTGGGCGTGCAAATTGTGTTAACGGCGTCTTCTTCACTGTACCGTTAGCCGTTGCCATAAAGATAAAGTGATCTTCATCGTACTCACGTACCGGCAATATAGAGGTAATACGCTCACTCTCATCGAGCGGCAGCAAGTTGATTATAGGACGCCCACGAGCCTGACGACCCGCCAGTGGAATTTGGAACACTTTTAACCAATACACTTTACCCACACTGGTGAAGCATAAAATAGTATCGTGCGTACTCGCAATTAATAAATGCTCAACAAAGTCTTCGTCTTTCACCGACGTAGCCGCTTTACCCGTACCACCGCGACGCTGTGCTTGATAATCCGAAAGCGCTTGTGTTTTCGCATAACCGCCATGGGAAATCGTCACTACACGATCTTCTTCGGTAATGAGATCCTCGATCGTCAAATCACGTTTAGACGCTTGAATATCGGTTCGACGCGCGTCACCATAATTTTTTTCGATCTCTTCTAGCTCTGCACGAATCACTTCCATTAAGCGGGTAGAACTACCAAGAATGTCTAAAAATTCAGCAATACGCGCAACTTTCTCTTGGTATTCTTCCAATAATTTATCGTGCTCCATACCTGTTAAACGGTGTAAGCGCAGCTCTAAAATAGCCTGTGCCTGGGCGGGAGACAAATAGTACTTGTCATCGCGCAAACCAAACTCTGGGCCTAAACCTTCTGGCCGACAAGCATCCGCACCCGCTCGTTCTAAGAACTGAGCGACCGAAGCCGATTCCCAACCACGACTCAGCAAACCTACCCTTGCTTCAGCAGGCGTCGGTGAACTTTTAATCAGCGTGATCACCTCATCAATATTCGCAATCGCTACCGCCAAGCCTTCCAGTATGTGACCCCGTTCACGGGCTTTACGTAATAAATAAATGGTCCGTCGCGTCACCACTTCACGGCGGTGACGCACAAAATATTCTAACAGTTGTTTAAGGTTCAGCGTTTTTGGCTGGCCGTCGACTAACGCCACCACATTAATACCGAACACACCTTCCATTTGAGTCTGCGCATACAGATTGTTCAGTACCACTTCACCAATCTCGCCACGTTTTAGCTCAATCACTACGCGAATGTCTCGGGTCGACTCATCACGCAGCTCAGAAATACCTTCTATTTTTTTCTCTTTAACCAATTCTGCGATTCGCTCAATCAACCTTGTTTTATTCAGCTGATAAGGAATCTCGGTAATAATAATGGTTTCTCTATTGGTCTTATCGTTGCGTTCTACATGTGCCTTTGCTCGCACATAAATACGACCACGACCCGTACGGTACGCTTGCACAATACCGGCACGACCGTTAATGGTCGCTCCCGTAGGAAAGTCTGGCCCGGGGATGATTTCCATCAACTCGTCAATGGTGATCTCATTATTGTCGATAAAGGCCAAACAACCCCGCACCACTTCTTTTAAGTTATGTGGCGGAATATTGGTTGCCATGCCCACCGCAATACCCGATGAACCATTAATCAGCAGGTTAGGTACGCGGGTAGGAAGCACGGAAGGGATTTGCTCGGTACCGTCATAATTGGGAACAAAGTCGACCGTTTCTTTTTCTAAATCGGCTAATAGCTCATGTGCTAGCTTCTTCATTCGGATTTCGGTGTAACGCATGGCCGCAGCACTATCGCCGTCAACCGAACCAAAATTACCTTGGCCGTCAACTAAGGGGTAACGCAGAGAGAAATCTTGCGCCATACGGACGATCGTATCGTAAACCGCCGAATCACCGTGCGGGTGATACTTACCAATAACGTCACCCACCACGCGGGCAGACTTTTTGTACGATTTATTCCAATCGTTATTGAGCTCGCTCATAGCAAAAAGTACGCGACGATGCACGGGTTTAAGACCATCTCGAACATCGGGTAATGCCCGCCCGACAATCACGCTCATAGCGTATTCGATGTAGGATTTTTTTAATTCGTCTTCAATACTGACCGGAGAAACGTCGTGTGCTAAATCACCCATAGAAGTGCTGCCTGCTCTTTTTATACTTGTTTATACTGACTTTTGCGGATTAGAGATAAACATCTGTTTAAAACAGATAAAATCCACCACTTTTAAACGACGAATAATAACATGAAATAGCTTGTAGTAGTGTGAATTTGGTCTACATGCTAGAAGTGACCAGCGAATATTAAGAGCAATGACTGATAGCGGTCATACACGTTTCAGTCTCGTGGAAAACGGCTACATCAAGGCCAAACACCCATCGTAGGAACCGCAGCATAAATGGTGTGAAAGCTAAAACAAACCTCGTCAATTTGAAGAGTCCTTTTGTTTATTCTATAAGCAGAGTATTGAATGGTCTACAACCGCCGAAAATCAAAGGTTCTGTTTCACTTTATGCGTGATGTAATATGACGATAGCCGGCATTATGTTGCGGGGGGATGGGCGCTTTTATGCTCATTGCTAAGCTGCCTGTGCGGCAGTGAACGGAATATGGGCGGCTGGATCGGATATAGCAATTTTCTAAGCTGCCTGTGCGGCAGTGAACATGGAATGAACGTAGGAGCTGGATATGCTTTATTTCTAAGCTGCCTGTGCGGCAGTGAACTTTTGGTCAGGTGATACTGCATATCGAATAATTTTCTAAGCTGCCTGTGCGGCAGTGAACGTCTGTCAGCTGCTTTGATACAGGCTGGTCACTTTCTAAGCTGCCTGTGCGGCAGTGAACACAGATCGACACCCAAAGCAGTAACAATAAATTTTCTAAGCTGCCTGTGCGGCAGTGAACTCGTATAATCCAGACTCAAAAGATGTTCTTTGTTTCTAAGCTGCCTGTGCGGCAGTGAACGTGGGACAGTAGAAGAATGGGGTAAGTATAAATTTCTAAGCTGCCTGTGCGGCAGTGAACTTAAAAAGCTCTTGCTCAACAGGGTAGTCAACTTTCTAAGCTGCCTGTGCGGCAGTGAACGAGTTGAAGATGCTTTTATATCGGTGGGACATTTTCTAAGCTGCCTGTGCGGCAGTGAACGGTTAAGCCGTTTAAGCCGAAGAAGACTTACATTTCTAAGCTGCCTGTGCGGCAGTGAACATTGCGCTGATATTGTCATGTTTGCCCCGTAATTTCTAAGCTGCCTGTGCGGCAGTGAACAGTTTGGTTTTTTCTATCAGTTACATGAGCAATTTCTAAGCTGCCTGTGCGGCAGTGAACAGACAATTATAAAACAGACGATGAGGGTATTCTTTCTAAGCTGCCTGTGCGGCAGTGAACGCTAAATCAATGGGTATGAAGCATCTAAAACATTTCTAAGCTGCCTGTGCGGCAGTGAACTCGCTAGGAGCTGCAATATTTTACGCTTTCAATTTCTAAGCTGCCTGTGCGGCAGTGAACCTGCAGGTGTTGCCTTGGTAAGCGGGGCAACTTTTCTAAGCTGCCTGTGCGGCAGTGAACTAACTCAATCATGCTTTCCATGCCATCAGCTATTTCTAAGCTGCCTGTGCGGCAGTGAACCCGATGGTAGAGTCTCAGGTTTTGATAGTTCGTTTCTAAGCTGCCTGTGCGGCAGTGAACAGCTGGCTGCTGTTTTAATTATGTTAATGTACTTTCTAAGCTGCCTGTGCGGCAGTGAACGATATTGGCGAAATAATGGCAAAGCAACGACTTTTCTAAGCTGCCTGTGCGGCAGTGAACAATGTATTTGCGGGTGTGGCCGCTCGCGGTATTTTCTAAGCTGCCTGTGCGGCAGTGAACTCATTAGACTGGGCGGTAGTGCCTATTCCTCTTTTCTAAGCTGCCTGTGCGGCAGTGAACATGAAGCCGTTACCCGGGAGTGCCCCGCTTGCTTTCTAAGCTGCCTGTGCGGCAGTGAACACCCGCTTGCATGGTCTTTGTTAGCATTAAGCTTTCTAAGCTGCCTGTGCGGCAGTGAACAACGCCCCAACTGGTATCAAGAACCTGTTATTTTTCTAAGCTGCCTGTGCGGCAGTGAACTTAATGACTTTAAGAACCCAAAAGCCAGAATATTTCTAAGCTGCCTGTGCGGCAGTGAACCTGGTGTTTGGTTATTAGTTAATGTTAATCATTTCTAAGCTGCCTGTGCGGCAGTGAACAATATGTCAACATGCACACATGTATAATAATATTTCTAAGCTGCCTGTGCGGCAGTGAACTGAAGTATAAGGCACAAAAAAATAGTTACAACAAAGAGTTAGCGTTAAAATGGCAAAAAAACCCACCATCTTTTACTCTGCTGTAACTATCTGATTTTTCTACGTTTTTAAAGAGTGTTAACAATAAAGGTTAAAACCAAGGAATAGTGGCGGTTTTAGAGAGACCAAACTGATCAAAAGCGCCGATTACCGGTTTCTCTAGCAACACACCAAACGCGATATAGCGGCGGTGCTTATGTCCGTTTGATGTACTTTCCAGCTCTACATAAGGGTTATCTAAACCCTTAGAAAACATTTTGGCTTTATAAGCTTTGATCTCTTCGTCAGTAATCGAACCGCGCTTAATTAAACGCTTGAGCTTTGATTGACTCATGGTGGACTGGATGCGCTTTATCGTTCTAAACTGACAGTCTTGGGGTACAGCTAATATATCACTGATCTGACAATAGCCACTCACCCCTCCAACCCAGTTTAGCTTTTGTAATTCCGCTAATGAATTATTTGAACCATGTATACGTAAACGATTGCCTAACAATACATGACAAGAAGGGAAGCTTACTCCAATACTATCAGTTTTCAGATCAACTAATGATTTATGTAGCTTCGTATATACTGAATTCAGTAAACGATTAACAGGTATTTCGGCATCGGGAGTTAATGTAATGTCTATATAAAATTCCATCATGAATTCTCCTTAAATTCTAATGTCGGATACATAAGCCAGCCCTTTTTTACCCAGGTAAAAACTAGAAACCCCTGCGTTATTAAACTTTTCGTTAATGTCTTTAGCTACTTCAGTATTAACGTCGATGTTAATGCTCAGTGCACCCCCTGCTTTTTGCATCAAAGAAGTGACCTCCCCTAACCCTTTTATTCTCTCTTTGCGAATATATGGGTTGCCCCATATTTTCTTTTTTTCGCCAGAGGTGTAACGAGCCATGAAATCTTTTTTTGTAAATCCATTGTTTGATATACCACTTAAACCACCTGCTTTGGTCTTTGCAGAAGAAACATCGTAATGCATAGTCAATCTATCAAGCTGTAAATATAAAGCCGAGCAATAGAGGCTAATGGGCTTCACTTCTTCCTTAGGATTAAGGCCATTAAAGTTTTCAAATTTACCTTTCAATAAAGTAAATGCCTCAGCTACTCTATTTTCATTTTGAATAGGTTTGAGGCCAAATAAACTTTCAAGCTGATTAATAATCACTAACGGGTTATGAGTGATGGTCTTTGTGATTTTTGTAGCATCGACAATGAAGTCACACAATTCATCTACACCTAACATTAACACGCCCCAGAACTGATCAGAATAATCCGAACAGAATATTGGGTCATCAACTTGAATCATCCCTGTATATGAATTTTGATCTTCGCTTCCCGATATGTTTCTGATGTAAGTCATTTCCTGATTGATATAGCTAGGCTTATCTTCGAAACTTACAGAGTCTTCTATATTTTTAAAGTAGTAACCTTCACTGCCTCTTGATTGATAAAGCTTACGCTGATCACCAAGCAAACGGTTCAATACTCCCATTACCGTATCGAGTGTAATGCCCCTTGAAATGTAATTTTCACTTTTTCTCAAATTGGTCATGGAGGCAACAAATTTTCTACCATCTTTTGGCAAGGGCTCATTATTTGAACCATCAAGAAATGAGTTGCGCCAACTCGATTCGTATTTGATTTCAATTTTCATGGTAATACCACCTTATTTTTGATGAAAGTAGACGGCATATTCGCCTTCCGGTTCTACCGACACACTATTCTCATCACGCTTAATTCTCATCATTTTGTTGCTATCGTTATAATCGACCAAAACCGAGTCAACATACATATAGGATTTAGCCTGACGAATAGACAATTCACCAATCAGTTCGATCGTATATTCAACCAAGGCTTGTATAGCATCTTGATTTAATAGAATCCCTACTTCACCCTGTTCAAATATAGTCCCACTACGGACATAATTTTCATGAAATGTGGTAACAGGATTAAGATCAGGGTTTAACGATTGAATGTAGTGCTGAACAGCCAGAGCGACCTCTTCCCCTTGACCAACCTTAATACTCATAGATTCTCTATCAAATTTCTTATCTAGCGAGATAAATTGTATCTGCTCAATACTGATAGAACCATAGGCAAGGTACTGGGTATCACCGAACGTTGTTTTAGAATAAAAAGAGTTACTATCCCTTTTTCCATTCTCGTCCGTTGCTCCAGCCTGACCAAACTGTTCAAAATTACCATTACCTAATTGGTCAACGAAATCCTCAAGCAAGAATGGGCTGGTGCGTTTATTTTGACTAGACGGTACTACATAACCACGAATTAAGCCTGTTACTGATGCCAGCATACTGGTTAAGTCTTCCACCTTACTTTTATTGGCGTAATGTACATCGAAGGCTTGACTTCTAAATAAATGATGGCGAATGCAGTTTTGGCTTATATAGAGAGGTGTTTTTTTAAAGTCTATATCTGTGGCTTCCTTTCGATATTTATAGCCTGTTTCTTCTTTAATCTTACCCGATAAATTGGTGTAACCGCGTAATTTTGGTAAAGAATGATTCTCAACAGTTGTGCCAGAATCGCCCATTAGCGATGTTGGGCCATTCCAGTTAACCACACCATGCCCTAGTGCAGTAATTTTAAAATCGACGCTTTTAATGCCTGTTACTTTGTTCATAAGTTTAGTCCCTTGTTTGTTGAGTAGATTGCTGAGTGAAGTTTTTAGTGGATATTGCACCTATAGCCTGTTTTTCGCACACGCCATAGTAAATAGCCGAGCTATGCCTTGCCGTCTCACCGCCCACGGGCAACAAGTCGTTTGGGGTATAACTCAGATAAACGGGAAATTCGGGGTCTTTTGCATCGTTCAGTAAAATAAAATCTTTATAGGCTTTAGGCTCACCCATTATGTTGTGATGTTTTTTCATCATGTATATCAATAAATTATTATTACTATCTCCATATCCTTGAACAACATCACAAGATGCCGTTAGATTATCAACATCATCATTTTCAGATACGGGGACTATATAAGCGTAAGCTTCTACAAATAAAGGGTTGCGCCTATCATCAAGATTACACACGGCCATTTGCACAAAACGGCTATCGCCTCGCAAGGAATTTGAACTTATTTTGGCGCGCTGATTAACTCTTTTCTTCCTTGTCACCATTGTTTGTGGCTCGCTAACTTTAGCGGCAACTGTTCCCGCGCTTTTTTTCATTGCCGCTAACATGTCTTGTTCTATTCTAGCGAGTGCCGACGGGGTGCTATAAAACGCTTTATAGTATTGATATACCTCTGCAATTGTTTGTATCTTGCTGCCGTTATCTGTTTTATCCAATAAAAACTCGTACCATGCTTTAGTAGCCGCTAATTCATTGGTTGAAGATAGAAAACGAGCAACCGCACCGGTGCTTTTTCCTGCGGCTAATGTATGGGGGATGGCAATGGTATAGCGGTTAATATCGTCACTTAAGCCAAATCTATCTAAACGCCCCATACGCTGTAAGCAGTTTTCCGCTGTAGTGATTTCGGACACCATATAATCACAACTAATATTGAGTGATGCCTGTACTATGGGGCCACTTCTTAGCACATCATATTCTCTATTGCCTTCTCGTTTAAACGCATTAAATACACAGTCAAAAAGATATTTTTTATCAGTCTTTTTATATTTTGAATGGAGTAATATGGCGTTTTCTTGATCTACATTGGCAATAAAACTTTTTTGAGCGGTGGTTGCGGTATTACTGATTGAAAAGGTCGTGAGCGTCTGTTGTTGGTAGAGTGGATTAGTTTCATCCTCTTGTGTTTCATCGTATTGAATAAAATCCAATTGATATTTTTTGTTATTAAATGATGGCATTTCAACCACATCATGATCCAGATTAAGGTCTAGCATATTATCCAGATAGAAATAATGTGGTGTTGCCGATACTAATAAAATGTTGCAGCCCTTATTCAACTCCCTTCTAGAAACGACCAACTCAGCGAATAATAAATTAAACGCAGGCATATTGATGTATTCATGATATTCATCGAATATCACATGCGCGTTTAAATAATTGAGCAAGCGATCTGCCTTGGCATGACTAATAACACTGCTCAACAGCTGGTCAATAGTTGTAATGACAATATCGCCTGTTAGCTGCTGCTGTTCTGGCGTGGAATTATCAAAACTGTTGGTACATTTAAACTCCCCTGTAAATATTTCTACTGTTGCTTCTTTTAAGTACGGGTCATCAGATGCTTTAAGCTCCGCAAACATTCCTTGGCATATTTGTACACGAGGGCAAACCCAAATAATTTGCTGCGCCTCTCTTATCCCTGCCCACTCTAAAGCTATTTTTGTTTTACCACAGCCAGCCGCACCCGCTAACACTTTTATACGATCGATATCTTCAGCAATTTTTTGAGCAACGACTGACTGCTGCTGGCTTCTTTCGCTATTGGGAAAACTACTAATACACTCTTGAATATGTGCCGTTAGGTTGCTTTCAACCAAAACATAGCTATCTAGCTGCTCAGTTAAAAACTCCTCTAGCTTTTTATGTGTAATATGATGCGCTAACTCACTTGCTGACAAGGAAGAAACCCAGCGGTCTGCTGTAATAAGACACGCTCTTATTTCGTTATTGGTAGCATTAGCCACCACTTTATCTTTATATTCATTGATTTTTTCATAGGGGGCATATTCTTTATACACCGGTAATGGTGTGCTTTCATAGTTCGTTACCGCTTCTTCATCAAACTCTGTGATGTATGACTTACTCAGAAAACTATCCGCATCATCACGATAGCCTTTATCTAACTCACATACTAAATTTAACAGTACGATTGATCTTTCAGATATTAACGACATAGCTTTTTCTTGGTCGCTTTTTCCCTTCAACTTATTAAAAATTTTTCCATAAGTATCAAAGTCGTCTTTTGCCTTCGGTCGAAACGGTTTGGCATGATGCCAATAAATTGCGTGCTTTATAGCCTTCTTATTACTTGGACTAATCCCTTTTAATACTTTGTCGTCTAACACCTGATAAATGAGTGCTGATATTTCGTTATGTCGAGGGTGTTTTTCAAAACTAAACTTCGCTTGATCTATGTGTTGGCCATCGTCTGCCTGATAGTTTTGGTTTTTAGGGTTAACCACCCACTGTTGAAACGCAGGGTCTAGCTTGCCTATATCGTGAAAACACCCCGCAATAAATGCGGCATTGGCTTGATTGGTTTTATCTGGATAAAAATATCTATACAGGTGTTGCGCAACAAAACCCACAGCAAATAAATGGTAATCTAATCGCTGTAAATGTGTATTTGCGTACACAACCCCTTTTTCTGGCTTAATTTTTTCTATATCCATAAACACCTCTTTTTCTGTCACATTTACAGGCACAAGCCCCTCACTATTAAACTTATCCCGCTGCCCCACCACCCACACCAAGTCACTTCTACTACGCGACCGCAACCAATGACAACTCACGGCGGTATTTTTACTGGCGGTTTTACGTAGAGTTTTTTTTACGGCGAGTAGACCTTCTTGAGTAATAACCGTTTGCCAGGTGTTGCTGCCGATTCGATCAGCAAAGGCATCGAGAACTTTTCGGGTGCGGCTGAGGGCTTTTTTCTCGCATTGGGAGACGAAGGTGACCATCATGAGTCTGCCACCTCATTTGAAACGATTAAGGCATTGGAATAATACAAGGCCGCCGCTTTTACTTGATTAAACATAAAATCCAGGGCTTTGCTGTCGGTAAATGCTTGCAAACATTGCTGTCTAAATTCTTGTTCAGTCGCGCCTTCTTTGGCACAGATAAATGCCCACGGCAGTACGAGGGTGTCTTTGATTAAGTCGGCTACGTCAAACACGAGTGCGCCGCGTCGGGTTTTTCCGTGCATGACTGCAAAGCCGTGAGGAATTCCTAATACCCATAGGGTGGTAGCGGCTAGGCCGTAGGCTAAGTAGTTGCCATGATTGAGAAAGGCATTGGCGGTATCTACTTGGGAGGTGGGGTTATCGCGCTCACGGGTAAAGTCTCCGTACTGGGTACGCTGTGCGGCCATTTTGTAGAGTTGTTTGGTGAGTAGGGCTTCCGACTGCAATAGCTGGCTCACGCTTAGAGCATCATTAATTCTTGTGGCGTAGGCAGCTAATTGTTGTTGTAGAACGGCATCACCTGCGGTAAAGCCATTGTTTTGTAGGTCTCGATTTTTTCCCCAGATAGTTTGCATATAAGCTATACGCGCTTCTTGAAACTGTTTGGCAACCTCAAGGCGTTTATCGTCATCAAACCAAAACCTCATCCAGCCTTGGAGGTATTCTGTTGGGCGGTATTCACTTTGCGGGGTGAGCCATTCGATTTCAGTGGCCATTAATAAGGGCGTGCCGCCACCGCCACAAAAACCCACCAGTACACCCGCAGAAGCTAACATACGCATGGCCGCTTGGGTGATGGAGGTGCCTATACCCAATAAGATGCAGGTGGTATTGGCTATAGGGATATTCCAATACTGATTTTCGTTCTTTGCTTCGGTAAGGTAGAGTACGCGTCCGTCTTTTTGCATGACACGGCATTTTTCTAGGTAATAAATATTCGCTCGCTTAGAATGCAAGATGGCTTTTAAATCGGTGGGCGTTATATTGGTCATGTGTTCACATTCACTCTTAGGCTACCGGTTTTTATTATTGGCCATCTTACCCAACCATGTACTTAAAACGCTTACTCTATATTTAT